>SVRT01000033.1 GCA_015064685.1 Oscillospiraceae bacterium
GCAATCCCACTTTTCGTTCCGATCTTAGCGGTCTGTCGGGAGGACAGTTGGATGCGGCAGCATGGCAAAACTATGCCATTGCAAACGGGCTGGTTCCTCCCCACATCAATTACGACGATTCCCTTGATAAACTGATCAATCGGCTTCAGAAGTTCCTTGAATTGTACGAAAATGTAATGCGCATCGTCTGACAGATCACAAAAGGAGGCGTCGAAAGTGAAATTAAAGTGTCCCTTTTGCGGATCACACCGCACCGGGGCGGTTGGTGGCGAAAACGGCAATCCATTTGACCGACGCTCCGAAAAAACGGTATGCCTCGATTGCGGCAGAACCGTTAGCGCGGAAGTTGGAGTCGAAGATCTGCTCAAACACATAGATTTATCAAACGGGAGAAGAATTATGGATAAACCTTGTATAACGATCATTCGTATGTATGAAACCTTCGGCGGCTCGGGCAAATCTGCCTACCGTACCGATATTAGAAAAGGCAAAATTCCTTATGCCGAGATGGAAAGGCTGTACGCGGAAGCCCCCTCGGATAGTAGCTTTGAGATCGTTGACGTAACCGATGACACGGTTTCCTTCGTTGTTGACGGCTCTTATCTTGACGGCGGAAAGGACGAAATTCATACTTTGCCCCTCCGAGGCGGCGTTGCCATCTTCAAGATAGTCGAAGAACGCAGAGGAGAGATCGAGGGAGATTCCTTTACCTATGAGGTCAGCCATATCATGAAGGTATGCACCTCCAAACGAATATTGAACGTGTACGCGAGGGTTACAAAGCAAACCGAAAACGGTGAGCAAAGCAAGCTGACGTATAAAATGCTGCCCTATGCTCCCGGCGGCTATGATCTTGGAAACGAGTATCCTTTCTCCAAAAACGTATATACCGGTCCCGACACGGGATACTCCTTCAGATGGCTATACGTGGACGATGATATGCGTATCCGCTATCTTGATGAGGACTACCGCCCTGCCATAAGTGCCGAAAAAGGACTCGGGTTTGTTCGTAAGTTCGGAAACGAAACCATCACGATCAACGTCAAGGAAGAGCCTTGGAGCAAGGTTCTTGGAGATTTTATTTAAGGAGGATTTTGTAATGGATATTATTTGGGCAATAAGAGAGCTTTGCCGCGGAGAGCATGGCTTTGAGGATATGTTTGATAAAGCAAAAAGTAAGGGTAAGCTCGCAAAACTTACGGGCGGCGACCGTGATGCCGAGCTTTTTGAAGAGCTGTTGTACGGCGGCGCAAGAGAGACACTTGTTGAAATGATCAACGATGTCTACAATTTCAAGGGATATGCCGTCAAGGCACACGGACTTCTCATGAAGGACGGATTAAGTGCGAATGATGCTAAGAGAGCACTTGAAATATTCTTTATCGCCTTTGGATTCCCCGGATACAGAACTATTGAGGCATCAGAAACCGTAACGGACGAGCATCCATCCTACAAGACAGTATACGAGGGAGAAGTAAAGAACGGCAAGCCCCACGGTGTCGGTGTTCGAAATTTCTATTATGAGGGCAAGTGGACAAACCTTGACGAGTGCGTTTGGATCGACGGAGTTATGTGCGGCTATGATTACGCAAAGGAGCTTGAATTCGGCGCGTTTGAAGATCAAAAGATCGGTTTTGTGGTAAACGATAACTTTGTGGGAAACACAAGAATCATCCCTACGGGTGAGGATGAACCGTTTTATGATACCTTCAAAAAATTTGAAATAAAGTGAGGGGATAGAGAAAATGAAAATTAAGTTTAGGATTGTTGCAGTTATTCTTGTGGCTGTAATGATAGTATCGACACTTGCGTCCTGCGGATTTGTGACCATTACAGATCCGGAAGAAACAACTGAAGAGAGCACGCCCCCGAAAACCGACGGTACAACTCCTGAGGAAACAGACAAAAATCCCACTAACCTTGAGGGAACTGTATCCGAGAAAACGTATAAGAATCAATATTTCAATCTTTCGCTTCATTTGCCCGCACACTGGTATTTTGAAAGTGACGCAAAAATTGCATCTTCTGCGCTGACATGCTTTTCAAACAGAACGGCACAGCAAAAGGAGGACAGCGAATTCAAGGTTGAGTGCCGCGCAGTCAACGACGCCACGGACGATGTGATTGAAATCACGATTGAGAAGAAAAAAGAAGATGTCAGCGATCCTTGGTACTCTATCAGCGAGTATTTCAAAAACAAGCCCAAGGGCTGGAACACCACCCAAACAAGCAACCGCAATCCTACCATAGGCGGCAAATCGTATGAAAGCGTTGAATACATCAACTTTGAGGGTAGTGAAGGCACGTACAGAGTTGCGTACTATTACACTATGGTGGGCGATTATATTCTTTGCATCACGATGATAACCGACGGGTTTTATATTGGCGATGACCACGCCAATGGCAGAATGCTTGAATGGTTCTCCGGCTCGTATGGATATAGTACATCTATGTATGCCGAGGGCGGCGGATATTACCTCAACGATATTATGTCCCCCAGCTCTGAGGGGAATATGAACTATCAAAATTACATCAGAAATGAGTCTTTCTGTATAGCGGGAAATACGTATTATGACGGAATACCGCTCAATAACGGAAATTCAGCCGGTGTGGGCAAAACCAACGATACCGTATTCTATCTTGACGGCAAGACCTATACCGAGTTCAGCTTTACCGTCGGTGTAAAGGATGACCGTATCGTATCGACGACAAGCCCCAATGAGTATGCGGCATTTGAAATTTTGCTTGACGGAGAGCAGGTTTTTGAGGAGCGTCAGTACGCGTTTGAAAAAGCACATTCCTATACTGTGGATATTACGGGTGCAAAGAAAATGGTGATCCGCATCCGCGATAACTGGGAGCTTACGTCCCTCTATATTGCGGATCCCGTGCTCTCGGTAGAGCCACGTACCATTGACGACACAGTAAAGACGGTGGATGGTACAGTCGACTTCTTTGCGGGAGCGACTATGTTCTATATGACCGAAAGCACCAAGGTGTACGATGGAAAGGGCAAAGACAGCTTTACCGTTGCGGGCAAGGACTATAACAAGGGACTTGTTATGCACGATGCCTGGATAGTAAGCGCTCCTTCCTATTATAACCTTGGCGGAAAATATAAGCAGTTCAATTTTTCCGTAGGTGTTGTCGAGGACTCCATGTATGCGGACGGAGGATGGCTTAATATCTACCTTGACGGTGTTAAGATCCTTGACGTTGAGCTTGAGTATGATAATCCCACGGAGAGCTATTCTCTTGACGTAACGGGCGGACATATTCTTTGTATTGAGGTAAGCGCTGGCATTGATTACGCAGGCATACATCAGGCGGATTATGCGCTTTATAATATGACTCTTGGTGCACCCGTGATAGAAGAGCCCGAGACAGTAGAGCCCGGCTCGTATAAGCTTATCAGCGAGATCGGCGTTCCGTTCTCCACGAAGGCAACCCGCGTATACGACGGCTCGACCAAGTATAGAGGTCATTATCTTGGCGATATCTTCTATAACGAGGGCATCGCTATGGAATCGATCTACAGCTTCTTCGGCTCTCCCCTGGATGCCGCTATGCCTGCCGAGGCAAACTTCAAGCTTGGCGGACAGTTTAAGTATCTTACCTTTACCGTTGGACGCGTGGATAAGAGCCATGTGAAGGATGACGTTCTCGTCGTATACGGTGACGGCGTAGAGCTTGCACGCTACCCTCTCACCGCAACCGCCTTCCCCAAGAGCTACGAGCTGAATATTGAGGGCGTTGACGTGCTTCAGTTCAGCCTGCTCGGTATGCCGTCACTGACGCGCGGAACCTATATGGTGGCGGATATCGGTGTACACACCCACGAGATCGGCGAGCTTGATTTCTTCAAGCCCGAACAAGAGCCTTTCCCCGAGAGCGTTGGTCTTATGGAACGCTTTATGCCTTATGAATACATGAGCGGTGAGGGCAACGGTCACGATGCGATCCGTTATTTCAACGGCATTTACGACGGCACCGACAACAGAGAGTTCTTTACGATTGACGGTGTAAACCATACGCGCGGTTTTGTGCTTTCTACCTGCGTATACTTGTCCTTGGATGCCGGTGGACTTATTGGTGCAGGATCCTTTGGTGTCGCGGGATTTGTCGGTGGAGCGCTTGCGCTCATGGCTCTCGCTGCTTCAAGTGAGATAAGCCAGGCATCCTTTGCTTGCTTCAACCTTCAGGAGCAGTATAAGACACTGAAGTTTAATATCGGTGTTGTTGACGGACAGAATTATGTGGATAACAGACAACAGCCCTACGATACGCTATACGTTATAGCCGATGATCAGGTGGTTGGCGAATACAAATTGACTTCTGATATGGAAACTACAGAGATCACCGTCGACGTTGCAAACTGCGAGCGTCTGACCTTCTGGCTCGATCACAACAGTAATTCTCCATCCTACGGCATCTTTGACGCAACTATTACGAAATAAGGGGTGACGGTATGTATTATTTAATGGTAAAATTCAATTTCCCGGATTACGCATTGCAGTATGTCCCTGTGGACGGGGAAAAGCATGTTGCGGGCTATAGCTTTTGGATAAGCTGTAAGGACAACGGCGACGGCACGTTTACGGTTCATTCCTATTCCAGCGAAAGAAAAGATCCCAATAACAAGGAATCAGAGATAGTACCTGTGGAATATGAGCGCGTGGTCAGAGTGGGCGAGGAATGCAGAGGAGTATATTCATATCAAAAATGGTCCTATCTCGAGGGCTGCTATAATTCTCATTATGCATTCAGCGCAACGGTCGTTACCGAAAAGACCGAGCCCGAGCGAGAAGATAAAATCCGCAATTCCATATCATAACGTTGCATAAAATAGCAGAGGTTGAAAAATGAGTAATATAAACGAAAAATGGTCGAAATACATTCTCCGTCTTGATCGCGAAACGCACGAATATACCTACGGCAGTTGGTATGACCACTATTGGAACGAGGTCTATGACGTCTTTGAAGGTGCGGACCAAACAAGCCGCGGCGAGAGAATCAGAATTGATGAATTGACCGAGGACGAGATCAAATTCACCTTCTTTGATGAAGAGGCGCGAGGGGGCATCGAGGGTGTCATTTCTCTCGAAAATCCCCGCGTGTGTCTGCGCGGAAGGAGTGAACAGGGCGGCAGAAATGAGTACGCATGGTCGCGCAGCGATCACGTTGTTCTGATGATTGAGGAAAAGAATGAGTGATAAAATGGTCAAATGTCCGAAATGCGGAAGTAAAAACGTGGTTTGCTTGGACGGCAGAGGTGCTATCTCCAAGTACGGAAAAAACGTCATGATCGACATTGCCCCCGATATGTGGCTGTGTAAAGATTGCAACGAAAGCGTTAGACCAAAAACAAGTGAATTACGCGGAGGTATTACCATGAATGACACAAAAAAAGAGCAGTTCGATCTTAAAGCCTTAGCGGAGGATGTGGTAAAACGTCCTGCGCCGGAAAGCTGCGAAGAAATCGCCCGGCTTTTGCAAGGATTGCCACTTTGGAGCTCTTTCATCAACACGTCGCCGAGACCTGAGCAAAAGAGGGCACTTGAATTGTTGAAAGAAAAGTCACTCTCTCCTACGGCAGAGGAGATTCTGTTTATGGCCGAGATCGGTTGCGGTAAATATCATCGAATCCGCAGAGATGGTGACTTCAGTTGTTTCAATTCGGAAAAGGCTTTGGAGCTTTACAGACAATATTACGAGCTGACCGGCAGCGAAGAGGTAAAATATATACTCGATAACTTTGATGAGTTCAAGAATCTGTGTTACAAATCTATTGCACGCAGACAACGTAAAGACGATATCGATCCTTATATTGACAACTCACCTCTGTCAACCTCTCGTGATCCGGACAGCGAGGAATGGAAGAAGTGAGGGTGAATTATGAAGCTGAAAGTTAAAAGATATAGCGATATAGGCGCGCGGCGACCTTCATCGGGAAATTTTGCCGAAGAAGTCGTGATCGATGCCGCCGTGGGCGAATACAGCACGATTGAGCTGTTCGGTATTTTCCACGCCTTTCGCAGCTTTGAGATATTGTCGATCGATGAAAAAGGTATCACAATATCGGCATTTTCCAAAACCGATAGGGGTGAGAAAAAGCACGAGCCGCAGCATTTGAGAATAGGCGGCATCATCGGCTTTGAAGCAAGTCAATACGAAACCAGTGACGACGGTCCCGGTTGGTACGCGACCGATGAGATATACTTTGAGACAGTCGAATAGGGGGAGAAGCGTATGGGCAAAGCAATTAAGATCACGGCAAAAAAAGCTCCCGAGCCTTATGACCTCGGTGCAAGTAAATTTTTCGGAACCCCCACCGTTCCCCTCTCTTGGGATGGTGATTTCTACGAGGATGAGATTTTCTTCTGTCAGATCAAGCTCTCCGATATAGCACATTTGGATACGGAAAACAGACTTCCGCACACGGGTTATCTCTATATTTTTCTTCACACTGAGGACGGACAATATGCTCTCGGCGCGGACGTGCGGTATCACGACGGCGAGCCCGAGCTTGCCATCGACGAGTTCAACGCCGCCGTTGATGATTATGAGAAATACACCGAGGCGTACTTAATGGAGTTTTCCGAGGCAGACGAGGACGAGATCTGCACGCGGCTCTTTGGAGCGCCGAGCGATTGGAACTATGCGGACGATCCTCCAAAGCTCCTGTTTCAGTACGATCCCCTTGACAACGAGATGGATTTTCTTGACACACTCGACGGATTCGTTTACTTCTTCTTCGGTGAAAATGAAAAAGACTTTGAAACAATTACTCTGATGGAGGAATATACATAATGAAAAAGCTTTTCAAATTAACAGCATTGTTGCTCTGCGTGGTGATGCTCGTAGCGACCCTTGCGGGATGTAACTGGATGTACGGCCTCAATGAGCTACCGGACGGGGAGGAGGAGACAACCGAGTCCGACTTTAACCCACCATACCTTGAGAATTACTACGTAAACAAGCACGAGCCCGTTGCCATAGATTGCAATATGGAGATCTATAAGTACGAGAAACCCGTCGATGATCCGTGCTATGGCGGTTATTATCACAGGGATCTGTGGATGGGCGGTCATATTTATAACGGCGGATTTAAATTCTGGGGAGATTCCAGCGGTAAGAAGCCCGCGCAGGTGGATCTTCCGTTGGATGGGCTCTATGAGAATATCAGCTTTGTCATAGGTGGCGAAATTGGAACAATTACCCAATTGGTCCATGATGACGGCAGTATTACGTATCCTTATGATGACAGCCAGTATAAATGCTCGCCTCCTACCTTGATCGGCAAAGCCGGAGAAATGGTTGCAGGCGTTCAATTCTGGGTAGACGATAAATTGGTAGACGAGGTTTTATTTTCAAACTATCAGGTGCCTGTCAGATATACTTACAACGTATCGGGTGCTGAAAAATTCAGCATTAAGACGGTAGCAGGGGATATGGACGTCACGATACCTGTTATGGAGCTGACCGTATGGGAGGGCGAGGCACACGAGACGGGTCCCGTAACCGAGCCCGCAGGCAGTGAGCCCGTTCAGCTCATCAAGGATCTGAAGCCCTATATGATCCCCGCCGGAATGAATCCGGAATATTACCCCAACGTTGACGAGTCCTCCGAGGGCAGAAGCTACATTAACATGGCAGGTATCCGATATGAAAACGTGATCGCTACCTACGTGTCTCAGGGACTTGTGACCGACCGTGAAGAGTCCGTATTCTTTAACCTTGAGGGTAAATACAATTATCTGACCTTCACGGCGGGCGTGGCGGACAGAACGACCAACCACAGTGAAGGCTCGGCGTGGCTGACGGTCTACGCTGACGGCAAGATCATTCACGAAGAAGAATATTCCTCCCACGAGCTTCAAAGAAAGACGACGATAAGCGTTGAGGGCTGTCATCAGCTCAAATTCGGATGGTTAACCAAGGACGGAAACCTTGCATACGGAGACGGTACGGGTAATTTCTTCGGTATTGGCGACGCATACGTGGCAACCACCAAAGAAGCGCTTGACAAGATTGTATATTCTTCCCGCGATCTGCCCAACCGTCCCGTAAAGATGGTATCCGAGCTTGGCGCGTTTGCTATTAACAGCTCTGTTGAGGAAGCCGTATTTGACGGCTCGACCAAGTTCAACACCTTCTCTATGGGCGGCGTGAAGTACAACGAGGGACTTATCATGCGCTCGACGAACAGTGTGCTTCAGACACTTCCCGCAAATGCGTCCTTCAATCTTGACGGACAATATAAAACTATCTCATTTAAGGCAGGACATATTTCCAACAGTAACGTTTACGAAAACGACCAAATCGAGATCTACGCCGACGGCGTGCTTATCAAAACGATCGATATGAAATTTCACATGATCCCGCAGGAATATGTTGTGGACGTTACGGGCTGTAAGCATCTTGAATTCGTTTCGGGTAAATTGTCAAACTACGCTTTGGAGCGTCCCGCGTACGGTATCGTGGAGATGGTTGCATATCCCGACGGATATGTTGAAACCGACCTGTTCCCCAAGAGAACGCCTGCGGACTTTGGAGAAAGCTGCGACCTTATTGATACCTTTGGCTTCTACGACGTTTATAACTCTCATATCAGCAAGCAGCTCGGAGCGGTGAGCGTTGAGGACGGCTATTACGACGGAACGACCAACAAAAATACCTTTACCGTCGGAAACAAGACCTATAACAAGGGAATCCTTCTCAAAACCAATATCCATCTTGAGCTTGATATGAGCGGTATTGCAGGCGCATCTGTTCTCAGTGCAGGGTTTACCGGTGGATTTGGGTTCTATGTCATCGCCCTTGCAGGTGCTGGAGAGGCGCATGAATCCGCATTTGCGATGGCAAATATTAAGGACAGCGGATATACCTCCGTAACCTTCACTGTAGCGATGCAGAAGGATAACAGCAGTATGATCGTTCAGGATGAAACCAAGTTGATGATCGGCGCGGATGACGAGTGCGTTTGGGAAACCACTCTCTACAAGGGAATGGAGCCCACCACCTTTACCGTACCTCTTGGCGAGGATTGCGACAGACTGATGTTCTGGCTCAACTGCGGCGAGGAGGACATGGGGTCGCATACCTATGCTATCTACAATATTACGCTGAATAAGTAATAAAAGGAGAATGAAACCACTTTTGTCAAGGGTAAAGTGTGTATATTTACAATTTCTTAAAAAAAAGTAAGCGACTCAAGTTTTTAGGCTTGAATCGCTTATTTCACAGTAAAAGCGGTGAGCCGAGGCTCACC
>SVRT01000034.1 GCA_015064685.1 Oscillospiraceae bacterium
TGCCCATAGCACCCTCGTCGGGAGAGATCATCATAATATTTTCTTTATCAATGATGATGTCAGGTACTGCTTTGATGAGAGCCTTTATCATCTGATATGAGGGGCGCACGTTGTCAAATCCTGAAAGTGGAATGGCGTTGCAGACTCTGGGGTCGTGAGCGTCGAAGGTGATGATATTAGTGATACCTATTGACACGAGCTCTTGAAGCATTATAGCGCAGTCGAGAGATTCTCTTGTGGATCTCTTATGCTGTCTTCCCTCGTAAAGCATAGGCATTATGACCGTGATTCGTCTTGCTTTACCTGCGATAGCGGCGACGATTCTCTTAAGATCTGCGAAATGGTCATCGGGACTCATCGGCACTGTCTGACCGTACATACGGTAGGTAACGCCGTAGTTAAACATATCGCAGATGATATAAACGTCCTGTCCTCGCATCGACTGATGGATAAGTCCTTTACCCTCACCCGTGCCGAATCTGGGGCATATTGCTTCTGCGAGAAAGGTGTCGTCCTTGGAACGCTTGCGCCATCTCTTAAGATAGTTATCTACCTGCTCTGCAAAGGCCTCACAGCCCTTCATTCCTATCACACAAAGCTCACCGTACTGTGTATCCTTCATTTTACTTCCCCCTCCAAGTTGATAATTTGATCTTTCAGTGGCGGAAATGCAGTAACATTGCCGCCTTGTTCAGTTGTTTTTTGATAATCAGATAAGCTTGCAGAATTTTTCGTAAGCCGCATCCCAAGCGCCTCTCTCACGAGTGGGCTCGTAGTGCTTGAGCTCGAAGGAGTTTGCAACTACCTCTCTCGCCTCTGCAAGATCCTTGATCTCGCCTGCAGCGATAGCCTGCATCATAAGGTTACCGATAGCGGTTGCTTCTCCGGGACCTGCGCAAACGGGAGTTCCGCACGCGTCTGCGGTCATCTGGGACAGGAAGGTGTCCTTCGTGCCGCCGCCTACGACGTTTATCATAGACGTCTTCTTGCCCATAAGGCGTTCGATCGTCTCAACTGTATATCTGTACTTCAAGGAAAGTGATTCGTAAATGCAACGTACTACCTCGCCAACGGTTTCGGGAACGTGCTGACCTGTCTTGCGGCAGTAGTCGCGGATCTTTTCGGGCATATTGCCGGGGGTGTTGAAGCTTGCATCATCGGGGTTGATGAGCGAAGCGAAAGGAGTTGCTTCCTTTGCCCAAGCCTCCATCTGACCGAAGCTGTATTCGTTACCCTCTCTCTTCCACTGTCTTCTGGACTCCTGAAGGATCCAAAGACCCATAATGTTCTTGAGGAATCTGATCGTGCCCATAGCACCACCCTCGTTGGTGTAGTTGGCGGTTCTCGTTTCGTCGTTGATGAGAGGCTCGGGAAGCTCTGCGCCCATAAGCGACCAGGTTCCGCTGGATATGTAAATGAAGTCCTTGTTTTTTGCGGGAACTGCGATTACCGCGCTTGCGGTATCGTGCGATGCAACGTTTACGACCTTAATGTTGTTCTTGCCTACCTCTTCGTTGATCTGAGGCAGGAGTGCACCGAGGTTGTTGCAAGGCTGAACGAGGGGCGCGAAGATAGAACGGTCGATGCCGATCTTATCGGTGAGGTCGAACGCGAAATCTCTCTTTGCGGCATCGAGGATCATACCCGTAGATGCGATAGTGTACTCGGTCGCCATTTTTCCCGTAAGGAAGTAGTTAAGAAGATCGGGAATGAAGAGCATCTTGTCGGCGCGTGCGAGCATTTCGGGGTCGTCACGTCTGTCTGCGGCGAGCTGATTGAGAGTGTTAAAGTCGATCGCCTGGATACCTGTCACCTTGTATATCTCCTCGGGAGATACGAACTGCTTTACGTAATCGGTGATGTTTACAGTTCTTGTGTCGCGGTAGTGTGTGGGGTTAGCCATCATTCTGCCGTTTTTATCTATGAACGCGTAGTCGACTCCCCACGTGTCGATACCCATACTGGACACGTTATCTCCGTCGATTACCGTTTTGGTGATCGAGTTTTTGATCTCGAAGAAGATTCTGAGAATATCCCAGGTAAATCTTCCGTTTACGAGGACGGGATCGTTGGAGAAACGGTGATTTTCTCTGAGGGTGAGTTTGTTGCCGTCGAACGAGCCAACGATTCCTCTGCCGCTGGAAGCGCCAAGGTCGATGGCAAGCATCTTAAGTTCAGCCATAATTACCTCCGATAGATAGATGTTTAATTTGTTAAATTAAAAATGAAATTACAATACATTGTATTATACCATATTTCATTGTTTTTTGTTTGAATTTTTTGTTAACAAACCCTCCCTTTTACAAATAATTTCCGCAGATGTCGGCTTTCGACATATTTCACAATATTTATCCCGACGCATAAAATGGAATGAGGTTTTTTATGACCTTGTAAAAATTTTGATTACATCAGTAAAGCGCCGCGCTAGCGGCGTTCGGAGATATTATGAGTATCAATAATGAAAAGTATCGTTTTTCAATAATAGGCGGCGACTATAGGCAGGTCGTTATCGCGAATGAATTGATACGTAGAGGACATAACGTAAAGGTTTTCGGACTCGGCAATCTCGGCGCACATTGTAGACACGCGGAGCTCTTCACAAGCATTGACAAGGCTATTGATGGCAGTGACGTTATTTTACTTCCCTTGCCCGTTACTCGTGACAACGTTAATCTTTTGCTTGCTTCGGATCCAAAGGCAGAATGTATCGAGCTTGTCGAGCTAGTATGTCTTGCCTCTCGATATAACTGTCGCGCTATCCTTGGCGGTATGATTCCCGACGGTATCTGCTCGCTTTGTGAAAAAGAGGGCGTTTTTGTCCGTGACTATTATAAAAGCGATGATCTGCAAAAGAAAAACGCGCTTCCGTCTGCGGAGGGCGCGCTTATGCTTGCGATGGAGCACACCGATATAACGGTGAAGGATATGAAAGCTTTGGTTTGCGGATACGGTCGGATCGGGTCGTTGCTTGCATCCATGCTTCGCTCTCTTGGAGCAGACGTTAGTGTGGCGGCACGTCGAGACGAGACCTTGTGTGAGATCTCTATGGACGGCTACCGTGCAATTCGCATTGGCGGAAATGTAGAGGAGCTTGGTGCGGCGGTCGACGGCTGCGACGTTGTTTTTAATACCGTTCCATCTGTGATTTTGACATCTGCGGTGCTTGGCAGGGTCAAAAGCAAGCCGTTGTACATTGAGATCGCTTCTCTGCCCGGAGGGATCGATCTGTCGGCGGCGAGAGACATGGGTATACGCACGGTCTTTGCGCCGTCCTTGCCGGGCAAATACTCGCCGAGGAGTGCGGGTAAATATATTTTTGAAACGGTTTCCGACATTCTTGCGGAAAGGAGTATAAACGTATGATAGGATATGCTTTTTGCGGCTCGTTCTGTACTTTTTCCGAGTCGTTTGAAGTACTTAAGGAGTTAAAAAACAAATATGGCGACATCGTTCCTATAATGAGCTACAATGCATACAAGACAGACACACGCTTCGGCTCGGCTCGGGAGTGGATAGATAAAATAGAGGGCGTATGCGAGCGAAAAATTATAAATACGATCGCGGATGCCGAGCCGCTTGGCCCCAAAATATCGCTTGACGCGCTCGTGATTGCTCCCTGCACGGGAAACACGCTGGCGAAGCTTGCGAACGGCATAACCGACACACCCGTCTGCATGGCGGCAAAGGCGCATTTGCGGAGCGACAGACCTTTGATCGTAGCGCTTGCCTCAAACGATGCAATGTCTGCAAATCTTGGCAATCTGGCGACTCTCTTGTCGAGAAAAAACGTATATTTCGTCCCGATGAAGCAGGACGAACCGATAAAGAAGCCACATTCGCTTGTGGCGGATTTTTCACTTTTGCCACAAACGCTTGAAAGTGCGCTTTCGGGCAAACAGATACGTAAATTGTTCCTATAACGATCTAAAAAACGTCCGTCGGAGCTTCTTGTGAGCTTTGATCGGACGTTTTTGATATTTGGCCGAAGAATATAAAAATTTCTTCCCAAAAAAGACAAAGGAATTGACACTTTATTTTGCTTATGGTATAATGAAGCTGTTAAAACATACATAAAAGAGGTGAATTATTATGTCGACACCAAAGCTTAAGAAAAGTCCACCTTTAAAGGCGTTGGTCGGAAGTGCCGACGTTATTCTTACCGAGGATAATGCCTTAAGAGCATACGCAAATACACCCGAGGAGCAGTATGCCCCACAGGAAGCAAATAGAGAGATATCAAACGAGAGCACTTCGCTGAAGGATATCTGTGGGAAATCGCAGCGCAGGGGGGATAAGGTCATCACTTTTTTTCACGACCATTTCTTCGGCGGTGGAGACCGCGAGCTATATCTGACTCATCCCGAGTTTATCGAGTGTACCAAAAAGATCTCGGAATATGCCGAAAAATACGGCTTGGGCATTGGTGCGAGTGTTACCAATCCTCTCGATCTTGGACGGAATTTCAAGGAGATCAAGGGTGTTGGAGGTCAACACCGCTTCTTTGCAGAGGGTATCCGCGAGGACGACGGCAGCTTTAAGTTTAACGGTGTGCTTTCGGAGCGTTGGACTAATAATAAGGGGCACGTATATCCCGAATTCCGCCGTATGCGACTGTTTGCATACACCGAGGAGGACAACGGATCTCCCTATCTCGTTATAAGACCCGAGTCGGTGCGTGAGATACCTGAAAATGACTACACATACACGGTCAGCCACGAGCCTTATGAGCTGAGCGACTATTTTGGAGATAAGCATATAATAGTTGAGGGTAATACCTCGCTTCCCGGCAACAGAATATTTGCAGTGTTCTACGTGGATACTCCCGAAATGGATTATTTCCATCCCGATGTGACCGAATACGTTCACGGTATTATAGATAATTACCGCCGTGAGGGAGTGGAGTTTATGGAGCTCTATTCCGACGAAATGCACATTCAGTTTGACTGGGATTTAGGGCACTTTGGTCCTTATGAGATTCCCACTCGCTATATGACCGAGAATTTCCAGAACGAGCTTGCCAAGGTCGATCCGCTGTTCGCGGATTTTGATATCGCGCTGATATATATGGGCTACGATATGCTTGTTGACAGAAAGCATTTGGGCAGATCGCACACACAGCACGTTATAGGCTCATCTGCGGCAGACATCTACCGAACCTTCAGAATGCGCTATACCTATTTTGAGATGCTTCAGGATAAGGTAGTCAGCATGTGCTGTGAGGCGAGAGATTATATCCGCGATACTTACGTAAAGCTTGCGGGATGGGATCCCTACTGTCTCGGTCACGCTACCTGGCAGGAGTCGCCGACCTGTGATCAATACGGCTCGGGCAGAACAGCCGGAATGGCAAATACCGCCGTTAGAAGAGGAATTTGCACCTTTGATTATTCTCCGTCCTATGTCTATTCCAGTACTATACGAGAGGCGATAGCAGGATGCTACGACTATTTTAAGTGGAATGATTATTTTTCATACGGCGGAACGGATTTCTGCGAGCTTGGATGGTTTGACCGAAACTATTACGGCGGTGCAATGTCTGCCTCGCTCGGTACTCTGAATCGAAATCAGGTGGCATCCTGGGGTGCTTGGGGATTCCCGACGGAAGTGCGCAAGAGATTTAGATGTGTCAGCGACTCCTTGACGGGCGCGAGTATCAGCGCGCGTGATTCTATGCTTTCATGGGGACGCCCCCGTGCTATTGACGTGCTTTACCTTTACCCGAAGTCACTTACGTCGGTCGAGGAAAGATTCGGAAGTTGGATGGTTCAATACGGCTATACTAACTACTGCCCTGCTGACAGAGTTGTTAATCTTGGAATTGTTGAGCGTGGCAAGCTGAAGCTCGGTATCGCGACCTATTCGACGATAGTTGTGGGCTTTGAGCCTTTTTATAGCGACGAATTGCTTGATCTGCTTGAAAAATTCGTTCGCGGCGGAGGTAATCTTGTCTGGAACAGTACTCCTCCTGCCGCTGAAAACGGCAAGGTTCCTGCCCGTTGGCTCAGACTGTTTGGCTTGAGGTCTGTTCAGAATCTTCTTGAGGGCGGTGCGGCGCACAGTGTCAACTTTACCGGTATGCTTTCCGATATTGCCCCGATGAACGTGCCTACCGATATGCTCCCCGACCGAGTTTACAGTGTGGTCGTCAAGGATGGGGTCGAGACGGTTGCCAATGCAAATAATTACGTTATCGGAGCAACCCGTAAATACGGACTTGGCAGAGCGACGTATATCGGCTGTCGCTTGCGTGACGATCAGTCGGGAGAGTCGGGCGATGCTCCCTCTACGCTCTTTGACGTGCTTAAGACTCTCGGAGCTTACGGAGGAATCGACGCTATTGACAATCCCGAAACGGTATCGCGTAAAAGCGAATATTTTGCTACAAGATTCCCGAACGGCACGTATTCGCTTTGCCACCATTATAAGACAATGAAGGAGCTTTGGACTGACGGCGTTTTCAGACGCGACGAGGAAAAGGACAAGGCGTTCCTTGAGACTTACGAATATATGGTTCCGCTTGAGCTTGATTTTAACGAATTTGCTCTCGACGGACACAAGGTAACCTATAGTGGAAAGGGTTTGCTGCAATACAGACTGAACTCTCGCGGCAAGCTGATCGGATTCCGCGGCGATGACACCTGCGGCATGAAGGTTGACGGCAAGCTTTACCGTATAACGAAGGAGCCTGCAAATACTATATTTGCACAGATCGAGGATTGCAGACTTCCCGAGGGCTACCGAATGGGTTGGTACATTAATTCGAATGCAGACACGGTCGATATTTGTAATAAGATCCCCGAGGGTGCGGAGATATACCGCGCGGCGAATGCCGAAGTCTCTGATCTTTACGTTGATGACAGACTTTCCTATAAGGGCAGTAAGGTCTTTAAGAAGGATGTCGCCACGGTCGTTATTCTTATAAAGTGATTTAGAATGCCTCACGGGTAAGCCCGTGAGGCATTCATTTGTTCTCCTGTTTCGTTGGGTTTGTGGATTATCATTTGAAGCTACTTCACCTTATAGACAGTTCAAATCAGAGAAAGGTTGGGTTTATAGATAAAAATTTGAAAAAATATTTTTGTTGGATTTTTTGTGTTTTGCTATTGAAATATGTCGGGATTTGTGATAGAATTAAGTCACACAAAAGAATAACACAGTTCATCGGGTCGCGAAAGCGATCTGTTGTCGGGCGTACTGCGGAGGTTCATTCCTGTATGACGGTACTGCTCGGGGTAAGGAAACTGCGGTGGGAATCCGCGGCAACAGCCATTACCGTATCTTCGTTTGTCGTTTGCAAACGATCAAGTCGGAATGCTTACCGTTCTGTGCTCGATAAAGGTCTCTTGGGCAATAGTGGGGAGATTGGGTATTGCGGCATAGCGAGCAGTATGCCGCTCCCTTTTTGCGCCTCATGGGAGAGCGCTTTTATTTTATCCTTTTTGTGAATATCACACAAGAAAGGATTCATTCAAAATGAAAAGAATCACATTAACTCTTCTCGCACTTTTTTTTGCACTGATCTGCATATTCTGTGCTGTTGGTTGCGAGACAACAGGTTCGGTAAACGATAATGAAACTACTACGGTCGAAGAAACGAACGAGAGCAACAGTACGGTAAAAGCCGAGGGACTTTGGAAAGATGCTACGTATCTTTCTGATGTAACCATCGGAGAGGGGTCGAAAACCGTTAGCTTCACCATTGAGGCAAAGGGACAGAAGATCACCGTTACTTTGAAGACCGACAAGGACACTCTTGGCCAAGCAATGTACGAGCACGAACTTATAAATGATCCGAGCTTCTTTGACACGCTCAACGGAATGCTAGCAAGCTGGGATAACGATAAGGCGTATTGGGGATTTTATCAGGGTGAGACTATGATGCCCTACGGTGTAAACGACCAAAAAATAAGTGGTGGGGAGAGCTTCAGATTTGTCTACACAAAGTAAAAAA
>SVRT01000015.1 GCA_015064685.1 Oscillospiraceae bacterium
AAAGGTAAGGGATATCGAGAGGTTCATGACATTGGAGGTATTGGATCGTACAGAGGCAAAATTGTGGTATAACCGTAGGTCTTGCAATTTAACGAATACCAATCTTTTAACGATAGGAAGGCACTACCCCTTGACGGGGAGTAGTGCTTTTCTGCATTTTAGGGAATCCGAGGCACAAGATATAGGCACCGCATATACCGAAATGCACCACCAAAGTAAAAAAGCCCTTGCAAATCAAGGACTTTCGGCTAATTTTTAACGATAAAAAGAAAACAGTAGGTCGATACGACTGTATCAATCTACTGTTCCTTATTTGGTGCGGGTAACAGGACTTGAACCTGCACATCGGAAGATACCAGATCCTAAATCTGGCGCGTCTGCCAATTCCGCCATACCCGCGAGATAGTGGGCCGTCACGCCCCATTTTTTATTGCTTGTTTATTCTATCACATAACAGTTAATTTGTCAAGGCTAAAAAGGAAAATTAAGGGAGCTTTTTCAAGCTCCCTTTTCGTCTTGTCTCTTAAGTTAATCCAACAAGTTTGCCTTGATATAGTCCGCGCTCTTCTTGACCGCATCGTAAGAGCCGACGTCAACCGCTCTGTCGTCCTCGACAACGATATACTTGACACCGCACTTCTCTGCGAGCGGAATTATGCTCTTAAAATTGAGATTTCCTGAGCCTATCTCCGTAATATACGGAACCGCTATCGTCTGCTCTCCTATACGAATATCCCTGCAAGCCTCCATATCCTTGATATGAAGTATTTCAACTCTGCCTGCAAGCAGCTCTATCATCTCGCGGATGTCCTTGCCGCCGTGCTGGAGCCAATAGGTATCAAGGACGAAGGAGACGTTCTTCTTATCAAACTTCTCTACAAGGTGGTCAAACAGTGTTCTGCCGTCCTCGAGCTTCTTGAACTCAAAGGAATGGTTATGGTACGTGAGCTTCATTCCGTACTCCGCATACTTTGCCGCGCACGCGTTGAATTCATCAATAAAGGCATTGAGCGCGTCAAGGCTGTGTCTTGCATCCCCGGGCATACCTCCGATACCCACGTTCGTGGTGCCGAGAGCCTTATGGTAAGCCACGGTTCCCTCTACATCGTTTCTTATTCTGTTCCAATCATAATGTGTACCGCAGATCTCGATTCCTGCCTCGTGCGCGTATTGCGCGTACTTCTCGGGCGAGATAAAATCATAGGTTCCTGCGGTCTGTCCGTAGGTATATCCCATTTCTGCAAGCTTGAGGAATGCCTCCTTAACGCTCGCCTCATCTGCCATATGGTCGCGAACCGAATAAAGCTGAAGTCCAAACTGTTTCATAATTATTCTCCGTTATCTTATTATTTAGCGGATATCCCACTGTATTTATTATAAAACACTCAAAGCTTCTCTTCAAGACAAATATTGCTCTTTTCAGGCATAATATTGTCCTTTTGTCGCCCGTAGGCTGTATATTTATTTTTTAAGACGCCATGCTTTGACATTTTTCGCGTCTGCCGTGTTGTATAATATGCTTGTAATCTCAATGCGGAGGGATATATGGCGCGCGACGTATACGTTGACATCTTATTTCTGGTCAATTTCAGTATGGACTATCTCTGCACTTACATCTGCGCCAAGGTACTTCACAGAAAAATGAAGCTTTGGCGCGCGGTCTTGGCGGCGGCGATCGGTGGGGTGTACTCCGTGGTCTCTCTGCTTCTTGATCTCCCTTCTCCGATAAGCCTTTTATTCGATTGCGCGATATGCCTTATAATGTGCGCGACAGTCTTTTTTGAAAAGGGGCGCAGCGTCGGCTCTCTCTTTATCTCAACCTTTTTATACATAGGCATTTCAATGATGACGGGAGGATGTATGACCGCGATATTCAATCTTTTAAACAGGCTGGACCTTCCTCTTGACGCTGTCGAGGCGGACGGCTTTTCAACCTATCTTTTTGCTATTCTTGCGGCGATCGCGGGTATAATTTCATTAAAGAGCGGACAGGTCATCTCCAAAAAAGGAGCGATCCACGAGTGCGCTCTACACGTCAGATTTTGCGGTCAAGATTTTGAGTTTTCGGGCTTTGCGGACAGCGGAAACCTTGTAAGAGACCCAATAAGCGGCAGGGCGGTCATATTCATTGACCGAAAGGTAATTGAGGAAAAGCTATCGCTCGACTTTTTGGATAGCTTCGCCGCGGGTAATATGCCTGCCGACTCTCCCTGCAAGAGTCTGCGCCTTATCTGTCTTAACACCGCATCGGGCTCGTCGGTCGCGGTTGCAGCTCTTCCCGAGAGCGTGAGGATAGAATACGTTGACGCGAGGAAAAAGAGCCGCTCCTTTGAGCTTGACGCGCTGATCTCTCCCACCGATATAGGCAAGAGCGCGCAAGGCTACAATGCGGTGATCCCTGCGGAAATAATCAAGGAATAAAGGAGTTTTTATGTCAAAATCAAGACTTTTTGCACGAATAAAGGAATCTATTTTGCGCCTTTTCGGCTTGAGGATGGGCAGCTTTTACATAAACGGTCCCGATCTGCTCCCTCCTCCGCTCTCCAAAGAGGAAGAGGGGGAGCTTGTTCTCCGTCTGCCCGACACCGATGCGAGGAATCGACTTATCGAGCATAATCTCAGGCTCGTCGTCTACATTGCCAAGCGATTTGAAAACACCGGGATCAACATTGAGGACCTTATTTCGATCGGCACGATCGGGCTTATCAAGGCGATCAACACCTTTTGCTCCGACAAAAACATCAAGCTCGCGACGTACGCATCGAGATGCATTGAAAACGAGATCCTTATGTATATCCGCAAGACCTCCGGAAAGCACGCGGAGATCTCCATTGACGAGCCCTTGAACGTTGATTGGGACGGGAACGAGCTTCTTCTCTCCGACATTCTCGGAAGCGACGAGGAGCCCGCCGCCGCTTCACTTATCAAGCAGGAGGAGATCGATACCATTCACGAGGCGATCTCCTCACTCGACGAGCGCGAGCAAAGGATCATTATTCTCAGATACGGTCTTGACGGCAACGAGGAAATGACTCAAAAGGACGTTGCCGACCTGCTCGGCATCTCTCAGTCCTATATATCCCGTCTTGAAAAAAAGATCATCGAAAAGCTTCACGAAATGCTCTCGGGCAAGGTATAAAAATATCCCCATCCGCAAAAGCGGATGGGGAATTTTTCAGTTAATTATTACGAAAAGGGTACTTCCATATTGGTGACGATAGCTACGGCATTGAGCTTGCGGATAAGAAGCTCGTGCTCCTCTTCGGAGAGTCCCTCACTATTATTCTCATAATAGGTTGTAAGAGCTGTGCTAAGCGCTGCCTTGTCGTTCTCGGTGGGGTTAACACCGAAGGGGTTATCGTCGTTTCCGTCCTCGTATACGGTTGTGAGAAGCGTCTCACTTACAACTGTTGAGCCAACGAGAAGGTCAACGTACTCCTCAGCGGTAGAACCGATTTTTCCTTCGCCATCCTCAGATGCAAAGAGCGAGCTCTCGGTGGATTCTGCTCCATCCATAGCAAGCTGAAGCACGGTATTAACTGCATCAGCCTCCTTTGCGTACTCTTCGTCGCCTGAGCTTGATTCAGTTGTGGACTGGAAGTTCGCCATATTTGTAAAGAGGGTGCTGACACTATCGGATACCATTTCTGCCTTATCAGACTTAGCTCCGTACTGCTCCATCATAGAGGGTGTAGTCATAGTGCTAAGAAGATCTGCGTTCTCGGGAGTCATGTTTTCCATAAGCTTTTCGGTTGACTCTCTGCGCTCTTCCTTTGTAGTATTCTTGTCATTGATCTTGTCAACAACCTGTATGGTAGAAGAAACCGCTGCTGTAGTATCCTTATAGGATGAAGTCTCACCGTTTGCGGTAGAGTTGAGCTTATCTGCAAAATTGTTTACCTCTTTGCTGCTAAGACCAAGCTCGCCCTTAACACTGTCGCTCTGGAAAATAGCCTTAAGAAGATCGCTCGTAACGTCCTGTCCGAAGATCTCGGTCGCACTCATCTGATCAAGGAGATCACCTACACTCTCAAGCATTTCTGCCTTGTCAAGATCCTCTTCTCCGCCAAATATGTCCATTGCGGATGAAAGGATCTGCGATATCTTCTCTGTCTCGGCATCGGGATCTTCACAATCACTGTACTTCTTTACGTGTGAGAGAAGATCGTCGAGAGTGATGAGGGAGGACTTCATGCTTTCTGCAGAATAAAGCGTTGCGGCATCTCCGAAATCATTGTGGCTCTGACCGCTCGTATATGCGGCAGAATTGCTGTAATTGTATGCATTGTAGTTTTTGAGAACCTTGCCGTTTACGCTGATAGTTCCATCGGAGTTAACAACGATGCCACCTGTACTTGAAGCGAGATTATCAAATCCGTTTCCGCCTGCCTTAGCATCGCTTTCTTCGGATGCGATCGCGTAGATCGTGAAGAACTCGGAAACGTCCTCTCCCGTTACATCAGGATTGGATCCAAGGTCTCTGATGATGCTTTCAGCAATATTGTCAAGAGCCGCGCCCTCTGCATCAACACCGTATTTGTCGAGAGACTCGGAAACCTGCTCCTTAACGTATTCAAGCTTCGCATCACCCATCATATAGAGGCTGTCGTTAAGAGTATCAGCGATCTCATCCATAAGAAGGTCATACTTTTCGTTGGCATCCTTCGGAATTCCGATGGTGGATGCGAGTGCTCTGATACTGAGCTGCGTTACAGTATCGGAGAGAACGCTCATTCTCTCATTCTTGTTAGCTACTGAAATAAGCTCGGATATTACGCCATCTTTTCCAAGAGTTTCGAGCATTACATCGTAATCGTCAGCGGATGCAAGCATATCATGCTTTACAAACACCTCAAGAATTTCGGTAAGCGTTGTCATATCAGCAACGATATTATCCTTATTGGAGGTTGAGATTACCTCGAGGATAGTATCGAGTACGGGATTAAGAAGCTCACCTGCATCGATTCTCTCCAAACCAAGGAAGTTCTCTCCTGCTACCCACTTTCCTGCAAGCTGCGAAAGGATACCTGCAAGCGTGTGCTTGAGAAGAGGAGAATGATCCAGATTCTCAATGATGCGGTTCAAGGCATCGATCTGATCCTGTCCAAAATCGGTTGCATCACCGGAAAGCTCCTCTATGTTACCAACCATTGAAAGAATAACTCCGATATCCTCTTTGAGGTATACTCTCTCGCCCTGGAACTCTGCGGAAGCCAAATAATCGAACAGCCAACCACTGCTAGCGGCGTAAATCGCAAAGATCTGATCTTCCTTTGCCTCATCCATGATATCAGTTATCTCGTCGTCGGCATTGGAAGCTACTGTTTCAGACTGTCCTATGCCAATCGCAATATTAAGTACTCCGACAACGGGCATAAGAAGAATAACGGAAACAAGAAGTCCGCAAATGATTCCTACACCGAGACCGCCAAGTCTGTGAGCGGCGGGGCCGGGTCTTCTGTGAGGAGGAACGAATCTTATAACGATCGATACGATAATTGCTACAATTATCGAGAGAACTGCATAAAGCGCCATAAAAACAAACGGCGCTAAGAGCATTGATGCGTAATAAGAAAGTGCATCACCGATCTCAGATATCGCAAGGATATCATTGATCTCACCCTCCGAGATAGCGTTTGTCAAGGTCTCCATCAGCGTTGCCATAACGCTTGAGGAAGGATCACAAATTATAATTGTTACAACGAAGGCAATAATTGCTGAGGCAACGATAGCGATAAGCGAGCCAATCGTCTTCTTGAGTCCTCTGATGAGACCCTTGAGAAGATTGAACAAAACTATCAGTGCTGTGATCGCTAAAAGCCCGAGTGAAACGTACTGGAACATTTTAGTCACCAAACCTTTCTATTATTGTTTTTTTGCCCTTATTTCGGGCATATATATACGTATACATTATACATCAAACAAAAATAATAATCAACCATTTATTCCGCTTTTCTACATTTTAACCAAATAATAACTTTGAATTTTATGCATAATTATGTATATTTGCGATAATTTATCTGTTTCTTATACTGTATCTCGCATATTCCGAGAAAGCAAGCTCATATTCCGTAAACGCCTTGCTGTGCAGATCGAATTCGCCCTGCACGAGAGCTATCATCGCGATAAGATAAAGCGTATACATTCTCGAATAGGGCTCCGGGATTGACAGCTCTTCCTCCCCATTTACAAGGCTTTTGAATTCATCTGCGCTTTTCTTGTGTATCTCGCAGGCTACCCTGCCCTCCACGTCGTTTATCCAAGCGAGCTTTGTGTCGTCGTTTACGCTATTTGTCTTTACCGCGTCGACTATTGAAATTATCTTTTCTACCTTCATTTTTTCTTCCTTTCCTATTATTCTGATAATTCTGTTTGCGTCGGGGCACGGACCCGACGCGCTTTTCCCCGTTGCTATATTGTATCATACTTTTTTCGTTTTGTCGGCTCCAAAAAAGCAACTTTTTTTCGCGGCGCGAAACAATATTGAAAATGTGACGGAGTATGAAACATTGAGTTAATAATTGGGTGATATACTTGATACAGAATAGCAGACTTTTATATAGGAGGACAGCATGTTCAATATAATGATAGTCGAGGACGACGTAAATCAGAGAAAGCTGATGCAGACGGTCCTCGAACAGTACGGATACAACGTAATTACAGCCTCGGACGGTATTGAGGGACTTGATCAGCTCGATAAAAAGCATATAGACCTCATCATCCTTGACATAATGATGCCAAGAATGGACGGATTTGAGTTTACAAGCACGCTCCGTCAGTCAGGCTGCAATATCCCTATCCTTATGGTAAGCGCGAAGCAATCCCCCGTTGACAAGCGCAAGGGATTTATTATCGGAACAGACGACTATATGACAAAGCCCGTTGACGAGGAGGAAATGGTGCTTCGAGTTGGCGCTCTGCTCCGCCGCTCCAAGATCGCTAACGAGCGTAAGCTCACAGTGGGCTCTACGACGCTTTACTACGACTCGCTTTCTGTCTCCACAGACGAAGAGACTCAAGAGCTTCCACAGAAGGAATTTCTCCTTCTCTTCAAGCTCCTCTCCTACCCCAACAAGATTTTCACGCGACGTCAGCTTATGGACGAAATTTGGGATATGGAAAGCGAAAGCGACGAGAGAACGGTGGACGTTCACGTCAGCCGTCTCCGTGAAAAATACAGAAACAACACCGACTTTGAGATCGTTACCGTGCGTGGACTCGGATATAAGGCGGTACACCTAAAATGAGCAAGAAAATAAAGCTCAAAAGGGGCAGGATCATAGGCGCGAGAGGAGAAAACATCCAGAAAAACAGAACTATGCGATTCTGGTTCTCGAGTATGGTGTGGCTGCTTTTTGCGATCACGGGTGTATTCACCGCCCTGATTTTCGTTATGCTTTACGGAATCCTAGCCTTCCAGGAGATATACCTTAACGCCTTCCTGCTTATTGCGGCTATGACACTCTCGAGTATCATCATCGGCGCGCTGCTTGCCGCTATCACGTCAAAATTCATCTTCAAGCGTCTTACCAAGATCAGCGAGGGAATGAGAGAGATCGCGCGCGGAAACTTCAAGGCTCGAGTTCGCGAAAAAGATAAAAAGGGCGCCTTCACCGAGTTCGGTGAGCTTGAGCGCACCTTTAATCAGATGGCATCAGACCTTGACGGAATAGAGATCTTCCGCAACGACTTTATCAACAATTTCTCACACGAATTCAAGACTCCGATCGTCTCCCTGCGCGGCTTTGCGCGCCAGCTTCAAGGCGGCAACATCACCGAGGAGCAGCGAAAGGAATACATTGATATCATCGTCAAGGAGAGTGAGCGCCTTGCGTCGATGTCGACCAACGTGCTTCTCCTTTCAAAGCTCGAAAACCAGCAGATAGTCAGCGAAAAGACGGTCTTTGACCTTGACGAGCAGATACGCGGATGTATTCTTTTACTTGAAAAGTCCTGGGATGAAAAAGAGATCGAGCTTGACATAGACCTTGACCCGATAAAGTATCATTTCAACGAGGAGATGCTCTCGCACGTCTGGGTCAATCTTCTTTCAAACGCGATCAAGTTCTCGCATCATGGCGGACACATCTGCTGCAGGCTGTATAGCGATGAGAACAGTATAGCTTGCGAGATCAAGGACGACGGGATCGGTATGACCGAGGAAACTCTTTCGAGAATTTTTGAAAAATTTTATCAGGGTGACACATCTCACTCGGTTCTCGGAAACGGTATCGGTCTTAATATCGTCCACCGAATCGTCACTCTTGCGGGCGGTGAGATAGTCGTTGAAAGCTCGCCCGGAGAGGGCAGCAAATTCACGGTGCGTCTGCCCGAAACGGTATAAAATAATATTGGGGAAGGCAATTTTTCTGCCTTCCCTCTTTTGTTTCGGTAAAAATATTAAATTTTGCAAGTAAAATTATGTTTACACATCTGTTGACAACGATAGTAAAATGATATATAATTTATTTATAAGATCATCCACTAAAAACAATTGGAGGAATAAATTATGAGCAATAAGATCTACAATTTTCCCGTCGGCGTGATACTCGAGTCCTTCAGACTCCCGAGAAGTGAGGCGATCGCAAAAGCCGCCGAGATCGGCGCTGACGGTATACAGATGTACGCGACCTGGGGTGAAAACTCCGCTGAAAATCTTGTCGGCAATAAGAGACGCGAGCTTCTTGACGAGGTGAAGTCACACGGACTCGTATTCTCCGCTCTCTGCGGTGACCTCGGTAAGGGCTTTTGGCAGCCGGAGCAAAATCCCGAGCTTATCGAGCGCTCCAAGAGAATTCTTGACCTCGCAAAGGACCTTGAAACCAACATCGTCACAACTCACATAGGCGTCGTTCCCACCGACAAAAATTGCGACAGATATAGGATCATGCAAGAGGCTTGCTATGAGCTTGCTCAGTACGCTGACTCTATGGACGCGCATTTCGCTATTGAGACGGGTCCCGAGCGCTCAGCAACTCTCAAGGAATTTCTCGACGCTCTCGGCTCTAAGGGCGTTGCCGTCAACCTTGACCCCGCAAATCTTGCTATGGTAGTGCTTGACGACGCAGTCGAGGCTGTCAACAACCTCAAGGATTACATCGTCCACACCCACGCCAAGGACGGAAAGAACATCTGGTACAAGGACCCCGAGATGGTATACGGCGTAAAGGAATTCGATGCCGAGTCGATCAATCGCGGCAAATCCTTCCTTGAAGTACCGCTCGGTACGGGTAGCGTTGATTTCCCGAAATACCTCGAGGCACTCACTTTTGTCGGCTACAAGGGCTTCCTCACCATCGAGAGAGAGGTCGGCGATACCCCCGAAAAGGACATCCGCATAGCCTACGACTTCCTCAAGAACATAATCAACGGCTGATTTTTCTTTTAATTAGTAAGATCCCCAAGCACAAAAGGAGCTTGGGGATCTGTTTTTTTTAGCCTATTGTAACTGTTGTGGGGGTCGATGAGTCGGTATAATACTCGTATGAGCCTGAGCCGAGGAGCGCTTCTGCCTCCTCTACGCTATCACACATTGCGGCAAACGCCACGTCGGTGTAGTCACTCGGCTCACTTCTGTTGCCGTAGTTGGGGTAGAAGGGACGGATCGCTACGAACTTTGCGCTATACGTGCCGTTGTTTTCCAAGAATCCCTTCTCGTTATTGGCATTGTGTGCCATCTTGCTCATATCAATGACCGCGATATGCCATTGACCGTCCTCTACACCTCCGGTGGGTATGAGAGTGATATGCTCGGTCTCACTCGTGGGTCCCGTATGCTCGGTTCCCGCGAAGATCGTGAATTGATTCTGACCGATACCGTTTTCACCAACTCTGTACTTGATAACGAGGTACTGTCCCGTTACAAGTGATCCCGACGTGTTCTTATAAACGCTGAACTCGTTATAATTATTCTTTTCGTGGGAGTTTCCGCCGTATACGCGGCAGAACTCTTCCCCATCTTCCTCAAGTATCTCTGCGTAGTTGATCAAGGATGCGTTGTTTGCGTAACCGTTTACAACGTAAGGCGAAACGTAGTAATTTACGCTCTCGGGAACGGTCTTTGTGAGTGCTACGTGTCCGCAGGAAGCGCATACGAGCTTAAATTCATTACCCTCGCGTTTTTCGATGAGATTGTGATCTCCCGTGCAGCTGCCGTCGGGCTTGAGCTCGACGGGAGTCGATCCGTTCGAGCCGATAAATCTTACCGTCTCAGAGTCAACTATCTTCGCCACGTCGTCAAAGCTTGCGCAGAGTGACATATAGCCGAAATCCACGTAGCCGTTCTCAATCTGGTCAAAGCCTGCGCCGAATACCATCTTGAAGGTCTGCATTGTGAAGCTGCCGTCCGAAATCGCAACGTAATAGTCGGGATGAATACCCTTAAGATCCATTACGTATGTTATCCATTCGCCTGCCGTGATCACGGGAACGGCAAAGCTTGCTCCCATAGACGCTCCGTAAAGCTTATAGGAGAAGTTCATCTTGATAGTTGAGTGACTTGCTCTTATCTTAATAACGAGGTATCTGTTGCCCTTCGTATCAAGCCAATTGCCCGTATAATCGGTATGGGGATCGGTGTTCTGGAGTATCCAGTGAAGCTCGTGACCGTGGTTCGAGGCTTTCGCGGTGACTCTTGTGAAGTTTAGCTCGCCCTCGCTCTTAAGCTCTCCGTTCAAGAGATAGAACTCAGGAGATTTGCTCGTTGCCACGCCTGAATAATATACGACTCCCGCAGGAACAGTATACGAACTGCCAACGTATCCGCAATCGGTACAGCTTGACGAATATGTCACCGAGCCATCGGTATTAGTTACTGTGTTTTGGGTCATATTGTGACCGACAACGCTCGCCTCGATTCCGCATCTGAGGCAAGCCTCCTTGCCGTGACCGCTCTCCGCAATCACGTTAGGATGCAAGCAGATCTCGGGAGCTGTAAGCTCGATCTCAAGTCCGCCCGCGCAGACCATATAGTTTGCGTCGGGGTCGTATTCCCAAACGGTATACGCCTCTTCGCTATAAAAGACGTTACATTCCGCGTCGTTAATATAAACCTTCTTGCCCGCGTTTACGTAATAGAGGTGATAACCGCCCTCACACGCTTCAAGACGGACACAGACCGCGTCGTTTGCGTTCGTCGTACCGCTTGCACCGTCAAGGAAGAGCGTACCGCCATCCGACAGGATGACCTTTCCGTTATAGTTTACGTTTACAACGGGAGCTTCTCCGATATCAGGAAGCTCTTTTTCGTGGTTTTCAAAGCCGAACACAGTCTCAAAGAGCACCTGCGCGTAAATTCTTACAAGGAAATCGCTCGGGTGATTTACGTTATTACCCGTGCTATCGCGGAATCTCTTTACAGAATGGAGATACTTTGATACGCTCGTCATGGGAGCGAGCGCGCAATCTGTCCCTCTTGCGTTAATTTTCTCCGCAAGCGGTATCATTGCCGCCTCAAATGTAGGCTGAGTTCCGTTGCAGAAATATGCGTCTGCAGGGTTTCTTACCGCCTCGGGGTTGGGTATCATTGTCGAAACAAGGAGAAGGTCGGTATCAGGCGCGCAATCCTCGATCTTTACAACGATCTCTTCAAGATATCCGCACACAGCGTCCGCCGTACTTCCTCCGTTATTCATACCGAATGCAAGAACAAAGAGGTCGCATCCGTGCTCTTCAATATATGCCTTGACGTAGGTATCAAAGTTGTCTCTTCCCTGCTGGGTGTTCCAACCGCCGACAGCATTGTTGATGAAGGTTATTGTTCCGCGCGTTCCGTATACGGTATCGCTATACTTACCGCCTCCGCTCGGATTCGCGATGCTCTTGACGGTATATCCGTACTGCTTTGCGATATACTGGGTGAACATTCTCGGCCAGATAGGCGCAAAGGGTGCCTTTCCAATAGAGCTTGACGCATTTGCTCCCGCGGTGATACTGTCACCGTAGAAGAATATTGTCACGTCCTCGCCATTCTCAAGCTTTTCGATAAAGCCCGCGAATCTGTCGGTGTAGGATTCGAGCGCAGGACCTTCCCAGGTGTCTGTGTGCTTGTATGTAACGGCAACCTGCCAGCGACACATAGTGTCTCCCTCACCGTACATGGTCTGAGTGACAACGCCGTTATACATCGTGGAGAGATAGGGCTTGTCGCCAAGCACGGAATAATAGGTCTCGAGCGGAACGTAGGGTATACGTGTTCCCTCAAGAAGCACGAGGTATCCGTCGACGTAATCGTAGTCAACACCCTGAACGTACTCAATTGAAAGGTCGTAGGAGCGGACAGAAATGATCTTATCCGCACTGTAAAGCAGAGGAGCCTTGTCGTACTTTCCAACGAACATTACAGTCTCGTTATGAACGACCTTACCGTCCCAGACGGGAGACATATAGGTATCTATATCGTATTTCTCGTATATACCAACGCTCGCGTGCTTGTTGCCGTCGGTCACAGGGTCCTCGGGATCAACAGGATCTTCAGGATCTACGGGATCCTCGGGAATGTTCTCCTGAACCTCGCGATCCTCGCCTCCGCTTGCCCAATTCGTATAAAGAACGTATTTGCCCTCACCGATGAGCTGCTCTGCCTCGGACGTTGAGTCTACGATCGCCACGTACGCTATGTCAATGTACGCAAGTCCCGTCGTAATTCTCACCTGGACACCAAGCTCGCTATCACGTGTGTAATTTGCAAACTGTGCAAGGTCGATGACCGCGATCTCCCAGCCGTCGGGGAGCATTGCGGCGATCTTTGACACGGTAGTTCTCGAGCCCTCGTTATCGCTTGTGCAGAGGTCGAATCGCATAGTCTTATCCTTGCTCGTTCTGTACTTGATAACAAGATAATTACCCGTGTCACCGTCGATCTTTGCAGTGATATTGTCTCCGTTGACGAAAACGTGTCCGTCACCGTTCGTAAATCTGATTCGACGGAAGTTCATTCCGTCCTCGGTCATCAAGCCGCCGTCCGTTCCGTTATATATCCCCATATTTGCGATCGGATAGTAGTGATTTACACATCCCGGAACGCTGTATGATGACTTAACGTATCCGCATATAGTGCAGGTCAGCGCGTAGACCTTTGTCCCGTCCGATTCGGTCGTGACCTTCTCGGCAAAGCTATGCTCTAAGCTCTCATGCTCAACACCGCAACGCAGGCAGCTCTCTCTGTAAGCCTGCTCGCCTTCAACTATGATAGGATGGAAGCATATCTCGGGAGTGACAAGCTTGATCGCAAGCTCGCTTCCATCGCATACCATTGCCTTGAGAGTAGCGTTATACGTCCACACCGTCTCTCCGCTCATAGCGTACGCAAGCTCATTTGCCGCTGCGTTTACGTACATCTTCGTTCCCTTTGCGACGTAATACATAAAATATCCGCCCTCGGTCTTCTCGATACGGACACACATAGCGTCGTTTTTGTTTGCTGTTCCCATTTTGCCATCGAGGAATATCTCACCTGCGGCATCTCCGCCTATTATGGCGTTATAGTTTACGTCGAGCGTGGGAGTCTCGCCTATCGCTACGGGGGCCTTCTCGTAATTCTCATAGCCAAATACCGTCTGGTAGATGACCTGCGCGTAGGTGCGCGCGAGGAAGTCACTCGGGTGGTTGACGTTGTTACCCGTTGTGTCACGGTATCTCTTCTGTGCGTGGATATACTGGCTGACACTTGTCATAGGAGCTACCGCACAGCTGATTCCGTTATCGTTGATTTTCTCAGCGAGAGGATACATACCCTCTTCGAAGGTATACTGATTTCCGTTGCAGAAGAACTTATCCGCGGGGTTTCTTACCGCCTCGGGATTGGGTATCATCGTTGAAACGAGTACGACGTCCGCATCGGGAGCGCCTCTGTGTACGTTTCTTACGATCTGCTCAAGAAGTCCCGTAATTACGCTTGTAGTAGAGCCGCCGTTGTTCATTCCAAACGCAAGCACAAAGAGGTCACAGCCGTACTCTCTTATATACTTGCCTACGTAGCTTGCATAGTTGTCAAGACCGCTCTGAGTTGACCATCCGCCAACTGCGTTATTGATATAGGTTATTGTTCCGTTCGTTCCGAATACTGTGACGGGGTACGTTGTGCCGCCTGAGGGCTTTCCGTTTGTCAGATCCGCATCTGAATATGAATCAACGTACTTTACGGTATATCCGTACTGCTTTGCTACGTACTGTACGAACATTCTCGCAAAGCTCGGAGCATAGGGCGCTCTGCTCTGCGACGAGGTAGCACCCGTGGTGATACTGTCACCGTAGAAGAATACGGTCACATCCTCACCGCGCTCAAGCTTGCCGATAAAGTCTGCATATCTGTCCTCATAGGACTCAACTACCTTGCCATCCCAGGTGTCGCTATGCTTATACGTAACGGCAACCTGCCACTGTGTCATAGTCGTACCGTCACCGAACATTGTCTGTGTGACCTGTCCGTTATACATTGTGGAGAGGTAGGGATAGTTGGGATCAAGAACCGAATAGTAGGTGCTAAGCGGAACATAGGGGATGCGCGTGCCCTCAAGAAGCACGAGCTTGCCGTCAACGTAGTCGTAGTCAACACCCTTTACATATTCTGTCTTAAGATCGTATGAGCGGACCGAGATGATCTTATCCGCGTCGTAAAGAAGCGGAGCTTTGTCATCGGGACCTACGAACATTACGGTCTCGTTATGAATTACCTTGCCGTCCCATATTGGAGACATATAGACGTCAAGATCGTATTCCTCATATTTTCCTACGCTTGCAGGTCTGTCTGCTTTATTGACTGTTTCCATTTCTTCGCTCTCCTTCTCCGACGTATCCTTCTCGGATTCGTTTTCGTCGGTCACCGGCTCTGTTTCAATATTTGTTTCCTTATCGGATCCGCTTTCAACACCCTCCGTGGGAGTCTCGCTTTCCGACTCGTCATTCTTACTCTCGTCCTGCGGCTCTGTATCAACATAGGTGTCCGGCTCACTTGGAGCTTCGCCTTCTGTCTCGTGCAGTGTCTCGCCCTCGGTCACCTGACCCGAGCCACCGTCACCGCATGCGAACAGACTCACCGTCATTGCGAAAAGCAGGATCAAAACAATTATCTTTTTCATATAAAATCTCCATTCTGCCGCACGTGCGGCACAAATAGTTCTCAATGAATTACGCTTTTACATAATTCAGGTGTGGAAAAGATTTTTTTCGCTTTAAGTGGGGAGTAGCTCTCACGCTATCTCCTTATAAAAACCCCTCCCCAAACAATGCAATATTCATACTGCGTTCTTTGAGGAGGGTGGCTGTGTTCATTCGAACACAAATTTTGTATTATTCGGCTGTAAGTCCCGAACGTTCGATACCCTCAACAAGGTATCTCTGCAGGAAGACGTACAGTACGACGAGAGGCGCGATTATCATAATACCGCAGGTATTTCTGATAGCGGTCTCGTAAAGCGTTTGTCCTGCATACTCCGTATCCAACGACTTCGGTATTCCGATGATCTGAGAGAGCATCATTGGAGCTTCCTTCATATTCGTAAAGAACATACTTGTATAGAAGGTATCCGTCCACTGCCAGCAGAATGAGAACAGGAATACTGTTATCATCATAGGAACCGACATAGGAAGAATGATCTGCAAGAAGGTTCTGAAGTCTCCCGATCCGTCGATGTACGCGGACTCCTCAAGCGAGTCGGGGATTCCACGGAAGAACTGACGTAGCATGAAGATATAAAGTCCGTTCTTGAATGCAAGTCCTGTCACCGAAAGAATGATGAAGGGCCAGATCGTATTCTTGAGGTTTATGCTGTTCTCGGGAAGATTGAGAATGCTCAGGGGAGAGTCCAGCGTGAACTGGAAGAGTCCGAAGAAATCGATATCCACTATCGTACCGCCCGAGAGGGTGGAGAGGATATTTGCTATATCGAAGTAGGTAAAGTTCATCGACATAGAGGACTGAAGCGTCTTATGAGGTATGATCATCGTGACCATAACAAGCATAAAGATGAGCCCGTTACCCTTGAACTTATACTTCGCAAGACCGTATGCGATAACGCAGCAGGTAAACGTCTGGAGCAGAGCGAGAAGAAGCGAGATAAGCGTGGTGTTTATAAGCGCCTCTACGTAGTCAAGATCTGTCCATATTGCCTTGTATATGTCAAGCGTGAAATTCTTCGGAACGAGACGTACCGTTACGTCTATAAAGTCCTCGGGAGCCATGAAGGATCCCGCGATCTTTGAGAAGAAGGGGAAAAGGACTATGTACGCAATTCCAAGAAGGAATATAAATCTGAAGATCTTTATTACTACCGTCTGGAAGAAGTAGAAGTTCAAAAACTTAGCCTTAAGTCTTTCCTTAAGAGGAGTTCTGTCAAACTCGACCTTGATCTTATTCTTGGATTCTTTTGTAATCTTTGGGGTTGAATTATCCATTGTGTCTCCTCCCTTCTTAGTCTTTTCTCTGGTAGAACACGAACATCGACATAATTCCCGCTACCGCCGCAAGGATGACGACAACTATAAGGAAGTACATCCAGGACATCGCGGTCGATATTTCTGTTCCGTTTGAGGGCATGGTAGCAGGCGCGCTCTCGATATACGACATTACGGTATTGGATTCCGTAGTGAAGGAGTCGATGATGGTATAAACTGCGTTTACAAGGATCATCGGGCTTATCATCGGGAAGGTGATCTTCCAGAATGTCTCCCAGCCTGTCGCTCCGTCGATCTTACATGCCTCGTAGATCGCGGGAGAGATGGACTGAAGTCCTGCCAGGAATATAAGCATCTGTACTCCGGAACGGTTTACTATCGCGTAAATGTCGTTGATTATCTGTACGACGTACTCAACCAGCTCTGTTCCTACCTTCATGTTTGAGAAGAGTGTCTCAAAGTCCATTGCGGAGACGATCTCGGATGCGGCACTGGAGCCGGATCCGTCGTCAATACCGCTTGTTTCGCCCATGTACGAGCCGAGAATGTTGCCCGCCTCGATGGACTCCATAATACCCGTGGAAAGTACAACGGGCAGGAAGAAGATCGCACGGAATGCCGCGCGTCCTACCATCTTCTGGTTAAGAAGGATCGCCATAAACAGCGAGAACAGCAGGATCGCGGGCACCTCGAACACGAGCTGTCCGAGTCCGGATATGAGCGTCTGAATGAAGCCCGCATCCGTAAACAGTGCGTATCTGAAGTTTTCAAATCCTATATACTCGAATTCAACTCCACCGCCTGTGAGCGTTGTCATATCCGAAAACGCAAGCTTGAACGAGTCGAAGAGCATAGGAAGATAAACAAGGATAAATCCTATAAGGAAAGGCAATACGAATACCCAACCTACGCGCGCTTTTCTCTTATCGAGTGAAGCGATCTTTCTCTTTTTAGGAGCCTTTACCGCTTTGCTCTGCACAGTCTGTTCAGTCATATTGATCCCCCTTCCTTAGTTCTTGTGTGCGATCTCAACAAATCCGTATGCAGGTATAGTGTATACGATATCGTTGTACTCGATCTTGATCGCATAGTTGTTATAGTTAAGAATAATGGTCTTATAAGCTGTTCCGTCGTCATTTCCGTAAGTTACGGCAATAACGTTCTCGGTCGTATACTTGGACTCCTCCTCCTCAACTATCTCCTCTTCCTCCTCAGAGTCAAGAAGCTTGTTGATTGCTATACGGTGGAGAATGTCATCGCTGATCGTCTTATCGCTTACGCCCTCGGTGTTCTGGAGGTCGCTTACAATACCAAGTATTCTCTCGTTCTCTACAAGCGCGTTGTCCAAGCAGCTCTTGATACACTGGCTATATGTATAACGCTTATACGTTCCGTCCTCGTTTACAGAGTAGTAGGTCTCGCCGTCCTTGTAGATCTCGGTTCCGTCGTCGAGTGTCTTAAAGAGCTCTCCGTTATAAACGATAGGAGCCTTTTCAACGAATACGCCGTCGGTTACCTTTGTGTAATAGGTCATCTTACCGTCAACGATAGTAAAGTATACGTTCTTACCGAAGTCATTCTTTACGTTCTCGTATACGGTATGACCGTTTACTGTTCCGTCCGCGTTACTCTTGTTCTTTTCGTATACCGAGAAGGTACCGTCGTCATTAAGTGTGAGGTACTGGTAGCCTGTCTCGTACGTTCCGTAGAAGTAAACCTCGTCGTAGGAGGGGAGGATCGTGTAGTAAACCTTGTGTCCGTTGTGCGTGTACTCGGTCTCTGTTCCTACCTTGATCTCCTCTATTCTATCCTCAACGATATAATAGTAAGCGGTCTGTGCTCTCTCTACCGCCTGCTTGACGATAAAGGGCATATCTTCTGTTATCTTGATATTTACGAGTGTCTTTTCCGCACCCTCGATATACTCGATGGTGTAATTCTCGGACTGAGCAAGAACTGCGATCGCTGCCTCAGCAAGTGCAACGTGCTCAAAGGCGGTCTCGTAGTATTCCTGGATCTCCTCAAGAGTTGCGGAATCTATCATTGCAACGTTTGTTACAGCGGTTCTTCTTGTCTGTGCAAGAAGGTTCTTTGCCTTTGTTATCTCTTCCTCGGATACGATATCCTGGTTTTCGATAATGAAGTCGTGCTGTGCAAGTGCGATAACGTAGTTATCAAAACGTCCGCTTTCGGGCTCTGCCGACTTTACGATATCCTCGAGAGCATCAACCGCAACGTCTGCTGCGTAGTATGCGTCGAAGCATGCGTAGTCTTCCTCGGTGTATACACCGCTCTTAAGAAGGTTGGTGTATGAGGAGTACTTTTCATTCTTGTACTTCTCGTAGTAGATACCATAGCAATAGTCGTAATCAAGTGCGAATCCGGAGCTGAGAACTGCATCAAACGCATAGTCAGCTGCCTGATATACCTCATATGCCGCAGTCTTTGTGAAGTACTCGTCAATATCTGCGTCGACAAGTGTCTTGTCCATTGCGGCAAGCACGTAGTTGACTGCTGCAGCCTCTGCAACACCGTAAGCCTCTTTGGCTTCGTTGTACTTAGCCTCAGCGTCGGTCTTATCGATGTCCTTTCTTGCAAGGGTCTGCTCATATTCGGTCTTTGTCTTTTCGAACTCGGCAATAACCTTCTCGAAATTGCTTACTCTGAACTTCTCCTTGAAGGTGTTTACACCTGTCTCGAAGGTTCCGTATGCGGTATCGTACGCAGCCTTTGCTGCAGCAAGATCTGCATCGGGATCAGCGAGAGGATCAAGCTCGTAGTTATTCTTCGCGGTCTCATACGCAGCCTTTGCCGCCTTGAGAGCCTCAATATTCTGTGTAACTGTTGTCTGATCGAACTTAGCTGCGCTATATGCCTCGATCACGCCCTGGAACTCGGACTTGGATACAGATCCGTCCTTGTATCCTGCGATAGCCGTCTTAACGTCGTCTACGCTCTTGGTCTCGAGAGCCGCGAACCACTCGCTGACTATCTCGTCGATAGCTGCATCTGCAAGTGTTCCGTCGAGGTATGCTGCAAGCTTTGTCTCAAACTCTGCCTTGAGCTCCTCGTTTGTCTTGCCCTTACTCCAAGCGGTTGCGATGTCCGCAAGTGCCTCGGTATCAAGCGTGTCGTTAAGATAATACATAATAGCGGTGTCAAGATCGCCTGTATCTACAATAGACGCGCCGTACGCATCGAGAAGAGCGATATACTCGTCAACGGTGATCTTTCCGGACTTAACGTCTGCCATAGCGTCATCAAGCTTATCCTCAGCGACGTTATCTGCGATCTCGTAAACGATCTGAGCGTATGCGAGCTTACCCTTTGCATATGCTGCATATGCATCGGTTACCATCTTGTTATAGCTCTTGTAATCTGCGCCAACGAGGGCTGCGGAATACTTTGCATACTCGGTATCGTAAATTTCAAGGCTCTCTGTAAGTCCGCGGTTGAATACGGTTATTATGTCGTATACCGCGCTCATACGCTCGTAGAGTGCCTTTTCTGCGGGATCGGAGGATCCCTTAAGGCTTGTTACCTTATAATATTCGCCGTATGCTTCCTTTACGTTCTTGTAGAAGTCGGAATTCTGCATTGCGGAATTGCTTACTACGTTCATCTGTGTCTTGTAAAGGTCAAGAACTGCGATAACTGCCTCCGCAGCATACTTCTCAGCTACTCTTCCGTTCTCTCTTGCGATATTTGCCGCGCGCTCAAGCTCCTTCTGGAGAAGCTCTGCTGCGTTCTTCTGCGCCTCGAGAATAGAATCGTACTCGCCGAGTATATCTGTCATAAGCTCGTCTGCATCGGGAACTCTTGTTGCGCCCTGAAGGAACTCGTGACCTGTAATGTACTTATCCTGTACGTCGGAGAGAACACCGTTAAGCACGGAATAAGTATCAAGAATGTCGTCGCTCCAGATATCGTATCTTATGGAGTAATACTTACTGAGAAGCTCATCCTCCTTGAGAACCTGGGTGTTCTGGTAGGAAAGGATGAAGTAGGGGGATGCTCCGTTTTCTATTGCCTTAAGCATCGCGTACTTAAGGTCACCCTCCATGTTGAGAGGATCGCCGGCGAAGCGGATCGAACCGTGGAGAACAACTCCAAGGAAGGGTACTGCTTCGGATGCGAAGTTGTAACGTGAGGAATCAAGAGCAACGCCAAGAATGTGGTCTACGTACTTCCAGACGTATGCGTTACCGCCGTCTGTCATGACCTCATTATAATTCTTGTCAAAGTGCTGGAATGCCTCGATCGTGAAGTCCTTAGCATCCTCGCGGTTATAAGGCTCATCCTCGTCAAAGTCGGAGTTAAGAGCATGACCGAGAGTTGATACCGAAATACCGAGTACCTCTTCGTATCTCTTAGTGTAATTCTTCGTCAGTTTTTCATAGAAATCCGCGAAATATGCAGGAGATATTACCATCTCGTAGTAGTTCTCGTACTTCTGCTGAGTTGCACTGTACTGCTTCTTGGAAGCATATCTGCCGTCGATGGTCTGCGCGTTATGCTTGAGAGCTCTGTGACCGTCAAACATACCGGAATTCATTGTATAAGCGAAGTCAAAATCGGGGAACAATCCAAGATTGTTATTTTCATACTGATTTACTGTAAATGCAGTATTGAGCAGTCTCTGGAAGCCCTTGTTTCCACCTACTGCCTTTTCAAACTTAAGCTTTCCGGGCATTGTATACTGCATACCGCCGTTAGCATATCCGGTAAGCTTGAAGTTAATGTTTCTCATTCCCTGACCTGCAAGCTCGTAGTACATCTGCTCAATGTTCTTGAAGGTTGTCAACGGAGCCATAACGGTTACGGGGATGGAGAGGATCTTTTCTGTTGTCTCTATAGTACCGAACGTCTCGATATAAAGCGGAATATCCTCTGTAAGCTCCTCTTGTGTGAGCTTGGAGATGATCTGTTTATCTGTGAGATAATCACGGTATGCAACTGCCATACCGAACCAGGATGCATCGTATACGTCCTCCTGCTTCTCAGCATCGGATAGAGGAATATACTTCATCATATAGTTTCCAACGTATTTACGCTCGGATACTACCGTCCACTCGGAGTTTTCACCAACCGAGATAGAGTCGGAGATGTTGTAGCTATCCTTAGGTCTGGGAGTAAACTGCATCTTGATGGTATTGTAATCACTAAGCGCACCTGCGTGGTAGGTGGTGAGCGATGCGAGAGCGTCACCCTCCTCAATGATACATACGAATCCGCGCTTTTCCACAGATCTTGTGCTGACTGTCTTGGATGTGGGAATGAATACATCGCCGTAGAGCTTAACGATCTCGTCGTAGGAAATAGCCTCACCGTTTGCGTCGGTAAGCTCACCTCTTCCCTTTTCGTGGTATACCTTATAGAGATTCTCGACCTGACCGTTACAGAAATTAACAGTCTCGCCGTCAAGATGTGCCTGGATAGCATCAACGATGTTTCCTGCGATCTTGGAGGTATACTCTACGTTACCCTCGCTATCGTACTTTTCGTAGTTGTAGAAAACAGTCTCTTCAACTATTCCGAATACGGGGTATCTGATTGTCTTCTGGTATGTTCCGGTGATCTCGTGGTATGCAAAGTCGGTTCCGTACACCTTACCGCTGACCGCACGGGTCTGGTTGGTATTGAGTGACTGGAAATCGAAGAGTGTACCCGAGCCGTCCGGGAAGAAGTTATATCCCTCATACGCGCTGTTACCTGCGCCCATATAAGGAAGGATTTCGATATTCTCAAGTGTGTAGAGAGACTCGTTGAAACGGATACCGTTTGCGGGAAGTCTTACGGAAAGACCGTCATCCTCTACCTTATACTCAAGTGCCATTCTGAATACGGGGGGATTAGCATCGTCCGACTTATACTCTGTAAGGATATGGTCGTACTCGAGCTCCTCGTACGTATACTCGGGGCAATACTTTGTAATGATCGCCTCTGCGTTTGTAAGCTCCTTCTCACTCGCATCGGGGTCAAATACGTATACAGGCATAGTCTCAACGATCGGGAATTTCTTAAGAGCTCTTGCGTACTGAGCGTCCGAGCTGATAAGGTCATCGTAAAGACCGCCGTAGGTGTTTTCCATATTTGTACGGTCTGAAGGTCTGAGATCAAGCTTATCTACCGAATAAACCATGAAGTAGGAAAGCATTTTCTGGACTTCAAACACGTCTGTGTTAGTTGATCTGGGGTTATAGAGCTCCTCACCGAACACCTCAAGGAGAGGGGTAAGGATCATTTCCTCAAATCTTTCCATGGAAATGAGTCGGGGAACAAGGATCTTGCTCTGCTCACGTCCGATGGTGTACTCTACGCGGATACCGCCCTTGATATTCTCAACAACGATCTGTCCGCGCTCTGCTGCCTCCTCGAAGCTTGTAAAGATTCTTTCCTGACCCTCGGAGTCCGTAAAGGTTACGATGATCTGGGAAAGGATCTCAAACTTTGTTGCCTCGTTACCTGTGGAGGTTGCAACGTCATAGGGGTTTGTGAAAAGCTTCTCGCCTGTGTTTTTATTTACGTAGGCAACTTCACCGCTGCCTTCGTCAACGTAGAGGCAAATTCCACCCTTGCTGTAAGCAAGATCCATGGTTGCAAGCTTTTCCTCGGGTGTTGCGAAATACTTGTTTACATAATCTACCGGCTCTTTGGACTTCTTGTTCTCTTCTGTTTCGGTCTCTGTCTCTGCCTCGGTCTCACCGTCAGCAGCGAAAACGTTAACCGTGAAGAGTACTGCAAGAGCGCCCAATATCATAACGACAGTTAAGAGCATCGATATTAACTTAAATATATTTTTCATTTATATATCACTCTCCTATCTGTGCGTTATATTCTGTATCTTATCTCGGTAATGATATTCGTAATAAGGCTGACCATCTTTCCAACGAGTGTTGAGAAGAGCAATGCCAGGAACATGATGAATACCATTCCGACAAGAGTACCCGCGATCGTGATTATATTTTTACCCATCGTATAGTCATGCGTTACCTGCGTGCCGAAGACGATAAGGATTCCGAGCCAGATAAATGAAAGCGTCGAGATAAATCCGATGATATCGATCTCCGCGTTGGTGCAGACGTTCGAAAGGAGTGTTACGGGTATAAGAAGAAGCGGTACGGGAACCAAGCTGTACGAGCAAGCGATGAAGATATCCTTAAAGCTTCCCTCACCCTCGAACAAGGTGGTAAGACACCAGTTCGATATGATAAAGAGGAAGAGAGGAACCAATACTCCGATGACCTGTACCCAGATCGATGCATAAGTTCCTTCGGGATTCATAAGATATCCCTGTCCGATTGACTGGTAGAAGAACGCGAGAATAGTTACTGCTATGAATACTATCGATGCTCTTACCGAGCCGCGCTTTTCGTGCTTAAGATCCCAGAATCCGTCGAACGGATGGAGGATTACGTAGAATCCGTAAGCAAGCTCCTCGCCGAAGGTCTTTTTCTTTCCGGACGTTGTTGCTTTCTTATTTACCTTATTGATAAACTTGGAGCAAATGATGAATGCTGCGATTATCGCTACGATGATCAGGATAAGAACGAGGAAGTAATCTGCCATCCAGATCCTTCTGATCTCCTGGAAGGATTTTGACCAGTTTTCTGTGTCGTATGCTGCCTCGAAGTACTCGAGCGACTCCTCGTATTCACCGTTGAGGTACATTGCCTGACCGATTCCGACGTATGCTGCGTCGAAGTTCGAGTTACGCTTAAGAACCTCTGTCCACTGGTTGATCGCCAGTGTGAAATCACGGTCGTTCTCTGCGGCTATAGCCGAAATGAGAATATCACCGTAATCTGTTCTGTTAAATACTGTTATAGACTTTGTTGTCTTATCGAGGACGAGCATCTTATCGTCCTGATACGTGATAGCCTCGATACCCTCGAGGTTACCGATCATAGTTCCCTTATCTCCGAACGCGAAGAGAAGGTTACCGTTGGAATCGTAGGTGTAGATTCTCTGTCTCTTCTCGTCGATGATAGACCAGGTTCCCTCAGGTCCGACTGCTACGTCGGTGATCGTTGAAGCACCTGTGATATCGTCCTTTGTAAGAGAGGAGAAGTCTACCTCACCCGCAGGCGGCCAGAAGCCGTTACGTCTCATGATCTCGTCACCGTTGGTGTTGAGCATCTTAACGGGCATGTACTTACCGTCTGTGGACTTGCTTGTGATAGCGCTCTCTACCGATGCAGCGTCGATACCCGACGTTGTTACGTAGATAAAGCCATCCGCGTCGATTGTGATATTATTGAACTCAGTGGAGACGTTTTCCTCCTGCTGAGCCTTCTGATCATCGTTCTGGAATCTTCTCCAGATGATCTCCCAAGCGGTAAGCGTTGTCGCCTGAGCTCCGATGAATCCTGTGAACTCACCGTTCTCTGTCATAACGATGATACCCTGGTATGTACCCGAGGATACGACGAAGAGTCTGTTATACTGGTCGACTGCGATAGCGACCGGCTTATAAAGCGAATTATCTCCGAAAAGGTTTGAGGTAGGAGCCTCGATGATCTTTACGAACTCACCGTTACGGTCGAATACGACGATTCTTCCCTTACCTGTATCACATACCCAGATGCGATCCTTGGTGATGAACACACCCTGGGGTGCGCTTAGAGAGTCCTTAACTCCCTTGTCGTTTACAAAGCTGTTTATTATGAAATTCTGCTTGTAGTAGCGGTTAAGGCAGACTATTCTGTTATTACCCGCATCAGCGATATACACGTTACCCTTATCGTCTGTAACGAGGTCGCTGGGGTTATTGAGCTCTGTGGTAAGACCCATATACTTTGAGGTAATGATCGTAGGATCTGCCGTATAAGCATCGGGAGAATAGAGTGCGTAGCCACTGATAGAATACGTGTAGGTCTGGTATGCTGAGCTTGCGCTTACACCCATGATCACACAGGAGGCAAGCATAATTATAACAAACAAGCCGCAAAGTATTTTTGCCGATGTTTTCATTATCAACTTTCCTCCTTAAATTAGTCTTTCATTCCGCTCGATCCCATTGTTTCAACAATGTTAGACTGCGAGAATACGAATACGAGGATCGGAACGAGCATCATTACGACCTGAGCCGCTGCAGACGCGCCCGCACGCTTGATTCCTCCTGCGGTGATCTGTCCGATCGCGTAGTTGAGAGATTTGAGCTGCTCCGAGTGGATATACATCGAAGCACCTGCGTTCCAGAGTCCCTGGAACGAATAAACGATAAGTGTGAGCCACGCGGGCTTAACCATAGGCATTGCTATGATCCAGTATGTACGAAGCTCTCCCGAGCCGTCAAGTCTCGCGGACTCGAGGACTGTATCGGGAACGTTGGTATCCATGAACTGCTTCATAAGGTAAAGACCGAGTGTCGAGCCCCATGCGGGAACGATGATCGCAAGGTAGGTATCGAGCCAACCGAACGCACTCATTATAATAAATGAAGTAATTCCTGTAACCGTTGAGTGGAACATAAGGGATGTCTGAACTGTTTTGAACATCGCCTTGCCGCCCGGGAACTTGATCTTTGCCATGGTGTATGCCGCCAGAGAGGCGATGAACAGGTGTCCGAACGTACCCATAACAGAGGTGAATACTGTGTTAAAGATATATCTTGAGAAAGGAACCCAAGAGATATTCATAAGGGAGAAGAGGTCTCCGAAGTTTTTGAGCGTAGGGCTCATAACGAAGAATCTGGGGGGATACATCCAAAGCTCGTCAAGGGGCTTGAGTGACTGCATTACAACGTATACCATAGGAAGGAACATGAATGCGCCAAGCAATACGAGCAATATCGTGATACCCGCGTCGCCTCCGGCAGAGCGTGCGAATACGACTTTATGGTTTCTTGTTCTTAATCTTGCCATATTACACACCTACCTTTGACAGAATCTTCTTTACAAGTCCGTTAGCGCCCACCATTATCGCGAACAGCACGACCGCAATAGCAGACGAATAACCGACCTCGTATCTTTGTCCACCGTAGTCTTCAAGGTGGTGCATGATCGTATGTGCGGCATAGTCAACAGACGGGAATCCGCAGAGCGCGGTAACGATTCCACCGAATCCGAAGGAGTTCGTGATAGCCATGACCGCACCGAACATAAGCTGAGGACGCATGGAAGGAAGCGTTATGTAGTAAAGCTCCTGCCAACGGTTCTTGACACCGTCCACCGCGCCTGCCTCGTAGAGCGCTCTGTCGACACCCTGAAGTCCCGCGATAAAGGACAAGAACGCGGTACCGAGAGATGTCCAGAGAGAAACCACGATACAGAGAGGCATTACGTAGTCGGCATCCTTGAAGAACGCGATCTCACTGTCTATAAGACCGAGCTCAAGAAGCGTTGCGTTTACCCAACCGTAGGAGTCCGCCGAGAAGAGCGTACCCCAGATAAGATATACCTGACCCGAAATAGAGGGGGCATAGAATATAAGCGTTACAACCGCACGGATGCGGGGAGGAAGCTCGTTGATGAACCAAGCTACCAAGAAGGACATAAGGTAGGATGCAGGTCCTACGATACATGCGAAAATGAATGTATTTGTACAAGCCGTAAGGAATATATCATCGTCGAAGAACAACGTAATATAGTTATTAAGGAAGATGAAATCAGGCATTTCCAGCATGTTGAAGTTCGTAAAGCTGATGACCGCCGACAGGATAACGGGCAAAATGGTAAACACGGTGAAAATGAGCATATACGGAGCGACCATAAGGTAGGCGATCCAGTTTTTCTTCATTTCCTTCCATGTCCATTGCGCCATTGTCATATCCTTGCGCGCAACAGCCTTTTTTTCTGCTGCTTTATTAGACATTTTTTATCTCCTTTGCAGATTTATATATAATATGAAAGAAATCAATACGTAAGGAGTGCGTTTGCCGCATCCGTAAGAGCTACGTAGACGTAGTAGAGAAGCTGCTTTTCGCTAAGCTCGTTGATGTCGGGACCCTTGGAGATAATGACTGAGCTATCCTTTTCGGTCATCGCGAGGATATCTTCTGCAAGCGCCTTGATATATGCGCTGTCATTTGTCTTTGTAGCATACACAACTTCATCTCTGAGGTCCTGATACTTAGTGCCTCTCTCTACAAGCTCTTCTGCGGCTGCCTTTGCCTGATCGAATCTCTTATCTGCCAAAGTCTGTCCTTGCTCGAGTGTCTCAAGTCCAAACTCGGCACGTTTACGTGTTATTTCCTTATTTATAGCAGTGATGTAGGAACGGATCGCCTGCTGAGGATCCTCACCGTCGTTATAAGCCGCGAGGAACGCGAACTCTGTGTAACGTGCAAGGATGTATCGTCCGGGGTAGTTAGGAACTGCCGCGAGGCTATTGAACTGCGCTCTGATTCTCTGGAGCTCCTCGTTTGTCCAAGGAAGATCCTCAAGAGCGTACTTATTAGCTGTGTTGTACTTAGCGGACGGACCCATAAGGGCAACCATCTCGTTGGAGTACTCAGCCTGACACTTGTCACCTGTGAACCACTTGATGTATTCCCAAGCTTCCTTTACCTTATCGTCGCCGCCCTTAACGAGAACCGACGCGGTTACCGAAGCGATCGCACTGTTGTTGATAGTGCCGTCCTCCTGCATTACACCGGGAACGGGAACCATTACCCAAGAACCCTCGATCTCAGTTGCGAAGACCTTGAGCTGGTTGTAAAGACCTGTGTAGTCTGCGATAATGATAGGCATCTCACCTGTTCTGAAACGGTTTGCTCCGTCATACTGGTAGGGGAAGCCGTACTTTGTGAAGAGGTCACAAGCCTTCTGGAAGGATGCAAGTCCTATCTGGGAATCAAGGTTGATTCTCATTCCGTTATCGGCGAAGAGCTCACCGCCCATCTGATAGAGGTGGATGGTGGAGTCGGTCGTAAGACCGATCTGCATGTTCTTTGCCTGGAGCTTAGGAATTGCTGCCATGATATCGTCCCAGGTCTTAGGAATATCGATTCCAAGCTCTGCGAGGATATCAACACGTACGAACATCATTGCGAATCCCTGGGACTCGGGAAGTCCGTAGTAGTTCATATAACCGTCTGCGTCCTCCATACCGAGAACGATCATTGCGGATTCGTTAAAGGAATCTGCTGTCGCGTTAAAGTCCTCACGGGAGATAACGATCTCGCCGTTGGAGGTCTTGCCGTCGTAAAGAAGATCATTTTCGGAATATACGGGAAGGATCGCGGAACGGATCGCGTAGTTGATTACGCTACCCTGGTCAAGTCCGTGATAAACGTCAGGACCCTGGTTTGCAAGAATAGAAGGAAGAAGCGTTCCCGCCGCAACGAGCTTAAGCTCGACGGGAATATCGTATCCTCTTTCCTCGTTACTTACGAAGTCACTGTTTACAAGGCTTCTCTTAACCTGGAACTGGTCACGTCCGGTTGCGAGCCAGACCTCAAGAGCACTTCCCTCTTCAACCTCGGTCATAACGCCAACCGCGTCATAATCACGGAAGAAGGACTGGAAGAATCTTGCAAGCTCGTGAAGGAAGGTCTTCCACCAGTTTGCCTTTGCGGGAGGAGTCTCCTCGTCTGTTCCCTGGATCATAACGTAGTCAAGGAGCAGAGGCTGAGTCTTCGCGTCGGAAAGGAAGGTACCGAGCGTACCGATATAGCTCTTAAGACGTGCAAGAAGTCTTGCGATCTCCTCGTCGTGTCTTCCCATCTCGAGAAGAAGGTCGGATATCTTCTGAAGTGTACCTACGTTAGAGGATTTTTCACCTGCAAGCGCGGTAAGCTTCTGCGCAACGCCCCACTTTGCGGGATCGTTGCTCTCATTGTTGAGGATCTGAGCCTGGTGTACCATATCGATAAGTACGTCAGGCATGATTCTTGAGAATCCGTAGTCACGGTAGGTATCGGGGGTGGATCCTGTGAGCTGTATAATAGAAAGGTAGTCAGAGTTGATGCTGTCGAGCGCTTCCTGAACAGTGTTGATGATCTCTGCCATCGCACCGAGTGTAACCTCGAATCTTACGGTATATTCAACACCCTCTTCGAAGTAGAATTCAAATTCGTCCGCACCGTCTGTCGCCTTTGTGACCTGCCAGTCATCACCGTAGTTGAACGTAAGCGTCTTTGCTTCCTCGAAGGGGACGCCGTCGTAATATCCGAGCTCGCCCTTCTTTACGTCACCGTTACTGAAAATGTAGAGAGAACGGTTTACGAACATACCGTCAAGCACGTTCTGCTTGAAGCGGAATACGATATCGTACATACCCGACTTGTCTACCTTAAATGTGTAACTTACCCACTGACCTGCAGTCTGCCACTTCTCTGCACCCATGGTGTTAAGAAGAGTTCTTGAGGGATCGTGAGGAGACGTGAGCGCGTCAGCCGCGTCCTCTACGGGATATATAGTCTTATCGGAAGCCGCACCTGTGTACTCCGCCTCGATCTTGATGCTACCCGAGCCGTCAGGCTTGCCCTTACAGAGCGCCTTGTATTCCTCATAGCTCATAACCTCTTCTGCGGGAGAGAGGATGATCTGGGAGATCGCAAGATCCGAGTTCTTGCCGTCAAGAGAGATAATGTTATCGCCCTCTTCAAGCACAAACGTGAACGCCTCGGTGTAGAAGCCCATAGAGTCGGTCATAGTGTACTCGGACCATACGGGGCTCTGGAACGCCGCGGGGCGGATCTCGTTGTTGTAGATGTCGAGCTTCATGAATCTGAGCTCAAACTCCTCGCAGAACGAGCTGATCTCGCTCGTCCATACGTGAGGGTACTCAAAGGTAAGCTCCCCGTCGGTGATCTTACCGTTAAGACCGGCAGCCTGACCTGCCTTGAGAACAGCATTTTTGTTCTCCTTACCCTGGTATATAGCATCGGGGTAATCATTGAGCCAATTCTTCTTGATCGTAAGATAACGAGCCTCGGAGAACGGTATCTTATCGTTGATCTTGAATACTCGCTCGATCGAGTCGGCTTTTGTCTCATCGCCTTCCTCAACGTATGCGTAGTATACAAGAGTAACGGTATAGAGCGCTCTCTTCGGAACGTCCTTTACCTCCCACGCAACGGTTCCCGTCGCGGGGGTAAGCACCGCCTCAACGCCGTCAAAGTTGCCGATCTCATACTTCGCGTCTGTCGCTTCAGCATAGATGTCCTTGACTGCATCGATAACGATGACTCCATCTGCCTCTTCGGCTTTTGCATCCTTAAGATATTCGCCGTAAGAGATGGTGTTGAGCAGCTCCAATACTTCACTCGAGTCATAGATCGAGTCTGTCGAGCCTTGAGTATCGTTGCTGTCATCATCAGCAGCCGACGCGGGTAAGGCAGAGCCACCCATCATGAAGGCCAAACAGAGTATCAAAGCCATCAGTCTTTGAAAACTTGTCCTTTTCATAAAAAATCCTCCTGCTGTTTTCAGGCAAGTAAAGGAACCTTGCCCCGTTTAGGGTAAATACCACCGTTAATAACACCGTGCGCAGCGGGCAGAGAACCAACGTCTCGGTCGCCCAAAGCCCGCCCGCATCCCTTGATATTCTCCCAAGACGGTGTCATCGGAGGCATTACCAACGGTGCGGCATGACTCAGAACCGATAAAGCTATGCTTCAAGTCGGAAATCATACTGCATCAGCATCATCACCTCGGTCACTTCGGCTTGAGCGGTAGTCCGCCGAGCCTCTGCAACCGATGTGAGTCGCGTTCACCCTATTTTTTACTATAATATAATATCATATCGACCAATTTTTGTCAAGAAAAATAAAGTTTAACAACCTTAACTTTTGCGGCGTTTTTTTCCTTGCGTCGCAAAGATTTTTTCTTTTTTACAATTATCTGTTCAAAGACGCTTTGACACTTTTTGTCATCTTTGTGCAATGTTGTTCTTTTGCTATTTTTCAGTAAATTACATTTACCGTCGAAGCGCTTTTTTCTAGTCTTTTTCACTCCAAAAAGACGTTTTTTGTAAACTTTGCCACTTGATTTTCTTGATCGAATTCATCAAAAAAGTGCAGGTAAATTGCATTTACCCGTTTTCGAGTTGTTGCAAAGCAAAATCCAAGGCATCCTCAGACATAAAAAATTCGGCTTTTTTGCAAGTTTTTTAAAAAATGAACAAATTATAAATTTTTCTTTCTTCAAGAAAAAATTCCTGCGTTTTCGCAATTATTACGTTATTTTATCACTTTTTACCCCTCAGACCCTTAATTAAGAGCCGAGAAGTTACATTTATTTCCATTTATTACATTTTCGCCCTTCGATTAACACAATGGCATTTATACGCAGACGCTTATTCGCTTTCGCTTGCTCAAAGTGTGGCGAGAGTTATTAAAAGAATGATTCGATAAGTTCGGAATGGATCACGGAACGTGTTATTTTTTTGTTAAACTTGACGAACGGTGATGGCAGAGCTTTTCAGGTGGGTTGCGGGATAAGCCGACACGTTAGATATGACTGAAGGGCACGTTCTCTGCCGTCGTGCGTGCGGACGAGTGAATCCGTCAGATTTTTCATGCATACCGGAGCACCGGTAAGTGTATGTTCATAGGCGGGAGCTTGGGTGCTGATAAGCCAATGCGTCACGGGTGGGTGTAAATGCGCCCATAAGGGCGTGTGACGCGTGCAGGCAAAAGTGATGATAAGTGCTTGCGGCACAGGCGAGGCAAAGGTACTTGTTGCAAGGGCGGGTGCGAGGACGTTGCATAATGGCGGCGGCGCCCGCATGCGGATGTGGGAGTAATATCTAATGGGTGCGCGTATGCGCGAGAACACTGTGCGGGTTCGTAGGCGCGCGGACACAACGGGACGCCGTGTGGGTGCCAGGGCACCGTGTAAGCGTGTCGGCACGAGAACACCGCGGGGGTGGCGCGGCGCGTGGGTGCAAGGCGCGTGGATGCCAGGGTAACGTGTGGGCGTGTCGGCGCGAGAACACCGCGGGGGGGCGCGGCGCGTAGGCGCTCGGACACAGCGGGGCGCGGCGCGTGGGTGCCAGGGCACCGTGTGAGCGTGTCGGTGCGAGAACACCGCGGGTGGCGCGGCGCGTGGGTGCCAGGGCGCCGTGTGGGCGTGTCGGCGCAAAACACCGCGGTGGCGCGGTGCGTGGGTGCGAGGCGCCGTGAGGGATGCGAAGGTGAGGTGACGCTAGCAGTTTTTGCATCATTTCCCTATGTTTTTCTCAATTTCTTGTTTCTTTTGCAACTAATTGTTTATTATTTGGCGTTGTTTGACTTATTTTCGATAAAAAAACACCCTCGGGGAAAACCCCGAGGGCATCTGTATCAGTATTTGAATTTATCAGAATCTGTCGATATTTGCCTTTACGTACTTGACCATCTTTGCCTGGATGTACTTCTTATTATCAGCCAAGAAGCGCTCGGTTCTGTCAAAGCTTCCCGCAGCATTCTCGTGGAGGAATCTGAACGCGTTCGCAAGCTCCTCGTCACCGTTGAGCTCGATTGCAGCTGCGATAGAGTCGATAATTGAGCTATCTGCCATAAGGTAAAGATTCCATACTCCCTCGTTTCCTCTCTGGGAGAGGTCATAGAGGATCTTGTAAGCTACGAGAGGAACGAATCTGTCGTCGCCGTCAGTAAAGACGTCGCTATCGCTCTCAAACACGTTTTCAGTCCAAACCTTCGATGCGCTCGTGGTAAGCTTTGACATAACGAAGGTCATCTTCTTGTTGATAAGATCAAAATCAAGATCATCAAGAGCGATGTTTGATTTAAGCTTCTGGTCGTAAAGGAAGAAGTTTGCCTTTTCAGCAGAGCCAAAGGCAAAGGAAAGAAGCGCGAGCGCTACACCGAGAAGGATCACGGTTATACCGAGAATAATAAACAGTACCTTAAGAGCTCCCTCGCTCGAGCCTGCACCGAATACGAAGCAAAGTATTCCGGAAACTACAAGCAAGCCGCAAAGAACGAAGAGGATGATCTGAAGGTTTTCTTTGACAAATCTTTTAATTCCGTCCATAAAAACACCTCTGAAATATTTTTTCAATATATTTATCGCACACACAGGCGCGCGTATTATTTATTCATATCATTATAACACATCTTTTTCTCTTTTTCAAGTATTTTATGATATTTTTGTTCGATATAACAAAAATTTTCTTGCATTTATCTCAAAAGATGTGAGAAAAGAGATTTCAATTTACTTGACTGAAGCGTCAATTAGTGATATAATAAAATGAAGCTTCATTTCTCTTTATATATGAAGCAAAAATAACGGACTCTTACTCCGAAATTCGGGAGGTAAAAACAATGATAAAGCTCCACAGTGGCGGCGTGTTCTACGAGAACGGAAAGATCAGCGAAAGCTCAAGCGTTCCGTGTGACGTCGCGCGTAAAAATACGATCGCCGCGCAGATCCTTGCCGCGCACAACACATCCGGCAATGATAGCGCGCTTAAGATAAAATTCGATGCTATGGTATCACACGATATAACCTACGTAGGCATTATTCAGACCGCGAGAGTGGGCGGGCTTGAACAGTTCCCCATTCCCTACGCGCTCACCAACTGCCACAACTCGCTGTGCGCGGTTGGCGGCACGATAAACGAGGACGACCACGTTTTCGGTCTCTCCGCAGCAAAAAAGCACGGAGGAATCTACGTTCCCGCAAATCAGTCTGTCATCCACTCCTACGCTCGCGAGGAGCTTGCAGGATGCGGAAAGATGATACTTGGATCCGACTCGCACACGCGCTACGGAGCGCTTGGCACTATGGGTGTCGGCGAGGGCGGCCCCGAGCTTGTAAAGCAGCTTTTAAAGGACACCTATGACATAAAGGCTCCCGAGGTCGTGCTTGTTCATCTTATCGGCACGCCTAAGAGAGGAATCGGTCCTCACGACGTAGCTCTGGCTCTTGTTGGCGCGACCTTCAAGGACGGATTTGTCAAGAACAAGGTGCTTGAGTTCGTCGGAGAGGGTGTGAAGAATCTCCCCATCGACTTTCGAAACGGCATCGACGTAATGACGACAGAGACCACCTGTCTCTCCTCCATTTGGGAAACAGATGAGGTCGTTAAGAAGCACTACGAAACGCATCAGAGACCCGAGGAGTACAAGAAGCTAAGTCCCCGTGGCGTGGCATATTACGACTCGATGATCGAGATTGATCTGTCAAAAATGGAGTCGATGATCGCCCTTCCCTTCCACCCCTCGAACGTATACACGATAAAGGAATTCGTCACAAACGCGAAGGAGATACTCGCATCCGTCGAACAGGAGGCAAGGAAGAAATTCCCGAAATGCTCGCTCGATCTCGTATCAAAGGTTCAGCCCGACGGAAGCGTGCTTGCAGATCAGGGTATAATCGCAGGCTGTGCGGGCGGTATGTTTGACAGCATCGTTGAGGCAAACGAGATACTCAAGAGCGGAAACGTTGGAAACAGTTATTTTTCACTCTCGGTCTACCCGACGAGTATTCCCGTCTCCCTCGCTCTCACAAGACACGGTGTTTCAGCGGATCTTCTCGCAAACGGCGCGCTTATCAAGCCCTCCTTCTGCGGTCCCTGCTTCGGCGCAGGTGACGTTCCCGCAAACAACGGTCTCTCGCTCCGCCACACGACGAGAAACTTCCCCAACCGCGAGGGCTCAAAGCCCGGTGAGGGACAGGTCTCGGGTGTCGCGCTCATGGACGCGAGAAGCATCGCCGCAACCGCGGCAAACGGCGGTAAGATCACTCCCGCTACCGAAATAGACTACGATTACACCCCCATCGAGTACGAATTTGACAAATCCGTATACGAAAAGAGGATATATTACGGATACGGCAAGCCTCAGCCCGAAACAGAGCTTATTTTGGGTCCCAATATCACAAGCTGGCCCGATCAGTACGAGCTTTCGGACAACCTTCTCGTTGAGCTTACGGCGGTCATCCACGACCCCGTAACCACCACAGACGAGCTTATCCCCTCGGGTGAGACGAGCTCGCTTCGCTCAAATCCGATCAGACTCTCCGAATTCACGCTTTCGCGCCGAGTTCCCGAGTACGTGGGTCTTTCAAAGCTCGTTGCAAAGGACGAGGCGGCAAGACGCGAGGGCAAGCTCCCCGAAAAGCTGCAAAGCGTGCTTTCAAGGCTCGGAGACGTTGACTCCCTCGCGAAAAAAACACAGTTCGGCTCCTGCGTATTCGCAAATAAGCCGGGCGACGGCTCCGCGCGTGAGCAGGCGGCATCCTGCCAGAAGGTGCTTGGCGGATTTGCCAACATCTGCTACGAATTCGCAACCAAGCGTTACCGCTCCAACTGTATCAACTGGGGAATCCTTCCCTTCACACTCGACCCGGAGGTAAAATTCGAGTACGAGGTCGGCGATTGCGTCTTCGTTGAAAACATCAGAGAAACTATTCAGAGCGGCAAGGAGGAGTTTGACGCAAAGGTCGTCAGAAACAACGGTCAGGTTGAAAAGCTGAAGCTCTACGTCAAGGGACTCACCGCCGAGGAAAAGGAGATACTCCTCGCGGGATGTCTTATGAACTACTATAAGATCAAAAATCAGCAAGCAAAATGATCGTTAAAACAACTCAGCCTTTAACTTTTGACAAGGAGATCAGGTTATGTCACAGCTTACCGAAAAGCTTTTATATTCACTTGTCCCCACACCTAAAAGGATCCGCAAGGGCGAAGGAGATCTCACCATCCCCACTTTCATCAACTCCGAATACGAGGATTTTTCGGAATATGTAAATACTTTTTGCGCATCGGTAAATAGGATCTGCGACAAAAAGTTGTTTTCTGTCGGAAAGGGCGGCGTGATCCTCCGATTTGACGATAGTCTGAACAAAAGCTCCTACACGCTTGATACTCTCGGAGATACTGCCGTTCTCTCAGCATCGGACAGTGAGGGCATCTTATACGCCATAGCAACGCTCTTTAACATCCTCTCCTTTGAGGGAGGAGAGATCAAGGTATGCCGCGCATATATCGAGGACTATCCCGATAAGGAATACCGCACGCTTATGATCGACCTCGCGCGTGAATGGAAGCCCGCTTACCTCGTATACAGATATATCGATATCTGCTTTGCGATGAAGATAAAATATCTGCATCTTCACTTTATGGACGACCAGCTCTATACCCTCCCCTCCCGCGTCTTACCTAAGGTCACGGATAACAGTCCCCACTATACCTTTGAGGATATCGAAGGATTTCGCGAATACGCAAATGCACGCGGAGTCAATATAATTCCCGAGATCGAGGTCCCGGGACACGCTATACAGCTTATCAAAGCATATCCCGCCCTTATGGGCTTGCGCATCGAGGGTGATGCAAGTGCCGCCGAGATAATCACCGAGCAGGGGGACAAGGTAAGTACGAACGGTATCCTCTGCGTGGGAAATAAGGATTGTGTCGATGCTGTTTTGGCACTCATTAACGAGGTCATGGATATGTTCCCCGAATCCGAATACATAAACGTCGGCGGTGACGAGGCAAATATCAACGCGTGGAACTATTGCACCGATTGCAAAAAATACATGCAGGAGCATAATCAGGCAAACGTCAAGGAGATGTATTGCGAATTCATAGGAAAAATCACGGGCGCGGTGATCGCGCGCGGTAAAACTCCCATCGTCTGGGAGGGCTTTCCGAAGGAATACGCTCACCTCGTGCCCAGAGAGACGGTCGTTCTTTCATGGGAAAATTACTACAATTATACGGAAGATCTCCTTGAGGAAGGCTTCCGCATAATAAACGCATCCTGGCAACCGCTCTACATAATCCCCGCATACGATCGCGGCTGGAGGTGCAATGACATCTACGCATGGGACGTATATAACTGGCAGCATTGGTGGGAAAAATCCCGCGCAACCGTCAATCCCGTCCACGTAGCACCTACGGATCAGGTCATCGGTGCGCAGATATGCTCTTGGGAATGCACCTACGACCAAGAGATCAATAAGATTTTCGAAAATCTTGCAACACTGTCAGAGCGCACGTGGAATATAAGACGAGTCCGCAACTACGAGGCATTTGCTAACGGTCTCAGACCCTTTCTCCAAAGGATCGCAAGACTTATTCAGGACAGATAACAATAACTAATCCCCCCAAAAAGGAGAACAGAAAAAATGCAGAAAATAAAGATGACGACCCCCCTCGTCGAGATGGACGGCGACGAGATGACCAGAATAATCTGGAAAATGATAAAGGACGAGCTTCTTCTCCCCTTCGTCGACCTTAACACCGAGTACTACGATCTCGGTCTCCCCGAGAGAGAAAAGACAAAGGACAAGGTCACATTTGACTCGGCATACGCTACTCAGAAGTACGGTGTTGCGGTAAAGTGCGCGACCATCACACCCAATAAGCAGAGAGTCGAGGAGTATAACCTCAGCGAGATGTGGAAATCCCCCAACGGCACCATCCGCGCAATACTTGACGGAACGGTTTTCCGCGCTCCCATCATCATCGACTCAATAAAGCCAGTAGTCCGCAATTGGAAGAAGCCTATCACCATCGCGCGTCACGCGTACGGAGACATCTATAAGTCGACAGAGTACCGCGTTCCCTCGGCGGGCGTGGCAACTCTCTCCTTTGAGGGCAAGGACGGAACAAAATTCTCGCAGACGATATACGACTTTGAGTGCGCGGGTGTGCTTCAGGGTCAGTACAATAAGGACTCCTCCATTATCTCCTTCGCTCACTCCTGCTTCAAGTACGCGATAGACACAAAGCAGGATCTTTGGTTCTCAACGAAGGATACTATCTCCAAGCAGTACGACCAGACCTTTAAGCTCATTTTCGAGGATATCTATAATAACGAATACAAGGCAAAATTCGAGGAGCTTGGCATCACATATTTCTACACTCTCATCGACGACGCGGTCGCTCGCGTTATTCGAAGCGAGGGCGGATATATATGGGCTTGCAAGAACTACGACGGCGACGTTATGTCGGATATGGTCTCGACCGCGTTCGGTTCGCTCGCTATGATGACGAGCGTGCTCGTTTCCCCCGACGGAAAATACGAGTACGAGGCGGCTCACGGCACAGTTACACGTCACTATTACCGCTACTTAAAGGGCGAAAACACCTCGACAAACCCGATGGCTACCATCTATGCGTGGTCGGGCGCACTCCGCAAGCGCGGAGAGCTTGACGGTCTTTGCGATCTCGTCGCGTTCGCGGATAAGCTCGAGGAGGCTTGCATCGATACCCTCAACGACGGCATAATGACAAAGGACCTCACAGGTCTTGTCGACGATGGCGTCAAGGTCACCGCTGTCAATACCCTTGAATTCATCAAGGCGATAAGAGAAAGACTTGAGAAAAAATTGGCATAAAAAGCAAAAACCGTGTTGCATCGCAGCACGGTTTTTTATTGTCAAATTTTGATTTATCGGTGAGCCTCCGGCGGCAAGCTTTTTGGAAAAAAGCTTGGCAAAAACTTTCAATACGCTTCGCACTGTAGGGCGGGGGCTTGCTCCCGCCGTTTCGTTGAATTTAAAAGGTTTTCACGGCGGGAGCAAGCCCCCGCCCTACATTGTAGATCGTTCGCTAAACCGCAATTTTTCATTCTTTCAAATCTTGATTTGTCGAACGGTCTGGATTTTCTTCACTGCAACAAATTTCCTTACGATTTCGCCTTGCGCCGTAGGGACCGACGGTCTCGCTGCGGCTCGGTCACGCTCGGGGTCTGACAACACACCGTGTTGTCATTCAGGACCCTCGCGCCGCTACGCTACCCCGGCGGTCCGCAAAGCAAACGATTAGAAACCCCTTACGGCTAAAAAAGAAACAATCGTATCGAAACGGACCGCCGAGGACGTCGGTCCCTACGGTTTTAAAATGCCGATTGATTTATAGCCGTGAAAAAATTAGATACCGTTTGAAATATTCAAACTCCCCGCTAAACCCCAATTTAGCGGTTACATTTTGATCAAGATCGCGCGGCAGGGAGAGCCCTCGAGTCCGCCCAGATTCAGGGGGGCGGCTGAGAGCAGGTATTTTCCTTCTTCGATCCCGTCAAGTCTTATTCCCTCGAGCAGGACTATTTCGCGCTCTAGCAATATTTCGTGCGTGCGCGCAGGTGCGTCCTCGGGACCTACCGTTTGACTTTCGTTGCCGATCAGCTTTATTTTACTCTTGGCGAAGACATTTGCCGCATCCTCTGTGACGGTTGCTTTTCCTGCGATAAGTATTCTGTCGGCGGCATCGACGTTCGTTGCCTTTTTCATTATATGCTCGGCGTCGGTGGATGTCAGTATTCCTTCGTGTCTTGCGACGAAGCAGAAGCCGACAAAGGCATCGATCGGCATCTGATCCACTGTTTTGCCGTCAATATAAAAATGAGCCGGGGCATCTATGTGCGTGCCGTTGTGCGAGCACATATAGAACGTTGAAAGATTGCACGCGTCGCCATCCTTCATTGACATTATTACCGTTGCCTTAGGTGCGGGGTCGCCCGGGAAGACCTTGCAGGACAGGACCTCCTGCGAAATATCGTATACTTTCATTTTTTGCTCCCTAAATTGATCTATCAGCCGAGGAAGAAGTCCACGGCGAGCATTACGACAAAGCCTGCAAGCAACGACCAGGTTGCTCCAACCGCTCCGTCGTGATGGGTCTCGGGGATCATTTCATCGCTTATAACGTAAAGCATTGTGCCGCCGGCAAACGCAAGCGCAAATGGCAGGACGGCGTTTGATATTGTAACCGCAAAATAACCTATAAACGTACCAACGACCTCGACAACACCCGTTGCGAGTGCTACGAGAAGCGTACGTCCTCTGCTCATTCCCGACGCGAGCATCGGCGCGATAATTACCATTCCCTCGGGGATGTTCTGGAGCGCGATTCCTCCTGCGACTGTGAGCGCCTGAGTTACATCTCCCGTTCCGAAGCTTACGCCTGCCGCGATGCCCTCGGGGAGGTTATGTATCGCTATCGCGATAACGAAGAGAAGCACCTTATTGAGTCTTGCTGTTTTGTCGGGATGAGTTTCGGTATCAACTCCCGTCATTCTGTGGAGGTGAGGCACGAGCTTGTCGATGAGGCTCAAGCACACCGCTCCCGCAAATATTCCTGCCGCCGTGATGACTATCGGCCATACGCCCTCTCCGTATTCGAGCGAAGGCAGAATAAGTCCTGCGACCGCCGCCGCGAGCATTATGCCCGCCGCAAAGGACAGGATCATATCGTTTAATTTATGTGACGGATTCTTAAAGAAAAAACCTATCAGCGCACCTATGGCGGTCGCTCCGCCAACGCCCAGCGCCGTTAATGCAACTATTCCCATTTTGGTCTCCTTGTGTGTATTCGTGTGTCTATATTATAGCACGGTTGCAACAATTTAGCAATAGGAAATATTATTTGTTTTGAAATTCAAATTTTGATTTATCGGTGCGTTCGAACAATCCCTCAGTCTCGCATTCGCTCGACAGCTCCCTTTACACAAGGGAGCTTCACCTCAAAGGTTGAGAACGAGGCTGTAGTGAGTTTCACTTTATCCGTAAATGATTTCACGGCTACAAAGCGCACAAACGTCCACCAACAAAGCTCCCTTGTGTAAAGGGAGCTGTCGCCATAGGCGACTGAGGGATTGTCTCCTCGTTAAATTGCAATTTGGCAAAAAGAAAAAACGGCTTATACCGCTTTGGTGTGGAGATATTTATGAAAAAAACAGAAATGACCCTTGATCGAAAGCGCTCATGACTCGCATCCCGACCAAGGGTCATTTCTGATCGTTCTTGATATCTAACATCTTTTGTTATCCTCTCTTTCTATTATCTACCGTTTGCTCCCGCATCAATACAACGCCTAAAACACATACCTTCTTACTACATTACTCAACCGTGAGCTACGTTCTGTTTTCCCTGTATCTCTTTGCTGCAAATGGCGAAAAATTTTTGGCTTTTAAGAACTCTGTCCGAACAAATAAATAAACACGTTTTTTTGGTTAACCAATTGCTTTTGTTTAAATATATATAATGCGTAACACCGCCGTGTATTTTTGTTCGTTTGTCTGTTTGTTATTACTTCTTCTTACTTCTTCGTCTCACACCGTGTTCGGAGCGTGTTCCCCTAAAGCCTCAGGTTAGGTTTTCATTGGTTTGTACCTTCCTTTTTTAAAGATCAGAATCGTGCGGTTTGTTTATACTTCCATCGGACCGTACCTTCCTTTCTTGACTATATTATAGCACACAAATTGCCCCTTTGCAATTGGCAGATTGTAAAAAGTTCACAAGAAATTTTTGTTTATTTCGTAGAAATTGGGCATTGTGCGCAGAAAAGGGGTTGACAGTGCTAAAAGACTGTGATATAATAATAGTGTTGTGGTGCTCCGAGGGTATCTCTCCCTTGAAGCACCACAGCTTTTTTATTTGATTTTTGCTCTCTCTGCTCTTTCAAGCTTTGATTTCTTCTCGTGCATTTCGTATATGATCTCGGTCGCGAAGGCGAGCTTTGTGATTACGTTCTGCTTTGTAGGGTAGCAATAGAAGGAATCCGACTCTGTGGATATATCCACGCAGTCGTATGGCTTGATGCGCGGAAAGTCGTACTCGACGTGGAGGCTATTGGACTGAAGCGGGAGACGCTGTATGCGGTATTTCTCTCCTCTGTACTCACCCTCAAGTATAAATCCGTTCTCCGCGTCGTGTGTGAGGGTCGCGTCGCCCAAAGGCTCGTATTTCCAGCAACGTGGCAGCGAATGGACGTCGACGGTATCGGAGAAGGAATACTCCCCTCTCTCGATCTCCCCTCTCACCTGCTCGCGCTCCCAATTGTACCAATCGGGAACGTATCTGAATTCAGTCTCGCCGCTCTGCGCCTCAAGGTCTCCGTTTTCCTTGAAGATCCATCTCTTTCCGCACTCCTCGCAGAAAAGCTCTGTTCCCTTCGATGCCATCCTTGATTCTGTCTTACAGTGCGGACACTGATAGAGTATTTTATGGAGTCCCTCGGCTCTGAAATCCTCTTTTATGAGTATACCCTCGTCGCGTTGGTATTTGTAATCGTCGTAGGTGAGGGCTTCCTTTATTTTTGCGTTAATCTCGTCGGGGGACATCTCGGCAACCTGCTCTGCCGATAATATCTGCTCTGCTCTTGTATAAAGCGGCACCTTTCTCGTTCTTCTTACGTCCCAGACAGGCATGTGCAGGTGGTTTCCGTGGTGTACGATCGCGACGACCGGTGCGCCGCATCTCTTTACCAGCATTCCGACAGAGTCCGGCATATATGACGTGATGCCCGCTTGAGAATACCTCGCCTCGGGATACATGCACAGGACGTTTCCGCGCTTCAGCACCTTGCGGATCGATTTTATCAGGTGGATATCCGTCGTGAATTTTCTCGTGCATATCGCACCTATCCATTCCATAAGCCAGGGGCGGAGATAATATCCGTCGATATTTACGACGTTATTTACTCTGTGCGAGCCTGTTACCATTGCTGCGAGCTCAAAGTCGATAAAGCACATATGATTGGATAGTATCATATAAGGGGGCTTGAGTCCCTCCATATTGATCTTTTCGATCCTTTTCTTTTTACCTATGGTCAATACTTTTGATAGCACCCAGATAAGTCCCGTAAGGTATATCGGCTGGCGGATGGGATAATGCGCAGTGTTATACTTCTTTTTGTTTTTATAATTAGGTTCGATATTCAAGGGCTTTTCTCCGTTCTTCTAAATATTTCGACATAACTTTTTCAATTATATATTAAATTTATTAACAAAGTGAGAATAATGGACTTATTTGCTCATTTTTTTCTTGAAATACTATAAAAAAAGTGATAAAATTACTGTATTAAATGGGAAACGGGTGATAATATGGGATTTGAAATTGTTTTGGGTGTGATAGGCGGCATCGCTGCTTTGGTGATCGTTTTGGTTTTGGCCGTTTCGTATATTTGCTTCAGACTCGCTTTTTATTCCGACCGAAAAAAGCAGGAAAAACACGAGCTTGGAGACGTTATCCTGCCCGATGGGGAGATATACGAGGAATACCGAGAGGATATATCGCGCTGGTGCAGGATGCTTTGTGAGCTTCCCTGCCGCGACGTTGAGATAACATCCTTTGACGGACTCAAGCTTCGCGGGCGCTATTTCGAGCAAAAAAAGGGCGCGCCCATTGAGCTTCTTATGCACGGATACCGCGGAGAGAGTCTGCGAGACTTATCGGGCGGCGTATTCCGTTGCTTTGCTCTTGGTCGCAACGCACTTCTCGTTGATCATCGCGGAAGCGGAAGGAGTGAGGGTAACGTCATCACCTTCGGTATAAACGAAAGCCGTGACTGTGTGGATTGGGTGAATTTCATCGTTGAGAATATTGATCCCGATGCAGATATTTTCATCGGGGGCGTTTCTATGGGCGCGTCTACCGTTCTTCTTGCCACTGCGCGCGGTCTGCACGAGCACGTTGTCGGAATCCTTGCCGATTGCGGTTATTCATCTGCGAAAAAGATAATCAAAAAGGTAATAAAGGAAATGAAGCTTCCCGCAGATATCTGCTACCCATTCGTGAAGTTTGGCGCGAGGATATACGGTCGATTTGACCTTGAGGAGCTTTCTCCCGAGGAGGCAATGAAAAAATGCTCCCTGCCCGTTATCTTTCTTCACGGTGACGGCGATGATTTCGTCCCCTTTGAAATGAGCGTTGAATCTTATGAAGCTTGCGCATCAAAGCACAAAAAGCTCGTCAATATCGAGGGCGCGGGTCACGGACTCGCTTTCCCCGCCGCACAGGAAAGATATATCAAGGAGGTCGGTGACTTCTTTGATGAGGCTCTGGGAAACAAGCAATAAATGCGTAAAAAAGACCGCGGTTGCGCGGTCTTTTTACATTCAAATTTTGATTTGTCGGTGTGTTAAGCCTTCCCCAGCGGGGAAGGGGGACATACGCCACAAGGCGAGTAGTGGGCTATCCTCCTACGCTGTGCGTTTTGGGTGGATGAGGAGGGCATTCTATCAAGGACTTCACGTCTTTTAAAGACATTGTTTCGTTGCAAAAGAATCTTTATGCTACAAGACAAAATCCACAAAATCCCCGTGTCGAACACCTTGATGGCGACCTCCTCATCCACCACCTTCGGTGGTCCCCCTTCTCCGCTGGAGAAGGCTATTCGTAAAACCGCAATTTGGCGGGCAAAAAACGGCGAGGTAAACTCGCCGTTTTTCATGTTTATTTTTCTGCTTTGTCTTCTTCCCTTTGCTCGGGTGCGGGAGCTTTTGCGTTCTCGTTCATTCTATTATGCTTTATCTGCTTCCATTCGGTGTTGCCGAAGAAGGATGCCGCCGCGATCGGAACATATGTTGCCATAAATATCGGGAAGGTGAAGATCGATGCGATCATCTGCCCCTTCGTCGCGTTTATCCTCTTCCTCTCGGTAATCACTGTCAAGAGTGCAAGCAGTGCAAAAAGCAGGTAGGATGCCACGCCCAGAGCAAGTGAGCCGAATAGCGACGCTAAAAACGCGTCGGGGTCAAATATCAAAGTTGCTATAAGGCCCAAAATATTGGTTGCGACTGCCGCTACCGAGATAAAGAACGCGGGCGACATTGCCATAAGCATATCGTAATTTGAAAAGCCCTTGCCCTTGAAAAATGCGCCTATCAGCTTAAGTGTATACCTCTTCAAGACCTGCAGATATCCGCGGCACCAACGTTTTCTCTGCCACCAGGACGTCATAAAGTCGGTCGGCTGCTCGTCATAGAGTATCGCGGTATCGCAATATGCGACTTTTTCTCCCGCAAGCACGTTTTCGATCGCAAACTGCACGTCCTCAATAAGCAGATGGTGTATCCATCCGCCCTGGCGCTTGACGATGTCCTTACAGATAAGGAATCCCGTTCCTTTGATCTCCGAGCTTGTTCCGAGAATGCCTCTTACACCGTTGAGCTGACGGGATTCTCTCAAAAACCAGAGCGAATAGCCGGCACTTATCCAGTTGTCGCCGTAGTTTTTTGAGTCTCTGTATCCGACGACGAGCCTCTCGCCCGCGGCTACACATTTGTTCATTTCGCTGACGTAATCGGGCTCGAGGATATTATCCGCGTCAATTATCAGATATCCCTCGTACGCGTCAAAGCCTACCGTCTCATTGATCTTATCAAAAAGGTAGGAGAGCGCGTATCCCTTGCCCTTGTGCTTGTCGTCAAATCTCTCGAAAACGATTGCTCCATGCTCGCGCGCCACGTCCTTGGTGTTATCGGTGCAGTTATCTGCCACGACGTAAACGTCGATAAGCTCCTCGGGGTAATCCTGCGATCTTAAGCAATCACAAAGCTGGTCTATGACGTTTTCCTCGTTCCTTGCGGAGATAAGAACAGCATATCTGTATCTCTCGTCAGTCTCGGGGTACTCGCGCGGCTTTTTTATCAGCGAGATGATTATAAACACCACCTGATACGCGTAGCAAAGCATAAATAAAGCACCAAAGATAATATTCAGAATATTAAGAATTTGCGTTATCATCTTTCCTTATCGGGATCGTAAGCTTTACGGTGAAGAATCCGTCGTCCTCACCGTGAGTGAGGCTTCCTCCCATTTCCTCCATTATCTTTATACATGTCTTAAGTCCGATTCCGTTACTCTCGGGGATCTCCTTGTCAACGCAGGTCTTATCCTTGCAGCTGATAAAGATACTCTCTCCGTCCGTCGATGCATGCAGGACGACCGGATACTCGGGATCGGCATATTTTATAATATTTGAGAAAATATTGTCGGTGACCCGTCTGAAATACATCTCGTCAATAAATATATCCAGATGCGGGATCTCTCCCTTCTTTTCTATCACAAAGCCCTTCTCATTGAGCAATATCTCCTGCTCGGCAAAAACGTGTCCGAGCCACTCGGATGCCTTGACATTTACGGGATGAAGCTCATAGCCTCCCTTTCCAAATACAAGGAAATAGGAGAACATATCGTCGGAGAGATTCTTGAGTCGCATCGCGTTTTCACGGCAGGCGGTGATGTATTCGCCGTTCGATTCGTCGGTATTCTGCATCTCCACAAGATCGAGATATCCGAGAAGAACGGTGAGCGGAGTCCTTATATCGTGCGACATCGCGGTAATAAGTCCCGCGTTTGCCTCCCAAGCTCTGCGCTCCTTTGACATATTGTCAACGATCGCGTCTCTCATGCTGTTCACGTCGCCGGCAAGGCTTGAGATATCGTCGTCACCCTCCTCCTTGATGCGGAGCTTGTAGTCGCCCTGTTCGATCTTTCTTACGTCAGACGCGAGGTGCTTGATCCTTCTTGTCACGGTATAAAAATATGTGAACATCACTATCACAACGATAGCAACGGCAAACAGCATACTCGAGGCAAAAACGATATTGCCCATAGCCTCCTCGGTAAAGTCAACTATGGTGACAAGCAGAGTTCCGTCGACGAAATAGACGGGACGGAGCTTATTGTTTCCGCTAAGAGCCTCCTCAAGAGCGGCGCGGTAATTTCTGCGCGCCTCCTCGGTCAGATACTGCTCAAAACTTCTGTCTCCCGAAAACCAGCCCTCGTAAATCGAGTTGTCGGTCATCTCCTCGCTCTCGGTCTCACTTCCGCTCTCGCCCTCGTTGTCTGTCTCCGAGTCTTGTGCAGTATCAAATTCGGGCTCATCCGTCGATTCGGTGTCGGTAAAGACCTCGTCGTCCGAGATATTCAGATCCTCGTCCTTGAAATTTTCAAACCAATCGGGAGCGTATATAAGGCTCTGATCCTTAAAAATAATTATATCCGCGTACCAGCCCGCGCTCCACTTTGAAATCGCGGCGGTATCGGTGATAGAAAGCTTATTATCGGTTACGTAATCCTGAAAATCGGCAACGTACTTCTCTGCTCTCTCCTGCTTGTCGTTCTCTCCGAGATAGTATCTCCATACAAGGAATCCGCCGAACTCATTGACAACGTAAAATACAAGTGCGGCAAGGATTATTGACAGCAAGAATACCGCGATCATTTTAAGCTGCAGGGAGAGGCGCCTTCTTTTTTTAATCAAATCTGTACCCCTTTCCCCACACGGTCTTTATAAGCTTCGGATTGGACGGGTTGTCCTCGAGCTTCTTTCTGAGATTGAGCATATTTACCATCACGTTATTCGCGCTTGACGGCATTGCCTTTTCTCCCCAGACCTCCTCGTATATTCTATCGGTCTCGATCGTTTCTCCGCGCTTCGAGAGAAGATAGAAGAATATCTCGCTCTCCTTATCGCGAAGAGCCACCTCCTCACCTGCGCGGCGGACTGTTCGACTCTCAAGGTCGACCTCCACAGAGCAAGGCAGGGACAAAACGCTCTTTTCGCTCTCTTTTCCGCGATAGACGGTGTATCTGCGAAGAAGCGACGCTATCTTAAGCATAAGCTCGGTCGACGAAAATGGCTTTACTATGTAATCGTCGCCGCCTCCGAGATACGCGCGCTCCTTATCCGAGTCGAGTGACTTCGCGGTCAAAAACAGTATCGGAACGTTTGAAAACTCTCTGATCGCAACAGTTGCCTGAACACCCGAGACCTTCGGCATCATTATATCCATAACGATAAGATCGATATCCCCCTCACGGGCTCTTTCGATCGCCTCAGCGCCGTTTACTGCCTCACAGACGCTATATCCCTTTTTCTGCAACAACAGACGGAGTATCTTACGGATATCCGCCTCGTCGTCAACTATCAGAATGTTTGTAGCTTCACTCATTTTTCCACCGCCAATCAGCGTACTTTTACTCATAAATTATATCACACATTGTTGTTCGCGGACTGAAAAAGCCGCTTTTTTAAGATTAATTAAGAAAGAGATCGGAAAGCTCTGCTCCCGACCCCTTTTACTCGTTTTTTATTGTTTTTTGCCGTCGGTCTTGAAAAATTTTATATTGTTAAATCCAAGAACGTATGCCGCAAATATTACGGCAAGCGCGGGCAGTGTCGTTATGAAATGCATAAACCAAAGGCTATTGAGCGGTACTTCTCCGACTCTTATCGCAAGGATGCCCGTATACATTCCCTCAATTATCAGCTTGACGACAGATGCAAAGCCGCCGATCGAGTCGAGCGGTCCCGCTCCGTTAAACCAGATCGCGAGCGAGATGAGAAGCGCGAGCAGGAGATTGAGAGAGTTGGACAAAAGCCACATCTTTACGGGGACGGAATAGTCCTTTTTCAGCTTGCCGAGGTCTGCGCTGACTCTGTCACCCGCTCCGACCTTCCACATAGCAATATACTGCAAAAAAAGAAAAAAGATTATTGAAAAAATGCTCGTTCCAATTCGCAAACCCTCATTTTTCGCCATTCCCGCGGCGAGGGACAGAGTTATCCCGAAAAGACCTATTGCAAACTGATTTAAAAACAGATGCACACTCTCGTAGGAGTATCTGCTCATAAACTGCTTCATATATATATCCTTTCAAAAGTAAACCGTCATTTACGTCAAGCGCAACCTGCGCTTTTTAATATTATATTAAACTATTGTGTTTTTTTCAATACGTCTGTGTGAAAATTTACAGAATATCCACTAAATTATTAAAAATTCGTGTATAATGAAGGTATAAATGCAAGGTTTTCGGAAAGGAGATAGCCATGGCGTATAATTTTTGCATGGAGGAATTTCCTCCCGTCGTTCGTGAGTTCGCGTCGTATAAGACCGCTATTCAGGGTTGCTCGCAAAAGACAGCGGACGAGTATCTGCTCGATCTGCGCACCTTTTTCCGCTATCTTCTCGCCAAGGACCGCGGGATAGATCCTGATTCGGACGAATTCTGCGAGATCGATATAAGCGGAGTCGACGTTGAGTACATAAAGGGCATCACGCCCGACCGCATCTACGACTTTCTGCTCTACACGGGCAGTGTGCGTAAAAATATGTGGTCTGCAAAGGCGAGAAAGCTCTCGGCTATCAAGGGGCTTTTCAAGTTTATGACCGTCAAGCGCGGATATCTCGACGAAAATCCCGCGGCGAATATCGAATCTCCAAAGCATAAACAAACGCTACCGAAGTTTCTCTCGCTCGAGGAATCGAGGATGCTGCTTGACACCGTCCGCAATGATACAGATTCCAAACACAGACTCCGCGACCTCTGTATGATAACCCTCTTTCTCAACTGCGGAATGCGACTCAACGAGCTTGTCGGCATTAATATTACCGACCTCGACCGCGAGCTTATGCACGTCAGAGTCGTCGGAAAAGGCAGTAAGGAAAGAATTATCTACTTCAACGATGCCTGCAAGTCGGTGCTTGCAGATTACCTTATTAACGTCAGACTCAATGAAAGAAACAGACACCTGCCCGATAAGGCGCTCTTTCTCTCAAACAGAGATAGCCGCATCACCGATAAGATGGTGCAGAAGGTCGTCTATAAATACCTCGATATGTCGGGGCTCGGCTCAAAGCACTACTCGGTGCATAAGCTCCGCCATACCGCCGCGACCCTTATGTATCAGTCCGGTAACGTAGATATCCGCGTGCTTAAAGATATCCTCGGTCACGAGCAGCTCAATACCACGCAAATCTATACACACGTCAGCGACGTCAATATGATGAACGCAATGGGCGAAAATCCCCTCGCTAATATCACCGACACAAGAGCCGATAAAAAATAAATTGCGGTTTATCGGGGACGCGGGGGGGAGGCGGGGACGCGTGCCTCCGGCGGGTCGCTTTTTGAAAAAAGCTCCGCAAAAACTTCCCTTATATTAGGTCCTTTTAGGGTGAAGTAGGATTTTTCGCCGCAAGCGGCTAAAAAAATCCCTCACTGACGTTTTTGTATTGATAGGGGGTTAAACCCAGCCGATAAAAAACCTTTAACCATAAAGAAAAACTAAGTTAAAGAAAGCCTTTCAAACGATTTTAAATACACTTGCAACACGATAGCAGTGGGACTATGCAGGTGCGACACGGTTTAGATAGATAAACCGTCTTAACGTGTATAAAATATACTTTGGGGTTTTGGGGGTGTGGGGGGCTTTTTTCCCTGGAAAAGCCCCCCACGCGCTTCCCCCCGCGTCCCCGATAAATCAAAATTTGAAACAGAAAGGAGAATGAACAATGAAGCAGCTGCACGAGATACCCGTATCATCGCTTCACGGTGTTGGGCGCGTAAAGGCGCAGGCATACGCCGCGGCAGGCGTTCATACTCTCCTTGACCTGCTTTACTATTTTCCGAGGGCATATGAAAACAGGGCGAACGTTCTTCCCCTCACCGCCACAGAAGATGGCGGCAAGTGTGCTACCGTTCTGACGGTTGCCACAGAGCCCAAGATAGCGAACATCCGCAGAGGAATGTCGCTTTTGAAATTCCGCGCCTTTGACGACAGCGGGATCTGCGACATAACATATTTTAATCAGAATTATCTCAAGGATAAGTTTCCTATCGGCTCAACCTTCCGCTTTTACGGCAAGGTCGAGAGAAAAAAGAGCAAATTTGAGATGACCTCCCCCGCATGCGAGCCCTGGGTCGAGAGTGCGCCTCCGCCTCCCTTTTTCCCGATATACAGGCTTTCCGAGGGGCTTTCACAAAAGCAGATAGCGCAGAACATTGAGGAGATACTCCCCCTCGCCTGCGCCACGCTCCCCGATCCGCTCCCCGAGAGCGTAAGACTTGAGCACAAGCTCTGCACTGTTCACTTTGCGCTCAAGCAGATACACAAGCCGGACAGCTACGCAAGTCTCGCGATAGCGAAGCGCAGACTTATCTTCGACGAGTTTTTCCTTTTTGCCACGGGACTCCGCGCACAAAGTCAACACATACAGAGGCACTCGGCACCCCCATGCCCCGATACCGATATTTCGCCCCTGCTCTCGCTCTTCCCATACGAGCTTACACGAGCGCAGATGCGGACCGTTGAGGACATTTCGCGCGATATGGCAAAAAGCGAGCCTATGAGCCGAATAGTCATCGGTGACGTTGGCTGCGGAAAGACCGCCTGCGCGACCGCGGCGATATATATCGCGGTCAAAAACGGCTACCAGGCAGCTCTTATGGCGCCGACCGAGATACTCGCAAACCAGCACTACAACGACCTTGCTCCACTGCTTGCGCGTCTTGGAATCAAATGCGCTCTGCTCACGGGCTCTGTCACCGCCGCGAACAAGCGGAAGATCTACGCCGCTATGCAGGCGATCGATCCATCCGAGCGGCTTGACGTAGTCATCGGCACGCAGGCACTTCTCTCCGAGGGAGCGGATTTCATAAACCCCGGACTCGTTATCACCGACGAGCAGCACCGATTTGGAGTTAACCAGAGAGCCCTGCTCTCCGAAAAGAATAAACACACCCACGTGCTTGTTATGAGCGCGACCCCGATACCGCGTTCTCTCGCGCTCGTTATGTACGGTGACCTCAAAATGTCAAAGATTGACGAGATGCCTCCCGGACGGCAGAGAGTTGACACCTTCCTTGTTGACGAGGGCTACCGCGCCCGACTCGATGCCTTTATCAAAAAGCAGGTCGACGGCGGCGGTCAGGTCTATATCGTCTGCCCTGCGGTCGAGGAGACCGAGGATGAGGGCGGCGAGCTTGATATGGCTGCGATCTCGATCTTCGGCGAGGAGATGCAGGCATTTGCTATTGAGGAATTCAAAAGGCATCAAAAGCCGCCTCTCAAAGCGGCGGTACAGTATGCCGACGAGCTTGCAAAAAGGCTCGAGGGCTACCCCGTCGCGTTCGTTCACGGCAAGATGAAGGCATCGCAAAAGGACGACGTTATGAGCCGTTTCGCCTCTGGCGAGGTCAAGATCCTCGTCTCGACCACGGTCATCGAGGTCGGTGTCAACGTTCCCGCCGCAAGCCTTATGATAGTTGAAAACGCAGAGCGTTTCGGTCTGTCTCAGCTCCACCAGCTCCGCGGACGAGTAGGACGTGGAGAGAGAAAGTCATATTGCGTGCTGGTCGCAGGTGAGATGGGACTCGGTGAGACCGCGCAAAAGCGACTTAAGACAATGTGCGATTGCTATAACGGATTTGAGATCGCCGAGGTCGACTTAAAGCTACGCGGTCCCGGAGACTTCCTCTCCTTCTCGGGTAACTCGCAAATACGTCAGAGCGGTAGCCTTGACTTCAATCTCGCGGATATGTGCGAGGATGCGGACCTTATGTCAGCCGCCTTTACCTCCGCGCAGAATTTCATCGAAAACGATCCCACCCTCGATTCCTATCCGCCGCTTAAAGCCGCCGCGGAAAGAATGTTTGAAACAAGAGGGGATATTATAAGCTAATAAAAAACCGCTTGCACATAGGTGCAAGCGGTTTTTGTTAATGTTCAATTTTTGATTTGTAGGGGAGGATGGGGGATGCGCGTGGGGGGCTTTTCCAGGGAAAAAAGCCCCCCACACCCCCAAAACCCCAAAGTATATTTTATACAAGTTAAGACGGTTTATCTATCTACACCGTGTCGCATCTGCATAGCCCCACTGCTATCG
>SVRT01000035.1 GCA_015064685.1 Oscillospiraceae bacterium
GCGAAAGGAGTTGCTTCCTTTGCCCAAGCCTCCATCTGACCGAAGCTGTATTCGTTGCCCTCTCTCTTCCACTGTCTTCTGGACTCCTGAAGGATCCAAAGACCCATAATGTTCTTGAGGAATCTGATCGTGCCCATAGCACCGCCCTCGTTGGTGTAGTTGGCGGTTCTCGTTTCATCGTTGATGAGAGGCTCGGGGAGCTCTGCGCCCATAAGCGACCAGGTTCCGCTGGATATGTAAATGAAGTCCTTGTTTTTTGCGGGAACTGCGATTACCGCGCTTGCGGTATCGTGCGACGCTACGTTGACGACCTTAATATTGTTCTTGCCGACCTCTTCGTTGATCTGAGGAAGGAGTGCACCGAGGTTGTTGCAAGGCTGAACGAGGGGCGCGAAGATAGAACGGTCGATGCCGATCTTATCGGTGAGATCGAATGCGAAATCTCTCTTTGCTGCATCAAGGATCATACCCGTAGATGCGATAGTGTACTCGGTAGCCATCTTTCCCGTAAGGAAGTAGTTAAGAAGATCGGGAATGAAGAGCATTTTGTCTGCGCGAGCGAGCATTTCGGGGTCGTCGCGTCTATCAGCGGCGAGCTGATTGAGAGTGTTAAAGTCGATCGCCTGGATACCTGTCACCTTGTATATCTCCTCGGGAGATACGAACTGCTTTACGTAATCGGTGATGTTTACAGTTCTTGTATCGCGGTAGTGGGTGGGGTTAGCCATCATTCTGCCGTTTTTATCTATGAACGCGTAGTCAACTCCCCACGTGTCGATACCCATACTGGACACGTTATCTCCGTCGATTACTGTTTTGGTGATCGAGTTCTTGATCTCGAAGAAGATTCTGAGAATATCCCAGGTAAATCTTCCGTTTACGAGAACGGGATCGTTGGAGAAACGGTGATTTTCTCTGAGGGTGAGTTTGTTTCCGTCGAACGAGCCAACGATTCCTCTACCGCTTGAAGCGCCAAGGTCGATGGCAAGCATCTTAAGTTCAGCCATAATTACCTCCGATAGATAAATGTTTAATTTGCTAAATTAAAAATGAAATTACAATACACTGTATTATACCATATTTCATTGTTTTTTGTTTGAATTTTTTGTTAACAAAGCCTCTTTTTACAAATAAATTCCGCAGATGTCGGCTTTCGACATATTTCACAATATTTATCCCGACGCATAAAATGGAATGAGGTCTTTTATGACCTTGTAAAAATTTTGATTACATCAGTAAAGCGCCGCGCTTGCGGCGTTCGGAGATATTATGAGTATCAATAATGAAAAGTATTGTTTTTCAATAATAGGCGGCGACTATAGGCAGATCGTTGTCGCGAACGAATTGATACGGCGAGGACATAACGTAAAGATTTTCGGGCTTGGCAATCTCGGTGCACATTGTACGCATGCGGAGCTGTTCACAAGCGTTGACAAGGCTATTGACGGCGGCGACGTTATCTTACTTCCCTTGCCCGTCACACGCGATAACGTTAATCTTTTGCTTGCTTCGGATCCTAAGGCGGAGACTATAAGGCTTGTTGAGCTTGTACGTCTTGCCTCTCGATATAACTGTCGTGCTATCCTTGGCGGTATGCTCCCCGACGATGTTTGCTCACTTTGTGAAAAGGAGGGCGTTTTTATCCGTGATTATTATAAAAGCGATGATCTGCAAAGAAAAAATGCGCTTCCGTCTGCAGAAGGCTCGCTTATGATCGCTATGGAGCACACCGATATAACGGTGAAGGATATGAAGGCTTTGGTATGCGGATACGGTCGGATCGGATCTTTACTTGCCTCGATGCTTCACAAATTGGGAGCTCACGTTACCGTGGCATCACGTAGGGACGAGACCTTGTGCGAGATCTCGATGGACGGTTACCGCGCGATTCGCATTGGCGGTAGTACCGAGGAGCTTGGCGCTGCGGTTGACGAAAGCGACGTTATTTTTAATACAGTGCCGTATGTGATACTGACATCTGCAGTGATTGGTAGGGTCAAAAGCAAACCATTATACATCGAGATCGCTTCTCTGCCCGGCGGGATCGATCTGTCAGCGGCGAGAGATGCGGATATTCGCACGGTCTTTGCGCCCTCGTTACCAGGTAAATATTCGCCGAAAAGCGCCGGTAAATATATTTTTGAAACGGTTTCCGACATTCTTTCGGAAAGGAGTATAAACGTATGATAGGATATGCTTTTTGCGGCTCGTTCTGTACTTTTTCCGAGTCGTTTGAAGTTCTTAAGAAGTTAAAAAATAAATACGGCGATATAATCCCCATAATGAGCTATAATGCTTATAATACCGACACCCGCTTCGGTACGGCTCGGGAATGGGTCGATAAAATAGAGCTGGTATGTGAAAAAAATATAATAAACACTATTGAGGGCGCGGAACCGTTGGGCCCCAAGATATCACTTGACGCGCTCGTGGTCGCTCCCTGCACGGGAAACACACTGGCGAAGCTTGCGAACGGTATAACAGATACCCCCGTCTGCATGGCGGCAAAGGCGCATTTGCGGAGTGACCGACCCTTGATCATAGCGCTTGCCTCAAACGATGCAATGTCTGCAAATCTTGGCAATCTGGCGACTCTCCTGTCAAGAAAAAACGTATATTTCGTCCCGATGAAGCAGGACGAACCGATAAAGAAGCCACATTCGCTTGTGGCGGATTTTTCACTTTTGCCACAAACGCTTGAAAGCGCGCTTTCGGGCAAACAGATACGTAAATTGTTCCTATAACGATCTAAAAAAACGTCCGTCGTAGCTTCTTGTGAGCTTTGATCGGACGTTTTTGATATTTGGCCGAAGAATATAAAAATTTCTTCCCAAAAAAGACAAAGGAATTGACACTTTATTTTGCTTATGGTATAATGAAACCGTTAAAACATACATACAAGAGGTGAATTATTATGTCTACACCAAAGCTTAAGAAAAGTCCGCCTTTGAAGGCATTAGTCGGAAGTACAGATGTTATTCTAACCGAGGATGATGCTTTGAGAGCATACGCCAATACACCCGAGGAACAGTATGCTCCGAAGGAAGCAAATAGAGAGATATCAAAGGAGAGCACTTCGCTGAAGGATATTTGTGAGAAGTCGCAGCGTAGGGGCGATAAGGTCATCACTTTTTTTCACGACCATTTTTTCGGCGGCGGAGACCGTGAGCTTTATCTGACTCATCCCGAGTTTATCGAGTGCACCAAAAAGATCTCGGAATATGCCGAAAAATACGGCATAGGAATTGGTGCGAGCGTTACCAATCCCCTCGATCTTGGTAGGAATTTCAAGGAGATAAAGGGTGTTGGAGGTCAACACCGCTTCTTTGCAGAGGGTATCCGCGAGGACGACGGCAGCTTTAAGTTTAACGGTGTGCTTTCGGAGCGTTGGACTAATAATAAGGGGCACGTATATCCCGAATTCCGCCGTATGCGACTGTTTGCATACACCGAGGAGGACAACGGATCTCCCTATCTCGTTATAAGACCCGAGTCGGTGCGTGAGATACCTGAAAATGACTACACATACACGGTCAGCCACGAGCCTTATGAGCTGAGCGACTATTTTGGAGATAAGCATATAATAGTTGAGGGTAATACCTCGCTTCCCGGCAACAGAATATTTGCAGTGTTCTACGTGGATACTCCCGAAATGGATTATTTCCATCCCGATGTGACCGAATACGTTCACGGTATTATAGATAATTACCGCCGTGAGGGAGTGGAGTTTATGGAGCTCTATTCCGACGAAATGCACATTCAGTTTGACTGGGATTTAGGGCACTTTGGTCCTTATGAGATTCCCACTCGCTATATGACCGAGAATTTCCAGAACGAGCTTGCCAAGGTCGATCCGCTGTTCGCGGATTTTGATATCGCGCTGATATATATGGGCTACGATATGCTTGTTGACAGAAAGCATTTGGGCAGATCGCACACACAGCACGTTATAGGCTCATCTGCGGCAGACATCTACCGAACCTTCAGAATGCGCTATACCTATTTTGAGATGCTTCAGGATAAGGTAGTCAGCATGTGCTGTGAGGCGAGAGATTATATCCGCGATACTTACGTAAAGTTTGCGGGATGGGATCCCTACTGTCTCGGTCACGCTACCTGGCAGGAGTCGCCGACCTGTGATCAATACGGTTCGGGAAGAATGGCGGGAATGGCAAATACCGCCGTTAGAAGAGGGCTTTGTACCTTTGATTATTCTCCGTCCTACGTCTATTCCAGTACCATACGAGAGGCGATAGCAGGATGCTACGACTATTTTAAGTGGAATGATTATTTTTCATACGGCGGAACGGATTTCTGCGAGCTTGGATGGTTTGACCGAAATTATTACGGCGGTGCAATGTCTGCCTCGCTCGGTACTCTGAATCGAAATCAGGTGGCATCCTGGGGCGCTTGGGGATTCCCTACGGAAGTGCGCAAGAGATTTAGATGTGTCAGCGATTCTCTGACGGGCGCGAGTACCAGCGCGCGTGATTCTATGCTTTCATGGGGACGCCCCCGTACTATTGACGTGCTTTACCTTTACCCGAAGACACTTACGTCGGTCGAGGAAAGATTCGGAAGCTGGATGGTTCAATACGGCTATACTAACTACTGCCCTGCTGACAGAGTTGTCAATCTTGGAATTGTTGAGCGTGGCAAGCTGAAGCTCGGTATCGCGACCTATTCGACGATAGTTGTGGGCTTTGAGCCGTTTTACAGTGATGAATTGCTTGATCTTCTTGAAAAATTCGTTCGTGGGGGAGGTAATCTTGTCTGGAACAGTACTCCTCCTGCTGCTGAAAACGGAAAGGTGCCTGCCCGTTGGCTGAAGCTGTTTGGTTTGAGGTCTGTGCAGAATCTTCTTGAGGGCGGTGCGGCGCATAGCGTCAACTTTACCGGTATGCTTTCTGATATTGCCCCAATGAACGTGCCTACCGATATGCTTCCCGACCGAGTTTACAGCGTGGCCGTCAAGGATGGAGTTGAGACGGTTGCCAATGCAAATAATTACGTTATCGGAGCGACCCGTAAATATGGGCTTGGCAGAGCGACGTATATCGGCTGTCGCTTGCGTGACGATCAGTCGGGCGAGTCGGGCGATGCTCCCTCTACGCTCTTTGACGTGCTTAAGACTCTCGGAGCTTACGGAGGAATCGACGCTATTGACAATCCTGAAACGGTATCGCGTAAGAGCGAGTTTTTTGCTACAAAATTCCCGAACGGCACGTATTCGCTTTGCCGTCACTACAAGACGATGAAGGAGCTTTGGACTGACGGCGTTTTCAGACGCGACGAAGAAAAGGACAATGCGTTCCTTGAGACTTACGAATATATGGTTCCGCTTGAGCTCGATTTTAACGAATTTGCTCTCGACGGACACAAGGTAACCTATAGTGGCAAGGGACTGCTGCAATACAGACTGAACTCTCGCGGCAAGCTGATCGGATTCCGCGGTGATGATACCTGCGGTATGAAGGTTGATGGCAAGCTTTACCGTGTAACGAAGGAGCCTGCAAATACTATATTTGCACAGATCGAGGATTGCAGACTTCCCGAGGGCTACAAAATGGGTTGGTACATTAATTCGAATGCAGACACGGTCGATATTTGTAATAAGATTCCCGAGGGTGCGGAGATATACCGCGCGGCGAATGCCGAAGGCTCTGATCTTTACGTTGATGACAGACTTTCCTATAAGGGCAGTAAGGTCTTTAAGAAGGGTGTCGCCACGGTCGTTATTCTTATAAAGTGATTTAAAATGCCTCACGGGTAAGCCCGTGAGGCATTCATTTGTTCTCCTGTTTCGTTGGTTTTTGTGGATTTTCTTTTGAAGCTGCTTCACCTTATAGACAGTTCAAATCAGAGAAAGGTTGGGTTTATCGGTAAATTTTTAAAAAATTTGTGATGTTTTTTGTTTTGCTATTGAAATATGTCAGGATTTGTGGTAGAATTAAGTCACACAAAAGAATAACACAGCTCATCGGGTCGCGAAAGTGATCTGTTGTCGGGCGTACTGCGGAGGTTCATTCCTGTATGACGGTACTGCTCGGGGGTAAGGAAACTGCGGTGGGAATCCGCGGCAACAGCCATTACCGTATCTTCATTTGCCGTTTGCAAACGATCAAGTCGGAATGCTTACCGTTCTGTGCTCGATAAAGGTCTCTGGGCAGAGTGAGAGGCGCGATCGTTTTTGCAGATACGGGCAGGGTATCTTTTTTCGCGTTCGCTTCGTCCTCACGGAGAGAGCGCTTTTATTTTATCCTTTTTGTGAAAAAAGAAAGGATTTATTTTTTTATGAAAAAAACAATTTTATCAACTACTGCCGTGATTTTGGTCATTATTTCCCTTTTCTGCTTTGTTAGCTGCGAGGATAAGACCGCCGCGACGGGCCTGTGGGACAATGCAACCTACACCTCTGACGTAACGCTTGGCGAGGGTGCCAAGACGGTTACCCTTGAGATTGAGGCAGGTGATAAGAAGATCACCGTCACACTTAAAACCGACAAGGAGACCCTTGGAGAAGCAATGTATGAGCACGAGCTCATCAATGATCCGAGCTTTTTTGATACGCTAAACGGAATCCTTGCAAGCTGGGATAACGATAAGGCGTATTGGGGATTTTATCAGGGTGAGACTATGATGCCCTACGGTGTAAACGACCAAAAAATAAGTGGTGGGGAGAGCTTCAGATTTGTCTACACAAAGTAAAAAAGGCCCAAAGGATATCTGGCGGAGGCGCATACTGATGATGGTGATCTGCGCTGTGATGGGCTCTTTGATGTTCTGTTCAAGAGTTATCATGGCGGTTTTGCCTAACATCCACCTGCTCGGGATGCTGATCATGGTGCTCACGCTATCGTTCAGAGGGTACGCATTGATATCGATCTATATTTACGTGATGATCGAAGGACTCTATGCGGGATTTGCTCTGTGGTGGATGCCGTATCTGTATATCTGGACTATCCTGTGGGCGATAACGATGATCCTGCCGAAGAAAATGCCGAGGTGGCTTTGCTGCGCGGTCTATCCCGTGGTTTGCTCGCTGTTCGGATTCGCGTTTGGCATATTGTATGCTCCGGGAGAGGCTTTGTTTTTCGGATTGGATTGGAATGGGATGCTCACGTGGATTGCGGCGGGTGTCGCGTTTGACGTGACTCACGGCATAAGCAATTTCATTGTGGGATT
>SVRT01000016.1 GCA_015064685.1 Oscillospiraceae bacterium
AGGTTTCGCCGCGTGCGCGCGGCGACCAACGCTCCGCGCGTTGGATTGGCGGTCGCTTTTTGGAAAAAGCGACGTAAAAACTTTCATTCGCTTCGCACTAAACCGTTCGACAAATCAAAATTTGAAATTCCATAGCATACAAAAAAGGACTGACTCAGTGGAGTCAGTCCTTTTTTATATTAGAAAACAGGGTAGCCTGCCTTTTCGTGAGCTTCAACAAGCTCGTTGACCATAGCGACGATCTCGTCGGTCGAAAGCTCGGCGCCCGTATGAGGATCCATCATAGCCGCCTGATAGAGCGTCTCGATGCTGCCCGTATGAGCCGCCTCGATAGTGAGCATCTGGCAGTAGATGTTGGAGGAGTTCATAGCCGCTAGCTGAAGGGGAAGCACGCCAACCTTAGTGGGTGTGATACCGTTCTTGTTGACGACACAGGGAACCTCAACGCAAGCCTCGTCGGGGAGGTTGGAGATGCAGCCGTTATTGATAACGTTACCGCCGATCATATAAGGCTCGTCCGAAACGATAGCTTCCATAATGTGCGAAGCATACTCGCGCGAGCGTGTGTGCTGGACCTCACCGCCGTTGAGGATGCGCTCCTTCTGTCCCGCCCAGTTCTTGATCTGCGAAACACAGCGGCGGGGGTACTCGTCAAGCGGAATATTGAACTTTTCGATAAGATCGTCTCTGCCTTGCTTGATGTAGAAGGGGTTGTACTCTGCGTTATGCTCGCTCGACTCTGTGCAGTAATAACCGAGCTTGTCGATATAGTCAAAGCGGACCATATCCTCGTGCTTCTCGTTCGCGTTCTTTTCCTTTGCGCGGCGTCTGATCTCGGGATAGAGGTCGTTGCCGTCCTTGTCGTGTATCTCAAGGAGCCAAGCCATATGGTTGATTCCGGCGATCTTGTCATAGCGGCCCTCAACCTTGTCTTCCATACCAAGCTTTTCAAGAAGTCTGCCCGAGCAGACCTGAACGCTGTGGCAAAGACCGACCGTCTTGACCTTGGTATATCTCTGCATATAGCCCGTGATTATGGACATGGGGTTGGTGTAGTTGAGGAGCCATGCATCAGGGCAGACCTCCTCAATATCAGCCGCAAAGTCCTTCATAACCTTGATAGTTCTCATTCCGCGCATAATACCGCCGATACCGAGAGTGTCAGCAATTGTCTGACGGAGACCGTACTTCTTGGGGATCTCAAAATCTATAATAGTGCAGGGATCGTAAAGACCGACCTGGATCGCGTTGATAACGAAATCCGCGCCTCTGAGCGCGTCCTTTCTCTCTTCAACACCGAGATATTTTTCAATGGTAGCTCTACCCTCATTGATGGATTTATTCATCGCACTAATGAGAATATAAGACTCCTCAAGTCTGTCCGCGTCAATGTCGTAAAGTGCTATATCAACGTCATGGAACAAATCGCAGAGCATAGTATCTCCGAGAACGTTTTTGGAAAACACGGTGCTTCCGGCACCCATAAATGTGATCTTCATCCTTGTTTTTCCTTTCAAAATTAATCTTTTTTTGGGATGCTTATCCATCCTTGCCTTTAATTATACATTATTTTTTCAAAAAAATCTATTGCATTATGTAACTAATCTGTGTTATAATGTAGCCAGAGCATGGCATAAAGTAACTTTTTTCATCGGAGGTAAAATTATGTACGAATGTGTACTTGCCAACCGTCATTTCAAGGATCTCAATCCAATACTCTTCGGAGAGGAGGAGTGTGCGCCGGGACACTCATACGGACCGCGCGCCAGAGAATATACTCTTATCCATTTTGTCTCAAGCGGACGGGGAACCTTCAGGTGCAACGGAGTGGACCATCCCGTCTCTGCCGGGGAGGCATTTATCATCTGCCCCGATGACGTAACTACGTATTTTGCCGACAGAGAAGACCCGTGGGATTACGCCTGGATCGGCTTTGACGGAGAGCTTAGCGAGCATTTCAGACTGCTCCCCCCCGTAGTGCAGTACACTACCGACTGGGCAAGAGAGATAGCTCACCTCGACAGAGAATGGAACACGATAGAGCATCACGTAGCATCAAAGCTTTTTTTGATGTATTCCGAGTGGTTTTCGGGAACCAAGGGAAAAACCGACTATGTAAAGACCGTCAAGGACTACGTAAACGCAAAATATATCCAGACGATATCGGTTGAGGACATCGCAAAGCAGATGAATCTTGACCGCCGCTATCTGTCAAGAATATTCAAGCAGAAAACAGGAAAGAGCATCCAGGAATACATAATCTGGGTCAGAATGGAGAAGGCCAAGAAGTTTTTAAGACAGGGATACACCGTTGCCGACTCCGCAAGGCTGTGCGGATACGACGACGTCTGTAATTTTTCAAAAATGTTCAAAAAGCATACCTCGGTAAGTCCGGGAAAGTGGAAAGGCGAATGATCCATACAGAAAAGCGCGTGAATAGTCGAAAATTATACCAGACTATTGACTAAAGATATAGTATGTGATATAATATAAAATATGTAGGTGTAAATTTTTTATCGGGAGTTTCCAACCGATAAACAAAACACCTCTTTGAGAACAATTCCTTGCAGAAAGCATGGCATAAACAGTCGCCACAATGATTTGGAGGTCTACTATGAACGTTAAAATGAATATACCGTTTTCTCCTCCCGATATTGGAGAAGATGAAATAGCAGAGGTTGCCGAGGCGTTGCGCTCCGGATGGATCACAACCGGTCCCAGAACAAAAAAGCTTGAAAAGCTGATCGCGGAATACGTAGGCACTGAAATGTGCGTATGTCTCAACTCTCAGACCGCGTGTGCAGAGATGGCTCTTCGCTTGCTTGGAGTTGGGGAGGGTGACGAGGTAATCACAAGTGCGTATACATACACCGCTTCCGCTTCCATTATAGACCACGTAGGAGCGAAGATCGTGCTTGTGGATATACAGAACGACCGCCCCGAAATCGACTACGACGCACTTGAAGCCGCTATAACAGAAAGGACCAAAGCGATAATCCCGGTCGACATCGGAGGTGTGCCTTGCGACTATGAGCGAATATTTGAGATCGTTGAAAAGAAGAAAGACATTTTCAAGCCTAACAGTAAGATACAAAGCGCCCTTGGAAGAGTGGCGGTAATGGCTGACACAGCACACTCGTTTGGCGCATCCGTAGGCGAGAGAATGGTAGGATGCATTGCGGATTTCTCCTCTTTCTCGTTCCACGCGGTAAAGAACCTCACCACAGCCGAGGGCGGCGCACTTACATGGCGCAATATAGAGGGAATTGATAATGCTGAGATATACAAGCAGCTCCAGCTATTCTCACTTCACGGCCAGAGCAAAGACGCCCTTGCAAAGACCCAGCTCGGTGCATGGGAATACGATATAGTCGGCACGTGGTATAAGTGCAACATGACCGACATTGCAGCCGCAGTCGGACTCAAACAGCTTGAGCGCTACCCCGAAATGCTTAAAAGGCGACAGGACATCATCTCGGCATATGACAAAGCTCTCAAGGAGATCGGAGTAAAGGTACTGGATCATTACACCGATTCATATACCTCGTCCGGACATCTTTATTTGACAAGAGTACCCGGTATCAATGCCGAGCAAAGACATGAGATCATCGTAAAGATGGCAGAGCGCGGCATTGCCTGCAACGTGCATTATAAGCCGCTTCCGATGCACACTGCATACAAGAATCTTGGGTTTGATATTAAGGATTATCCCCACGCGTATGCGTATTTTGCAAACGAGATATCACTCCCTCTGCATACCTGTCTTACCGACGAGCAGGTAGAGTACGTTATAACAAATTACACAGATGTTTTAAAGGAATACATAAAATGATACTGAAAAAATGGGACAAGCTTCCGCCTGAGATGCAGACCGAGGAGGTCAGAAAGTATTACGACATACTGAGAAAAAAGAGTGTGAGTCTTTTTTTCAAGCGTGTGTTTGACATCGTTGTATCCCTTATTATGCTGATAATTCTTTCCCCCGTATTTCTCATCCTCGCAATAGCGATAAAGATCGATTCAAAGGGACCGGTTTTTTACAGACAGGTAAGAATAACACAGTACAACAAAAAATTCAGGATCTTCAAGTTCAGATCAATGGTGCAAAACGCTGACCGCGGATCACAGGTCACGGTTGGGAACGACAGCCGAATAACACGGGTAGGAAAGCTCGTAAGAAAATGTAGACTTGACGAGATAAGTCAGCTTATCGACGTTTTCCGAGGTAAGATGTCATTCGTCGGAACACGTCCCGAGGTACCGAAATACACCGAGCAGTACACTCCCGAAATGATGGCAACGCTTCTGTTGCCCGCAGGAGTAACGTCTATGGCAAGCATCCTTTATAAAGACGAGGATAAATTGCTCGACGGAGCTGAGGACACGGATAAGGTCTACGTAGAAAAGGTCCTCCCCGCAAAAATGAGATATAACCTCCACGAGATCGAGCATTTCGGTTTTTGGAGGGATATCGGTACAATGTTCAAAACGGTATTCGCCGTGCTTGGCAAAGAATACCCCGACACACTTGCAGCCGACAGCGACGCAGAGAACAAAACAGAAAAACAAGAGGTAAACGCAAATGATTGATGGACTCGTATCGGTAATAATGCCGACGTATAATTGTGCAAAATTCATCGCGGAGACACTTGATTCGATCAAGGCTCAGACGTATGAGAATTGGGAAGTGGTTATAGTTGACGACTGCTCCAAGGATAACACAAAAGAGATTGTGGATGCGTATATTGCCGCAGATCCGCGAATCAAGTATCACTGTCTTGAGGTAAACTCAGGCGCCGCAGTTGCACGTACCAAGGCGATGGAGCTTGCCGAGGGTGAGTATATGGCGTTCTGCGACAGTGACGACCTTTGGATGCCCGATAAGCTCGAGCGTCAGCTTGCTTTTATGAAGGAAAACGGATATGCGTTCACCTGCACCGCGTACGAGCAAATAAATGAAGAGACACAGCCTCTCAACAGAGTGATCAAAACAGTTAAAAAGACAAACTATAACAGACTTTTGCTCGACTGTCCCGTAGGAAACTCTTCAGTCATGTATAGTGTAAAGCAGATGGGCAAGTTCGAGGTGCCGAACATCAGAAAGAGAAATGACGACGCTCTCTGGCTCCAGATGCTGAAAAAAGAGAAGTACATTTACGGTATGCCCGACGTTCTTATGAGATACCGTATCCGTTCAAATTCTATATCTTCAAATAAGCTCTCGGTAATAAAGTACCATTGGATCCTTTACCGTGAGATAGAGCACCTTAACGTTTTCAGATCTGCATTCCATATCTGCTGGTGGTGCTTTTTGAAGGTGTTCAGAATAAAATAAGCTGTAAATCGGAGGAACGTCTCAAATGAAGGTCTTACATATCAACTGCAACTATCTGACGACCGTCCTTCATCAAACTATGATCGAGCACTTGAATGATGAAGGCGTTGAGAGCGTAATATTCGCTCCCACGTACGATGCGAGCAGAGCGACCATAACCCCACATTCAAACGTAATAGTATCAGAATGCTTCAAAAAGTGGGACCGTGTCTGGTTTGACTATAAGCAAAAAAAGATATTCTCCGCAATAAATAAAAGCGTAGAAGCCAAAGACTTTGATTGCATACATGCTTATACGCTCTATACGGACGGAAACAGCGCGCGAAAGCTCTCAAAGAAATACGGCAAGCCCTACGTAGTGGCCGTAAGAGATACCGACGTTAACTTTTTCTTCAAGCTCATGCCTCACCTTCGCAGCCGCGGAGTAAAGATCATGCTTGACGCCGCAAGAGTATTCTTCCTTTCAACGACGTATCGCGATTTTGTTATAGAAAAATACGTACCCGAAGATAAAAGAGAAGAGATACTGAAAAAAAGTCTTATTATGCCTAACGGCATAGATGATTTTTGGTTCAACAACGTATATGCACAAAGAGATACGGATAAGAGCATAAGATCTTTTGACGAAAAGAAGATCAGAATAGTTTTTGCGGGCAGAATAAACAACAATAAAAATCCCCTGACAACACTCAAAGCTATCGATATACTTGAAAGCAAAGGATATCAGTGCAGCTTTACAGTAGTCGGAGGATTTGAGGATCAGTCACTGAAGGATGATTTGCTCGGCGACAAGAGAGTGACATACGTCGCAAAGTGTCCGAAGGAAGAGCTTGTAAATTATTATCGTCAGAGTGACATGTTCGTTATGCCATCTCACCAGGAGACCTTCGGTCTTGTTTATGCCGAGGCCATGAGCCAGGGCTTGCCGGTCCTTTACACTAAGGGACAGGGCTTTGACGGACAGTTTGCCGACGGAGAGATAGGATATGCCATAGACTCGCATTCGCCCGAGGATATCGCAGCAAAGATAATCCTTGTAACCGAAAACTATAAAAAGCTCAGTGAAAGATGTACCGAAGCATTCAAAAAATTCAATTGGCACGGCATCGTCCACAAGTATTCAGAGCTATATACTGAAATAAAGAAAGAATCAGAGGCTTGATAGCCTTTGAATGGTGATACGTATGACAGAGACACGTGATATGCGACACGCAAACATAGATTCGGGAGATAAGCGTCTCTCGTTCACTCTTTGCGCAATAGTCACAGGTCTGTTTATGACTAACATATCCGAGGGAATAGGACATTTGCTTGGTGTAAATGCGGAAACGGTGTCTTTGGCGTGCAAGCTGCTGATATTGCTCTCGCTTCTGGTCTGTGCAACTGTCATTCTGGAAAGACTGAATGTGATGATGGTATTGACCGCGCTCGCATTTGTCATATGTGTGATCTTGAATTTTATAATTTTCCCCGACAATTCAGTATTTTTTGCCAAAACGGTGTCAACCTTTTTATTGACGATACTGCCGGGAATGATCTGCCTTATGGCACTTGAGGATTACCGCCCATGCCTTCGCGCGCTTATCGTGGCTTCGTGCATAATATCTCTTATCAACACGTTCGTCCTTTTGATTATGAGCGACGTGCAGTTCGGCTCGGGATATAGCATGGGATACGCCAATTCAATGATCCTTCCCACAAACGTGCTGATATACGTTCTGCTTGAAAAGAACGTCAGCTTTTTGAAAAAGGTAGGCGTGGCATTGCTGATAGTTTTGAACATCGTTTCTGTAATGGCATACGGATCTCGCGGCGCATTGGTAGCGATAATGGCATTCGTTCTGGTGTTTGGATTCAAGATGCTGCGAAAAAAAACCGACTTTCTGATAATACTTGCAATAATAATGACGCTTCTTTTGTGCGTCATATTCTACCGTCAGATATTCTCTGCGGTGTATAATCTGCTCAAGCAGTTTGGATTCAACAGCAGAACACTCTATCTGCTCAGCACCGATATCGGACACGATAGCGGAAGGAGCGAGCTTTGGGGAGAGGTTATTGCTGATATATCAAGCAATCCCTTTATCGCGCATGGGATAAACGGCGATTATGCCCTGATCGGAATATACAGCCATAGCTTCATTTTTGAGCTCGTGCATTCACTCGGTATCCTCTTTGGAGGAATCGCAATTATCTTTGTTTTATATCTGATCATACGCACGGTATTCTCCAGATCGGATGAGTATAATGCAGTAAAATCGGTAATGCTGTTCTCATTTTTCCCGATATGTCTGTTCAGCCTGAGCGTGTGGACAAATATGTACTTCTGGCTTTGGTTAACAGTTTGTCTCAGGGGATACGCAATACAAAACAAATCTACAACAAAGAGGATCTAACCGTGGATAAAAACATTCAGGTAACAGTATACTGTGCCGCATACAATCACGAAAAGTATATAAGACAGGCCCTCGAGGGCTTTGTAATGCAGAAAACAAATTTTGACTTTGAGGTTTTGGTGCACGACGATGCGTCAACCGACGGAACTGCAAGTATCATAAAAGAGTTTGAGCTTGCATACCCGGACATCATCAAGCCGATATATCAGACAGAAAACCAGCACTCCAAGGGAGTAGACAGAATATATACGTGGTGGTTACCGATAACGCGTGGAAAGTATATCGCCGTCTGTGAAGGCGACGATTATTGGACCGACCCTCTCAAACTCCAGAAGCAGTATGACTATATGGAGGCAAATCCCGATTGCTCGCTTGTCGCGCATACGGCAGATACCTTGCACGAGGACACGGGAATGTTCGTTCCTTATACAACAAAGTATGAGTTTACAACACCCGAGAAGCAGGACGTTTCTGCGCAAGCACTCATCAACGACCATTTGATCTTCCCCACAGCATCAATGTTTTACAAGACCGAGTATTACGTCAACAACGAAGCCTTCATCAGATCAATAAAGTCCTTTGATTACGTTACGAAGATACTTCTCGCATCCACAGGACGAGTCCACGTCCTCCCCGATAAGATGTCGGTATACAGAAAGGGAGCAGACGGATCGTGGTCGGTGCGCATACTCGCAGATCCCGAAAAATTTATGAAGCACACAGAGGTTGCGGTCAACAACCTCGAGCAAATAAACAAATACACGTCATACAAATATGACAGTGAGATAAAAGAGGCAATACTCAAGAGAAGGTTCGAGGCATATTACACTCTTGCGGACACAAAAACCTTGAAAAAACCGCCATATCTTGAGCTATATAAAAAGCTATCATTCAAAAACAAGGTCTATATGTATCTTACGAAGTATGCGCCTTGGGCGGCATCTGCCGGACGAGGCATTTACAGAAAGATCAAGCATAAAAAAATCAAATCTTCCTAATGGAAAACCAAGGAGAATAAATTGAGTTCCTCAAATTCAATTTCAAAGGGTATATTCTGGAAGCTTCTTGAGCGCTTTGGCGTCCAGGGTGTCCAGTTCATAATGCAGATAATTCTCGCCAGATTGCTCGATCCGGGGCATTACGGCGTTCTGTCCATTATGATAATCTTTACATCCCTTGCAAACGTATTCATTCAAAATGGATTCAACACCTCACTGATACAGAACAAGGACGTCAAAGAGGATGACTATTCCTCTGTCTTTTGGGTATCGCTCGGTGTTGCGTCCGTGTTGTACGCCGCAGTATTTTTCGGCGCACCCCTAATTGCCGAATTTTACGAAATGCCGTCTCTCGTAGAGCCTATGAGAGTGCTGGCGCTTATGCTGTTTCCCGGCGCGCTCAACTCTGTTCAGCTTGCCAAGATAAGCAGGGAAATGAATTTCAAAAAGGTGTTTACAAGCAATATCGTCGCGATATTGGTCTCGGGTATTGCAGGTATCATCATTGCGTATCTCGGCGGAGGCCTGTGGGCGCTTGTAGTGCAGACTATGCTTAACGTGTTCATTGCGTGTATTGTAATGACATTCACGTCAAAGCTGAAACTGCGCTTCTGCTGTAATTTTTCGCGCATCAAGGTGTTGTTTGGATTTGGCTGGAAGCTTCTGGTCTCTTCGCTTCTTGAAACGCTTTATCAGGATCTGAGAAGCCTGGTTATCGGAAAAAAATACGACGAATCAACGCTCGGATACTACAATCGCGGAAAGCAGTTTCCACAGTTTATCATATACGCCGTAAACGGCACTGTGCAAAGCGTTATGCTCCCCGCAATGGCATCACAGCAGGACGAAAAGGGAAAGGTAAAGGATCTTATGCGCACGTCTATGATGCTGAGCTCCTATATCATTTTCCCAATCATGGCAGGGCTTGCGGCAATCGCCGCGCCGATGGTCAGTGTGCTTCTGACAGATAAATGGCTGCCCTGCGTACCATACCTTCAGATCTATTGCTTCTCGCTTGCCTTCAATCCCGTTCATACCTGTAATCTCCAGGCAATAAATGCGATGGGAAGAAGCGATATATTTTTGAAGCTCGAGATCATAAAGAAGTCCTACGGAATAGTCGCGCTTATTATAGCCGTTGCGTTTTTCGATTCTCCGATAGCCATTGCAATGACCGGAGCCATCTCAACAGCGATAAGCTGCTTCGTAAATGCGTTCCCGAATAAAAAGCTCATCGGATATTCCTACTTCGAGCAGATGAAAGACATTCTGCCGTCATTTGTATTATCTGTGATAATGCTGGTAGCAGTAATGGCTATCGGATCAGTATTGCCGTTCGGTCCTTTCTTAACTATGATCATTCAGATCGTATGCGGAATGGCAATATATGTTATCGCATCGCTGATCATAAGAATAAAGCCGCTTATGCTTATGCTGAATACCTTGAAGAAATCAAAAAAGAAGGATGCTGTATAATGCTGACCAAGGATAAGCTTTTAAGCTTTTTACAATGCGTAGACGGCAGTTTTCCCGTGCCGCTTTCAAAGAAGCAGGATCTCAGTGCTTTCGCAGACAAGCTCATGCAGTCTGCAACTGTATGCTATGTCGAGGAAAATGACAGGATATGCTCCGCGGTTGCGGGATATACGGAAAACGTCATAGAAAACAAGGCATATATTTCAATTGTCGCAACCATCCCCGGCGAACAGGGGAGAGGTCACGCGCCAAGAATGATAAAGGAGTTTATTTCTATTGCCAAAGATCGCGGACTTGACGCCGTGCATCTGTATACTGTTCAAACCAACAATGCCGCAGTAAAAATGTATACAAAGCTCGGCTTTGTCAAGTGGATCAAGGAGGATGAAACGCGCCCCGACGATCTGCACTTGATATACTACATTAAAAAAGAGGATGAGATATGAACGTACTTCTAACCTCCGTTGGTCGTAGGGCTTATATGGTAAAATACTTCAAGCAAACGCTTGGAGAAGACGGCGAGGTACACGTCTGCAATTCGGACGACAAGACCGTGGCCTTCCATTATGCTGATAAGAGCGTAATTTCTCCGCTCATCTACGACGATGGGTATATTCCGTTTCTTTTGAATTATTGTCGGGAAAATAGAATTGATATTCTTATCTCGCTGTTCGATATTGACCTCCTTGTCCTGTCAAAAAACAAGGAGAAATTTGCCGAAATAGGTACAAGAGTGATCGTTTCGGATCCGGAGACGATAGAAATATGCAACGATAAATGGAAAACCTACAATTTTCTCAAGAAAAACGGTTTTAACGTTCCAAAGACCTATCTCAAGCTCGAGGATACGATATTAGCTCTTGACAGGGGAGAGATCAAGTATCCCGTTATAGTAAAGCCGAGATTCGGATGCGGTTCAATCGCCATGTCAATAGCCGAGGACGAAATGGCCCTGCTCTACTATTTCAGAAGAAATACACGAACAATTAATAAATCATACTTGAAATACGAGTCCGCATCAGAGGATGAAAAAATAATCTATCAGGAATTCCTTCCCGGACAGGAATACGGTGCGGACGTAATCAACGATCTTAACGGAAATTACAAAAATGTCATAGTCAAGAAAAAGATCGCGATGAGAGCGGGAGAGACCGACATCTCGGAAACCGTTGACGAGCCCGTGATAAAACGCGAGCTTGAACGCTTGAGCAGCCTGACGCGCCACATTGCCAATATGGACTGCGACGTCTTTCTGGTTGACGGAAAGCCGTATATCCTCGAGATGAACGCACGATTTGGCGGAGGATATCCGTTCAGCCATATGGGCGGCTGCGACCTGCCAGGAGCAATCGTCGAATGGTGCAGAGGAAACGAAGTAAAAGACAGTATCCTGACCTCATCAACAGGAGTGAGAGGATATAAAGAGCTCGTAATAACCAACGTCAATTCCAATTAATTTGATCAGGGAGATCTCTACTGTGTCATTACAAGGAAAAAAGCTGCTAATACTTGCAGGTGCCGCAATTCACTGCAAGGTGGTTGATGCCGCTCGGGCATTGGGAGTCTATACGATAGTTACCGACTATCTTGAAAGCTCCCCCGCAAAAGAGATAGCGGACGAAAAATGGATGCTTGACATAAACGATGTAGACGCAATAGTCAAAAAATGCCGTGAAACCAAGGTGGACGGTGTGCTGAATTTCTGCATAGACCCCGCACAGAGACCTTATCAAAAAATATGTGAGAGCTTAAATCTTCCGTGCTACGGTACAGCAGAGCAGTTCCAAGTGCTGACCGACAAGCCCACATTCAAGGCCTTTTGTGAAAAATGCGGCGTGGACACCATTCCGGCATACACTGTCGAGGACGTTGAAAATGGCGCATGCGAGTATCCCGTATTCATAAAGCCCACCGACAGTCGCGGGTCGCGCGGACAAGCCACCTGCTATACCAAAGAAGAGGCAAGCGCGGCAATCAGATCGGCAATGCAGGAATCAAGTGACGGTGGAGTCGTCATTGAAAAATTTATGGAAGGCAAACAGGATTTTTCCATGACTTATTTCGTGTGCGACGGAAAGCCTTACTTGATACGAACCTGCGACAGGTATCTTGGAAGAGCCGCCGATAAGCTCAACAAGCAATGCGTTGGATGTATAGCACCTTCAAAATATACGGATATGTATATCAATAAAGTCGAGAAGAAGATAGAGGATTTTATATCTGCCCTCGGCATAAGGAACGGTCCTGTTTTTATGCAAGGATTTGTTGACGGAGACACTGTGCGTTTTTACGATCCCGGGCTCAGATTTCCGGGCGGTGAATATGAGAGAATGCTCAAAGAAGCGACAGGAGTTGACATTATGACCGCCATGGTGGAATTTGCCCTTACAGGCAAGGTGTCTAAACCGCAAGGAATAGAAAACAAGCCCTATATGCTTGGGGATCATTACACAATACAGCTCCCAATTACTGCGCGCCCGGGAAAGATAGCGATACTTGAGGGTATGGACGAGATCGCCCAAAATCCAAGCGTAACGTTCGCCTTCAACAGATATAATGTAGGCGATACAGTTCCCGAAACGGGAGACGTCAGACAGCGCATATGCGAGGTTGCGATGGTCATCAGACAAACCGAGTCGGTATGCGAAAGCGTAAAATGGGTACAATCAAAGCTGAAAGTGCAGGATGATAACGGAGAGAATCTTTTAACCTCTCTCGTTGATCCCGCGGCGCTTAATTACACGCAAAGATAAAACGGTATTTCTTATGCCGTCATAAAGGAGAAACAAATGAAAGCATTGGTTTTGGCGGGAGGTTTTCCCCAAATTGACCTTTTGAAGGAATTAAACAAAAGAGATATCTATACCGTATTGGCGGATTATTATGCCGCTCCCGTAGCAAAGCCGTATGCGGATAAATTTTACCAGGTATCAACACTTGATATAGAAGCAATAACCGAGGTAGCAAAAAAAGAGAAGGTTGATTTTTTGATAACCGTATGCACCGATCAGGCGCTTTTAACGGTTGCAAGGGTATCTGAGGAGCTCGGACTTCCTTGCTACATCGATTATCAGACAGGACTTAACGTCACGAACAAGGCATATATGAAGAAAATGTTTGCCGAGAATGAGATCCCCTCTGCCAAGCACACTATTATGGGAGAATTTGACAAAACGAAGCTGGAGGGGATGACCTATCCTCTCATCGTCAAGCCTGTCGACTGTAACAGCTCCAAGGGAGTTGTCAAAGCGTTCTCCCTCGACGAGCTCGTTCCCGCATTCGAAAAGGCAGTTGAATACAGCAGGACAAATACTGCGGTAGTCGAGGAATATATAGAGGGAATCGAGCTTTCTGTCGACGTTTACGTTGAGGAAGGCAAGGCATACGTTCTTTCGGTAACAAACAGCGATAAAATAAAGGACGACGAAAAATTCGTCATCTTCCGTTCAAAATACCCGATAATAAAGTCAGAAACAGTAAATAAAAAGATAGCAGATGCATCTCAAAAAATTGCGGATGCATTCGGAATAAAAAATGCACCTATGCTTATACAGCTGATCGTTCGCGGCGAGGACATCTTTATTCTGGAGTTCAGCGCAAGAACAGGCGGCGGTGTAAAGCATAAGCTCATTGAAAGGATCTGCGGGTTTGACGTTATCAAGGCGGTCGTCGATCTTACTCTCGGGGAGATCCCCCATCTTGAGATAAGACCTGCCGAAAGCAAATATATCGTCGACGAATTTATCTATTGCCGCCCCGGCACATTTGACAGGCTCGACGGATTTGACGAGCTTGTTCAAAAGGGGATCCTTTCAAACTATTTCCTTTTCAAATGGAAGGGCGCAGTCTTTGATACGATAGAAAATAGCGGCGACCGTATCGCAGGCTTTACGATACAGGCTGACAGCATCGAAAAGCTCAAGGAAAAGCACAATATTGCAAATGCAACTCTTAAGGTAATAGACAGCAACGGAGAAGACATTATGCGACACGATCTCTTGACAGAGATAGAATATGATCTTATTTAATTTTTAAGGAGACACAGGGATGCCGGTTGAAATATGGTATATCATAGCGTTATTGGCTTTAATCTGCGTAACGTTTTTAATATTTAAAAGACCTATATACGAGTGTATGTTCTACGGATATATACTTATGGTGGCGTTAACAGGACAGTGGGAAAATATTTTCTTATACGTCCAAAAATCATCAACGGACACGTTGTTTTACGCAATAGTCGCCTTTCTTGTATTGGCGAAGATTCTTGACCTCACGGGTGCAGTCGATAAGATCGTAGCAATAGTAATGTCTGTTTTTGGAAGAGTCCCCGGCGGTGCGGGATATACTGCCGTTATTACCAGCACGTTTATGGGCGCGCTTTCGGGTAGCGGTGCCGGAAACGTTGCAACTACGGGAACGTTTACAATTCCCGCTATGAAAAAGACGGGATTTCCCCCTCATCTTGCGGCAAACATTGAGTCCGCATCAAGTACAATGGGCAATATGATCCCCCCCTCGGCTACGATTCTTGCCGCCCTTGGATGCTATAATGCGTATAGCGGCAAGGAAATGTCACAGTCTGACTTTTGGTTTGTGGTTTGGGGAATTGCAATATGGTTCATCCTGCAGAGACTCATTACCGTATTCGTATTCTGCAAGGTACACAAGGTAAAGGCTCTTCCGAAGGAAGACGTGCGTCCCTTGAAGGAGACATTCAAGGAGGGTGGAATTTATCTTATTCTTCCCGTCGTCATACTCCTTCCTTTCATTCTTGACTATTTTCTCAAGAAAGGCTTTTTCGCAGACAGATTGGGGGCAGCAGCAGGAAACATCTCAAGCAGCCTTCTGATCTTCACTCCGGGACTTGCAGCCATCATCGCACTTTTGATATCGAGAAAGCAAAAGAAGGTATCAATAAAGGAAACAGTCAATACGCTTTCATCATCGGTCAAATCAATAGTTCCGGTCTCCGCGACAATATTCTTTGCATACTGTATCAGTAATCTCTTTTCGGCAACCGAGGTCGGACTGAAAATTGATACGTTTATCAGCAGCTGGCAGATCCCGAAGATAGTACTCTGCCTGCTTATTCCGCTTGTAACGGCAATTCTCGGAATGGTATTCCCCGGAACCGCCCAAACAAAGATATTCGGAGTAACGATGATATCGGTTTTGGCGGCATCAGGTGTTAATCCCCTGCTGGCGGCGGCAATGCTTCCCGCAATAACAGGAGCAATGGAGGGAATGACTCCTCCTCTTGCGCTTTGCACGTATACTGCAATGGGCATTGCAGAATCGGATTTCAAGAAAACGACCTATAATGCGTTTATCTGGGTAGGATTGCACTATATTATGAGTGTAATTTGCCTGCTTGGTCTGTTACCGATAATGGGACTCTGATGAGGTGAGATATGAAAAAAGTAATTGAAATCATTAATAAAATATTCGGAATTACCGTCCTGATTGAATTTTTAGCAGGAGGATTATCAATTGTCGGATATATTGTTGCTCTCTGCATAGGTGGAGAGATCGGGGCACAGATCAGTATATTTGTGTTTGAAAAGTATCTCCGCTATATCATTATAGCAACCAGTATAACAATAGGACTTGGTCTTATTTCAATGTATCTGAATAAACAAAAAGCTCTGTTTTTTGAAAAAAACGGCAAGTAAGAAGTGGTGAAAAATATGGCAATCAACGTTACGCGCTCCTCAATGCCCTCATACGAGGAATACTGTGAGGAAATAAAGGATCTGTGGGAGAGCAGATGGCTCACCAATATGGGTGCGAAGCATAACGAGCTCAAGGCTCAGCTTTGCGAGTATCTTAAGGTGCCCTGTACCGAGCTGTTTGTCAACGGACACCTCGCGCTTTACTGCGCGCTCAAGGCATTGAAGCTTGAGGGAGAGATAATCACAACACCGTTTACCTTCGCATCTACCACAAACGCGATAGTCCAGGCGGGATGCACACCCGTATACTGCGACGTAGCAGAAGACTATACGATAGATGTCAGTAAAATAGAGGATCTCATCACGGATAAGACCTCGGCAATTCTCGCGGTCCACGTGTACGGAAATATCTGCGACGTCGAGGCTATCGATAAGATAGCAAAAAAGCATGGACTCAAAGTAATATACGACGCGGCTCACGCGTTCGGCGTTGAGTATAAGGGCAGGGGAATATGCACCTACGGCGACGTATCGATGCTTTCATTCCACGCAACAAAGGTCTTCCATACGATTGAAGGCGGCGCGCTTTGCTACAACGACGAAAGCCTCACCCCCGAGATCGTCAAGCAAAGAGGCTTCGGACTCAACGGTGAGGATATCGACTGCTTCGGCACTAACGGCAAAATGAACGAGTTTCAGGCAGCGATGGGTCTTTGTAACCTCCGTCACATCGACGGCGAGATCGAGTCCCGTGGTGAAGCGTATAGACTCTACGATAAGCTGCTCTCGGGTGTTGAAGGACTCAAGCTCTTACCCTTGCGCGAGGGTATCAAGCAGAATTTCGCTTACTATCCCGTGCTTTTTGATGAAGCGGTATTCGGAAAGAGCCGCGACGAGGTCGTAGCGGCACTCGCTCAGGAGAGCATCGTAGCAAGAAAATACTTCTACCCACTCGTTTCTGCAAACAAAGAGTTTGACAGAGACATGACGCTCTCAACTCCGATAGCAAAGGACTTTTCCGAAAGAGTTTTGTGTCTGCCAATGTACGCGCATCTTGACAGGACGGACGTTGAACGAATCTGTAATATTATTTTAAAATAAAAGGAGATCACTGTAATGAAGGGTATTATTTTAGCAGGCGGTAAGGGTACAAGACTCTATCCTATGACAAAGGTCGTTTCAAAGCAGCTTCTTCCCATATATGACAAGCCCCTGATCTATTATCCGCTCTCAATGCTTTTGCTTGCGGGAATCAGGGAAATACTGATCATATCCACACCCGACGACCTCCCGAACTACGAAAAGCTTCTTGGAACGGGCGAGAGGATCGGAGTAAAATTCACATACGTAGTTCAGAACACCCCCCGCGGACTTGCCGATGCGTTCATTCTCGGCGAGGAGTTTATCGGGGACGACAACGTATGCCTCATTCTTGGAGATAACGTCTTCTACGGACAGAATATGAGCCGCGTGCTCTGGAATGCCCGCGACAGAAAGGTCGGAGCTACCATCTTCGGCTATCCCGTGCAGGATGCAAGAGCGTTCGGCGTAGTTGAATTTGATAAGGACCGCAAGGTAATCTCTATTGAGGAAAAACCCGAGCATCCCAAGTCAAATTACGCAGTTCCGGGACTGTATTTCTACGATAACAGAGTAATAGAGATCGCAAAGAACGTAAAGCCCAGCGCAAGAGGGGAGATAGAGATAACCGCGGTAAACAACGCGTATCTTGAAATGGGAGAGCTCCACGTAGAGCTTCTCGGCAGAGGAATGGCTTGGCTTGATACAGGAACGCCCGAGGGAATGCTCAAGGCGGGAATGTTCGTCGAGGCAGTACAGGAGAGACAGGGATTTTATCTTTCCTGCATCGAGGAGATCGCCTGGAGACGCGGATTCATCACGACAGAGCAGCTTGTAAAGCTCGGAGAAGAGCTTAAGATGACAGACTACGGTCAGTATCTGCTCTCGATCGCAAAAGAAGGAAAATAACACTCAAACATTTTACATAAAAAACACCGCAAACGCGGGAAAGGGAGAATAAAATGTCAAAGACAATAATCGTTACCGGCGGCGCAGGATTTATCGGCGCGAATTTCGTTTATCACATGTTGGATAAGCACCCGGACTATAAAATAGTCTGTGTCGACTGCCTAACCTATGCAGGAAATATGTCAACTCTTGCCGAGGCTATGAAAAATCCCAATTTCAAGTTTTATAAGACAAATATCTGCGACAGAGCGGGGATATATGCAATATTCGAAGCTGAGAAGCCCGATATCGTCGTGAATTTTGCCGCAGAGAGCCATGTTGACCGCTCCATTGAGAACCCCGAGGTATTCTTGCAGACAAACATTCTTGGAACTCAGGTAATGATGGATGCGTGCCGTAAATACGGAATAGAGAGATATCATCAGGTATCGACCGACGAGGTCTACGGAGACCTTCCGCTCGACCGTCCCGACCTCTTCTTCACAGAGGAGACTCCCATTCATACAAGCTCGCCGTATTCGAGCTCAAAGGCAGGAGCGGACCTTTTGGTGCTTGCATATCATCGCACCTTCGGTCTCCCCGTGACCATCAGCCGTTGCTCGAATAATTACGGACCGTATCATTTCCCCGAGAAGCTTATTCCTCTTATGATCGCAAACGCGCTCAACGATAAGCCCCTGCCCGTATACGGTAAGGGAGAGAACGTGCGCGATTGGCTCTACGTAGAGGATCACTGTAAGGCTATCGATCTTATCATCCATAACGGACGTATAGGCGAGGTATATAACGTTGGCGGACACAACGAGATGGCTAACATCGACATAGTCAAGCTCATCTGTAAGAAGCTCGGCAAGCCCGAGAGCCTCATCACATACGTAGCGGACAGAAAGGGACATGATATGCGCTATGCGATCGATCCCACAAAAATCCACACAGAGCTTGGATGGCTTCCCGAAACAAAGTTTGCGGACGGAATTGACAAGACCATCGACTGGTATCTTAACAATAAGGAATGGTGGGAGACCATCATTTCGGGAGAGTATCAGAACTACTACGAAAAGATGTACGGAAACAGATAATAAAAGGGTTCGGAGAGAATATGAAAAATAAAGTCTACGAAGCATTTGAAAATATATACAAAAAGCCCCCTCAAGCACTTACGTTCACACCTTACCGCATCTGTCCTATCGGTGCACACAGCGACCATCAGCTCGGCAGAATAACGGGATTTGCTATCGATAAGGGAATACACATAGCATACGGGCCAAAGCAGAACGGAATTATCGAGATCCAGTCGCTTCAGTTTCCTAAGCGCGCTCAGTGGCACGTCGCATCTACTCCCGACGTAAAGCAGGAGGACTGGGCAGACCACTTGCGCGGAGCAACTATTGCATTGAATTCAAGATATCCCTTGAGAAAGGGTCTGTGCGCCGTTATCGACGGCGAGCTTCCGATAGGAGGACTTTCCTCGTCCGCAGCGGTAATAATCACCTTCGTTTCCGCTCTTTCGGCAATGAACGGGATCGAGCTTGAGGAGGACGAGCTTATACAGATCGCCCTCGAGGCAGAGAACAAGTACGTAGGAGTATCTTGCGGAAGACTCGACCAGAGCTGCGAGGTCTATTGCAGAAAGGATCACCTTCTTTATATGGACCTGCAGACGAACAAGTACGAGCTTATTCCCACTCATCCCGATATGAAGCCGTACAAGATCGCGATCTTCTTCTCGGGACTTGAAAGAAGTCTCGCGGGATCTGCGTTCAATATGCGAGTTGACGAGTGCAGAAGCGCTGCTTACGCTCTCAAGGCATTCGCGGGAATGGAATACGGAAAGTTCAACGAAACAAACCTGCGCGAGGTACCCCGTGAGGTGTTCGAGCAGTATAAGGATAAATTGCCCGATAATTGGAGAAAGAGAGCAGAGCATTGGTATTCCGAGTTTGACAGAGTCGGCAAGGCGGCAGAGGCTTGGCGAGAAGGCGACATCGAAACGTTTGGAAGACTCTCTTTCGAGAGCGGTTACTCCTCAATCCACAACTGGGAGACGGGATCTCCGGAGCTTATTAAGCTCTACGAAATAATGAGAGACACCGACGGAATATACGGTGGAAGATTCTCGGGCGCAGGATTCAAGGGATGCTGTATGGCACTTATCGACCCCGATAAGGAGGACGCGATCGTGGAAAAGGTGACAAGAGAATATCTCGCCGCATTCCCGCATCTTGAGGGCAAATACTCGGTCCATATCTGCACGACTGCAGACGGCGTAAAGCTGAATAAAAACTAATAATTAATGGTTTTGATCGGAGAATAATATGAAATGCTTGATTTTGGCGGCAGGATATGCCACAAGACTCTATCCCTTGACAGAAAATTATCCAAAGCCCCTGCTCAAGGTTGGCGAGAAGACTATCCTTGATTGGCTTGTAGACGACATCGACGGCGCGGGACTTGTTGACGAATACATAGTTATCTCAAACCATAAGTTTGCCACACATTTCGAGGACTGGGCAAATAACAAGACACAAAAAATCACGGTCGTCGACGACGGAACAAGCTCGAATGAAACGAGACTCGGCGCGGTAAGAGATATTCAGTATGCAATAGATACGCTGGCTCTCGACGACGATATGCTCGTTATAGCAGGCGACAACGTGCTTGATTTCAGCCTTACGAAATTCGTTTCGTACGCGAAGGAAAAGGGAACGTCCTGCATTATGAGATATTACGAGGAGACGGAGAAAAAGCTGCAGAAATGCGGTGTCGTATGTATAGACGAAAACGACCTTATCACAGAGATGGAAGAAAAGCCCGCACAGCCTAAATCACATTGGTGCTGCCCGCCCTTCTATTACTACACTCGCGAGGATGCGAAGCTCGTAAAGGTAGGAATCGAAGGCGGCTGCGGAGTCGATGCTCCGGGAAGCTATATCGCGTGGCTCTGCACACAGACGAAGGTGCATGCCATGGAGATGCCCGGAAAGAGATACGACATAGGCAATCTCGAAAGCTACGCTAAGGTACAAGAGGAGTATAAGGGGATATGCTGACACCAAATATTGATTTAAGAAATAAGACCGTGCTCGTAACGGGCGCGGCAGGCTTTATCGGATCAAACCTCGTCACCGAGCTTATGGGAACGGTTGAGGGAATAAAGATAGTCGGAATAGACAATATGAACGACTATTACGACGTCTCGATAAAGGAATACAGGCTTGAACAGATCGAAAAGAAAGCAAAGAGCAGATCGGTCGAGTGGGTCTTCGTAAAGGGAAATATCGCGGACAGGGAGCTTATAGATAAGCTCTTTGAGGAGAATGAATTCTCCGTCGTCGTCAACCTCGCGGCACAGGCGGGAGTAAGATATAGCATCACCAACCCCGACGTGTATATCGAGAGTAATATAATCGGATTTTACAACATTCTCGAGGCGTGCAGATATCACCCCGTCGAGCATCTTGTTTACGCAAGCTCAAGCTCGGTGTACGGCTCGAATAAGAAGATACCGTACAGCACCGACGACAAGGTGGATAACCCCGTTTCTCTTTACGCGGCAACAAAAAAGAGCAACGAGCTTATGGCGCACGCGTATTCAAAGCTCTATAATATTCCATCAACGGGACTCAGGTTTTTCACGGTCTACGGTCCTGCGGGAAGACCCGATATGGCGTACTTCGGCTTTACGAATAAGCTCATCAAGGGTCAGACCATCGAGATATTCAACTATGGCAACTGCAAGCGCGATTTTACATACGTCGACGATATAGTTACGGGAGTAAAGCACGTAATGCAGAACGCGCCCGAGAAGGTGACGGGCGAGGACGGACTCCCCCTGCCGCCTTACCGCGTATATAACATAGGAAATAACAGCCCCGAAAACCTGCTCGATTTCGTTCAGATATTGCAGGAGGAGCTGATAAGAGCAAAGGTCCTCCCCGAGGATTACGATTTCGAGGCTCATAAGAAGCTCGTTCCAATGCAGGCGGGCGACGTTCCCGTAACCTACGCGGACACATCGGCACTTGAAAGAGATTTCGGCTTCAAGCCCTCCACGACTCTTCGCGAGGGACTTCGCCGCTTTGCCGAGTGGTATCACGATTTTTACCAGAGTAAATAAATCTATCGGAAGGGCAGAAAAAAATGTCCTTCCTTGGTTTTCAAGAAAATATTATGAAAAGCAATCTTCACACACATTCATCCTTCTGCGACGGCAAGAGCACCTGCGAGGAGATAGTCGTCGCGGCAATTAATAAAGGATTTACGTCGATCGGATTTTCCGGTCACGCGTACACCGATTTCGACCTGCGCTATTGTATGAAGGATACGGAAGGATATATAAACGAGGTCAAAAGACTTAAAGAGAAATACAAGGGCGAAATAGAGATCTATCTCGGAGTCGAGGAGGACGCGCATTGCCCCGTCGAAAGAGAGCGGTTTGACTATATCATAGGCTCGTCGCATTACTATGCACTTAACGGCGAATATTATCCGATAGATTCAAGCCCCGATCATTTTAAAAGGTGCCTCGAGGTGTATAATTATAACGTCGAGAAAATGGCGGAGGATTACTTCGGTCATTTTTGTGACTATATAAACGAGCGAAAGCCCGATATCGTCGGACACTTCGACCTTATCACAAAATTTGACGAGATGGGAGACTCCCTTTTTCTCAAAAACGAAAAATACAATAGGATCGCAGAAAAATGCATAGAAGCGGTAGCCGATTCGGGATGTGTATTCGAGGTAAATACCGGCGCTATATCAAGAGGATACAGACGTGACCCGTACCCCGCGATAAATCTTCTGTATATACTCAAAAAGCATAACGCGAAGGTTACTCTGGCGTCTGACAGCCATAGCGTAGAAACGCTTGATTTTGGCTTTGACGAGGCGAAGAAAATGCTCAAGGATATTGGGTTTAAGCATATATTCAATTTACACAACGGACACTTTGTCAAAGAGGAGCTTTGATGTATACAAAGGAACAAATAAAATCACAGCTGTGCGAAATGGGTATTAGGAATGACGATACTGTCATCATACATACCTCGTTCAAGGCGGTAGGTGCGGTCGAGGGAGGCCCCGACAGTTTTATCGATGCCTTTTGCGAATATTTATCCGACGGACTCTTTTTAGTCCCCACACAGACCTGGGCAAACGTGACAAAGGATTCCCCCGTATACGACCCGAAAACAAGCGAGCCATGTATCGGACTCATACCGCGTACGGCATATAAAAGGGAGGACGGTATCCGCTCTCTGCATCCAACTCACTCTGTGTGGGCAAAAGGCAGGGGCGCAGAGGATTTCATAAAGGGCGAGGAGAGCTCCGAGACCCCCGCAAGAGTCGGAGGGGCTTGGTGGAAGCTCGGCGAGATGGGAGCTAAAATATTGCTCATCGGAGTCGACCACGGCAGAAATACCTATATCCACGCAGTCGACGAGATCGCAGGGCTTGACGACCGCCTTGCAGACGAGCCGTGGACGGTAACGGTCAAGGATTACAACGGAAACGAGATAACGCATCAATTCCGCAACCACGGAAGAACGGGAAGCCTTAATTTTAATAAATTTGAGGCGGCGTTTATTGCGCTCGGCGCGCAGAAGGACGGACAGATCGGCAACGCCTACACTCGTGTGGTCGATGCCGCAAAATGCCGCGACACGCTATTGCGTATATACTCCCGCTCAACAAGAAATTATTGTTTTGAAAATCGGGATATTCCCGAAGAGCTTTGGAAATAATTTTTACAAGGAGATAAAAAATGACAAACATTATGAATTCAAAGGCTTTCACCGAAGCGCGCAAAAAGGCCGAAGAAAAGGTAAAGGAGCTCAATCTTACCGAAAAGATAGGTCAGCTGTCGCAGTTCGGAACCTCCATATATACAAGTGAAGAAAAGTATTTCGAGGATCACTTTGCAGAGGGAAAGATAGGCGCATATCTTACGATAATCGGCGCAGAGAAGACCAACAAGGTGCAGAAGGATCTCGTTGATGCTTCAAGACTGCATATTCCCGCGCTCTTCGGAGACGACGTAATACACGGCTTTAACACCACCTTCCCGACACCTCTTGCACAGTCCTGCTCCTGGAATCCCGAGGTCGTAAGACGCGGATGCGAGGTGGCAGCAAAGGAAGCGTACCGCTCGGGAATCAAGTGGACCTTTTCTCCCATGGTCGACATCGCACGCGACCCAAGATGGGGAAGAGTTGTCGAGGGCTACGGCGAGGATACTTATCTTTGCTCAAGAATGAGTGAAGCGGCAGTAAAGGGATATCAGGGCGAGGGCGAGACACTCGAAAAGGATCACGTTTTCGCTTGTATGAAGCACTTTATAGGCTACGGCGCGGCTATCGGCGGACGTGACTATAACTCTGCCGAGATCTCCGACCAGCACCTCCACGACGTATATCTTCCTCCCTTTGCGGCAGGAATAGAGGCAGGCGCGGCAACGGTTATGACCGCGTTTGAGGATATTAACGGCACTCCCGCAACGGCGAATAAATACATACTTAAGGATATCCTTCGCGACGAGCTTGGTTTTGAGGGAATGGTAGTAAGTGACGCGGGAGCGACCAGCGAGCTTACCCACCACGGCTTTGCGGAGAATGAGGACGACGCGGCTATCAAGGCGTTCAATGCAGGCTGTGATATGTCAATGCAGCTTATGGGCGACTACTACAACCACGGTCTTCCCGTAGGAATAAATGAGGGAAGAGTCTCGATCGAGGATATTGACGAGTCGGTCACAAGAGTGCTTACTCTCAAATATCTCTGCGGCATTATGGACGATCCTTATACCGACGAGAGTATCAGTAACGAGGCATTCTCGGACGATCATATGAAGGCAACGTACGACGCGGCGATCGAGTGCGCGGTCCTTCTTGAGAACGACGGAATATTGCCCGTAAGGAACGCAAAAAGAATCGCGCTTATCGGCGCGCTCGCGGGAGACGAGGGAAAAAGAAACCTTCTCGGTCCGTGGGCAGCACACATCGATCCCGAGAAAACGGTTACGGTCGAGGAGGGCTTCCGCAAAGCGCTTGGTGAGAGTACAGAGATCGTATATTCGTACGGTTGCTCGGTCGCAGACGACGGAGATGAAAACGATGACAACACGATAGCAGAGGCTGTAAAGGTCGCGCTTGAGTGTGACACTGTCGTATGCGTCGTCGGTGAGACTGCCGGAAGATCCGGTGAGGCATCGAGCTACGCGAACATCCACCTCCCCGGTAACCAGGAAAAGCTTATCGACGCGCTCGTAGCAACAGGCAAAAAGATCATCCTCCTTGTATCCTCGGGCAGACCTGTTATCATGACCAATTTCAACAAAAAGGTCAGCGCTCTTATGCAGGTATGGCAGATGGGTAGCATGGCAGGTCAGGCAATTGCCGACCTCGTGCTCGGAAAGGTCAATCCCTCGGGACACCTCACGCTCTCGCACCCGAGAAGCGAGGGACAGATCCCGATCTACTATAACCACTATAACACGGGCAGACCGCTCTATAAGACGGACCGTTGGAAGACCTGCTACCGCGACCTCGAGTCAAGCCCGCTCTATCCCTTCGGATACGGACTTTCATATACGAGCTTCGAGTACAGTGACATAAAGCTTTCCGCGACCGAAATGGCAGAGGACGGAGAGATAGAGGTATCTCTCAACGTAAAGAACACAGGCGACTGTGACGGCGCGGCGGTAGTTCAGATGTATATCCGCGACCTTGTCGGCTGCAGAGTAAGACCCGTCAAGGAGCTCAAGGGCTTTGCGAAGGTATGGCTCAAGGCAGGAGAGGAGCAGAAAGTAACGCTCCGTCTCCCCGCAAGCTCTCTCGCATTCCACGATTTCTATATGAATAAGATAGTCGAGCCCGGAAAGTTCAAGCTCTGGATCGCCGAAAGCGCGACAGATAACAGGTACGAGTTTGACTTCATAGTAAAATAATATCATAAACAAATCCATCAGAACGCGACCGAAAAATTCGGTCGCGTTTTTTCGGTTGACAGATATGCATCTTTGTGTTATAATTCACGTGAATAAACTTTTGGGGGACTGTTATGAAATATTCTTGCTTTATAGATAACAAAATGCTCACAGTACACGAAGCGCGCGTCTCCGCAATTCCGTATAATACAGTCTGGCCGGGCAGACAAAGACCGCTCGATCAGACAGAGGAAGCATATTTCATATCATTCGATATGACAAAGCCCACAACGCTGTCAATAAACGTCGTGGAGACAGAGATCGAAAGAGTCGCCATCCGCCCCCTCGAATTTAAGATACCGTGTAAAAAAGAAGGCAACAGACTGATTCTCACAATAGAAAAGCCAATGAATTTCACGGTCGAGATAAACGGCTATCACCACGCGCTCCACGTTTTTGCAAATCCGAAAGATGATTTCACACCCGACGAAAACACACTCTATTTCGGACCGGGAGAGCATAACGTGGGACTGCTATTTCCAAAGGCTAACCAAACCGTGTATATCGCCGAGGGCGCTACGGTCTACGGCTCGATATATATCTATAAGCAGAATAACGTCACGGTGCGCGGCAGGGGAATACTCGATTCGTCAAAATTTTTGCGCGGAGACGAGTATAAGATAGACGAGGAGCCGAGGTCAACACTCAAAAAGCTCGGCGTAACCGATTACGATACAATGCGAGCATCCTGCTTCACAGCGTACGGATGCAAAAATCTTAAGGTCGAGGGAGTAATATTCCGCGACGCGCCATGCTGGACGGTTACAACGAGAAATCATTGCGAAAACGTCGAGATAGATAATATCAAGATAGTAGGACAGTGGAGATATAACTCGGACGGAGTCGACCTCTGTACGACGTATAACGCAACGCTAAAAAACAGCTTTATCCGCTCGTTTGACGACTGTATAGTCGTCCGCGCACCTCAGCTTGACGGCGAGGACGGAGAGAGCGGATGCGAGAATATTGAAATAAGTAATAACGTCCTCTGGTGTGATTGGGGCAAGAATCTCGAGCTTTGGTGCGGAAAATACGACGCATATGTAAAAAATATCACCTGGCAAGACAATTATCTCATCCACACCGCGCAGTATGCCATAAGCATAGACACCTGGTACGGCTCGGACAGAATCACGGTCGATAATATAAGGTACGAAAACATTTTCATCGATACAGACACCGACCCCATGTACCCAATCTATCAGAATGACCTTGACGCGCCGTATGCACCGAATGAAAGCGGCAAAAACCCGACGGTCGCGGTATATCTCGGGGCAACGAAGCTCGGCAGAGCGCTTGGCAATCAAAAGGCGGACGAAAGCTCCGACGTCTCAAACTTCATCGTCAAATATAAAAACATAAGCTTCAAAAACGTTATCTGTAATAATAGCAGTACACTTTTACCCGTCGAGCTCAAGCAGCACAACCTCCAAAAATTCGAGAATATCACCTTCTCGGGCTGTAAGCTCGGAGATACGATCATCAAATAACCAAATTCTAAAACGCCAACGGTAAACCCGTCGGCGTTTTTTTGCATCATTCAAATTTTGATTTGTCTGGGAGACGAACAATCCCTCAGTCACGCGCAAGGCGTGACAGCTCCCTTTACACAAGGGAGCTTTGTTGGTGGATGTTCGTACGCTTTATAGATGTGAAAACCTTTTAAATTTAAAGAAAACTTCACTATATCCGCGTTCTCCACCATTCAGGTAAAGCTCCCTTGTGTAAAGGGAGCTGGCGCGCCTCCGTGCGCGTCTGAGGGATTGTTCGCGTCCCATATAAACCGCAATTTTTCAGCAAACATTTTTCAACTTTAACATTTCTCAAACATTTCTTAAAAAAAGCGCAAACACACGCCCTGTATAATAGCCGTGTAATCAAGAAAAAAAGAGTGAAAAGAGGTAACAGATATGAACCGCAACGACAAAGAATACATCGTAGAGAAGATCCGCACACAGTACACCGAAAAGCAAACGTCCACGCTTGACGAGCTCAGAGCGCTCGACGCAAGAGTAAAGCGCCCCGCAACTATATTCGCATATATCTTCGGAAGCCTCTCCGCGATCATAATGGGCGCAGGAATGAGCCTTGTAATGACTACCATAGGCACAACGCTTGCGATCCCCAACCACATGGCCGTAGGTATAGTAACAGGCATTGTCGGAATGATCCTCGCGATCCTCAATTATCCTATATATAACGGCATCTTAAGCTCACGCAAGAAAAAGTACGCGCCGAAGATCCTCGAGCTCAGCGATAAAATTATCAATAAATAACAAACACAAAGAACCGCAATAGGAGATTAATATGAACGCTATTGAAATAAGAGATCTTTCAAAAAGCTTCCGCTCGATGTACGCGGTAGATCATCTCAATATGACGGTGCCGCAGGGCGCGATCTACGGATTCATCGGAGAAAACGGAAGCGGAAAATCCACAACCATGAAGCTTATCTGCGGTCATCTGATAAAGGACAGCGGAGACATCAAGCTCTTCGGTAAGGACTTTACGGATCCGGGTGTCCGTGTCAGAGTCGGCGCGCTTATCGAGAATGCGGGATGCTTCCCGGGCTCAAGCGTATATCAGAACCTTATGATGCAGTGCATCAACTTAGGTCTTGAGGATCCCGACGGTGAGATAAGACGTGTCCTTGAGATCGTCCGTATGGAGGATAACGCGCATATAAAGTTCAAAAGCTGCTCACTCGGTATGAAGCAGAGAATAGGTATTGCTATGGCTCTGCTTGGCGACCCTGCGCTGCTCATTCTCGACGAGCCTATAAACGGACTCGACACCGACGGAATGAGAATAATGCGAGAGATCCTCGTTGACATAACGCAGAAATACGGATGCACGGTGCTTATCTCGTCGCACATCCTCGGCGAGCTTGAAAAGATCGCCACACATTACGGAATCATCCGTCAGGGAAGAATGATAATGGAGCTCTCGTCAAAGGAGATGGATGAGAGAGCGCAGGTCTTCGTATCACTCAAAACAAAGGATATGGCGGGCGCACTCTCGATCTTGAGAACGAAGTACGAGACCGTGAGAGAAGAGGGAGAATATATCCGCGTATACGACGTCAACGAGACCGAGGACATCGTTGATACACTTATGAGGAGCGGACACGTTGTTAGCGAGATAAAGAAGAACAAGATCGGTCTTGAGGAATATTACGTCGAGCTTATGAGCGCACAGGACGCGGAAAGGGAGGAAAAATAATGACACACGAGATAAGATTTGAATCTCCGAGCTTTTCAAGGCGCATCAAGGGAATGCTCGGCGTGGACTTTTACCGCCTTTTCCACACACCGCTTTTCTACATCTTTTTGGCGATCGCGGCGATCATTCCCGCAATGGTATCCGCAATGACGATGATGCCCGACCGGAGCGGAAACACTATGGAGCCCCTCTATTCTAACGTGTGGCAAATAATCGCAGCATCAAAATCAATGTACGTCATAGAGACCATCGCAGACTACGCGAATATGAATATGGTGTTCATTTTCGGCGGAATAATGGTGTCAATATTCATCGGACACGACTATAGATCGGGCTATGTAAAGCAACTCTTCACAACACACGCAAAAAAGCAGGACTATATGATATCAAAGAGTCTGGTCTGCGCGTTTGCAATGGCTTGTATGTGCGTAAGCTATTTTTTAGGCGGAACCGTGGCAGGACTTCTCGTCGGCTACGAGACCGACGTAAACGCAGGCTCGCTGATAATTGCAATAATCGGTAAAATGGTAATGAGCCTCGGCTGGGCAAGCCTCTATACCTTTTTGAACGTCATTTTCAGAAAATATTTTGGCATCTCGATCGCATCCTCCTTCTTTTTCGGAACGGGAATACTCATCATCGGTGTAGCGGCAATTGTTGAAAATCTTGCGATCCCCACATCTTTCCTCAACGTTTTCCTGTACGGAGCATCGGTAAACGCGTGCCTTGCAAGTAATATTTCCGCGCTTGTCATCTGTGTCGTTGTATCGGTAGTGTGGGCTGTGATCTATAACGTAGCGGGTACCGTGCTTCTCAATAAGTGCGACGTATATTGATCGGAGGATGAAAAAATGAATGCAGTAGAAATAAAAAATCTTTCAAAAAACTTCGGCGCAAAGCAAGCTGTATGCGGACTCCAAATGACGGTACCTCAGGGTGCTATATACGGCTTTATCGGAGAGAACGGCTCAGGCAAATCAACCACCGAGAAGATGATCTGCGGACTCATCCCCACAAACGGCGGCTCGATCAAGCTCTACGGTAAGGATTATACCGATGCCGGCATCCGAAGCGAGCTTGGCGTACTCATCGAGTCCCCCGGATGCTTCCCGGGACTCACCGTGTTCGATAATATGATGCTCCAGGCGGCAAATCTTTCAATAAAGAATGCCGAGGAAGAGGTCATAAGAGTTTTGAAGCTTGTCAGAATGGAGGGCGCGGCAGGCAATAAGTATAAGAATTGCTCGCTCGGAATGAAACAGCGAGTCGGAATCGCGATGGCACTGCTTGGAGACCCCACTCTCCTCGTCCTTGACGAGCCGCTCAACGGTCTCGATGCGGACGGAATGAGAATAATGCGCGAGGTATTCCTCGATATGATCAAGGATGGCAAGCGAAGCATAATCGTCTCCTCGCACCTGCTTGGAGAGCTTCAGAAGGTAGCAACACACTACGGGATCATCCGTCACGGAAAGATGATAGTCGAGATGACGGCAGAACAGCTCGACGCAAGCTGCCGCACCTACGTAGCCCTTCAAAGCAAAGACAAAAACAGAACAAGGATGCTCCTCGGATGCAAGTACTCGCGTGTCGAGGAGGACGAGGCAGGATATATCCGCGTATACGATATGACAACTCCCGAGGAGATAGTCACATACCTCTACGAAAACGGAATATGCGTAAGCGAGATCAAGACCGATAAGATAGGTCTTGAGGAATACTATATAGATCTTATGAAGGAGGGCAGATAATATGGAAAAGAAAATATCACTTGCAGCCCGTACGGGCAGTATGCTCAAGGTCGATATGAGAAGAATGCTCCGCTCACGTCTTTTCTATATTATCATCGCGTGCGCGCTCTTCATTCCCGTGGTAATGATCGTAATGCTTACAATGATGGACGGCACAGTTTCGGTCAATCCCCAGACAGGCGAAGAGTCTGTGATGGAGGGACCCGACAGCATCTGGCAATCGATAGGCACGCTTCCCGTAGCTTTCGAGGGGAGCGAAGCAGAAAACGCATCTGCAGATGCCGCCGACGGAATGGCGGCAATGGGCGCGGGAATGGACGTTATGGCAATGTGCAACATCAATATGATGTTTATGGGCGTAGCGGTATTCATCTGCCTCTTTATATCCGAGGATTTCAGAAGCGGATACGCAAAAAACCTCTTCACCGTCCGCGCAAAAAAGGGCGATTATGTCATTTCAAAAACTATCACAGGCTTTATCTGCGGAGCCGTAATGCTCATCATGTACTTTGTCGGCTCAATGCTCGCAGGCGCGATCTCGGGCTTGCCCTTCGACCTCGTCGGAGATATGAGCGCATTAAGTGTAGTGATGTGTATGATCTCAAAGATCCTTTTGATGCTCGTATTCATCCCGATCTTCGTCTGCATCAGCGTCGCGGCAAAGCAGAAGGCATGGCTTGCTCTCTGCGGCTCGCTCGGTGCGGGAATGCTTCTCTTTATGATGGTCGGAATGATCACCCCCCTCAACGCGACACCCGTACACGTCCTGCTCACAGCGGCGGGAGGAGCAATGTTCTCCTTCGGACTTGGCGCGATCAGCAAAGTAATTCTCAAAAAGACGAGTCTCGTCTGATAATACCGTTCTGAAGGCGATATCGCGTATATCGCCTTCAATTTTTCTGAAAAAAACGCAAATATAAATAAAACTTTAACATTTGTGTGTTAAAATAGGGTAGACAGAAAAATCAGGGGGTATTTCGATGTTCAAAATACTCGTAGTAGAGGACGACGCGCAGCTTAACAGAAGCGTCTGTACCTTCTTAAACAATAGCGGATATGAAGCCGAGGGATGTCTTGGCGCTGAGGCAGCATACGACGCAATGTACGAGACCGTCTTCGACCTCATCATATCCGACATAATGATGCCGAATATAGACGGCTTTGAGTTTGCCAAAACCGTCCGTTCAATAAATGAAAGCATCCCGATCCTATTTATGACCGCAAAGGATGACCTCGCGTCAAAGCAAAGGGGGTTCCGCATCGGCGTCGACGACTATATGGTCAAGCCCGTAGACCTCGACGAGCTGTTTTTGCGCGTAGGTGCGCTCTTGCGCAGAGCGAAGATCGCGTCAAACCGCAAGCTCACCGTAGGTAGCTTTTCGATGGATGCCGACGAATATTCCGCATATCTCGACGGCGAGGAGATCTCTATGACAAAAAGGGAATTCAACATTCTCTACAAGCTTTTGTCTTATCCCAAAAAGACCTTTACACGCACACAGCTTATGGACGAGTTCTGGGACGTCGACACAGAGACCTCTCCCCGCGCCGTCGACGTGTATATGACGAAGCTCCGCTCAAAGCTGTCCGAGTGCCAAGACTTTGAAATAATCACTGTGCATGGCCTCGGATATAAGGCGGTGATCAAGCAATGAAAAAGAATTCGACCCTTGACCGCATACTCAAAGGGACCTATCGCTTTCTCTGCTTTTTCGCCATCGTTGCATTCGTAGTCACCTGCTCGACTATGCTTTTTCTTAAGGTCTTCTCAAGTGCATCCAACGTTGAGCTTACGAACGAAAATATCAGCGCCGCGGCAAAGATCACATTCATAAACGCTATATTTTTAAGCGCGATCTTCACCGTGATCGATGCGATCCGCCGCAAGCTCACAACAGAGCGCTCGGCAAAATATATATCCGACGCGGCAGGAAAAATGGTAAAGGGCAACTTTGAATACCGAATAGAGCTTCCGAGCAAATTCGCCATCGATGAGAGCTATATAGAGATAATAGATTGCTTCAACCGTATGGCAGAGGAGCTCGAGGGAGTTGAGACTCTGCGCTCGGACTTCATCTCAAACGTCTCTCACGAGATGAAGACCCCCCTCGCAGTCATCAAAAACTATTGCAGACTGCTTGATACCGAGGGCATTGACGAGGAAAAAAAGCAGGAATACGTAAAATGCATCGCGGAGAGCGCGCAAAAGCTCTCGGATATGATAACGAACATCCTCAAGCTAAATAAATTTGAAAATCAGCAGATATACCCGAAATCGGAGGAATACGATCTGTCCGAGCAGCTTCGCGAGTCGCTCATCGCGTTTGAGAACGTTTGGGAGCAAAAGGAGATCGAGATAGAGGCGGATATTGAGGACGATGTCACGGTAAATGGCGACAGCGAGCTTCTCTCACACATATGGAACAATCTGCTTTCAAACGCTTTTAAGTTTACGGATACGGGTGGAAAGGTGTCGCTCTCTCTCAGTGCCACCGAGCATCACGCAACTGTAACTGTACGTGACACGGGATGCGGAATGAGTGCTGACATCGGAGCGCATATATTTGAAAAGTTTTATCAGGGAGACACATCACACGCAACGCAGGGTAACGGACTCGGACTTGCGCTTGTAAAGAGGGTGGTCGACATCGTCGGGGGAGAAATAAATGTAGAAAGCGCCCTCGGAGAAGGAACTGCATTTACAGTCAGGATCAGGAGACAGTAAAATGGAGAAATTCAAAAAAATCGGAAAGGCATTGCTTTTCCCACACGTAGCATTAGTCATAATGCTCTCAATAGCATCAATAGCCGCGCTTGCCATAGCATTTCTGGTTCTGCCGGACAATGCTGTTGTAAACTATGCATCATACGTCCTGTCGGCATATACACTAACGGTCGTCTGCTTCAGAATCCCCGCGATCATAAAGTGGGTAAAGAGATTCACTGAAACCAACAAGCTCGCCTCAAGCCTCAAACACGATGCGCACCTGCGCATAAAGGTCTCATTGCTCGGCTCTATGGTGTTCAACGCGTTCTACGCGCTCTTTCAGCTCGGGCTCGGAATATACAACCATTCGGTCTGGTTTTACGCGCTCGCGGGATATTACTTTCTCCTCGCCTTTCTTCGCGTGTTTATGCTCAACCACACCTTGAAATTCAAGCCGGGAGAGAAGGAATTCAGAGAGCTGCTCATCTACCGTATGTGCGGAATAGGACTCGTCATTATGAACCTCGCGCTGGTAATAATCATCGCGTACGTAACGGCGTTCAGCAAGGCGACGGTACACCATATGATAATAACGATCGCGCTCGCGGCATTCTCATTCACGGCAATAACCGTCGCGATAGTCAATATCGTAAAATACCGCAAGTACAACAGCCCCGTCTGGTCTGCGTCAAAGGCGCTCTCCTTCGTAGCGGCGCTCGTATCCATGCTCACGCTGGAGGATGCAATGCTTGCAACCTTCGGGCAGGCAGAGGGAGAAGGCTTCCGCCAGCTTATGGGAGGACTCACGGGCGCGGGCGTGACCGCAATAGTGCTCGCGATAGCGATCTATATGATAATCGGATCGACAAAAAAGATCAAAGCCTTTGAAAACAAAAATCCACTACAGTAAAAGTCGGAGAAAAAAATGAATAACAATCAGGAAAATAAATTTTCATATACCTACTCCGCAAAGGAGCAGAACGAGATAAAGAAAATCAGAGATAAATACGCTCCCGCGGCAGAGGACAAAATGGAGCAGCTTCGCCGCCTTGACGCGAGCGTAACGAAGAAGGGAACACTCTGGTCAATAATAATGGGATCTGTCGGAACGATCGTAATGGGCGGCGGAATGTCCATGTGTATGACCGCTCCTGCCGCATACTTCATTCCCGGAATAGTTCTCGGAATTGCCGGAATGATCCCCGTAATATTTGCATACCCGCTCTATACCCATATAACGAAAAAGGAGCGCGAAAAGATCGCGCCCGAGATAATCAGACTTACCGATGAATTAATGAAGTAAAAAATGGCGCACCGACGGTGCGCCATTTTTTGTATATAATTACTCGCCCATAACAACGATCTTGAGACCCTGCATAGAGATATTCATCTCCATAGCATCGTTTATGTCTGCAAGAGCGTACTTGTGAGTGAGAAGCTCCTCAACGGGAAGACCGTCCTTCTGAGCCTCCTTAAGAACGTCGCAAGCCTGCATCCAATCCTTAGCCTGGTAAGTCCAGGAACCGATAACTCTGATCTCCTTGTTGCAGATATCCTGGTGAGGATTGTAGGTCGTAGGACCGTTGTCAACGAAGAAGCCAAGCTCACACATTGCGCCGCCGCGACGAACGTACTTCCAGATAGTGCTTGCAGCCTTGGGCGAGCCTGTGCACTGGAATGCCATCTCAGCGCCCTTGCCGGTGATCTCCATAACGCGAGCGATAGCGTCCTCGGTCATGAAGTTAACGGTGTAAGCCGCACCGAGCTTCTTCGCCATAGCAAGTCTCTTCTCGTCGCCGTCAACTGCGATGATGTTGCGAACACCCATGGTGCGAACCATGGTAAGAAGGAGAAGACCGATAGGTCCGCAGCCCTGAACGAGCACGTAGGAGCCCTGCTTGAAGTTAAAGATCTTCTTTGCCTGCTCAACGGCGTGAACGATAACCGCGGTAGGCTCTATAAGTGTACGGAGATCAACGTCCATGTCGCTTACGTTAAAGATAACGCCGCCTGCGTTAACCTTTATGTACTCACCGAACCAACCGTTGAAGTTCTTGTAAGCCTCCTCACCGGGCATGAGACCGAAGATCTCTCCGCCGGGGCAGAGGTGGATGTTTTCGGGATCATTCTTGCAGGTGTCGCAAACGCCGCAGGGCTTAAGACCTGTAACGATCTTGTCGCCAACAGCGAGGGGCTTGCCGTAGAAGTCGGTTGTAACGTTCTTACCAAGCTTAACGACGGTACCGGTACCCTCGTGACCAAGCTCAACGGGAATGTAGCCGAAGGGATCGCCCTTGTACTCGTGAACGTCGGTTCCGCAGATACCTGTCTGCTCAACCTTAACGAGCACCTCATCGTCACCGATCTCGGGAACGGGAAGCTCAAAAATCTCAATCTTCTTAGCGCCGGTAAGCACGGCAACTCTTGCCTTTTCGGGAATCTGATAGTTTGCCATAGTTTTCTCTCCTTGTAATTAATAATTTAAAAATTGCTATTTTTTTAACAATCTCTAATTGTATTATAACTTATTAATCCCGCCTTGTCAATATGTTTTTTTAAAATATTGATCAAATGAAAACGCAAAGGCAAAGCATTGACATTTGGATGATAATATGATAAAATACCTCCTGTATGCATCGACAACAGACACGGAGAACAATAATGAAAATCAGCTTATCGGATCACTTTAATGTCAAAAGACTTCTCCGCTTCACCCTCCCGTCAATAATTATGATGATAGTATCATCGATATACGGAGTGGTGGACGGATTTTTCGTATCAAATTTCGCAGGCAAAACGCCCTTTGCGGCGGTCAATTTTATAATGCCGTTTTTGATGATACTCGGAACGGTCGGATTTATGTTCGGCACGGGAGGAAGCGCGCTCGTCGCAAAAACCTTCGGAGAGGGGGATAGCGACCGCGCAAGGCGTATCTTCTCGCTTCTTATATACGTATCAATAATCCTCGGAGTGGTGATAGCCGCTTTCGGCATCGCGTTTATTCGGCCCGTCGCGTATATGCTCGGTGCGAGAGGCGAGCTTCTCGACAATTGCATAATTTACTCGCGCGTCGTGCTGCTCGGACTTCCGGCATTTATTCTGCAAATGGAATTCCAAAGCTTTTTCGTCACTGCTGAAAAACCGAATCTCGGTCTTTACGTCACAGTCGGTGCAGGGGTAACAAATATGGTGCTCGATTGGCTCTTCGTGGGTGTATTTGCGTGGGGACTCGTCGGCGCGGCGGCAGCAACGGCGCTGAGCCAGATGGTCGGCGGCTTTTTGCCCCTCCTCTACTTTGCGAGAAAAAATACGAGCATATTAAAGCTCGGAAAAACGCACTTCGACGGAAAAGCGTTGCTCAAAACGTGTACGAACGGCTCGTCGGAGTTTATGAGCAATATCTCAATGTCGCTCGTCGGAATGCTATATAACATCCAGCTTTTGAATTATGCAGGTGAGGACGGCGTAGCCGCGTACGGAGTATTAATGTACGTCAGTATGATATTCTGCGGTGTGTTTATCGGATATTCAATAGGCTCCGCGCCCGTGGTCGGATATCATTACGGCGCAGGAAACCGCGAAGAATTAAAAGGCCTGCTCAAGCGAAGCGTTGGAATAATCTCAGTATTCTCGGTGTTGATGGTTGGTCTTTCCTTTCTCCTCTCCTCGCCGCTCTCAAGCCTCTTCGTCGGATATGATAAGGAATTGTTAGAGCTGACACAGCAGGGCTTTAATATCTTCTCTCTCTCATTTTTGTTTATGGGAATGGCAATATTCGGCTCGGGTTTTTTCACCGCACTTAACGACGGACTCACCTCCGCGGCAATATCATTCCTCAGAACACTGGTCTTCCAGATCGCCGCAGTGCTTATCTTCCCACTTCTGTGGGGAATAGACGGCATCTGGTGGTCGATCGTCACCGCCGAGCTCGCCGCCGTCGCCGTCTTCGTGATATTCCTATTCGCCAAGAAAAATAAATATCATTATATGTAAACAAATTGCGGTTTATAGAGGAGGCGAGGGGGATGCGCGTGGGGGGCTTTTCTAGGGAAAAAAGCCCCCCACACCCCAAAAACCCCAAAGTATATTTTATACAAGTCAAGACGGTTTATCAATCTACACCGTGTCGTACCTGCATAGCCTCACTGCTATCGTGTTGCGAGTGTATTTAAAAGCGTTTGAAAAGCTTTCTCCAACTTAGTTTTGCTTTAAGTTTAAAGGTTTTTCATCGGCTGGGTTTAACACCCTATCAATACAAAAACGTCAGTGAGGGATTTTTTTAGCCGCTTGCGGCGAAAAATCCTACTTCACCCTAAAAGGACCTAATATAAGGGAAGTTTTTGCGGAGCTTTTTTCAAAAAGCGACCCGCCGGAGGCACGCGTCCCCCGCTCCCCCGCATCCCCCGTCCTCACCGACAAATCAAAATTTGAAAAACAAAAGAGGAAACTATGAACAAGATAAAAAACAGCCGTGCGGCGAGCTTTATCGCTGTCACGCTGGTCTATGTATTAGCCACCGCCATTGGAATAGTAACGTATCAAGCGATTGACGAAGCGTTCGATTGGTGGCTCTCACTTCTCATCGCAGATGCCGCGGCAACCGTCTCGACCTTCATTTTCAGCCTGATATTCAAGAACGCCTCGGTCTACGACCCATATTGGAGCGTCCAGCCGCCCGTGATCCTCGCGGCATACGCTTTTGGAAAGGAGCTGAACGCACTCGGCAGACTTCTGCTTGTCGCGGTCTTTTTCTGGGGCATCAGACTAACGGCAAATTGGGCTTACACGTTCGGCAACCTCACTCACCAGGATTGGCGTTATACGATGCTGAACGAAAAAACGAAGGGCTTTTACCCGATAATAAATTTCGTAGGCATACATATGGTCCCCACACTCGTGGTCTACGGTTGCATATTGCCCGCAGTATACGCGATAAGAGAGGAAACAGAGCTGACTGTCGCAAGCGCAGTATTCATCTGCCTCGCCGTAGCTTCGGCAACGATGCAGGGAATCGCCGACATACAGATGCACAGATTCCGCAAGAACAGAACGGGAAGATTCATCAGATGCGGACTTTGGAAGCACTCGCGCCACCCGAACTACCTCGGTGAGATATGTATGTGGTGGAATATCGCGCTGGCGGTCGTCTGCGCCGATATGAGCGCGTGGTACCTTATTGCAGGCGCGGTCGCAAATACAGTCCTTTTCTTCGCTGTCAGTATCCCTATGGCAGACAAAAGGCAATCACACAAGGAAGGCTTCGCGGAGTATAAGCGCGAAACGAGAATGCTGCTCCCATTAAAGCGATTTATCAAAAAGGGCTGACCAAAACGGTCAGCCCTTAAACATCAGATTCATCAAATAAAGCGGCCTACTCCAAAACCGCGCTTATGCGCTTCTTAACCGGTCGCATTTGCGAAAACGCGCCGAAATTATGTGTGCATTACACGATCACAAAGATATGTAAAGCGATAGACATCAAGAGATTTGTGATCGACAAAGATATCATAGGCGTCCAGATGTTATCCGTCTTTTGATAAGACCAGCACATCAGCAGATGAACGGGCAACTGAACAAAATAACCGCTCAGCACCAGATCCGCTCCACCTCTCCAAATAATATTTATTATTGGAGGGATCAATGTGATAACAGCAATGCACAGATAGGCAAACAGAGGCTTTTTGTAGCATATCGGCGCAAAGCCCAGGCAATAGAAGAGCGCGCAGATACTGATGGGGGCAAAAACCGACAGAGCAATCGTGCCAAAGATCGGCTCCAGTGAAATCAAGAACAGAGGAGTGTGACTGACAAACATCTCTGCTACCGGAAGACATTCCAGCATATTTATTATGTTAAAGCCGCAAACATACAGTGTTCCAAGCAACAAAAGCTCTACGCCCATAACCAGACCGACCGTCAGTGCTATATGCTTCAGAAAATGGCGAAAATCGACTGATACCATAAACCAATCATCCTTCAGATAACTGAACATAAGCCATAGCAGACCAACGCCGTTGGCTACGTGGTAGAAGATCTCCAGCCAGTCGCTGATCTCCCATTGACTCCAAAGCCCGAGCCCCACAAAGGGCATAAACATGGGAAAAAGCACAAAAACCCAAATCCAGCAGGGAATCAGGGCAAAAATTTTAATTTTTTCCGGTTTGCTGTGCATAGGCGGAAACAATTTGTTCATTGGGTCCTCCTTTAGAAAGTCAACGTTGCGGTCCAAATCGCCGTCTTTATTATATCATGCGTATAAAAAAATGTCAACTATGATTTGCCCGATAATCAGAAAGGCGTATACCTCGATCGAATATGCAAACCGTATTATTACACATAGTTGAGGGCAACGAGTAATACGATTCTACGATTTGGATTGTTACATAATCGAGGTATGAACACCGATATTATCAACAAATTCCAATTTATCGGGCAGAAAGTGACGATCGCGTTACTGTACGCGCTATCGCGCAAAATAATAGTTGACACAAATGGCAAAATGTGATATAATCAGGAAAACGAATAAAATGGAACCAGCTGACGGCAGAGGACGTTGGTTCCTTTATGCTTTTTAGAGGAAAATCTTATGGTTAGGAAAAAGAAATTCGCACTTTCAACCACGCAGATCATATTGCTCAGCTTTATTTCGACTATTCTCTTGGGAAGTGGGCTTTTGGCGCTGCCGATCAGTTCCGCAAACGGCAACGCCGTACCGTATCTTGACGCGCTCTTTACGGCAACCACCTCCACCTGCGTAACGGGACTTGTCACGCTTCCTACGGTATCTACGTGGAGCGTGTTCGGGCAGATCGTTATATTGCTTCTGATACAGATAGGCGGTCTTGGTATCATCACCATTATGTCGGGATTGATGCTTCTTCTCAACAGAAAAATGGGTATTGGTGACCGTTTGCTCATTCAGGATGCCTTCAATCTGAACACAATGTCGGGGCTTGCAAAGTTCGTAAAGAACGTACTGTTCGGCACTCTGATCATCGAAGGAATCGGTGCCATTCTTTATATGCTTGTGTTCGTTCCGGAGTTCGGTGCAAGGGGAATTTGGATATCGGTATTCAATTCTGTTTCCGCCTTTTGTAACGCAGGCATTGACATTATTGCCGAAAACAGCCTTTGCAATTATGCCACCAATCCCTTGATCAATATCGTCACCTCCGCCCTGATTATTCTCGGCGGTCTGGGATATATAGTGTGGTGGGACGTGCTTCGTGTTGTCAAGAGCCGTTCGCCAAAGAACCGCAGGGTATTCAGGCATCTGACCTTGCATTCAAAGATCGCAATTACCGTTACGGCAGGACTTGTTCTAGCCGGCGCAGTTTTAATATTTGCTTTTGAATATGCCAATCCTTTGACCATCGGAGAGATGTCTTTATTTGATAAAATTCAGGTGTCCCTCTTCCAATCGATTACCACGAGGACAGCGGGATTTGCCTCTATCCCTCAAGAGAATCTGACAAACACCTCAGCCGCAATATCGATCATCCTGATGCTCATAGGCGGCTCGCCCGTGGGAACGGCAGGCGGTATGAAAACTGTAACCATTGCCGTGCTTATCAGCTCGGCATTCGCTACCATCAGGAATAAGAACTGCGCAACCTTGTTCGGTCGCCGTGTTTCCGAGGAATCGGTAAAAAAAGCTGTTGCAGTATCGGTGACGTTTCTTACAATATGCTGCGCATCAACAGTGCTATTGATGGCAACGAGCAATGCCTCTGCCCTTGACGCAGTCTACGAAACGGTCAGCGCAACGGCGACCGTCGGACTTTCAAGAAATCTGACTGCAACGCTAAATACCTTTGGGAAACTAATCATCATTGTAACCATGTATTTGGGCAGGGTGGGTCCCATCTCGCTGGCGGTAGCGCTTGGCAGTAAAAACGAAAGTCAAAACGTCATTTCTGAGCCGACGGAAGATATCAGCATAGGATAAAGGAGAACAGCGTGAAAGCTTTTTGCTGCCAGTAGGCAATTTAACCGTTTCACGCGTGACTTTTGTCTATCAGACAAAAGTCATCGATAATATTTGTGCCGCCTCAAGGCGGCGGAATGGAGATAATTATGAAAGCAAAGAAAACATATGCAGTCTTTGGACTTGGAAGATACGGCATAGCCGTGGCGCGCGAGCTTGTTGAGAACGGCATGGAGGTTATTGCCGTCGACGCTGAGGAAAGAATCGTCAATGATGCGGCGGCATACCTGCCCGTCTGCAAGTGCGCCGATGTTACCGATGCGGAGGTCATATCCCGCCTTGGCATAGGTAATATCGATACCGTCATCGTTTGTATGGCAAGCTCCCTTGAGGCGAGCGTTATGGCGGTTACGCTTTGTAAGGAGGCGGGAGTCAAGACCGTAATCGTAAAATGTGCCAACGAAATGCACCAAAAGATACTGCTTCGTGTAGGCGCGGATCAGGTGGTCTTTCCCGAGAACGAATCTGGCACTCGACTCGCAAAAAACCTGCTTAGCTCAGGCTTTATTGATATGATCTCGCTGTCGAAGGATGTATCTATGGTAGAGATCGACGTAAAGGACGAATGGCGCGGCAAGAACCTGATCGAGTTGGATCTCCGTAAAAAATACGGTTTCAATATCGTCGCCATCAAGAATGGTGAAAACGTCAACGTAAATATCGATCCCAAGCAGGCGCTTGATGCGGATAGTTCGCTGATCGTGATTGCAAACACAGCAAAATTGGGTAAATTGAAATAAGCTGAAAATTCCAATTTGTCGGGATAATAAAGAGCGAGGGCTGACGAAATCAATCGTCAGCCCTCACAAGTTGGCGTAACATAGTAATCTATATGATCTATTAGGACAGGACTCGAACTAATTCCAAGGTCTGCGACCTTGGAGACGGGTTCGAGTGAGACTGTCAATTCGGGCAAAAATCAAAAGGAGAGGCAAGCCTCTCCTTTTGATTTTTGGTCGAAGTGACAGGACTCGAACCTGCAGCATCTAGCTCCCAAAGCTAGCGCGCTACCAATTGCGCCACACCTCGATAATTTTGTTTTGTTTTTCGCGAAGCGTTTTTTGCCCGCGGGTGCTACCCGCCGCCACACCTCGATAATATTGTTTTGTTTTTCGCGAAGCGTTTTTTGCCCGCGGGTGCTACCCGCCGCCACACCTCGATAATATTGTTTTGTTTTTCGCGAAGCGTTTTTTGCCCGCGGGTGCTACCCGCCGCCACACCTCGATAATATTGTTTTGTTTTTCGCGAAGCGTTTTTGCCCGCGGGTGCTACCCGCCGCCACACCTCGATAATATTGTTTTATTTTTCGCGAAGCGTTTTTTGCTCGCGGGTGCTACCCGCCGCCACACCTCGATGTATTCATTTATTCTCAACGCTCAATCATTATATCAAATATCTCTCCGTTTGTCAAGCGATTTTTTTCCAACAATTATTATATTTCATCCAATTTTTTGTATGCATAAATTATTTTTTCCACGGCAAAATAATATCAGCCCACAATATCGGGCGTATTTTAACACTTTCGAGGTTTATAACTATGATAATAGACAGAATAGCACTTATTCTCACTGTTATCGGCGCTCTCAACTGGGGAAGCATAGGAATCTTCAATTTTGACATCGTCGCGTGGATCTGCGGCGGTCCTATGTCGGTAGTCAGCAGAATTGTATATACGATCGTAGCTCTTGCGGGAGTATGGTGTATTTCACTTATATTCCGAGCAAGAGAAAGCTTTGATGCAATCGGAGAGAGCTGATCATACGACACCAAGATCAATCAAGCGGTCAGTCGGACTTCGGTCCGACTGACTTTTTGTGTTTGGCAGATATTTTTTCTTTTTTCTCCCTTGATTGCATAAACATGAATACAAAGGGTAAAAAATATGTCTGTAACCACCGGGGAAGATGCACCCCGCCGCATGTGGTACTAGACATAATATAAAAGGAGAATTGAAAATGTTGAAAAAGTTCAAGGAAAAATGCAAATCACTCTCGCGCAATCGCGCGGCGGTAGTCACCTTTGTAGTGATCCTTTTGGCGCTGACCGTAGTGCTTTCGGTAAGCATTGCGAACAACCGCGCAAAGAAGAAGTACGCCATCGACGAGAACGACACAAATGCCCAGACGTCGTCAGGGCAGACAAATGAGACCGAGCCGCCTCTTGAGGACGGCACAGTCGAAGCCCCCACGCATCAGGGAACAGAAAAGCCCGTTTCGGGTGACGTTGAGGAATTCGAGCTTTCGCTTCCCGCCAACGGCGTGATCGCAAAGGGACACGACTCGACTATCCAGGTCTGGTCGGAAACTATGGGCGACTACAGGATCCACCTCGGCATCGACATCGCCACAGAGGATGGCGCGCCTGTGTACGCGGCGGCAGACGGAAAGGTCTCAAAGATCTGGGACGATGCTCTTATGGGAAGATGTGTAGCGATCTCTCACGACGGAGAGGTCTATACCTTCTATAAGAACCTCGACACAACGCTGACAAGCGGAATTGAGGAGGGAGCAGAGGTCAAGCGTGGCGATCAGATAGGTACCGTTGGCGATACAGCCATCGCAGAGCTTGCAGACGAGCCCCACGTCCACGTCGAAATGACAGTCAACGGTCTCGCCGTAGACCCCAGAGAATACCTGAGCGCAGAAGCACAGAAGTCTCTCGCACAGAACGATAAGAACGCAGGTAAGTAATCTTAAAGCGTCTCCGCCTCGTACGAGGCGGAGATCTTTTTGTCTGAATCAGGCGCGGAACATCAGCCGCTGATCGTACCCGTAACCGTGATCACAGCCTGCCCGGGAGTCACGCTCCACGCGCCGCTGTCAGGGTCCTGCACGTATGTTGCCGCAGGAACGGTGACAGCGCCGGGTGCGCTTGAGAACTCGCCCGAGGTGGAATTATAGGTGTAATCAACTCCCGCCGTCCAAGCGACACCGTTGTATGTCACGCTGATCGGATCAAGGATCGGATCAAAGGTGTCGGTAACGGTAACGTTATCGGTCGCAACGGTTGCCGTGTTGCCGTAATTGAGAATGGTGAGAGTATAGGTCACCTGACCGTCAGCCCCGATGACAACAGGAGTGATCGCCTTCGTTATATCAAGCCTCGGAGTCTCTCCGACAGTCACGGTAGCGGAATCGCTTAGGGGAGCCGTAAGACCGCCACCGGTCAAGGTGGCAGTGTTCACGATCTGACCGTCTGCTCCAAGCGGAGCAAATTCATTCACCTCAGCGCGGTAAACAACAGTCAGTACACTGTTTGCGGGAAGAGAAAGACCCGAAACCGTCAATGGCGGAGCCACCGAAATAGCCGTTGCAGGCTGCAAAACTCCGTCAATATAATAGCTCAAAGAGCCCTCCGTAAAGGTGAGAGGCGTAACTGTGCCCGTTCCGAAGGCGTACGCGCCGAGATCGTCGGACAGAGTAAGCGCGCTGTACGCGCGATCTCCCGAATTAACAACGTTGACAATATAGATAACGCTGCCGTTAGGCTCGTAGGTCACAGATAACGCATCCTTTGTCAGGGTCAGCGTCTCGGGAATCTCACCCGTAACAATATTTGAATTGACAACACTGCCGCGATAGGTCAGTGTCGCCTGATTTGTAAAGGTCGCCATAACATTTCTCCTTGTGTTATTGAGAATCACTTCTCAATAAATTATATGTCGAAATATGCCCAAACGTGTCAAATTGCGGTTTATAGGGGACGCGAGGGGATGCGCGTGGGGGACTTTTCCAGGGAAAAAAGTCCCCCACACCCCCAAAACCCCAAAGCAAATTATATGCAAGTTAAGACGGTTTATCTATCTAAACCGTGTCGCACCTGCATAGTCCCACTGCTATCGTGTTGCAAGTGTATTTAAAATTGTTTGAAAGGCTTTCTTTAACTTAGTTTTTCTTTATGGTTAAAGTTTTTTATCGGCTGGGTTTAACACCCTATCAATACAAAAACGTCAGTGAGGGATTTTTTTAGCCGCTTGCGGCGAATTTATGCAACGTGAAGTTGAACAAAGACATTTGTCAATTTGTTGCAAACAGCTGCTTGCAAGCAAGCAGTCCGAGTAATGTTCTCACCCTAAAAGGACCTAATATAAGGGGAGTTTTTGCGGAGCTTTTTTCAAAAAGCGACCCGCCGGAGGCACGCGTCCCCCGCTCCCCCGCTCCCCCGCCTCACCGACAAATCAAAATTTGAATTAGAAACCCCCCACCTCTCAAGCGAGGTGGGGGGTTGATTGGTTATTCAACTATTTCAACCTTTTCTATAACGACGGGAACTCTCGGAACGTCGTCGTACCAGCCGCGGCTGCAGGTCTGCACGTTAGCGATCTTATCAACGACGTCGATACCGTCGACTACCTTACCGAATCCGGCATACTGACCGTCAAGGTGAGGAGCATCGCGATGCATGATAAAGAACTGGGAGGACGCGGAATTAGGTGCCATAGTTCTCGCCATCGAAAGCACTCCGCGAGTGTGTCGAAGATCGTTCTGCATAAAGCCGTTGGCGATGAATTCGCCCTTGATGCTTGCTGCCTCCTTCTGCTCAAAAGCCTCGTCAAAGCCGCCGCCCTGAATCATAAAGCCGTTGATAACGCGGTGGAAGATAAGGCCGGAGAAAAAGCCCTTCTCAACAAGGGAGAGGAAGTTCTCAACCGTAGCAGGAGCCTTTTCGGGGTAGAGCTCGGCGGTAATCGTGCCGAGGTCCTTGATAGTGAATTTAATTTTTGGATTGTTCATTGTTTTGTCTCCGTTTCCTGTATATTTTCATCATTTTTGTAAGCCATATAAAAGAGGTAGTCTATTCTGTCATACCGCCCGAGCAGGTGAAGGTAACCGAAAAGCACCTCCATACCGGTAGCGGCGCGGTACTGCGACATAGTCGCGCTCTTGGGTACGTTTCCGCCCGACATATTCCGTCCGCGCTTATAGACGAGAGCTTCCTCCTCGTCAAGCAGTGGAATTATTCTGTGCATGGCGTCAGCCTGCTCACTTGCCTTAACGTATGTAAGTGAGGCGCGGTTGAGATTGCCCGAGCCCGAAATGCCGTCCCTGACAAGCTTTTCTCTTACCCTTATCTCAAGCACACTGTCTCCGAGATATGCAAGAGCCTCCGTAGATATTTCCTTAATGTTCACGTCTGTCTCTCCGTTATTTTTCAATTGATCGCAAATAATTCATGCAACGAGTGACCTCCTCAAGCCCCGTGGGGGAGAGAGTCTCACTCTCAACCACCATCTTAAAGCCCAGCCTCTCGCTCGCCTCAATAACTGCCTTGACGGGAGCCTTGCCCTCACCGAGAGCCATACCCTTACCGCCCATAAATCCGTCCTTGAGGTGGATCACGCTGATCCTGTCCTTGAGTCTTTCAAGCACACGGACGGGGTCAAGACCTGCGTTGAATGCCCAATAGGTGTCTATCTCAAACTCAATATCGGTATTTCTCTCGATCTCGGAGTGGATCGTCGAGCCCCAGGGCATCAGAGCAAACTCGTGCGAATGATTGTGGTAGCCCAGCTTGATCCCCTCAGCCTCGAATATCGGCTTTGCGAAATTCATCACGCTACAGAAGTCGTGTATCTTTTCAAGAGTAGAAAGATCAGCTCCGGGAACTATGTAATTGGGGTTTCCGAGCTCTCTGTGATACCTGAGCGTCTCCATGATCCTCGTGGGGCGTAGATCGTCAAGAGCGGAATGAGTGCCCGAGATCTCAAGGCCGTAATTTTGAAGCATCGCCTTTACGTCAGCCGCACTGTGACCGAAGAAGCCGGCAAACTCAACGAATCTGTAGCCGATCTTTGCAACCGCTTCAAGCGAGGCGGCAAGATCCTTGTCAGTAATGTCGCGTATGCTGTAAAGCTGAAGACCGTAGCTGTTTTTCATTTTCATTCGCTCCTTTTGCGCCATTATAGATCAATTGTACCACATTTTGACAGGATTAGCAACACTTTAAGCGAAAAATCAAGCAAAAGTTTAAGAAAAAGACCGAAAAATAATAAATATTTCAAATTGTACTTGATTTTTCCGTCAAATAATTATATAATGATATGTAATAGTTTTTTAGAACACTTTTTCACATAAAGGATAGAGAAAAATGAAAAGAACACTTATAAGAGAAGTTTACGCCGATAAGGAAGCATTCGGCGGCAAGACAATCACGGTCGGCGGTTGGGTAAGAAACCTCCGCGACAGTAAGGCATTCGGATTCATCGACCTCAATGATGGCTCATACTTCAAGAGCGTCCAGGTCGTATTTGAAAGAGAGATCGTAGATAATTATGACGAGATAGCATCGCAGAACGTAGGTGCGGCTCTTGTTGTTACGGGCGTGCTCACACTCACACCCGAGGCAAAGCAGCCCTTTGAGCTCAAGGCAACCAGGGTAGAGGTAGAGGGAACAAGCACACCCGATTACCCCCTCCAGCCTAAGCGCCACTCGGTAGAGTTCTTGCGCGAGCAGGCATATCTCCGTCCCCGTACGAATCTCTTCTCCGCAGTATTCAGAGTAAGAAGTGAGGTCGCTTATGCGATCCATTCTTTCTTCAACCAGAGAGGATTCGTCTACGTTCACACACCTATAATCACAGGCTCGGATGCAGAGGGCGCAGGCGAGATGTTCCGCGTAACGACTCTCGATATGGATAACCTCCCCAAGACCGAGGACGGAGCAGTGGATTACTCTCAGGACTTTTTCGGCAAGAGCGCAAACCTCACGGTTTCGGGACAGCTCGAGGGCGAGACCTACGCTATGGCATTCGGTAATATATATACCTTTGGACCCACCTTCAGAGCAGAGAACTCAAACACCGCGCGTCATGCGGCAGAGTTCTGGATGATCGAGCCCGAGATCGCGTTCGCAGATCTTAACGACGATATGGAGCTGGCGTGGGATATGATCAAGTATATCATCAACCACGTAATGGATAACTGCCAGGCAGAGCTTCAGTTCTTCAACAGCTTCGTTGATAAGGGACTTCTTGACCGTCTCACCGCTCTTCGTGACGCGGATTACGCAAAGGTAACCTACACCGAGGCAATAGAGATCCTTGAAAAGTCGGGCGCCGACTTCAAGTACCCCGTGTATTGGGGCGTAGACCTCCAGACAGAGCACGAAAGATACCTCACCGAGCAGGTATATAAGAAGCCCATATTCCTTATCGACTACCCCAAGGAGATCAAGGCATTCTATATGAGACAGAACGACGACGGCAAGACCGTCGCGGCAATGGACCTCCTCGTACCGGGCGTTGGAGAGATAATCGGCGGCTCGCAGAGAGAGGAAAGACTCGACCTTCTTCTCAAGAGAATGGAAGAGTGTGGACTCAAGGAAGAGGACTACTGGTGGTACGTCAACCTCCGCAAATTCGGCGGAACCAAGCACGCAGGCTTCGGTCTCGGCTTTGAGCGTATTATTATGTACCTCACAGGCGTCTCGAACATCCGCGACGTCCTTCCTTACCCCAGAACGGTAGGCAACGCAGAATATTAATAAAAACGGGGAGAAGATATCTTCTCCCCTTGCATTATACAAAGAAGGAAACAAAATGATAAACGTAATTCCCGGCGAAAAAAAGGAAATAGTCCTGTCGATAAGAACGGCAGTAATAGACCCCGAGCAGGATATGCCCAACGGCGAGGATATTCTCGCAATGATGAAGCGGATAGTAGACGGTGAAAATGTCGGAGATGATGAGATAAACGACCTACTCGGCGAGGAAGAGCCCACCGAAATGGAGCTCAGCACCGAAGCTGTAGCAGAGATAAGCAAGAACGGATGCATAGAAATATCCTACTTTGAGAACGAGGATGACGATATGCTCAAAACGCTCTCAAAGATCATCTTCTCGCAAAGCGACCCCGACCTCGTCGTGATGACCAAGGAGGGTGCAATGCGCGCGATCCTCTCCTTTGAGGAAGGGAAGACCCACATCTGCACCTACGATACACCGTTTATGCCGATAAAGGTCTACGTCACTGCAAGCCGAGTCGATAACAGACTGCTTACGGACGGATATCTCAAGCTCTGCTATGTGCTTATCCTTAACGACACCCCTCCGCAGCATTTCACAGTAGAGGTAAAGGTCAAGGAAGCAGCATCCGACCCACTCAAGGAAATATTTTCATAATACTTAAATCCCCCTCCTCGGGGGATTTTCTCTTTTTCAAATTTTGATTTGTAGGGGAGGCAAACAATCCCTCAGTCACGCGCAAGGCGTGACAGGTCTCGCTGCGGCTCGGTCACATCGCGGCTCTGACAACACACCGTGTTGTCATTCACTCCCGCGATGCCGCTTCGCTACCCTTTACACAAGGGA
>SVRT01000017.1 GCA_015064685.1 Oscillospiraceae bacterium
ACTTCTTTTATCTGTTGTTCAATTGTCAAGTTTCAATCGCCCACCTTTTTTACGTGAGCTTGTCTATTATATCACCATCAAATCCTTTTGTCAATAGCTTTTTGAAAATTTTTTCAAATTTTTTTGACCTTTTTTCAAGCGGATCGCGATATTTTTTATTGCCGTTCTTCGCGGCAACTCGTATATTCTACCACAAGTGATTTGTTTTGTCAATAGGTTTTTTGAAAAAAATTTGTTTTTTTCTCTTTTTGTTTAAAATAGCATATAACACTCAACCAAAAACGAACCAAATGCATCAAATTAACCATTCCGCACATATATTCTTGCAAAATGCGGACAATAAATAAAAAACGGTGAGGATATGTTGACGGTTTTCATTAGAACGGTAATTATATACGTTATTCTGACTATAACAATGCGAATAATGGGAAAAAGGCAGCTTGGTGAGCTTGACGTGAGCGAGCTTGTTATCACTATTCTGTTATCCGAAATAGCAACGACGCCTATAACCAATCCAGACAGGTCTGTTATCGAGGCATTGGTGCCGATAGCCACGCTTGTTTCATTGGAGGTTCTATCTTCCCTGCTTATACTGAAGGTACCGTTTTTTAAGACGGTTTTATCATCAAAGCCTGCGGTAATTATAAAGCGCGGCGATATAGATTTTAAAATGATGAAAAAGGTGCGAATATCTCTTGAGGAGCTTGTGAGTCAAGTACGGCAGAACGGAATTTACGATCTTTCCGAGGTCGACTATGCAATACTGGAGGAAAACGGAAAGATGTCGGTGATACCGAAAAACATTCACCGCCAGCCCGACAAGGCTGATATGAATATCAAGTGCGTTGATGACGGAATTATGCACATCGTTATTTCAGACGGCTGTGTGAACTCGCACAGTCTTTCCCTTCTTAAGAAGGACCGCGCGTGGCTTGAGCGCAAGGTGCAAAAGTTGAAAGTCCCCATAAAAGAGGTTTTCTGTATGACCGTTGACGATGCGGGGGGGATCTTTGTTCAATTGAGAAGTGGAAAACAAATAAGGGGCTGAGACCAGCCCCTTGTTTTAATAATTTTCATCCACGAATATGATTCCCGCGCCGTTTCCCATCGTTCCGCCGTTTTTGAGGTGCGAAACGATTGCTCGGCGAAGCGAATTATCCCCCGGTGCGTTCTCGAGTGCCTCGGGCGAATATCTAACACCGAACACGTGCCAGAAATTCGCGTTACTCTCGTCCTCCCAATTTTCGATGTTTTCAAACAGGTTATAAAATTTCTTTATATTGCTGTTTTCATTGTAATCTTGGAGGAGAGGGGCAAACAAAAGCCACGAAAAACAGCATACGGCAAGCTTTCCGTCCCTATGCTCCTCGGGGAAAAATCGGTACGCCATTCGAAGCGACTCCTTGACATCCTCTACAAGCAGAGGTCCGTCGGAGGGTATATGGCAAGAGATGATCGTGTCGCCCATCTTCAGAATATCCTTATATTTGTCGATCGGGAACTCTTTTTTGTCGTACTGCATCCGTCCGAGTCTGAAGCGCTCGAGCATATAGTATTTTTTAAACCAGCTTGTAGGCTCCATTCCCCACACACCGTTGACCTCCTTGCACTCAAAGAGCTTGACTCTGAGGTCCGACATCGTGTGATAAAAGAGCTCGTCGGTGTATCCCTTTTCTACATATTTATCATATAAGGGCGCGGCAGCTCTGAGCAGGAACACCATATCGCACACGTATCTGTTCTCGCCGCTCTTCTCGGCTATTTGCACAAGCAACGTCATAAACTCGAAATCCTCGGGGGTAAAGAGGCTCTTTTCCGCGCGGCAAAGCTCCTCGGCTGCTTTAGCTACCATCTTTCTTTCGCACTCGACAAGGCAATTTATAGACTCGTCGGGAAAATTCAGTTTTCTTGCAATCGGCTCTATCATTTCTTTGTTTCTCCAATTCTTCTTTTACAAATATCTGCAAGCGGACACTCGGCGCATTTTGGCGAGCGCGCGGTGCAGGTCTCTCTGCCGAACCAGACGATACGGTGGCAGAAGTCACTCTGCTCGCATGGCTCGACAAGCTCGCTCATTATCCTCTCGGTCTTTACAGGGTCCTTCTGATCCTCGGGGTAAAAGCCAAGTCTTGCGCATATTCTGATACAATGTGTATCCGCGACTATCGCGGGCTTTTTGTAAAGGTCGCCGAGAAGGAGATTTGCGATCTTGCGTCCAACACCCGGGAATTTTAAAAGCTCGTCCATTTCGTCGGGGATGATGCCGTTATATTCGTCGCAGAGCATTTTGCAGGCGCGTTTTATGTCCGAAGCCTTCATTCTATACAATCCGCAGGGCTTGACTATCTCCTCGATCTCCGCGATATCACCCTCGCCAAGTGCGCGCGCGGTCGGGAAACGGTCGAAGAGCGTTTCGCACACAATATTCACTCTCGCATCGGTGCATTGCGCACTCAGTCTACCCATAACGAGCAGCTTCCACTCGTCACCCGCTTCTCCGCCCCAGTGCAGTGCGCACTCCGCGTCGGGGTATATTTCTTTGAGTCTCTCAACCGCCGCGGCGGCGAGGGCTTTCTTTTCTTTTTTTGTCATAAGGCTCTTCTCTTTCGTTTTATTCGCCCACATTATATCATTTTTCCGCTTCATTGTCAAGAATACCGTCGAGGAATTATGATGCCCTCGACGGTATTTTATTTTACTTTGTTCTCTTTTGCTCGATCACCCAATCAATGGCTTCGGCATAAGCCTCTGCCATCTCGTCGTTGCCGAGCGATATCAGCGCGTTGAGAGTCTTTATAAGCTCATCTTCACTTAAAGTTACCTTATGAGGCTCACCGTAGACGTTATCTTTGAGTGGCGGCAGGACGTCACCGATGCAAGCGAATACGTTAGTGCCCTCGGGAAGTCTTCCGTCGAAGATCAGCTTGGTCATTGCCGTGCCGTACGCGTTGTCATAAGTTACGGTATCGGTATGCGAATTCCAAAGTCTGTCCGCAACGAGAACTATTGCGGGATAAGCGGTGCGCTTATAGTGCTTCCAATCCTCCCAGATACACATACACCCGCCGGGCACGTTATCATAATTCTCGGGATTTACGTACGGGATGGTGCGGTAGGACCAGTTATAGAGGCGGAGCGAGTTCATAAAGAGGTCGGGCAGGTGCATATACATCATCCTCGAGAACGAGTTTATTACGCTGTAGCCGTCGTTTGCATAGCCGTTTATATCGAGATTATAAAGGTCTTCTTTGCCAAGATCGTAGCAATAACGGTAATACTGGATAATGATATTTCTGTCAAGCCACTCGGGGATGTTTCTGGGCTCGAGGTCTGCGTTCCAGATCATCATAGTACGTCCGTGGTCGTTGACTATCTCGTTTATGCGCTCAAGTCCGTAGAAATACATCTCTCGCATTGACTTAAAGCCCTTTTCTTCCCAAAGCTTTCTGCAATGGGGACACTTATCCCAATACGCGATCTTTTTTGTGTAGCGGCTCATATCGTACTCGTCCGCGCCGATATGTATCACGCTGTCGGGGAATATCTCTTCGATCTCTCCGATCACCTTATCAATTGCGTCGAAGGTCTTTTCCTGACCGAGACATATGGCAAAGAGATTCTCCTCGGTGTCACCGGGACACGCTATATCTAGCTTCATTGCGATATCGGTAATGTGAGTTAAAATCTCTACGAAAGGAATCACTCTGATGCCAAGCGAGGTCGCGTAGGCTATCATGGCGTCAACCTCTTTTCTTGTGTACTGCAGGTTTTCTTTCCCGTATCCTTTAAGCTCTGGCACCGTTTTCAAGGGGATAGTGCAACCGTCTGATTCCATAAAATGGAACATAAACGCGTTCATTCGGCACATTGCCATCTCTCGAATATACCTATATATCCTGTCCATCGGAATCCATACTCTTCCCGAGCTTTCGACCATGCAAGCGCGGTACTGAGCATCGGGCCAATCCTCTATCTGCGCACAATCAATGACATAGCCGCTCTCGGTTTTTTTAGCGAGCTGGGCGATGACAGACACCGCGTTTCTCGCGCCAATCTTATCTCTGCAATGTATCTCGATAAAGCTCTCGGTTATACGCAGGGAGCAATATTCGTTGTAGGGAGAAAAATCGGGCGAGACGCTGACGCGAATATTTGCATCACGGTATCTGCTTCTTTCTGTTTTAACATCGGGCATAAGTATAGCCGACGAGGACAAAAAGAGCTCTCCGTCACCCGAAATTGCTACCTTTAACGATTCGAAGGAAAAGCATCCCTCTCTCTCGGAGTATTTTTTTATTCTCGGCAAAACCTTGTATTCTTTATTTTTCATTTTCTTCTCCGTTCCGCTGCATCTGTTATCTATCCGATAGCTTTATTCCCTGCAGCTCTGACAGGGTGAGCCCATTTGAATTGACGCTTGAGCATTTTATCTCGCCCTCGCCGTATCCACCGAATACGACGTGGATATTTCCGTTCGGGTATAAGCCGTTGAACTCTACGTTCTCGACCTTCGCGCCGTTGAAATAAACACAGTTGTATCCGTGTGTTTCGGTTCCGTTCCACTCAACAAAAATATTTTCGTCGTCCTTATGCGGCGTGGCATCTCTGTCATATCTTACGTTATTGAAGGAAACGTTTTCAAACTCTCCCTTGCCAAAATACGCCGCCATATATCCGTTGCCGAACAATCTGATATTTTCAAAGGTGGAATCTGTAAGGGTATTGTTCAGCGCGACGGCAAATCTCGAGCGAGTCATAATATTGCTGACCGAGATGCCGAACGTGTCTCCCTTCTGCGCGGGAGTTTTCTCGTACCAATAGGATTCACCGATAATTATCGCCGACTCGCTTCTGTATCCTATCTCACCCGGGATTATCGTTCTTCTGGGCAGAATATTGCCCTCGGAGTCTGTGATAAAGGTAAGATCGGGATTTTGCGCAAGCGCCGCATCATTTTCGGTTGGGTCGGATATCTCAATAACGTTTTCTATCCTTATATTATATATTCTGTATCCGTCGTGATTGAGCAGACGTATGAGGGACACTCCTCCGACACAGTAAACAAGCAGATCGCGAATGATAATGTTGTGAACATCACCCTTCCTTATATCCTCGGTCTTTGGTCCGTAGATATCGTGTCCCGTTACGTTGATTGCGATAATATTGTCGCCCACGCATCCCGTGATCTTCTCGACGATAAAATTGTGAGTCCCCTTACCCATATCGACGCCGTCCTGATTCGGTACGTTACTATCGCTCTCAAAGTGGATATTCGAGACTCTTCCGTAAGCAGAGTAAATGAAGTACATACTCCAATATCTGCTGTTTTTGAAGGTTAGATTTTCGATTACAATATTCTCAACGTTCTGGAAATACACCGTACAGTTTTCGGTGATGTGGTGTCCGTAGTCCTTTACCACCTTGCGCGCGATGCCGTTGTCTTCGTACATTCCGTTGTGAATTCCTCCGTCAAGCACCGCCTTGCCTATGCCGAGGATGTGAATATGCCTCTGTGTTCCCTCATCGGTCTTAGCAAGTTCGGTGCGAGCGTTGGAGTTTGTAAACATATTGCATATCGCACCGTCGGCAAGTCGCAGGTGCGCGTTTTGAAGTATAAGCGTGCTTTCGCTATATAAAAGCACCGTCTTATCGATATTCCACACGCTCTGTCCGGTTCTTTCGTTGTATTTCGGAATAATTACAGCTTTTCCGTTCACCCTTGCCTCGTCAAGCGCCGCCTGGATCATCTCGGAATCGCTATTCATTTCCTTGTATTTGTTAACGTCAATAAACATTCTAACCGCCTTGTGATAATCATTATTTGCTGAGCCAATAAAAAAGCCAATTTTTTCTCTCAATTGAATTATATCATCATTACGTTTCTATTACAAGACACAAACGGCAAAATATGTAGACGATTTTTAGTCTCTTTTGACTATTGTCTGACGGATATGCTCTACGTCGGTTTCATCAATTACATAGTTTTTGTCAATGTCCGAGCAAATGAGACAGAGGCGCCGGCTGGCAATTCCCTTTTCGAGATACTGCCTTAAAAACAAAAGGTCCCTGATAGAAACCTTCCCGTCGTGGTCAGTATCACCCGGAAAAAGACAGACATTTTGATTTAAAGACTTCTCCCCATCATCATATAGCTTGCTTTCGCATTTTATCTTCTCTGAGCTGTATCTGTCCTTATAGCCGTCCCTGTCTGCCTTCTCATCCGAGAAAAGAATGTGGGCGCGACTTATCTCGTCATTATCCTCAAGTCTCGGTGGGTCGTCCCAGGTGACGTCCGAATGGTACCACTCTCCGTCAATTTTTACCGCGAGCCAGATGTGTGCGATAGTATCACTTGCCACGTATCGGCACTCTATTCCAAGCTCACGTAAAAGTGCCATATAAGCCCAGGTGTAACCCTGACAGGTGCCGTTTTTTTGAGTCAAAAAAGAATATATATCGTCATTTTTAAGCGTCAGATCGTATGAAAAATCACGACACAAAAGATCGTGAACGGCAACAAGGATATCAAGCTCGCTATCAAATGGACCTATGAGCGTAGCGATCTTTTTCACCTCGCTCTTACAGTACTCGACCGCCTTCTCCACTTCTTCCTTTTCCATATTGTATTTTGGCTTTACAGTTATAACACATCCATTCGTGTAATAAGTAAACGCAAGTGTACTCGATACGTAAAACAAGTACGGTGTATCCTTAGTCGCGTGGGAAAACAACTCTCCAAGCTCCTCGGGAGTTATTGATAGATCAGAGATATCTATGCTCTGCTCATACGCTTCAAACCCTGCGCGCATTCTCTCAATTGCTTTTGCGTGTGTGTCCGGCAAAGCCGAGCTTGCTTCTCCGTCCGCGCGGCCCGGGAGTATCACGCAAAGAAATAACAGTGAAATGCAGATCAGGGATAGTATTGCTTTTTTTATTCCTTCAAGTGTTTTTCTCCCTTTCAAGCCGCAACCTCCGAAAATGCTTTGTAAACTATATGAACAATGGAAGAAAAAAAGACATTTTCTATTGACTCGGGGCGGCAAAAGTGGTAAAATAAATTGTTGAAAACGGAGGCTAAACAATGAAAAAGAAAGAAAAGAAATCTAACGGCAAGCTGCTTCGTCGCTTTTTGCCGTATTACAAAAAGCATCTCCCCACTATGATATTCGACCTTATGTGCGCCGCGCTAACGACCTTGTGCGAGCTTGTACTTCCAATGATCGTCCGCGAAATAACCGGTCGCGCAACAGAGGATATCTCCACACTGACAACCACGCTTATTCTCCACTGTGCAATTCTATATATCGTTCTGAGAGCTATCGATACCGTAGCAAACTACTATATGGCATCGGTCGGTCACATAATGGGTACAAAGATCGAGACCGATATGCGCCATGACCTGTTTGCACACCTGCAAAAGCTTTCCTTCTCCTACTACGACAACACAAAGGTCGGAACGCTTATGTCCCGTATCACAAACGACCTTTTTGACGTCACCGAGTTCGCGCACCATTGCCCCGAGGAGTTCTTTATCGCGGGAATCAAGATAATCTGCTCGTTTATCCTTCTCTGCACCATGAGCGTACCGCTGACCCTCATCATATTCGCGGTTATCCCCGTTATGATAGTCACGCTTATGTACTTCAGACGCAGAATGAAGAAAAACTTCGCCGAATCGCGCAAGCAGATAGGTGAGTTAAACTCTCAAGTCGAAGATAGCCTGCTCGGCATCAGAGTTGTAAAGTCATTTGCTCGCGAGGACCTTGAGCAAGGCAAATTCGATAACGGAAACAAGGATTATCTCAGACTCAAGACCGAGAGATATAGGATCATGGCATCCTTCATGTCATCCACTCGTCTATTCGACGGAATTATGTATATTATCGTCGTTGCAATCGGCGCACTCTTTATGCTGATGCCCGCCGATAATCCCGCAAGCATCACTCCCGCTGATTACGTGGCATATCTTATGTTCGTGACCACACTCCTCACCTCGATTCGACGTATCGTTGAATTTGCAGAGCAGTTCCAGCAGGGTATGAGCGGAATCGAACGCTTTGCAGAGGTTATGGATACCGAGCCCGATATAGTGGACTCCAAGAACGCAACTCCCCTTGAAAACGTCAAGGGTGATGTCGAATTTGACGACGTATCCTTCCATTATGAAACAGAGAGCAAGAACGTTCTGACAAATCTCAGCCTTAAAGTCAAGGCGGGAGAAAGCATCGCGCTTGTCGGACCATCTGGCGGTGGAAAGACCACACTTTGCTCGCTTATTCCGAGATTTTACGAGGTCAGCTCGGGTGCGATCTTAGTTGACGGAAAAGACATCAAGGACGTAACCATGGCATCGCTCCGCGACAATATCGGAGTCGTTCAACAGGACGTATACCTTTTCTCGGGAAGTGTTCGTGAAAACATCGCATACGGTAAGAGCGGAGCTACCGAAGAGGAGATCATCGAGGCGGCAAGGCTTGCAGGCGCTCACGACTTTATCTCTTCCCTCCCCGAAGGCTACGATACCTACGTCGGAGAGCGAGGAGTCAAGCTCTCGGGCGGTCAGAAGCAACGTATTTCAATTGCGAGACTCTTCCTTAAAAATCCGCCTATCCTTATTCTTGACGAGGCGACGAGTGCGCTTGATAACGAAAGCGAAAAGCTTGTCCAGGAATCTCTTGAAAAGCTGGCTCAGGGCAGAACGACCTTCACCATCGCCCACCGTCTCACCACCATCCGCAACGCAGACCGAATCCTCGTTCTTACCGAGAACGGCATCGAGGAATCGGGTACTCACCAGGAGCTTATCGACAAAGGCGGACTTTACAGCGAGCTTTATAAATTATATTCGGAATTGTAATTTAAACGTAAAAAGAGGAAAGCCACGGCTTTCCTCTTTTTTTAATAAAAACTACATCTATCCGATTAAATTTTTTCGAGTACAAGGTATACCGCCATTACTATTTTTCTTCACCGTTCTTAATAGTTTTTAGTGATGAAATCAGCATTCTGCGTATGGCTCCGCATTCATTCTGAATAGGTTTGTATGTTTGTTCGGTAATATATCCGGTTTCAAACAAAAGCTCCAGCCAATACTCTGTTTCATAACACTCTTTTTGTGCAATTTCAAGCTTTGAAATAAAGTCTTTTTTACCCTGTGCGTACTGCGCTTCGTGGATGTTTGCACCGATAGACGTACCGGATCGCAAGAGTTGATTTGTTAGTACGGATTCTTTGTATTCATTTTTTATTATTTTGCAAAGATGAACTATGTTTTTTGCAAAATCCTTTGATTTTTCTCTTAATATACTCTCAGCCATTTTGACCTCTGAAAAAGATAGATTAGTGATATTCTTTGCCTTTGGCAAAGAGTGATATTTTCCTTTGGAAAGTGATATTGCAAGGCTTCGCCTTGCAGTGATATTCTATTCGCCTCCAAAACTCGCGCAGCGAATATCACTCGTCGCAAGACGAATATCACTGCGAAGCAATATAACTCGCCTAAGGCGAATAGAGTTGGCGTTGCGCTTGCACGCAACGCCACCCGCCGAGCCGTGTACCCGAAGAAATGGAACCCTTTATCTAAGGGCGGTGCTCTATCCTCTGCTTTACTGCTCCCAGCATCCCATATCCCACGGGGACAAGTCGACCTGGCGGGTATAGGGAGGTCTGCAAACCACAGCTGAATGTATTTCGAGCTCCATTAATCTGTTTGTAGGTCTCAATCAAACGGATATCACGCACTAAGCAGGATAAATTCTGATCTTGTGTTGATTACGCGTCGTAATCGATCTCACTGTCAAAGAGCTCGTCGAAGTAGTTTGCAACCTTCTCGAACTCGTCCTCGTCATCGAGAGTAATGAAGAGGTCCTCACCGTTCTCGTCCTGCTCCTTCTTGAGAAGAACGTACTCGATAAGTCCTTCCTCCTCGCTTCCGCCCTCTGCGGGAACCATTGCGTAGTAGGTTACGTCATCAAGAACAGCCTCGCCGATTACCTCAAACTCAAGCTCCTGTCCGTTTTCGTCGGTAAGTGTGATGTAGAGAGCCTCGCCCTCGGTTATCTCAAGCTCATTGTCTATGTTCTTATCCTCTGCCATTTTTGCCATTTTGTTCTCCTTTTCTGCGGCCATGCCGCACTTTTTTATTTTCTGTTATTATTTTAGCATAAATGCCTTAGATTGTCAAGTCTCGGACAGTATATAATTGCTCACAAGCATTCCCTTATCCGTGAATCTGTAAAAGCCGTTTTCGGCTGTTACGTACTCCGGTGAAAAACGCTTGAATACCCGTCCGTAGCGCTCATCAAAATCGGCATTGAACAGCCTTTTAAATTTGACCGTATCTATTCCCTCTGACAGTCTCATTCCGAGCATCACGTACTCGTCCATTGCCTCCTCGCCAACGATCGTATCGGAGGATTCAATGATATTTTCACCGCGTAGATATGCCTCGATATCTCTTGAATGGGCAAATCTGATTCCGGCGTAAAACGAGTGCGCCGCAGGACCGAAGCCGAGGTAATCCTCGCGCCTCCAATACTTAAGATTATGCCGCGATTCCCTCGATTTATGCGCAAAATTGCTTATTTCGTATTTCTCGTAGCCAAATTTGCGGAGGATATCACACATCAGAAGATACATATCGCCGACAGTCTCCTCGTCCGGCAAAACAAGACTGTTTCGACGATTCCAAAACGGAGTTCCCTCCTCAATTGTAAGACTGTACGAAGAAATATGCTCCGGGTCAAGGGATGCGAGCGTTTCTATTGATTTAGAAAAGCTCTCCTTAGTCTGTTCGGGGATCCCGTACATAAGATCAGCGGAAACGTTGTCAAATCCCGCCTCTCTCGCGTCTGAAAACGTCTTTAGAAAATCGGCAAAGCTGTGTATGCGTCCAAGTGCGCGCAGCTCATTGTCGTGAACGCTCTGCATACCTATGCTGAGTCTGTTTATTCCGACCGAGCGCATATCTTTCAGCTTTTCTCCGTCGGCAGTCTTGGGATTAGTCTCCGCGGTGATCTCGGCACCGTTTTCTATCCCGAAATTACTTTCTATTGTGCTGAGAATCTTTTCAAACTGTGAGGGAGATAAAAGCGTTGGTGTTCCACCGCCGAAATAAACCGTGTCAGCTATCGGACGATCGTCTCCAATTCGCCTCGCGACATCCTCGATCTCCTCGCAAAGTCTTTGCGTATAAAGGGCTTTGACCTCGTCATCCGCACGTGTTCTCGAACAAAAATCGCAATAATAGCACTTTGATCTACAGAACGGAACGTGGACGTATATTCCTGTTTTTTTAGTCATCGTCGCCAAGCTTGAGCACCGCCATGAACGCCTCGGGAGATACCTGGACGCTACCAAGCTGGCGCATCTTCTTCTTACCCTCTTTCTGCTTTTCAAGCAGCTTCTTCTTACGGGTAATGTCACCGCCGTAGCACTTCGCAAGCACGTCCTTTCGCATAGCCTTGACTGTCTCACGCGCGATAACTCTTGAGCCTATTGCCGCCTGTATCGGTATCTCAAAGAGCTGTCTCGGGATATTCTCCTTAAGTCTCTCGGCGATCTTTCTCGCTCTTGCGTAAGCCTTTTCCTCGTGGACTATAAATGAAAGCGCATCGACCTGCTCACCGTTGAGAAGGAAGTCGAGCTTAACAAGCTTTGACGGCTCGTAACCCTTAAGCTCATAGTCGAGTGACGCATATCCGCGCGAGCGGCTCTTGAGCGCGTCGAAAAAGTCGTAAATTATCTCGTTGAGCGGGAGATCATAGTGAAGCTCGACTCTCGTGCTGTCAAGATATTTCATATCGTGGAACACGCCGCGACGGTCCTGACAAAGGTCCATAAGTCCGCCGACAAACTCGGTTGGAGTTATGATGCTCGCCTTTACAAGCGGCTCCTTTGCGACCTCTATCTCGTCGGTGGTCGGGTAATTTGAGGGGTTATCTATCCTTATCATCTCACCCGAGCGCATAGTTACCTCGTAGATAACTCCGGGCGCGGTGGTGATTAGATCGAGATTGAATTCCCTTTCAAGTCTTTCTTCGATGATCTCCATGTGGAGAAGTCCCAAGAATCCGCAGCGAAAGCCGAATCCAAGCGCTATCGACGTCTCGGGCTCAAAAACAAGCGCGGCATCGTTGAGCTGAAGCTTTTCAAGCGCATCACGCAGGTCTCCGTACTTCGCGCCGTCCGCGGGATAAATACCCGCAAACACCATAGGCTGAACCGACTTGAATCCTGGGAGAGCCTTCTCAGCGGGGTTATCCGCGAGAGTCACGGTATCGCCGACTCGAGTATCGCCTACGCTCTTAATTGACGCAGTGATATATCCAACCTCGCCTGAGCGTAAGCATTCGCATTTGCACAGACCGAACGCCTCCATCGTGCCGACCTCAACAACTTCAAACTCCTTGCCCGTGCTCATAAGTCTTATCTTATCGCCCGCGCGGAGCTGTCCGTCCATAACTCGCACGTTTACAACAACACCGAGATAGCTATCGTAATATGAGTCAAATATCAGTGCCTTGAGCGGCGCATCTTCATCACCGATAGGTGCGGGAATATCGCGCACGACTGCCTCGAGAACCTGCTCGATATTAAGTCCCGTTTTAGCTGAGACAGCGGGACAGCCCTCTGCGGGTATGCCGATCTGATCCTCAACCTCCTGTCTTACTCGGTCGGGATCTGCACTGGGAAGGTCAATTTTATTGATAACGGGAACTATCTCAAGGTTAGCATCGACCGCAAGATATGCATTTGCAAGTGTCTGCGCCTCGATTCCCTGCGTCGCGTCAACGACGAGCAAGGCACCGTCACACGCGTTGAGCGATCTTGACACCTCATAGTTAAAGTCAACGTGGCCGGGGGTGTCTATGAGATTGAAGACGTAGGTCTCACCGTCGGGCGCGGTATAGTCGAGCTTTACTGCTCTGGCCTTGATGGTAATTCCCCTCTCCTTCTCAAGATCCATATTGTCAAGGACCTGCTCCTCCATCTCGCGCTTGGACACCGCTTGAGTCGCCTCAAGTATTCTGTCCGCAAGCGTCGACTTACCGTGGTCAATGTGCGCGATGATCGAGAAGTTTCTTATTTTTTTCATTCTGTCGTTCTGTGACATCCATTTTTTCCTTTCGGGCAAATCTTACTTCTGCCTTTATTTTTCTCTTCTTATTATTTTACCATATTTGCGCCGCGAGTGCAAGTATCTTTTTTAATTTTTACCCTTGATGAGAAATAAAAAACGACCTTTTTTTCGCACACAATCCCTCATTCGACATAATATGATAGTGAGAAAGCCAATTCTCAACAATATACCTATTTAAACGGAGGATTTATTATGAATAACTGCCTTTGCGGACTTTTCGACGATAACTGGATCTGGATCCTTATAATCGCGCTCCTCGTAATCTCCTGCTGCTGCCATTAATCGGCGCAGTCTCGCGGGGGAGAACCCTTAAAAAAAGGCGGTCTCCCCCGCCCTTCTGACAAAATCCAAAAACAAATACAGAGTTTATGATAGGGTGTTTTGGAAACAAAACACCCTATCATAAAATTTTTATTCCAATTTCAAAAAATCGCTATTCAAAAAAGCGTGAGCCGTGAGCATAGAATCCGTCGGTATCACCTTTTTCGCGCCACACTTGGCACAACAAACCTCAACTCCGTCATCGGTCACAGAGACCTCGTACTCGGAGTCATCCCTTACAAGCACGTCGTCGGGAAGAGGCTCTCTTCCATCGGGGTAGCACTTGCAATAGATCTTTCCCTCGGCATCAAGGTCGCCAACCACGTACGTCACAACGTCAAGCACCTGGCTATCGGGAAGGTCCTCCTCATCACCGTGAAGGCTCTTGAAATCAGAAATGCCATTCTCCTCAAGCATATCGAGAAGCTCAAGCTCGGTCCTTGCCAGCTCTGCTTTGACCATATTCTCGTCTCCGACAAATCCGATATTGATATCGGAATACGGACAAGGAAGCAAGAAAATGTCCTTTGAAAAGAACATATTTGAGCTGATATTATACGTGTGGGGCTTGCGGCAGAAGATGCACGGGATACTGAGGCGCATCTGATTGTCTTCCTTTCGGTGGACTATCTGCATCTCGCTTTCCTTGCAGGTGCATTTGAGCTTTATCATATCTGCAGAAAGAGAGAAAAGTCCTACCATACTGATAACGCCCGCTCCACATTCGGAGCAACGGTATGCAACTGTCGTCTGCTTTGAATCAATAACCATAATTAATCCTTTCGGGGCGATAATGCCGTCACATTATTATTCTATACATAATATGCGTTTTATTCACCCATTGATATTACCGCTATCTATTACTATGGCTGCCGCAGATGCGGCAGCCACTATCATTTATAATTAATGAGCGTTTGCTGTGAAGGTTATAAGGTCTATCTTGTTGATTGCTTTGAAGTTATATGTAATCAGCTTCTTTGCAAGCTCTGCCTCATACCAATCGTCGATGTTCTGCTGTACTGCACCGAGGAGCGCGTCAATATACCATGCAGAAGAGTTCTGGTTCTCGAAGAAGAGTACTGCGTAGTACTTTGTTTCAGTCTTCTTACCCTGAGAATCAGTGCTTGTAACAGTTATCTCGATAACCTCGTCAGTGAGATCGCCGCTTACACGAACTTCATCATCGATCCATTCGTTAAGAACGTTGTAATCGTCTGCAAAGTATTTTTCCTTTACGTGTTCAGCCTGTGCGTATGAGAATACCGGATCTTTTTCGCCCTCCGCATGGTCTGAGTGATCGTGTCCCTCAAACAACTTATCGTAATGCTTCTTCGCGATCTCTTCGAATACGTCACCGTTCTTCGCTGCACTTGACTTAAATTCTTTCAGGAATGCATTCGCAGCATCCTTATTATCGGAAATAAGATATGCAATGTCATGTGTAAATGTCTCGTCAAGAGCGGGCGTAGAAAGGAGCATATAAACCGTAACCTTGAAGGTCTCATATGTTACCTTCTGTGTAGTTGAGCTGCCCGTTGAACCTGTAGCTGTTTCGGTCTCCTTGCTCGTGGATGCCTCTGTGCCGGCCTTAGGTGCTCCGGTCTCGGTTTCCTGAGGATCGGAGGATTCACTTCCTGTCTCCTTGGGTGTGGTAACCTTCTCGGTTACAACCTCTGTACCGGTCTCGGTTACAACGAGAGTATCGTTCTTCTCTGCAGGATCCTTTTCTCCAAAGATCCAATCTCCAAGCTTGCTGTCTGTCTCGTAATAGATGGAGCCCTCGTACTTTGACATGAGATCTTCAATAGTAGTCTGAGCCTCTGTTCCTGTTTCCTTGTTTGTCGAAGCTTCTGTCTTTGCTTCTGTATCCGTCTCCTTGCCTGTGTCCTCCATAAGACCTGTGCTTACCATGAACTTTGTAGGAGACTTCTTGTAAAGCTCTACGAGCTCAACAAACTCTGCGGGAGTCTTTGCCTCTGCGATCTTGTCAGCAACCTTCTTTGCATCAGCAACCTTGCTGTCATACTTTTCCTGGTCGCCCTTATACAACTTCTCGTTGATGCTGATAGTGTAGGAGAGATACTTTGCAGAGTAGAAGCTACCCTTGTTGTCCTCTCTGTAGGAGATGAGCGAGTTCTCTTCCTTGTTTGCGCTGAATTCATTCTTGAGCTCTGCCTCGAAGCTATCCTGCATATGTTCACCGTAAGCAGATGCGAGATAGATAAGCTCATAACAATCGCGTACGTCACCCTCAGTTACACCCTTACCGTACTGGTCAGCAAAGGTCATGCCGTTTGCCTTAAGAGCGTCCTTCATTGCCTTGAGAGTCTCGTCGATCTCTGCCTTGTCCTCTTCGGAGAGAGTAATGTTAGCAGCCTTTGCAGCATTCGCATAGGTTACGTACATTTCAACGTTCTCAATAGCGGTATTTACAAAGTAATCGTACCAAGTAGTACCTGCCAATGAGCTATCTCCCATGTAGGAAGCATCCTGCGCGTTCATTATCTGATTTCTGAAGTCAGATGCAAGGTCAATGCTTATCAAGCCAAACTGAGCGTAGACATAATAAGTATTGTACCAGTTCATGATGTAGTCGTTTACGTAGAAGCTCATCATTGCCGAGTTTACTACTACGTCACCCTGCGACATCGCCGGCTGTACGCGGAGAAGTACTCCGGTCTCACCGAGAATATTGATTGCAAGAATAGCAACAACTATAAGGGCGATAACGATGCATGCTGCCGCAACAGCCTTATCGCTCACCTTTTTCTTCTGCTGTGCCCTTTCTTTTGCGAGAATCTTTTCTTCATTAGCCAGCTGCTTTTCGATTCTCTTCTGGCTATTTCTGTTTCCTTTTCCCATTATAGGTTCCACCTTTTTAAATATTTTGTCGTTTTTCGAGTCTTTTTATCGACTCGAGCTTAAAATACTCCTTATTATAGTACTTTATCGTGCAGTTTTGTTGAATATATTATGAACAGAACGAAAATTTTTGTAAAATTCGGTCTTTTAGCCGATTAAACGTTCATTATCATCGGAATTATCATAGGCTTGCGCTTAGTTTTTGACAGAATGAACTTTGCAAGATCGTCCTTAACTCTTCCCTTTATTTGGTACCAATCCGAGCGGCTTCTTGAATGCAAACAAGAGTTTATTGATGACAGAACTATCTGCCGCATCTCCTCCATAAGATCCTCAGATTCGCGAACGTACACAAATCCACGCGAGACTATGTCGGGACCTGATATGATATATCCGCCGTCCTGACTTACGGTCGCCACCACAACGATAAGACCGTCCTGCGAGAGAAGAAGTCTGTCTCTTAACACGATGTTTCCAACGTCGCCGACACCGTAGCCATCAACGAGCACTCTGCCCGACGTGACCGTTCCGTTTATCCTCGCGCCCTTTTTGTCTATCTCAAGCACGTTTCCTATATCCGAGATAAAGATGTTCTGCGACTCAACGCCCATCTGCAGAGCAAGCTCTCGGTTTGCTGCCATATGCTTATACTCTCCGTGAACCGGCATGTAGTATTTCGGCTTGATAAGTGCCGAGAGCAGCTTTATCTCCTCCTGGCATGCGTGTCCCGAAACGTGCACCTCGACAGAAGCGTCGTGTATAACCTCAACGCCTATCTTGCAAAGCTCGTTGATTATTCTGCTGACGAGCTTCTCGTTTCCGGGTATCGCGCTTGATGAAATAACTACAACGTCGTTCATATCAAGACGCACGTCTCTATGCTCCCCGAACGCCATTCTGTAAAGCGCGCTCATAGGCTCGCCCTGGCTACCGGTCGTGACTATCGTCAGCTGCTCGGGGTTGTATTTTCTGATCTCGGAGATATCGATAAGCACACCCTGCGGTACGTGCATGTATCCAAGCTCTACTGCCGCTCCGACGATGTTGAGCATGCTTCGTCCCGTTACCGCAACCTTTCGGTTATGTCTTGCCGCCGCGTCGATTATCTGTTGAACGCGGTGAACGTTGGACGAAAATGTCGCAATAACGATCCTCTGATCCTCGTGAGTATTAAAAATGTACTCAAGCGAAGCGCCGACCTTTCTCTCAGACGGTGTATATCCCGCTCTTTCGGCGTTCGTCGACTCGCACATAAGAAGGAGCACCCCTTCTCTGCCGATCTCACCGAGTCTTGTGATATCCATTATCTCGCCGTCGATGGGAGTCAGATCAAGCTTGAAGTCACCCGAATGGACGATGGTGCCGAGCGGTGTTCTTATCGCGAGCGCGCAAGCATCGGCTATCGAGTGATTGACGTGAATGAACTCTACCGTCATTCCGCCAAGCTTTATTACGTCTCCCGCCTTGACCTCGACGAGCTTCGGCGTTACGTCGAGAGTAAACTCTTTGAGCTTGTTTCTCACTATTCCCACCGTCAGCCTTGTTCCGTAGATAGGGGGATTTATGTTTCTGAGGACGTACGGTATCGCCCCGATATGATCCTCGTGACCGTGTGTCAAAACTATTCCGCGAAGCTTTGATACGTTCGCCTCAAGATAGGTCACGTCGGGAATAACGAGATCTACACCCGGCATCTCCTCATCGGGAAAGGCAAGTCCGCAGTCTATTACGATTATATCCTCTCCGCACTCGATTGCGGTCATATTCTTTCCTATCTCATTTAGTCCACCAAGCGGAATTATGCGCACCTTCGCATTATCATCACGCTTTACCGTAAACGCCACCAATTCCTCTTTTTTCGCGGTGCCTTTATTGCCCGCTTTTTTGATTGCAGTCTGACTGCTCTTTGTTGACTGTGCGCTTTTCCTTTTTGTTTGCGTAGCTGAAGGCGTTTTTTTGACCGTACTTGTTTTGGGAACAGTCAGCCCTTCTTTTTGGGTTTTCGCGGCTGAATTTGCGTTCTCCTTTTTGGGCTCTGCTTTTTTCGTCGCTTTGCCCCTTTTGCTCTTTTTTTGCAATGCGGGGAGAGTTGCTTTATCCACTACCGTGCCTTCAGGTGCTTTACTTGACACGCGCAACTTCTTTTCCGCAGTGGCAACGGCATTTGCCGTTCTTTGATTTTTTGCCATAATATCCTCTCTTTCAAAATATTCATCGGTAAAGGACAGAAAAAACAATTATTTCTGCTTTTTTATGCAACAAATCAAAGCCCCTTGATTTTTTCGCCTTCGCTCCGCAAAAAATATCAAGACGCGTCGTCCTTTACCTTTTATTGAATTGTCATATATAAAACGGTGCGTATACCGTTAGTAATTCAAGATGTCCCCTGTATTATACACCAATCCCACGTCTTTGTCAAGGGGTCGGAGCTTACAAGCGCTCGCAACCCTCGACTCACATCGCAAAATACGTCACTGCAAGAGTTATTGCGACACCTACGGCACTGCCGCTCATAAAGCTGCAAAGAAAAAATAAAATTGCCCGCGAGACGTTGCGCTTTTTCTTTCTTCTGTCTGCTCCGTTAGCATCTATTATTCGGTTTGCCTCCGCGATCATGTCCCTCTCTTCGCGTTTTTTTCCGCCTCTGATAACGAAGTACGCCTCCTCAAAAACGGGGCTGTCCTGCGTGCGTACGACTATCATTCTTTTTTGCGCTCCCTTGATCATATTACGTTCTCCTTCAAATAAGTATTCATTCCGTATTTTTGACTGAACGTGCGGCACTCAAACAACCAATAATGAGATTGCCGGCAAATTTATTCCCCGTTTTTCGCCATTGATTTATTATGTATTTTATTTGTAAACAATACATTAATTTCCATTTTTGTATTGACATTACCAAATTCAAGTGATAAAATTATGTTGTAAAAGGTCGAACGTCATCAAATTATCATACATTTACACAAAAAAAAGGAGAAATTAAAATGAAATCTACGGGTATAGTAAGAAAAGTGGACGAGCTTGGAAGAATAGTTCTTCCCATAAGCATCAGACAGACAATGGACATCAATGAAAAGGACTCCCTTGAAATATTCACAGAGGAAAACAAAATAATTCTCCAAAAATATCAGCCCTCATGCATTTTCTGCAATAACGCAGATGACATCGTGTTCTTCAACGGCAAGAGGGTTTGTGAAAACTGCCTTAAGAAGATAAAGGAAACATTTTGAAAAACGACATGCTCCGACGCGTCCCGTCGGAGCTTTTTTTGTCGATATATCGGAGCCATTTTCTCCCTCCCTTCTATTGACATCCCATACATTCTTTGATATAATGGAGTAAATACAGCATTCGCCGTATATTAATCGGCACCGGTGGGAGGTTTGTTATGAAAATCGGAATATATATCGCGATCGCCATTATCCTGCTCGCGTTCTTTTTGATCTTGCCAAAGAAAAAGAAAACGCGGATTTTTGGAGTCTCTCTTGTATGCGCGGCGATCCTTTGCGAGCTGTTCATTTTTAATTTTCACTCCTTCCATCTCATATTTGGAAATTACGAGCCTATCACGCTGAATGCTGCCAGCGAAAACGTCACAGTCAACGGTGAGGGTGAAAAGATCTCTGTCGAGATCAATGGCTTATCCCGTCCGGTCGGCACGCTTTATCTCAAGTGCGACATGAGTGACGATCTAAAGAGCCAAACAAGCGGCACTCCCTACGTAAATGTTCTTGTTGACGCGAAGGACTCAACTCAGCAGGCAAATTACAGATCGTCAGTTGCAGAGGGAAGATTGATCCGTGACGATGAGGGAAGCTCCTATATCGTTATCAATCTTAGCGGGAATGCGACCGATATTCGACTCAGAATGACCGCCAAGGCTGACCATCGATTCTCATTTGACAGTGTTACGCTCAACAAGGCTATCCCCGTTCAGTGTTCTCCGCTCAGACTTCTTCTGATCGTTGGCGCGATCTCTGCAATATACGCGCTCGCTTCCTTCCCCTCAATGCTTGCGGATTACGGTAAGCAGAAAAAAAGAGTCCTTGTTATCTCTACTGTTATAACGGTAGTTTTGGTTTTCTGCGCAGGTGCTTTGACCTCCGCTTACGTATACAACAATGCGGAGACGGCATTTGAATCCTTCGAGCTCACCTCAGGCAACCAGATAACCCAAGAGCTTGTGGATGCTTTTGAGGCGGGACAGGTCGAGCTTCTGGATAAGCCCTCTGAGGAGCTGTTGAATCTTGATAACCCGTACGATTGGAGCGAAAGATCAAGCAAAAAGATCTCCTGCAAGTGGGATCACCTGCTCTTTGACGGCAAGTATTATTCTTATTACGGTATTGCCCCCGTTATCCTGATCTTCCTGCCCTACCACCTATTGACCGGCTTCTATTTTCCCACCACCTGGGCGGTCCTTCTGTTCGGTGCGCTCGGAATAGTATTTATGACCTTCGCATATCTTACCTTCTGCGATCTTTTCTGCAAAAAGATCCCCGTCAACATGGTGCTGTCGGGACTTGTGATCTGTCAGATCTCAAGCGGTGTATGGTATAACTTCTGCTCACCGCTCTTTTACGAGATCGCACAGACCTCGGGCTTCTGTTTTACCTGCGCCGGGCTTTGGTTGATTCTGCGGTCCGGAGTCATTGGAGACGGCAAGATCAAGCCCGCCTCTCTCGTGCTCTCCTCAGTATGCCTCTCACTGGCGGTTCTTTGCAGACCTACGCTCGCGCTTTACTGTGTTGTCGCGCTGATATTCATCGCATTCGGACTTGTGAAGAAAATTAATGCCGAGCGCGTTGCCTCCGCATCAAGAAAGACGATGAAAAAGAGTATTGCTTGCTACCTCTGTGCCGCGCTTATCCCCTTTGCGGTGATCGGCGGGATCCAGATGCTCTACAATTACGCGAGATTCGGCAATCCGCTCGACTTCGGTATTCAGTATTCTCTTACTATCAACGATTTCACAAGATCTCAATATCATACGGACCTCGCCGCAATAGGATTCCACAACTTCCTATTCGCATTCCCGCAGGTCAAGACCGAGTTCCCGTTCGTGTTCTCGAACTTCTCTGATATGGGACTTAACGGCTACTACTTTATCGCAAACAGAAACGCTATCGGTCTTTTCTGGCGAGCGCTTCCCTGCCTTGCTTATTTTGCGGCTATCCCCGCATACAAGGCGCTTCAGAAAAAAGAACGTCTGCCCGCGATACTCCTCGTTGCATCCACCTGCGTGCTCGTCCCCCTCATCATCATCTTCTCGATCTGGGAGAGTGGATACGGCGTGAGATATTGCACCGACTTTGCTTGGCAATTTATCCTCGGCGCTCTCGGAATAATCTTCCTGCTGTACGCAAGACGCGCCAACTCGCAGACGAAAAAGCTCGCGCAGTATTTCATCATCATTTCTCTTGCTGTTGCCGTTATTTCAAATTTCGCACTTATCTACGATTATCTGTCCAAGACCAAATATCTTGAGTCCTCTTATCTGAGCTTTGAGAGAATATTTGAGTTTTGGAGATAAGAAAGGACAAAATATGAAGCTATACCTTGTTGTACCCTGCTATAATGAGGAGGAGGTGCTCCCCGAGACCTCCTCGCGTCTCAAGGAAAAATTCACGTCTCTGATTTCACAGGGCAAGATAGGAGAGGACAGCCGCATCGTTTTCGTCAACGACGGCTCAAAGGACAAAACCTGGGAGCTTATTTGTGACCTTCACAAATCGGACAAGCTCTTCAGAGGAATCTGTCTGTCAAGAAACAGAGGACATCAGAATGCCCTGCTCGCAGGACTTATGACAGTCATGGACGAGTGCGATGCAGCCATAAGCATGGACGCAGACCTTCAGGACGACATTAACGCCATTGACGAAATGATCGATAAATACAACGAAGGATACGACGTCGTATACGGAGTGAGAAGCTCCAGAAAGAAGGATACCTTCTTCAAACGTACGACGGCACAGGGCTTCTATAAGCTTATGCGAGCTATGGGTGTTGATACCGTTTACAATCACGCCGACTACCGTCTTATGAGTCAACGCGCCCTTAAGGGTCTTTCGGAATTCAAGGAGGTCAACCTATTCCTTCGCGGTATGGTTCCGCTTATCGGATTCAGACACACGACGGTCACTTACGAAAGAGGCGAAAGATTCGCAGGTGAATCCAAGTATCCGCTCAAAAAGATGCTCGCCTTCGCGTTTGAGGGAATAACCTCACTCTCGATAAAGCCTATAAGACTTATCTGCACTCTCGGTGTGCTTATCTTCTGTGTGAGTATCGGTATGCTTATATACTCACTTGTAAGACACTTTATGGGCTATACAGTCGACGGTTGGGCTTCCCTCGCGGTCTCGATCTGGGCTCTCGGAGGAATCCAGCTCCTCGCCATAGGTGTTATCGGCGAATATATCGGAAAGATATACCTCGAATCCAAGCACCGCCCGAGATATCTCATTTCGGACTACCTCAACGACGATAATTGATCATATTCAGGGTCTCAGGGATTTTGAGACCCTGAATTATTTTTGTCAAATCCCTTGATATATTGAAAAAAATATGATATAATTGCAAAGTGAAATACTTTTGAAATACGAAAGGAAATCTATTATGAAATCGATCCAGCTTATCGAGCTTATCAATAACGGCGGACTTGACGAAAAGCTTACCCTCCTTTACGGAAGCGCAAGCCTTGATGCCGCAAAAGCAAGATACATAAACGCTATCAATGAATTTGTCGCGACCTTCGGCGAGGAGCACGATGCTTCCCTTTACACCGTGGCAGGCAGAAGCGAGCTTTCGGGTAACCATACCGACCACAACCGCGGATGCGTCGTTGCGGCTTCCATCAGCCTTGACATCATCGCAGTTGCTGCTCCCACGACGGACGGCATCGTACGCGTAAAGAGCGAGGGCTTTGGCGAGGATGCGGTTGACATCAACGTATACACATCTCCCGTTGAAGAAAAGTTCGGTACAAGTGAATCAATCATCGCAGGCATGTGCGCAGGCTTCAAAATGAACGGACACAAGATCGGTGGATTCGTTGCATACACCACCTCAAGCGTTCTCAAGGGTTCGGGACTTTCCTCCTCCGCCGCATTCGAGGATATGATCGGTACCATCGAGAGCCACCTCTACAACGGCGGTGAGGTCTCCAATGTAGAGATCGCCAAGCTCGCTCAGTATGCCGAGAACAAGTTCTTCGGTAAGCCCTGCGGACTTATGGACCAGGTCGCTTGCGCGTATGGCGGTGCGGTTGCAATAGACTTTGAAGATACAAAGAATCCTGTTATCACACCTATTAACTTTGACTTTACCGGCGCGGGCTACAACCTCTGTATCGTAAGCACGGGAGGAAACCACGCAGATCTTACCGACGATTACGCATCGGTTCCTGCCGAGATGAAGGCAGTTGCGGCTTATCTTGGCAAGGAGGTCCTCCGTGAGACCGATGAGGATGCTGTTATTGCGGCTATCCCTGCTCTCCGCGAAAAGCTCGGAGACAGAGCGATCATGAGAGCCATTCACTTCTTCAACGAGAATAAGCGTGTTGAAGCGCAGAAGAACGCGCTTATCGCAGGAGATATCGAGACCTTCTTCGAGAATGTAAAGGCTTCGGGACGATCCTCCTTCTGCTATCTCCAGAACGTATACACCACAAAGAACGTAAGCGAGCAGGGTCTTTCTCTTGCTCTCTGCCTTGCAGAACAAACGCTTTCCGGCAAGAGTGCCGCTTGGAGAGTTCACGGCGGCGGCTTTGCGGGAACGATTCAGGCATTCGTCAAGACAGAGGACGTAGCACAGCTCAAATCTGTTATGGACGCTTGCTTTGGCGAGGGTGCTTGCATGGTACTCAATATCCGTCCCGTCGGCGCGGCGAGAGTGATCTGATGAGCCGTCAGAGTGAAAACAAGCCTCAAAGACATAATACCCAGCAGCCCCCAAAAAAGGAGATCTCCCCCGACGCGATGAAGCGCGCGGTGATCCTGATAATCAATACAGCGATCCTGACCTTCATATATTTCGGGTCAATGGCTATTAATCAGCCCATTCTCTCCGCGATCGTGACCGTGGGCTTCTGGGCAGGCTTTGGAGGACTTCTCGTCTTTTACATTTTCTATAACCGCGGCTTTTCCCGAAAGGGTGTTACCGAGGATATGCTCCCCGATAACTGGAGTAAAGAAAAAAAGCGCGAGTACATTGAGGATGGCAATAAAAGATACGAGAGATCTAAATGGATGCTTTCGGTCATCATTCCGCTTATGATCCCGATAGCACTTGATGCTATCAGCCTTTTCACGTGGCCGATAATTCAAAATCTTTTAGGCTTAAAATAAAAAAACACAGGTGAAATATGCCAAACTGTAAGATCTGCACTCTCTATTCGGGATCGCGCGGAAATTGCGCGTACATCTCGGCAGGAGGAGCAAATATACTGATAGATGCGGGCAAGAGCGCGAAAGCGCTCTGCTCTGCTTTAAAGGAGATAAACGTAGATATCGACTCGATTGACGCGATATTCATCACCCACGAGCATCGCGATCACACATCTGCTCTCCGGACCCTTTCGCACAAGCACAGTATACCGATATATATTCTTCTTCCTTCCGCAGAAATATTCTACGGACTAAAGGATGAAAAGCTCTGTAACTGTCTCAACATAAAGCTCGGAGACAGCTTTGAGGTAGACGTCAAGGGACTGCACGTAAAGGCATTCCCCACTCCGCACGACAGCCGTGCGGCGGTCGGCTACAGGCTCACGTTCAGCGAGGACGGCGAGAAATATTCAATCGGGTACGCTACGGATACAGGTCACGTGACCGACGCAATGCGAGCAAATCTCACGGGATGCTTTGCGGCGGTCATCGAGTCAAACCACGACCTTGATATGCTCCGCGAGGGTCCATACCCCGTAGAGCTTAAGGAGCGCATAAGGTCGAAGAGAGGTCACCTTTCAAACGTCGATTGCGCCGCGTTCGCAACCTTGTTGTGCGCAAGCGGAACAAGACATCTGCTTCTCGCACATCTCAGCGAGGAAAACAACCTTCCCGATCTCGCATATAACGAGACATTCTGCGCGATCGCAGATGAGTCTGTTGATCTTAAAGTCGCACTGCAGGACGAGACCGTGTGGCTGATCGGCGGAAAAGAGGTATAAAATGGCAACAGTAAAAATCATTACCGTAGGAACACTCAAGGAGGATTATCTCCGTGCCGCCGTTGCTGAATACGAAAAGCGAATTTCGGGATTCTGCAAGGTTGAATCAATAAACCTCAAGGAGGCAAAGCTTCCGCAGGATCCGTCTGACGGAGACATCCGTCGCGCGCTTTCCGAGGAGGCAAAGCAGATCCTGGCAAATATGCCCGACCGCGCATACAAGATCGCAATGTGCGTCGAGGGAAAGCAATTCTCCTCCGAGGAGCTCGCCGGGAAGATAGACGGCGCGTTTTCGTCCGCTAACGAGATATGCTTCGTCATAGGCTCGTCTCACGGGCTTGACGACAGCGTAAAAAACGCGGCAGACCTCCGTCTGTCCGTTTCGAAGCTCACATTTCCCCACCAGCTTATGCGCGTGGTCCTTCTTGAAAGCATTTACAGATGCCTTAACATTATCAAAGGTACAAAATATCATAAATAAGTAAAAAACGGCTCACTCGAGCCGTTTTTGTTATATTCCCAAAGCATTTTTCATATATTTTCTAAAAACAACGGAGATGCCTATGAAAAGACTTTCCTTCATTTTGATCATCTTTTTATTTTTCACTCTCCCGTCCTGTGCAGAGCAGGATCTCCCCTCCTGCCGAGAGATACTCAACGGGATAATGCAAACAGAAATCGGTCTGCCCGCAGGTAGGATATATTCGTCGGCGGCATCTGAATGCGACGAGGAATATTTATCCGATCAGCTCATAAACGCACTCTACGGCAACGGCTCCTGTCCCGTTATGGCAGAAGGATGGCTTGACGTTGCTATCTTTCTTCCCTCCTCATCTCACCCCTGCGAATTTGCGGTTTTTCTCTGCGACAGCGAGGATACCGCAGACGATACTGCACGTATGCTCTGTCGCAGGCTCGACCTTATCCGCACCGCGAAGGAGAACGGAAAGCTCAGCTCGTATTTCGAAACCGCCACTATCACGGTAATGCGCAACTACGTTCTCTTAATCGTCTCATCCGACACTCAGAACGCGCTGAATGTAGCATCGAAAATTATAAAGTGATTTCCTGCGTTTTTATTGACACCACTTCCCTTTTGTGATATACTTTATTCAAATAAGACCCACGTGGGAGGATAGAAAATGAGTTGGAAAGATAAATACCTCAAGGCGGTCACCTTCAGCTATGACGACGGAGTGACTCAGGATATAAGAATGATCGAGCTTCTCAACAAATACGGACTAAAAGCTACCTTCAACCTCAATTCCGAGCTTCTCGGAAAAAGAGGAATGTTGACCTATCAAGGCGTTCGCGCGTCACACTACAAGGTCGCGCCCGAGGACGTAAAAGAGATATATGTTGGTCATGAGGTCGCAGTTCACACCCTTACGCACCCCCGCCTGCCCGACCTTGACGACGCTGAGGTCATCCGCCAGGTCGAGACCGACAGACAGAACCTCTCCGCGCTCGTCGGATACGAGGTCATCGGTATGGCATACCCCTGCGGCGGAGTTAACAACGACGACAGAGTTGCTGCGCTCATCCGTGAGAACACGGGTGTAAAGTACGCGCGCACGATCAAGAGCATTGACAGCTTTGACCTCCAGGACAATCTCTACCGCTTCAACCCAAACGTTCACGACGTTTTCGAGGGCGACAGACTTATGGAGCTCGGACGCCGCTTTGTCGAGTCTAATCCCGACAAGCCGCAGATTCTCTATGTCTGGGGACACTCTTACGAGATGGACTTCAAGGAGGACAACTGGGCGCGTCTTGAGGAATTATTCAAACTCGTCGCAAACAGAGACGACGTCTTCTACGGCACAAACAAGGAAGTTCTCCTTGATTAATATGTTTAGACAAAGCGCACTCTTTCGCAAAAGAGTGCGCTTCAAATTTTGATTTATCAAACTGTTTAAATTGTCTTTCACGGCTAAAAATTCACTCCACGGTACGCTTTGCGCCGTAGGGACCGACGTCCTCGGCGGTCCGCAAAGCAAACGCCCATAAAACCCTTATGGCTGAAAAGATACAAGCGTATCGAAGCGGACCGCCGAGGACGTCGGTCCCTACGGTTATTTGTTGTCGTTTGACTTATAGCCGTGAAGTATTTTAAATGGGTTTGCAATTATTATCCCACCGATAAACCCCAATTTATATCATCGTTCCTATCCAATATATGATACCGTACACCGCGCCGGCTATCGTACCGTATAGGAGGACGGGTCCTGCAACTGTAAATATCTTCGCTCCCACTCCGAGGATAAAGCCCTCGGCTTTTGAATCTATCGCGGGCGACACGACCGAGTTTGCAAATCCGGTAATGGGTACTAGCGTTCCGCCCCCCGCTCTCTTTGCGATCTTTTCAAACACACCGAGTCCCGACAAGAGCGCCGCGATGAAGATCAAGGTCACCGAGCAGAGTGTTCCCGCATCCTTTTGCTCCATTCCAATAAAGTCACGGTAGATGCAGACGAGTCCCTGCCCCAAAATACAGATCCCACCACCGACAAAAAACGCCCATATACAGTTTTTGACCGTCGGGGAGGACGGGGCGTGCGCGTCGGCAAACTTTTTATATGCTTTCTTTTCAATATTCATTTCATTACCTCTCTTTTTTCTTATTTTTCCCCATAATGAGACAATAATTCCCTAAAGTAATACCGTGGACTCCGAAAAAACATTGGAGCTGAAACCAAAAATTGACTATTTTTCTTGACAAATCCGCGGAAAAATAATATAATAAAAGCAGAAAGTCAAAATACCGATTGCAGAAAGGAACGCTTGAAATATGTCAAGATGGGATGAGATCAAAAAAAGTCTCGGCGCAATTGCCGACAAGACCGCAACAAAGACCCGAGAGCTCACCGACACAGCATCACTTAAAATAAAGATCGCCTCCAAGGAGGCGGACAGAGATACCGAATACAAAATACTCGGCAAGCTCACCTATTCAAAGCTCAAGGGGCATAAAGGCACCGAGGCGATCACCGAGCGTATCTCCGAAACTATTGAAAGAATAGATAAAATTAACGGAGAGCTCGCCTCCCTAAAAGCAGAAGAAGCATCAAGGCGCGAAGCAAAAGCAGCCGAAAAGGTTGCCAAAGAGGTTGAGAAAGCCAAGGAAGAGGAACGCGCCAAGGAAAAAGCGAAAGCCGAGGAAAAGATCGTTATGGATCAGTTTAACGAGGCAAGACGCGAAGCTGACGCAGAATACGAAAAGGCTAAAAATGCAGCTGAAGAGGCAAAAAACGCTTGATATCCTCTCTTCTTCCCGACCAATAAAAGGTCGGGAAGAAGCTCTCAGGATGCGTTTGCAATCCAAAGTTTACAAAGATAAACAAAATCACGGTTGACGAATGCAATTTTGATTGTATTCGCTTTATTTTTTTGCTTTATCGCGTAAGTTCGCAACTTAAGGTTGCATAAATATCAAGGTAAAGTTGGTTGAAAATTAGCTTTCCGTTTGGTATAATAATAGAGTATTATGTGTATTATGGCTAATAGCGCACAAAAGGAGAACAGTATTATGACAATCGGTCAGAAGATCGTACAACTCAGAACCTCTGCAGACATTTCTCAGGAACAGCTCTCGGAAACACTCGGAGTCTCGAGACAGTCGGTTTCAAAGTGGGAGACCGATCAGGCACTTCCCCAGATAGACAAGGTGCTTCAGATCGCAGAGCTTTTCAACGTTTCGACAGACGAGCTTCTTCGTGACAAGCTCGAGATCAAGGACACAAGCAAGAAAACACACAACAAATACTTTGGGACCGACGGCTTCAGAGGTGAGGCTAACGTAAACCTCACGTCCATCCAAGCCTATAAGGTAGGCCGATTCCTCGGATGGTATTATTCTTCAAAGCTCTCGGGATGCACGAAGGCAGGCTACCGCCCGAGAATAGTAATCGGTAAGGACACAAGACGCTCAAGCTATATGCTCGAGTACTCCATCGCAGCGGGAATCACCGCTTCGGGCGCGGACGTTTATATGCTCCACGTTACCACAACCCCGAGCGTCTCATACGTCACGCGTATGGACGAGTTTGATTGCGGTATTATGATCACCGCATCTCACAATCCCTTCTACGATAACGGAATCAAGGTCATTAACTCTCACGGAGAGAAGCTCGACGATGCAACAACTGCTTATATCGAGGCATACCTCGACGGCGACCTCGCCGCTATCGGCGTTGCGGGTGACGATCTTCCCTTCGCTCAGAAATCAAAGATCGGTTGCATTCACGACTACGTTTCGGGAAGAAACCGCTATATCGGATATCTCATCTCGGTTGCATCCAATTCCTATAAGAAGCTCAAGATAGGTCTTGACTGTGCTAACGGCGCGTCCTGGAATATCGCCAACGCGGTCTTCTCTGCTCTCGGAGCGCAGACCTACGTTGTAGGTAACGAGCCTGACGGTCTCAACGTAAACGAGGGCTGCGGCTCAACTCATATTGAAAATCTCCAGAAGCTCGTCAAGGAAAAGCACCTCGATCTTGGTTTCGCATTTGACGGTGACGCTGACAGATGTATCGCGGTCGACGAAAACGGAAACGTCGTAGACGGCGATGCTATAATCTATATTCTCGGAAAGAGACTCAAGAATCGCGGAATGCTCAAGGATAATACGGTCGTAGCGACGGTAATGTCCAACAGCGGCTTCGTCGCAAGCCTTGAAAAGATAGGTATCAAGTGCGAGCAGACCGCAGTTGGTGACCGCTTCGTATATGAGTGCATGCAGAATAATAACTACGCTATCGGCGGCGAGCAATCGGGTCATATCATTATGAAAAAGTATGCGACCACGGGTGACGGAATCCTCACGGCTATTATGGTAGCCGAGGAGATCTGCGACTCAAAATCAAGCCTTGCAAAGCTTGCCGAGCCCGTAATGCTCTATCCTCAGTACACGAAGAATATTCGCGTTCGCGACAAGGCAGCAGTCCTTGCAGACAAGAACGTACTTGAGGCAAAGGATAAGGTTGAAAAGCTCATAAATAAGAACGGTCGCGCCCTTCTCCGTCAGAGCGGAACCGAGCCCGTTATCAGAGTTATGATCGAAAGCGTAAGCGAGGAGACCTGCGTAGAATACGCTAATATCATCGCCGACGCGATCATCGCCGGCGGACACACGGTTGAATAATCAGAGAAATAACAAAAGACCCACTCGGCGAGTGGGTCTTTTGTTATTAAACTAAGATCTGACAGATCAAAACATTTTAAACATTACACCGTACCGCAACCCCTTGGCATACAGCTTTCCCTTTTCAACGCTATATTCCGCCTTCTCTTCGTCCCAGATGTTATATAGCTTTACCGTATTCCCGACGCAATCGATCTCAACGTCGATAGGACTTGGCTCATTCATATCACGGAGAGTATTCATCCAATTATCGCTTTTATTTCTCACGAATACGAGCGTAGTCCTTCTTCCCTTCAAAGCAAGTATATAGGCTTTATCAGTGGAAAGATCTACGGGATCGAATCCCTCTCTGTCAAATTCAACGCCTCGGACAAGGTCCGAAAGAGGCTTGAAAAATCTATATAGCATCTTGCTTTCGACGTATCTTCTGTCCCAATGCCAGATGTTTCCGCATCCTCCGCTTCCGACGAACAAGGGAGTATAGACGCAGTCTACGAATATGATCCCTCTGTCATCCGCTGAATAATAGCGAAATTCACCGCTATGGCAATCGTTCACCGCCCCGGTTTCCGAAAGAAGCATCGGGCGATCTTTTGTTCTCATAAGATCGAATACGTCTTTTATGGAGTCCATCGGGCTTCCTCCGCAGATCTTGTAGGACGCGCCCTGATCAAGATATCGGTGTATCTGCAAGACATCGGTCTTGTCCCAACAAAAATCCTTATAGCTTTTCGCGCTCCGATCCGAGTCAAGGCTTCCAAGCGAATTCGTGACGAGCTGATGCGGGAAAAGTGCTTTTACGCGCGGAAGGATCTTTTCGTTCCATTCTAAGATCAAGGGATATCCTCCGCCCACGCAGTTCATTTCGTTCCAAAGCTCTATCATAGCAACCTCCGTGTCGCCCGAATATCGCTTCGCAAGCTCGCCGATCTTGTACATCCAAGCCTCGACGTATTCTTCGTCAGTCAGCCATTGACCGCTGGACAGGCAAGGCTTTCCGTTGTGATAAAGCTGTTTGTTAAACGCGCTTTTTTTGTCATAAATAAAGTGTCTGAATTGCTCTATTGTAAACTTGAGTTTGAGACCGTGCTTTCTCGCCAAGGACACTAAAGCATCGATTCTGGAAAGCTTTACGGCATCAAGCTCGTACGTGTTTTCGGTATCGGGAGACCAATAATCGTGGCCAAGCCAGATACGTATTACGTTAACGCCGTTTTCCTTACACTTTTTCATCCAACGCTCGTACTGAGCAAGCCCTATGTATGCCACACTGCCCGAAAGGGCAAATTCAGTACCGCTTGATACCTCATACGGCGTAGGTGAGCAGAGGTTTATACCGACCCAGAAAAACGGCTCGCCGTCGCTGTAGGTGAAGTATCTTTTGTCATTACTCGACACCTCTACGTATCCGTGTCGCGCAGAGTCTAAAACACACAGTGTGTCGCTGTCGATCATATTTTCACCGCTGTATGCTTCAAAAACATACTTTCCGGACTCATGCGGTGTAAAACGGGCTACTGTAATGGGGTCTCCGACGGTCTTAGTTTTCTCAAAGCCCTCGTGATCGTAAGAAAGCTCGATAGGCTGATGCTTAAATGAATATACCGTGTGCTTCTTTCCGGATGGCGCGGTGACCTCGATCCGCTCCGCTTTTTCGTCCAATATGATCTCAATTCGTCCGTATCTGCAAAAATCACCGAAAAATTTCATAGGAATTCCTCCGAAGTATGATAACACGATTATATATCAAAAAAATTCCGCTGTCAATAACACAGCGGAATTTTACTTATTTTCTTACAGACACTCAATGTCCGCTTTCTCGCGGATGATCTCTCTCGCACGCTCCACTTCTTTGTCGGTCGGTAAAACCGGCGGCAAGCTGTTCGCCATTCCGAGCGCCTCGTATTTCGAGCCCGCGAGATTATGGTAAGGCAGGACTCGCACGCGCTTGACACTTGAGAGTGAGGACAGAAGCACCGCCATTTTTTCGATCTCTCCGTCATTGTATCCGGGGACGAAGGGTATGCGGATCTCAATGATCGCTCCAAGACCGTCGAGACGCCTTAAATTTTCGATTATGAGCTTGTTTGACACACCGGTACAGCGTTTATGCACTTCCTCGTTAACCGCCTTCAGATCAAACAAAAACGTGTCCGTGAATGGCAATACCTTCTCAAAAGAGTCCCACGAAACGCATCCGCAGGTATCGATCGCGGTATTTATTCCTTCTCTTTTCAGTTCCTTTAAAAGCTCCGCGCAAAATTCTGCCTGCATAAGACATTCGCCGCCCGAAAGCGTGACTCCGCCACCAGAACTCAAGTAAAAATCCCTGTCCTCAAGTAGCTCGGGGATGAGGTCATCGACCGTGACCTCTCTGCCATAAAGGACCCGCGCTTTGCCTAAGCAATCGTCGGTCGTAAAGCCCTCCTTTAGGCACTCGCCGCAAGAGATACACTTATGAGCGTAAAACGCGGTCTCGGGTCTTTGCGAAAGCCCCTCGGGATTATGACACCAAACGCACCGCAAGGGGCATCCCTTGAAAAATACGGTAGTCCTTATCCCGTCGCCGTCGTGTGTGGCAAAGTGCTTTATATCGGTAATAATTCCCTTTTTTTCTGTCATTGCGCGATCGCCTCCGCCCTCTTGATATAGGCCTCCTGCTCTTCGCGCGACATGTTGTTCCACAGGGTATTCCAGCCGCAAACTCTGACCTGCAAGCCCTCGTATTTTTCGGGATGCTTTTGCGCCTCGCGGAGCATATCCGCATCAAAAATATTGAAATGTATCGACGCGCCGCCTCTCTTCATATAGGTGTCAAGAACCGAGAAAAGAATATCTCTGCCGCCTTCGCCCTGCACCGCGGTGGGGTGAAGCATACAGTCAAGGCAGGCTCCCGAATCGGCAAGAGAGAGGTCAAGCGAGGTCGCGGAGCGGATAAGAGCCGTAACGCCCTTCGTGTCCATTCCAATGACGGGGGAGACGTTTTTGCTCATCTCCTCACCCGCGCGTCTGCCGTCGGGCGTTGCCTCGGTTTGCCTGCCAAGCTCGATATATCCGCGGGCAGAGTGAATAAAGTAGATGCTCCTTCCCCTCTCGCGTCTTATAGCGTGAACAAAATCAGAAATATGCTCGTGCAGCTCGCGGGCGCACTCGTCAGCCAATTTATCTCCTCTGCCGAACTTGTGGGTACAACCGAGGGCGCGAAGTCTGAGATTCTCATAGCCCTCCCAATCATTCCTCAAGGCTTCCCCAAGCACCCCGAGAGTCACGGTCTGCTTCTCAAAAACAAGCTCGTAAACAGCCATAAGAGAATCCACGACCGACGCAAAGCCCGCGACCCAGTTATCCGCCACGGACGGTATTCCGCCGTCATTCATATCGCAAAGCTTTTCGGCACAGCCGGAGTATGTGCTTGAGTGCATTATCGCAGGGCTGACCTCCGCACTATACTTTTCAAAAGTACCGATAGAGCGCTGAAGCTCGGAAAGAAGGTGATCGAGCTGAGCGTAATACGCCGCCTTGAATTCATCAAACGACGCCATTTCCGACACATCACCCGTATCAATACCGATCTTCAATCCCGTTGTCGGATCGACTCCGTTTGAGAAAACGAGAACCACCGATTTAAGCGCATTTATCACATTTGTCGAGATACCCGAGCGACCCGTACGGTAAGCGTACTCGTAGCAGCCCTTGATATCGGCATATACTCCCTGCTCACGCGTGCCGCCGCTGTTCATTATCGCCTTGATTATCGTCTCGTCGTTGCAGAAAACTATACTCGTTCTGCCCGAGATTATCATATCGAGAGCCTTGTCTAGAAAGTCGCGCGGCGTTGAGGGGCTGACCTTTATTTGTATCTTGGGGTTATAAATCTCCAACTCGCGATAAACGTCCAGCAAAATATACGACATTTCATTAACTCGCGTATCCCCCTCAACTGTCGAGCCGCCGAGATAGAATGGTTGTCCCCAATAGTTGCCTATCGCGTGGAACTGAATGAAAAAATAAGCGATAAAGCTCTTTATCTGTTCCCTTGTAAACCTTCCCGACTCGATATCGCGCTTGTAAAACGGGTAAAGCATATCGTCAAGCCCGTGACCGAGAGAGCGCACCTGGATAAGATCGGTGCTTTCGGTCACCATAAAGAAAATATACGCGAGCTGGAGCATATCAAGCGTGGTCCCGGGCGCGCCCTCGGATATGCATTTCAACGACTCCCTGATAAGCTCGATCTTTTCAAAATCCTTTGTGAGCGAATAGCTATACAGCCTTTTTATCAGCGACAGCACCGCGCACAGCTCGCGGCGCATCGCATGATAGTAGTTATCCTGCTTTTGTGTAAGATTTCCGCTGTCGCAGAGCGACTTATACGACGCGTCTATCCTCTCGATAAGTCCGACTATGCCGAGAGATGCTATGGCATCCCAGTCTGGCACGTTGTGGTCAAAATCAAGCGAGCTCCAGGCATATCCCGCGCGCGAAAAGTCGTCTCTTTTGCGGTCGCCAAGCTCGTCTGCAACCTTGTCAGCCGCCTCGTATATCCATTTACCTATCGTATGCTTCCAAAGGACTCTGTCCCAGGTGTAGATACCTACAAAATAGTCGTGTTCGTTTATGTCGATACGAGTGTTTTCAAGCACATACTCAAACATTTTCGATTTTGCGACAGCGTGATCCTCGCCCTCAAGTGACTCGGCAAGAGCCGCGACACCCGCCTTTATCTCCTCATCGGAAAGTCCCGTCGTTTCGTCGTAAGCGTAGCCGTGATATATAAAACGGTTAAAGGGGTCATAGTCCGCGCCGTGGTACTTCCCCTCGATGTGTTTTCTGTCAATATCCGAAATGAGCATGGCGACACCTCCGTCAATTTGTTTATTTCAGTATATCATTCCGCGTCGCAGGTGTAAATAGACAAAAGCACAGATATGGATTTTTCGAACATATTTCTTTATACAGAGTTGACTTCAAACATCGCGTATGATATAATATTCTCAACGGTATATTTCAAAGGAGATCAAGACATGGAAAAGGACCTGTCTATACAAAAAATACATAAGGTATTTGAGGGAGACTTCAATATCGGACATCTTGAAAACAAAAACGGACGGCATAGCGATGCTCTATGCTGCTTTCCCTACGGCAGGGCTTTATACTCCTTTAACGGATACAGCTTTGAGGTCTCGGCGGGCGAAGTCTTCTTTCTCTCAAAGGGGAGCAAATATACTATTGACGTGCTTGAGAAAAGCAAGTTTATCTGCGTTGATTTCGACTTTCCGGAAAATGGAGATATTCGCAAAAGCTGTCTCTTTGACGGTATCGCGCAGAGCGTGAAAAACGATTTTTCAAAGCTTCTCCGCATCTGGCGCACGAACGATGCTTGCAGAATGCAGCTCGCGTTTTCGATTCTCTATAATATCTATTACGAGGCAATAAAGACCCAGAACGGAACATATACGCGCTCAAGCGAGCTTTTTTCAAAAATAACCTCGTATATCCTTGAAAATTATAAGGATCCTGCGCTATCGGTCAGCGATCTTGTGAATATTTCTGGCATTTCAGACGTTCATATCAGAAGAATATTCAAGTCAGAGGCGAACACCACTCCTATCCGCTATATCAATTTCGTTCGTCTTGAACAGGCGGAGAATATGCTGCGAAGCTCAAACCTTACCGTTTCAGAAATATCCGATGCCGTCGGTTTCTCCGACCCCTTCTATTTCAGCAGACTCTTCAAGCGCGCCTTCGGCATCTCTCCGTCCGCTTACAGAAACAAATGACCGTTTCAAATTTTGATTTGTCGGTGAGACGAACAATCCCTCAGTCACGCGCAAGGCGTGACAGCTCCCTTTACACAAGGGAGCTTGTTGGTGGATGTTCGTACACTTTATAGATGTGAAAACCTTTTAAATTTATAGAAAACTTCACTATATCCGCGTTCTCCACCTTTCAGGTAAAGCTCCCTTGTGTAAAGGGTAGCGAAGCGACATCGCGGGAGTGAATGACAACACGGTGTGTTGTCAGAGCCGCGATGTGACCGAGCCGCAGCGAGACCTGGCGCGCCTCCGTGCGCGTCTGAGGGATTGTTCGCGTCCCCGCTAAACTGCAATTTACCATCCGATCAACAAAAAGGAAGGCGAGCCTTCCTTTTTTCGTTATATTTTTCTGAAATTCTCTATTCTATGGAACGTCGAATAATTCGAATCGTGATAGCTATGAGCTCCATTCACTGCAGTTCTGCAAAGATAGATGATATCTTCACCGTCAAATTCAAAATCCGCGTACTGAAATCCGACCCTTGCCACATCCTCATTTCTGTGATCGTGCAGATCACACACGACCTTCCACTCCCGAAGGTTGGCGGATGACATAAGCGACATAAGGTTTCTTGCGCTGTCCGAACATCCGTCGTAAAGGCGCGTAGCAACCGAGTAATACCTTCCCGTTTCTCCATCGTATTTTATCATAAATTTCGAAAGGTTTGCGTCGAACGGCATGATACCGTAAAAGGACAGCGGTTTTTCCGGGTTTTCGGTGTCGATCTCATACATCAACGCCCTCCCCCTCATAGCCGTACGCATAATATTCAAAAGCTTTCCGCAGGGATTCTGCACAATAGTTCCCTCTATCGTGAGTCCTCCCCTCTTCACACCCTCAAGCTCAGGTGAAAACTCGTCAAGAATGACCGGTTCGGAAAAGCTCCAGCTATTAGGGTCAAGAAGATCGGCTTCAACGTCACAGGACATTACCATAGCACCACAACCGCCCCACGGTGCCCATTCAAGCGTGCCGTAGAGTCTGCCGTTATATTCAACTAGCGGTTGAGGGTTTTTGTGCACCCCCGAATGCCGTCCTGTCTTGCTCCCCGAGCCCCTCAAAAGTGCCACGGGTGGGGAAAAGCTCTTGCCTCCATCGCTTGATCTGCCTATCAACAGGTCTCCGTACTCGGTACTGACCGAGAGCATATAAAGCTCACCCTTGTGAATAAACATCTTGCCCCAAAAGCATGGCATTAGCTCACTGACGTAATTCCAGCTCTCACCGTTATCATCCGAGCGGAAGATCAAAGTCAGATTTTGCGGAGCGCCCCCTGCGTAAAGATCCATAGAAGCAAGCAAATACCCCTCGGGATGTCTTACAAGCGACGGTGAACAAAGATACTTGCCCGAAAAGGAATACGCGTTGTCATCAGGATGGAGATAATTGACAACGACACCTTCTACCTTTCCTGTTTTAGCAAGCCGCACACGGCTTTTTTTGTTTTCCGACTCAACGTAAAACTCGTAATCTGTCTTGTCAGCAAGCCCAACTATATCAAACTCATTTCCATCTGTCACACCGCAAAGAGCAAACTCCCCTTCACTGCGCACCCTGCAATAGACCTCGTATTCCTCGCATCCCGCACACAACCACTCAATATGGATAGCGTCAACGCTCGGCGCAACTCTGCAAATATAAATGTCGCCCACGTCGCAAAGCGGCGGACGGTACGGTGAATAACTCCAAGATCTGCAACCCTTCATATCACTTTTTCTCCTTAAGAACCGTCATCATATCTCGCTCACTAACTGCAAAATATTCGCCTATCTTCTTGTATTGCGCGTAGAGCTCCGCGTATCTTTCGTGCGCAACCGCATCGGGCGTGTAATGAGCATCCTTTACCTTCCGCAAGGCGTTTGCCGCCTCACGCAGTGTCGCATAGCCTCTCTCTCCAACTGCGCCAAGTACCGCGGAGCCGTAAGCGCAGGCCTGCGCCGTTCCGGAAAGATAGATCTCGCGCCCCGTAACGTCGGCGTATATCTGCATAAGCATCTCGTCCTTCTCAGCAATGCCGCCCGCCGCGTAAAGCCGCTTGATCTCAATGCCGCTCTGCTCGTATATTTCAATTATTCTCTGCGTTCCGTAAGCGGTAGCCTCGATAAGCGCGCGATATATCTGCTCGGGCTTTGTGTTGAGGTTAAGACCTAAAATAACACCCGAGAGCCCCCCGTCAACGTAAGGAGTTCTGTTACCGTTAAACCAATCGAGCGCCATCAGACCACCCGAGCCCGCCGGAAGCTTTTTCGCCTTTTCTCGCAAAATTTTGTGAAGACCAATGCCCTTCTCCTCGGCTTCAAGATAATACGAATGAGGCACACAATTTTTTATAAACCAATCAAACGAATCTCCAACGCACGCCTGACCCGCCTCATACGCGTACAGACCGTCAACTATGCCGTCCTTGACACACCCCGAGATACCTGGAACATAAATGCGTTTGTCACCAAGCAAAATGTGACAGGTTGAAGTGCCGATTATCATAAGCAGCTCCCCTGAATCGACTATCCCCAAAGCAGGCAAAGCTGCATGGGCATCGATAAATGCAGGCTTTACGGGCGTTCCTTCCGCAAGCCCCGTTCTCGCCGCGATCTCCTTCGTAACGTATCCCGCAATGCCTGACAATTTGATAATGTCCGTTGAGATCTTCTCTCCAACGACATTTTCAAGCCTCGAGTCAAGTCTGTGCAAAAACTCACGGCATGGATATCCATTCTCTTCGTTCCAAAGACCTTTAAATCCCGCCGCACAAACCGAATGAGTCTCCCTGCCCGTCAAAAGTCCTACAATATAGTCCCCCGCCTCAACAAAGCGGAAAGTCTTATTGAACACAGCCTCATCCTCGCGCAATATTTCAAGGATCTTCGGAAGCATCCATTCGCATGATACCGTGCCTCCGTAGCGAGACAGCCACTCCTCGCCCATTTCGCGTGCAAGAGCGTTGATATCATCCGCCTCCTTTTGCGCCGCATGGTGTTTCCAAAGCTTAACGTATGCATGTTTGTTGTCTTTAAACTCATCAATAAAACAAAGCGGAATACCCTTCTCATCAACGGGAAGGACTGTTGATGCCGTGAAATCGACTCCAACTCCGACAATATCTGCGCTGTCTATCCCCGAGGTGCTTATGCACTCTCTCACGGTCGAGTAAAACGCGTCAATATAGTCCTGCGGATGCTGGAGCGCGTAATCGCGCGGCAGAGTCTCGCCGCAAGGCAATTTTTCGGACATCACCCCGTGCGCATACTCGCAAACCGACGTTGCGATCTCCTTTCCCGTATCAAAATCCACAAGCACCGCTCTCGCCGAGAGTGTTCCGTAATCTAACCCTAAAGAATATCTGCCCATGTCACACCTCGCTATAAAGTCTATTTTCAAAGCTGTCTGTCAATAGCTTCATCTGACTTACACAGCTTCTCACGTAGTCCGTCATCTCATCGCTCCTGCGATTTCTCGCAATGTTCTCGGTCTCAATTCCACAAAGCGACATATGGTATTTTGCCGACAGCGGATAAGGCAAGCCCACCTCTGTAAATCCAAGTGACCCCAAAAGTGCCTGAACCTTATCGGCATCCGCGGACTCGTAATTCTTTCCTAACCACGCGTAAAGCCTCGGATGGAAATTGCACATAATACCGCAGTACCCCTGCGCACCGCTCCTCATCGACTCAAGCAGAGTCTGGCAATTGGCATTGAGAAGCTTGAAATGACTTCCCTTTAACTGCTCGCAACGCGTCGCCATCGTCCGTGCATCACAGCAGGTGTCCTTCATATAGTAAAACCGTCCCGTCGAGAGACAAAAATCAAGAATTCTCGGTGTAACAAGTCGCTTGTACGGATAAGGACACTCGTAGAGTCCAAGCTTTGCATCCTCGGGCAACCTTTTAATAAGAGCCTTACAATTTTCTATCCAAACGTCGTCACCCTCGTTATTTATATCAAGTCTGTTGGTTATGAGTATCAGAGCATCCGTGCCCGACTCCCATACAGCACAGAGTTCTCTCGCCTGATCTTCAAGCGTATCACTCACGTGCCCCGAGGAAACTACAACAAATTTACGTCCGTTCTTCCTTTCAAGAGCTTTCGCGCGTGCGTAAACACGTCTGTTCAGTTCAACTCTCTCTTCAAGTGAAAGATAGAATATCTCACTCGACTGACAAATTGCAAAAATACCGTCAATGCCACTCTCAAAATAAAAATCAACGTATTTATCGGCTGTATCATAATCGACCGAGCCATCCGCTTTGTACGGCGTTATCATAGTGGTAAGCATCTCCATAGAATACGTCCCCCTTTCACCTTGATTTGATTATAAATCATTTCACATCTCAAGTCAATACGATAGGAAGACCGATTTTTATAAATTTCGGACATCCCCCTTGAAATCTAAACGTATTTGATGTATAATCATCCCAAAGAAACAAAAGGAGACGCAGCCTTGGAGATCATATACCGCCAAACCAATGCCGATATACAAAATGACAAGCTTTATACACTCGGTATTGAGCGTTGTTATCTGAAGCATATCACCGTCGACCGCGACCGTTTGCTGATCACAAAAAAGAGACATCATCACTCGGAATTTGAGATACATATCATCAAAGAAGGCTCCCAAACCTACGAAGTTGACGGCAAAGAAATATCCGTTCCGTCGGAGAATTTCCTGCTCATTCCCCCATACACATCCCACACACTCTTATCAAGCGCACCGAATACCGAAAAATACGCCTTCACCTTTTGCGCGGCCGTTGAAAGGGTCAATCTGCCAAACAAGTACACTCTCTGCAATATGCCTCGATCATTTTTCGACTCTATTGCAATAATATCCGACGAAAAACAAAAAAAGCTACCCTTCTCTCATGAGATCATCGCAAGCCGTGCGCTTGAATGTCTCCTGCTTATACTACGCGAAGTCGGCGCGGAGCCAACGCAGACGCAAAACGTCTCCGATGCCCCCGACCAAAGATACTTAATGGCAAAGCAGTATATCAACGATAACGTGCATACACCGCTCACCGTCCCCGAGGTTGCCGACTATTGCTGTATCAGTCCCAAGCAGCTCACAAGAATATTTTTACGCGAGGAAGGTATACACATTTCGGAATATATAAGGCGCACGCGTTGCAAGCAAATAGAAAGGCTGCTCTCAAATCCCGCGCTTTCTTTGCGCGCGATAAGTGAAGAAATGGGATTTGCGAACGAATATTACTTTAATACCTACTTCAAAAAACATTCCGGTATGACCCCCGGCACCTACCGCAGAACGATGAAATAAATAAGATAAATAAAATCATTCCTTTTCCTTGACAAAAGAACTAAAAAGTACTATAATATCTCTGTTTGGAGGGATGACAATGAAAAACTTACAGAATTTACATACACACTCGACGTACTGTGACGGCAAAGATACACCCGTCGAAATGATAGAATCGGCTATCGCTCAGGGCTTTGAGTCGTTGGGCTTTTCGGGACATAGCTACACATTTTACTCTACCGCATCATACCCGATCACAACACTTGAAAAAACCGAGGCTTATAAAAAGGAGATATCCGAGCTGAAAGAAAAATATGCCGGCAAAATCGACCTCTTTTTAGGACTCGAATTCGATATGTATTCGGGTGTTGATCTTTCGGGCTACGACTACCTCATAGGTGCTTGTCACTATCTTAAAATGGGTGAAAAATACGTCGCCTTTGACCGCTCCGCAGAGTTCGTCCATAACGTGATCGAGACCGAGTTTTCGGGCGACGGAATGGCATTTTCAAACGAATACTACGCGCAGCTCGCAACCCTCCCCGAATACGGAGATTTCGACATAATCGGTCACTTTGACATACACACCAAAAACATCGAGATCGAACGCTTCTTCGACGTAGATTCAAAGGAATACCTCAAGTCTGCGACCGACGCTATGGACGCCCTCCGCGGCAAGATTCCCTTTTTCGAGGTAAACACCGGCGCGATCTCGCGCGGCTACCGCACCACCCCCTATCCCTCGCTCCCCCTCCTTCGTGAGCTTAAGGCGCGCGGATTCGGTGCGATCATTTCATCCGATTGCCACGACGCAAGACACCTCAAAACAGGCTTTGATCAGGCGCGTGAGCTTCTTATAGAGGCAGGCTTTAGGGAAAAATACATACTGACAAAGGACGGCTTTACTGCCGTGGAGCTTTAAGACATGAACGTTTTATCAATAATAATGCTGGTCTTCGCCATTCTCGGCGCACTTGACCGCATAATAGGAAACAAATTCGGACTCGGCGCGGAATTTGAAAAGGGCTTTATGCTGCTTGGAAATATGGCACTCACGATGATCGGTGTCATAGTCCTCGCCCCCTCGATTGCGCTTTTCACCGCCCCCGCGTTCGACGCAGTCTATAACGCGATCGGCATCGACCCGTCGATCTTCGCGGCATCGATACTTGCAAACGACTCGGGCGGAACTCCTCTCGCATTCGAAATAATGAAGGACGAAGCTTTAGGCGGCTTCAATGCCCTCGTCGTCTCGTCAATGATGGGATGCACGATATCCTACACAATTCCCTACGCACTCGGCGTCGTCAAAAAGGAAAGATATAACGACATGTTCCTCGGAATGCTCTGCGGAATAGTCACCATTCCCGTCGGATGCATCATCTCGGGACTCATACTGAAGATCCCATTTCTCGCGCTTATGTGGAATCTCGCGCCGCTCATTCTCCTCTCCGCGCTCGTAGCTCTCGGACTTATGCTCGCGCAGAAGATCACCGTCAAGATATTCTACGGACTCGGAATCGCAATGAAGGTCATTATCACAATAGGACTCGTCGCAAGTATGATCGAGGCTCTCACAGGATTTAAGACCATCCCCGGACTCGCGCCTATCAGCGAGGGCGGAATGGTATGCGTCAACGCGGCGATCGTCCTCTCGGGCGCATTTCCGCTTATGTTTGTAGTATCAAAAATACTCAAAAAGCCGCTTGCATTCCTTGCAAGAAAGCTGAAGATCAACGATCAAAGCACGCTCGGACTCGTCACAACCATAGTTTCAAGCACACCAACCTTTGAAATGGTCAATAAAATGGACCGCCGTGGAATAATAATCAACTCCGCGTTCGCCATCTCGGCGGCGTTCACCTTCGGCGGACACCTCGCGTTCACGATGGCGTATAGCGAGACCAGCGGCGCGTATACCTTCCCGATGATAATCGCAAAGCTCATCTCAGGCGCCTGCGCGTTTGCGCTTTCAATTCCGATCGCCGCAAGGGCAACAGAATCCGTAGCTTCAAAATGAATTAACAGATAAGGATTAAAATAACAATTTAAGAGCGCCGTCGGTTTGACGGCGCTCTTAGGTTTTGCAACCTCCCGCTTAAAGTAGAATTAGCGATATCACCTACAAGAGGCATTTGACTGCTTTGAGGATATTTATCGTAACGTCTACCCAATCAGGGTTCGGGACTCCCTTGATTTTTGCAGTGGTTTTGACGCACTACAATACCAAGAGAGACACCGAGACTACTAATAGCAGAACTTTCATCTCAGTTCCTCCTTGTTTTTATTTCAAACACTTATAGTGTGTTTGATTAAAGTAAAATAGAATTAGTTTTTATTCAGTTTGTCAAGAGCTTCTTTCAATGTGCAGGTAGGGGCAATATCATTATCGATAAAGAATTGATTTAATCCTTCGTATCCCCATTCCTGCTCATCCTTGATCTTGGGCATTAAAGAGTCAACCCATTTTAATCCAAGCAGTTCACCGACGGTTTGCTCATAGATAAATTTGTTTTCAATCATTAAGGATAATAATATCTTTACTTCTTCTTTTGTTGGCATGATTATTTTATTACTCATCATAAAATTCTCCTTGTCAATCTATTTCAACCCAAATTACAGGTCTAACGCCTGCCGACCAATCCTTGTGATATACGGTCATTTCACCATCATTCCAAACGACCTCGGCATACGCCAATCCCAATGCATAACCGCTTGGACTTGTTAACCACCAGCAGCCCGGATTTGAACCATATTCGGTTTCAGAAGCTTGGCTCGGGTGATATTTATTAACATCTGCACCAGATAATAAAAACACTTTATCTTGAGTGTTATTTCCAGGATCTAACATGCTACTCATAGAATGAGCAATTACAGTAGTAGTTGATATCTTGGACTGACATTTTTCACTAAAAGCAGTATTGTAAAATGTCGAGTTCAGCCATGCACGTAAAGAACATTTTTCCCAAGTAATATATTCACCTGTTTCCGCTGCATGATAGGGTTGTACGTCAAGAATTTTATCACTAATAAGCAGCACCTTGTTTCCTCGGATTTCGAGGATTTCCCATTCTATATCCTCTTTTCCGTTGCTTGTATTGCCATCCTGCTCATATGCACCAAATTTTACAACATCTCCAACAGAAGCTTTTTTTATTAAGGCAATATGATAATCTGGCTTGATGTCACTAATTTGCGCGGCACTATCTTTGTAATTTTCGATAGTAATTAATATTTCATATGCCTTTACGTAATCCTGTTTCTCAATCGCATTCATAGCCCTACTGTATTTAACGGGTGGAATATTAAAAATGATGATAAAAGCAATAACAGCACATATGCAAGACGCTACGATAGCAATAATCTTTTTTCTCTTTTTAGAGGCTTTTTCATCTGCGATCCTTTTTTGCTCTTGCTGATCCTTGATGTTAGCAATCTTCTTATTGCATTCCTCAATCTTATTCTCAGAGTCCTTCCACGCAATAACAGATTGAAATTTTTTGATAGCACTTTCGATACTTGAAATACCGTTTTTCTTCATATCATCAAGTGCCTCGGCATAAATCGCATCCTTGCGCTCAATCTCACCGAGCTCCTTAGATTTCGCAATGCATTCTTTCACTCTCGCATCCGAATCGCGATATCCGGGAATTTTTTTGAATTCTTCAGCTGCGGCCAATTGCTTATCGGAAGTCTCTTGTTTTGCAAGTTCCGAGGCTGCGATGAAAATGTCCTCTTTGCGTTTTGCTTCATTGCGCTCGAGGATAGTGACGTTGTATCGCTTCAATTCGTTAACCAACGCATCGCTACCAAAACGAACGATTTTATTGTAATTGTCAGTGTAATCAAAAGGTCTGCTGTAAAATTCAAGGCTCGTTTTGCGCTGAACCTTCAATTCCGCCAACAACTTTCCAAGATACGCCTCGGCACACTCTGGATCAACGTCAAGAACCTTTTCGCAATACTCGTTTGCCTCCGACCACTTGGAATCCTCAAGAAACATAAACACACGCTTGATAAGAGGAGCAGTATTGGCGGAAGCGTTGGTAACGACCGTTTCTTTGACTACGGTTGTTTTCGGCTCATCGGATTTTGCAATCTTCTTGATACCTCGAATCAAATCCTGCATAAATCCAAGCTTGGACATATCCTGCGCCTGAAGATGGGAAAATTCTTCCGGCAGGTCATAAGGATCCATATCCTTATAGGCAGGAATGAGCATCTTCTTCTGTCCCTGCTTGATGAGTGCGAGATAACGGCTCCATTCGTTTTTCACCCAAACAGCATTGAAAAACTCGGGCTTTGTACCGAGAACGACCATCACCTTTGCACTGTTGAGCGCGGCAAAGATATAAGGCTCGTATGCACTGCCGAGCTTATCCTCAAGAGTGATACGCGCAAAGAAAACCTTGAAACCCTCTTGCTTCAGCTGATAGTACAAGTCCTGTGCCAAAACGCTGTCGGGTGTTCTTCTTCCGTTATTATCACTTTCCTTGTAACAGATAAATACGTCAAAAGGCTCTTCCTTCTGCGAGATTGCAAGAATGCCTTTTTGTATTTCGTTGATTGCCTTGGCTTCTGCCTCGTAGATCGTTCGCTGATAGCTGTCTGCATATTGCAAAGCGGACTTGTAGTTATCGTCATCAAAAATTGAGGTAAATTGCGCTCTGTTTACAGTAGGAATGCGTTTGTGCGATGTGGGATCTTCTACGTATTCGATACCGTATCGGCAAAGAACGAGCGACCAATATGCTTCCGCATCGGTGTTGTCCTCGTTGAGGATATTCTCGTATATTCCCATTGCCTTGTCAAATTCATTGTTGCGGCGGAAATGATTTGCGCGGTCATACATATTCGCACGCTTGTCATCGTCGAGCTTGGGAAGTGTTTGCTGTGTTCCGCAATACTCGCATTCTATTACTGTTGTTCCTGCGGCGATTTCTAATGAACCACCGCACATTTTACATTTGAAGAGCGACATTATTTTTGCCTCCTTTAGTTTTATGATAAAGGACCCAGATCAATCCACAAAGCGGGGCGGACAGTCCGACCAGAATAAGAGTTGTAGCCGAATGCTCCGCCGTACTCTAAGATGTCGCCACTGCAGACATATGCGGCATGACCCTGATCTTCCCCAGGCGACCGCAGCCACCAACTACCGTTGCCGTCGTTGTCATAAACTTCTGCTCCACATGCAACCGCATAATCCGTAGGCTTACACTGTCTTGCAATATCGGAACTGAAATACTTGTAAACCTCGATTATGCTGAGCAAAAATACTTGATCCTGCGTTGCATTACCAGGATTGGTGCTATATTCCGGGTTCTTATCTGCCGAAACCGTTACCATAGCCCTAAGGATACTGGCGGCGCACAAGTGCGCTTCGTATTGGCCTGCCAGCCATGCAATTGTTACTTACTACCCATAAATGGGTCCCGTGGGTCGAACATACTCAATTGGTCACTTTCTCTGT
>SVRT01000018.1 GCA_015064685.1 Oscillospiraceae bacterium
CAGTGAGGGATTTTTTTAGCCACCTTTGGTGGCGAAAAATCCTACGCCACCCTATAAGGACCTAATATAAGGGAAGTTTTTGCGGAGCTTTTTTCAAAAAGCGACCCGCCGGAGGCACGCGTCCCCGCATCCCCCTCGCGTCCCCTATAAACCGCAATTTACAAAAGGGCGGTGACCCGCCCTTGTTGTTTTTTAGTCGATGATGAAGGGCTCGAGCTGGCTGCGAAGCTTTTCAGCGCCTGCCTCCTGATCGTAAGTAAGCTTTATAGGCTGACGGAGATCGAGCGAGAAGATACCGAGAATAGACTTACCGTCCACCTTATATCTGCCGGACTCAAGGTCAACGTCGCCTTCAAATCCAACGAGGATATTGACGAGCTTATAAACGTCATTGATCTCTTTAAGCTGAATGTTAAATGTCATAGTAATATTCCTTTCTGTATTTATTCGAGTCGAACGACCCGCATTCCACCCATAATTATATACCAAATTTCAAATAATGTCAATAGATTCGCATCAAATCGTGCATATAAGAGTTTCAAGCACCTCAAAGCCGTTTCTGAAGGATTTGATCTCAAGATCGGCATCGTGGCAGCGTGTTAGCATCAGCCTGCACATCTGCTCGTCGGGGAGGGTACGGAGTATAATTCCGAGCCTGTACTCATGGATCTTCAAAGCTTCGGATATCTCTCGCTGAGTCATACCGTCGGCACGAAGAACAGCGACCGACAGCATCTCACAAACCGTCTTAGTGATCTCGCTGATGATTATAATGGGATCAAGCCTGCGTCCCTTCATATCGCGAAGGATCTCCAGAGCCTCGTCACGTCTGCGCGCGCCGATAGCGTTTGAAAGAGCAAAGGTGTCAAATTCGCTTGAGGGAGTCGCAATGCTCATAACGTCCTCGTGCGTGACCTCCTGCCTTCCGTTTTTGAGAACGTAGAAGGAGAGCTTGTCTGTCTCGTTGGCGAGATTGAACATATCTCTGCCACATCGGTCGATAACGAGAGCGCAGATCTCGGCGGACGCGATAACACCGTTGTGTTCAAAGTGCTTTCCAACCCAAGCGGCAAGACGGGCAGGAGAATTTTTTTCAAAATATACGGGGGTGAGATGCTCCGCAAGCTTCTGCACAAGCGAGGAGGGGCACTTCGGCATATTTCCCGCGTCGAGCTTGTCTGCACTCGCAGAGATGATCAGCGTGTTGTAATCATAATCCTCAATAGCATCGACCGCCTGACAGAGAGCCTCAACCTCGAATGACCTCATAGAGTTGATGTCAAGACCCGAGAGAACGACAAGCTTTCTGTCCGCCATCATAGGCGCAGGCATAAACGCATCTACAAGAGCCTCGGGGGAGTATGAAAAGGAGTCAAGACGGATCTCGTTGAAAAAAGCAAAGGACGGCTCAGGGGATATCGCCTGAACGGCGGTATCGAGCGCGAACTTTTTCATATAGTCCTCGTCTCCAAAGAAAAGATAAGCCGCTCGCGGCGAGCTTTTTATCTCCTTGCGGAAATCCGCTTCCTTTATGAAATCCATATCAACACCTCCTTTTTTCCTATTCAACACATTATACCATTAAAAGCCTCCTCCCGTCAAGTGAATTTATAAAAAGAATAACAAATTGCGGTTTAGCGGGGACGCGGGGGGATGCGGGGACGCGTGCCTCCGGCGGGTCGCTTTTTGAAAAAAGCTCCGCAAAAACTTCCCTTATATTAGGTCCTTTTAGGGTGGCGTAGGATTTTTCGCCGCAAGCGGCTAAAAAAATCCCTCACTGACGTTTTTGTATTGATAGGGTGTTAAACCCAGCCGATAAAAAAACTTTAACCATAAAGAAAAACTAAGTTAAAGAAAGCCTTTCAAACGATTTTAAATACACTTGCAACACGATAGCAGTGGGGCTATGCAGATGCGACACGGTGTAGATAGATAAACCGTCTTAACTTGTATAAAATATACTTTGGGGTTTTGGGGGTGTGGGGGACTTTTTTCCCTGGAAAAGTCCCCCACGCGCTTCCCCGTCCTCACCGACAAATCAAAATTTGAAAAAGCACAAAGCGAGAAAAAGCTATTGACAAAAGGAAGATAATATGTTATTATTGGAATGTTCTGCATTTTTACAGTATTAGCACAAAAAGCGGGGAATAATTGCAGAAAAACACAAAAAAGGAAGAAAAAATGGCACAAAATGAAACGGTGGCACAGGATGTGCCGGCTATAAAAGAAAACAAAATGGGCACGATGCCCATAAATAAGCTTCTTATCTCGATGGCCCTGCCGATGGTGGCATCAATGCTCGTGCAGGCGCTATACAACATAATAGACAGCCTTTACGTCGCAAGAATTTCCGAAACACAGAACGAGCTTACGGCAATATCCCTCGCATTCGCCGCGCAGAACTTTATGATCGCGGTCGCATCGGGAACGGGTGTCGGAATCAACGCGCTGCTGTCAAAAAGCCTAGGCGAAAAAGACCATAAAACCGCAAACAAAATAGCGATAAACGGAGTATTCCTGGCTCTTTGCAGCTATATCGTGTTCCTCGTGCTTGGATTTACATGTATGGAGATGTATATGAGCTGGATGACAGGTGTCAGAGAGGTCATCGACTTCGGAGTTGACTATCTGTCCGTCTGCTTTATCTTTTCGTTCGGAATATTCGGTCAGATAGTAATGGAGCGACTGATGATCTCAACCGGAAAGACTCACCTTGCAATGATAACGCAGGGTGTCGGTGCGATCATAAATATCATCCTCGACCCTATATTTATTTTTGATAACGGACTTGGAATCATCATCCCCGGACTTGATTTCGGCTTTGGAATGGGCATCACAGGCGCGGCGATAGCAACCGTCATCGGCCAGATCGCGGCATTCATACTCGGTGTGTTCCTCAACGCGAAGTACAATAAGGAAATAAGCCTTTCACTCAAGGGCTTCCGTCCAAGCGGAACGATAATAGGCAAGATATACGCTATCGGTGTTCCATCCATCGTAATGGCATCGATAGGATCGGTAATGAACGTGCTCTTCAACAGCATACTCAACGGATTTACAACGGTAGTCGAGGGAGCAAAGCAGACCGTGGGTCAGATAGCGCAGACCTCCTTCGGCGTATATTTCAAGCTCCAGAGCTTCATTTTCATGCCCGTATTCGGACTCAATAACGGAATAGTTCCGATAGTCGCATTCAACTATGGCGCGCAGAAGAGAAAGAGAATGATGGGTACGGTCAAGCTCGGAATGATCTACGCGATAGGATATATGGCAATAGGTCTTGCCGTGTTCCAGCTCTTACCCGAAATGCTTCTCGGATTCTTTAATATGCACGATCCGATCTCTCTCTCGATCGCGGTCCCTTGTCTGAGAATAATCTCGCTTTCATTCGTATTTGCGGGCTTCTGCATTATAGCGGGATCGGTGTTCCAGGCACTTGGAAAGAGCATATATTCAATGTTCGTTTCCATCGCCCGTCAGCTCGTGGTGCTTATCCCCGTAGCCTTCCTGCTTGCAATGTCGGGCAAGGCAGAGATAGTATGGTGGGCATTCCCGATAGCAGAGATAATGTCGGTCATCGCAAGCCTTGTCTTCTTTGTCATAGTTTACAAAAAGACCATCGCCAAGATTCCCGAATAAAAGTTCAAGTCACACGTCTTTGTTTCAATTAATATATAGAAGAAAAAAATTTCAAAAAATTTCAAAAAACACTTGACAAAACCGATGCCTTTAGTGTATAATAAAGGACGTCATTGTGTAAAAGCGTAAAATAGCCTGTGCTATTTCGGTCGGAATCGTGCCGACCGTCGACTAACGCTTCCGAACAACTACTCAAGGAGGTGCATCAGAATGCTCAGAACTTACCAACCCAAAAAGCGTCAGAGAAAAAAGGAGCATGGCTTCAGAAAGAGAATGAAGACTGCAGACGGCAGAGCAGTTCTCAAGAGACGTCGTGCAAAGGGCAGAAAGAGACTTACCCACTAATTTAAAACCAGTTCCAATATTTTGGTAACATAAAAACGCCGATGACATGAATAACTTCGAGCTATCGTAGGTCTGTCATCGGGGTTTTTAGCGTTTAGAGGAATTTTTACATTTAAATACAAATTTGTAAAAAAGAGTCTTTTTCTCAAAAAGAAAAAAATCGTAAAAAGCCTGCCTCTCGGGCATTAGAATCGGAATAAAGAGGGGAATAATCAAATTAACGGAAGCGCAAGACAAGAAACGCGAGGTGATGCTCTATGAAATTTCCCGCAATAAAAGAACACCATCTTTATAATAAGGCATATAGGCAGGGAAAGCACTTTTTCGGAAGATACATTTGCATCTACGTATTAAAGGACACCCATGCAAAGCTCTTACAGAAAAGTCATCCTCAAAGGCTGATAGTTAACCGATTCGGCATCTCGGTGTCGAAGAAGATAGGAACTGCGGTAAAGAGAAACCGTGCAAAGCGAATAATCAGAGCGGCGTATGCCTCTCTCGAGGACAAGCTTAAAACGGGATATCTTATAGTCGTCAGCGCAAAGCCTGAGATCGAGGGCAGGAAAGCCTTTGAGATCGAGAACGAGATGCGATATGCCATAAAGAAGCTCGATATGTTTGCCGAGCAACCGGGCAAGGACAAATGAAGCACATATGCATAGCATTGATCCGCTTTTACAGAAAATTTCTCTCACCCTTAAAATCGAAGCCCTGCTGTAGGTTCACGCCTACATGCTCAGCCTATGCCCTCGAGGCATTTCAGAAACGCGGCTTTTTCGTTGGGATCATATTGACGGTATCGCGTATATTCAGGTGCAATCCGTTTTGCCCCGGAGGATACGACCCCGTACCGCTGACAGGTCTCAGAAATAAAAAGGGCAGGGATGACGTTGAAATCGGAAATGACGGTCGCGACAGGTTCGTGTTCAATTACGATCTCGAGCTTGAAGCGCAACAAGAGTCCACAAACACAAAAACAGAACGAGAGGACTAAAAACAGCATGAACACACAAAGCAAAAGAAAGATCTGCACGAGAATAGCACTTGCACTTGCTCTTCTTTCGATCCTTGCGGTCGTAATGACGGGATGCGGAAGCAACACCGTGATCAACACCGAGGCACCGAAGGATGGTTGGGCAAATACCACAGTAAATCTTGAGGCAAGCACAGGCTTTCTCGACAAGCTTCTCTCCTACATCGGAGTATTCCTCGGCTGGATCACCGCGATAATGCCGGCAGGAAGCTATCTTCTTACACTGTTCGTCTTTGCAATCATCCTCGAGATCATTATGCTTCCCTTTGCAATAAAGCAGCAGAAGAACTCGATAAAGCAGGCAAGACTCAGACCCAAGGAAATGGCTATCCGTAAAAAGTATGCAGGCAGAAACGACCAGGCGACACAGCAGAAGGTCACTCAGGAGATCCAGGAGCTTTATCAAAAGGAAAACTTCAACCCTATGTCGGGTTGTCTCCAGCTTCTCTTACAGTTCCCCATACTCATCGTGCTTTATTGGCTCGTAGTTGACCCGATACAGTACGTGTGCGGCGGCTCAAGAGAACTCATCAGCGTTCTTTATGCCTATATCACGTCCGGCGCAGACGCAGGCGGACTTGGAATGAAGCTCGCATCAGCCAACGGCTCGATCGAGATCTTCAGTAAGATCAAGGAGCTCGGTCCCGAGGCATTTGAGTCAATCAAGACCTTCTGTGCAAACGGCGAGGCAGTATTTACAGAGATCCAGAGAATCAACGAGGTTCCCGCAAACTTCTTCGTAGGACCCATCAACTTCGGTCTTACACCCAGCTTCGACCTCTTCTCAAGCGTCAACGGATGGCTTCTTATGCTTCCCGTATTGACCTTTGTCGTTTACTTCGCAACAATGAAGATAAACAGAAAGTTCACCTTCCAGCCCACGCAGAACGCTGACGACCGTCAGCAGGCATGCTCGAACAATATGATGGACATCACAATGCCCCTGATGAGCGTATGGATGACCTTCATCGTTCCCGCGGCAGTAGGTGTATACTGGATCTTCAAGAGCATCATCGGTGTTGTAAAGCAGTTTATCATGAGCAAGGCTATGCCCCTTCCCACCTTTACGGAGGAGGATTATAAGGAGGCAGAGAAGGAGATCCTCAGTAAACAGCAGCCCAAGAAGATCGTCAAATCCGCAAACGCGGGCAAGGTCCGTTCTCTCCACCACATCGACGACGAGGACTACGACGAAAAGGGCAATTACAGACCCGTTCAGCCCGAGACAGAGGAAGAGCCCGTCAAGGAAGAGAAGACAGCAAGCAATCAGATGACCGAGGGTGCGTCTCTCAAGGACGAGAGCGACAAGGCGGAAAGAACAGAGAAAAAGACCCGCCTCTTCGGAAAGAAAAACAAGGAAGACTAAATCGCGCAAGCGAACAATAGGAGAATTACAGTGAATAATGAAATTATCGTAACAGGCAAAACGGTAGAGGATGCCGTTGCCGCGGCGGTAGCAGAGCTTGGCGCAAAGAGTGCCGAGGAGATCGAGTACACCGTCGTTGAGGAGCCTAAGAAGGGACTTTTCGGAATCGGCGCAGTCCCCGCAAAGATCAGCGCAAAGAAGGTATTCAAGGGCGAGCTCTTCGCACTCAACTTCATCGAGCAGCTCGTAAAGGATATGGGTCTTGACGTAACGGTCGAGATGAAGGATGCAGAGGGAAGCGATAAGGATTGCAAGCTCATCGACATTCAGGGTGAGGGCGCAGGCGTGCTTATCGGTCACCACGGTGATACACTTGACAGCCTCCAGTATCTCGCAAACCTTGCGGCTAACAAGAAGGTCGACGGTGTGAAGCCTCCCTACGTAAAGATCTCGGTTGATGCAGAGAACTACCGCGCAAGACGTGAGGAGACTCTCAGAGCGCTCGCAAGAAGAATGGCAGACAGAGTTCTCAAGCAGAAGAAGAGCGTAATGCTCGAGCCTATGAACCCCTACGAGAGAAGGATCATCCACTCCGAGATCCAGAACATCGCAGGCGTGTCCACCAACTCCATTGGAAGCGAGAATAACAGAAAGATCGTTATTTTCCTCGAGGAGAAATAATTAAAACAAAAAATCCAGCGGAAAGCAGTACGTTTTCCGCTGTTTTTTGTTGACTTAAAATGAAAAATGGTTTATAATATCAGTATAAACACAAAAAAGTGTAAAAGGACGGATAAATAAATGAAATCTGTACGCAATCTATTCAAGGTAGGTATAGGACCCTCAAGCTCACATACTATGGGGCCCGCATTCGCGGCGGAAAAGTTCCTTATGCGATATCCCGACGTTGAAAGGGTGGTCGTAACACTCTACGGCTCGCTTTCAAAGACGGGCAAGGGACACGGAACCGACCGTGCTATCCTTGACACTCTCGCGACTATACCGACCGAGGTAATATTCAATAACGACGATACATTAGAGCTCGAGCATCCGAACACCCTCAATTTCAAGGGCTATATCGGCGACAAACAGGTAGCGGATATGACCGTCTTGTCGATAGGTGGCGGCGAGATCAAGGTGGTCGGAGAGAGCACGGGAGAGAACACGCCAAAATACGAGCTTTCAACCTTCACCGAAATCGCAGAGGTCTGTAAGCGCAGAAATATCCGTCTATCCGACTACGTTTTCGAGCACGAGGACGAGGATTTCAAGAGCTTCCTTCTCGACGTCTGGCGCACGATGCAGAACGCCATTCGCGAGGGACTTACTCACACCGGCGAGCTTCCCGGCGGTCTTGGCGTAAACAGAAAGGCGCAGAGACTCTATAACCAGAGACATATAGACGAGAGTCCGCAGACAAGAGAGAACAGACTCGTCTGCTCGTACGCGTTCGCGGTGAGCGAGCAGAATGCCGACTGCGGTCTGATCGTAACCGCCCCGACCTGTGGCTCGTGCGGTGTTCTTCCCGCGGTGTTGTGCTATATGCAGGAGAAAAATGGATTTTCGGACAAGGACGTCGTCCGTGCGCTTGCGGTCGCAGGACTTGTCGGACAGATAGTCGCGACGAACGCATCGGTCAGCGGTGCGGAGTGCGGCTGTCAGGCGGAGATAGGCACGGCTTGCTCGATGGCAGCGGCGGCTCTCGCGGAGCTTTTCTATATGGGAATAGACCAGATAGAGTACGCAGCGGAAATATCGCTTGAGCATCACCTGGGACTCACATGCGACCCCGTCTGCGGACTCGTGCAGATCCCCTGTATCGAGAGAAACGCGGTCGCTGCAATGAGAGCTATAAACTCGCTTTCTCTTGCAAACTTCCTCTCCGACAGTAGAAAAATATCCTTCGACCTCGTCGTCGAAACTATGTATCAGACAGGTATCGACCTCTCGCATCACTACCGTGAGACGAGCGAAGGCGGCCTCGCAAAGCTCTATAAGCACAAATAATCAAACCCACAACCCCGAATAATCAAAGCGGTGTGCCCTCCGGGACACACCGCTTTTTTCAGTTTTTCAAATTTTGATTTGTCGGTGAGGACGGGGGAAGCGCGTGGGGGGGCTTTTCCAGGGAAAAAAGCCCCCCACACCCCCAAAACCCCAAAGTATATTTTATACAAGTTAAGACGGTTTATCAATCTACACCGTGTCGCATCTACATAGCCCCACTGCTATCGTGTTGCAAGTGTATTTAAAATCGTTTGAAAGGCTTTCTTTAACATAGTTTTTCTTTATGGTTAAAGGTTTTTTATCGGCTGGGTTTAACACCCTATCAATACAAAAACGTCAGTGAGGGATTTTTTTAGCCGCTTGCGGCGAAAAATCCTACGCCACCCTAAAAGGACCCAATATAAGGGAAGTTTTTGCGGAGCTTTTTTCAAAAAGCGACCCGCCGGAGGCACGCGTCCCCGCATCCCCCCGCATCCCGATAAACCCCAATTTATTGAAAAGAAGAGAGCCCTGCTGCTCTCTTCTGAAGATTGTTCACTTCACCAATTTTGCTTTCTTCATTCTAACCATTGCCGCAATCAAACATATACCGCTGTATACGGTGTAGATCACGTAGGTTATGTTGGATATGTCGGACATAAAGATCATAGTATGCGTTGTAAGCGATATACAAACGCTCACAAGGTTGAGCGGCGCGTACTCTGAAAAGCGGAGCATACTGAGCACGGTTATTACTATACCGAGCAGTGTTCCCGTAACGTCAAGAATGCTTTGGGTAGCACCGGGGAGCGAGCTTACCGTGAAATAGACCAACGGCCAGATAACCGCAAATCCCAGAAGAACGAGCCCTCGCACACCCCAACTCATTTTTCTAAGCTCTGTCACACCGTCTTTCGTCTTCCTTTTCCAATTGATAAAGGTTATGATCTGAAGAGGAAATGAGCTGACGAAGGCATATATGGCGCTAGCATATAGACCCATAAGAGCATACGAGATCGCGTATAGTATAGAGTTGAGACCGCCGAGTAAAAAAGCGTATCTGCTGACTCGCGACTGCAAGAGCATAACGACAAGCGAGATAAAAAGCGGAAGCGCCTTTAAAGGGTGCTGCTTGAAAATTATCGCGGTAGAGAGAACTGCACAAAACGTGACGGCGGCACAGATAAACACAAAAAGATTATCCCTTATATATTTTTTCTTATCCAAGATACATATCTCCTAAATTATTTCTGACATTTGTGATTATATCACAATCCGCATATCAAATCAATATAAGTATGGGACACCTTTTTTTGCAAGGTGTCCCAATTTTTTATTTATTTCTTGAAAAAAGCGATTGCGATCGCCCCGGGGCCTGCATGTGTTCCGACGACACTGCCAACAATTGCAGTTTCTATCGGCTCTGAATTGCCCTCCCAGAGGTGTTTAGCCTCCTCCATGTATCCCTGAATAGCAGAATCGTCGGTTCCCGTATATCCAAGGAGCCAGGGCTTATTGAAGTTTATTCCGACGCGCTCAACCTCCTTGATCAGATACCCGTTGGCGTGCTTTGTGCCGCGAGCCTTTCCGAGAATGGAGATCTCACCGTCTTTCACTGTAATAATGGGCTTTAGGGAAAGCAAGCTTCCCGCAAAAGCCGCCGTTGCAGATATTCTTCCGCCCCTTTTCAAGTATTCAAGAGTGTCAAACATCGCGATGATCTTAACGTTTTCGCGCTCGACATTCAGGCGCTTGACGATTCCTCGCGCGTTAAGTCCTGCGCGTGCAAGCTCCACTGCAAATTCAGCAAGAATTCCGGCGCCGATGCTTACAGACTGACTGTCAACGACGAAAACCTTGTCCTTGTATTCCTCCGCCGCGATCATCGCGCTGTTATACGTTCCCGACAGCTTTGATGAGAGGGTAATAACCACAAGCTCGCTTGCGTCGCGGGTTTCCTCGGCAAACACTCTCTCAAAATCCGAATAATTCGCCTGACTTGTGGAGGGCATAACGTCACTTGTAACAAGCTTTTCGTAAAACTCCATTGCACCAAGCTCAACTCTGTCCAAGTACTGCTCGTTTCCGAAACGAACGGTCAGGGGAACTATCTTTATTCTTTCTCTGTAACTGTCAGCCAGATCACGGTGGAGTCAACAATTACCTTTACGCTCATTCCTTCTCCTTTTCAACGCTTTCCTGCAAGCCATCAAGACTGATTTTTTTCAGATTTGCCGCAATATGAGTAAGACAGTCGTAGAAAATTTTTCTGTCCTCGTCCGAAATGTCTCCGCCTGCCAGCAAAACCGCGGATATCGCCTTTCTCTGAACGAATTCGGATATTTCTCTTCCTTTGTCGGTCAGGACCAGCCTTGCTCGGTAGAAATTCTCGTTATTCGTCTTTCTCGTAATAAGACCGTTTTCTTCCATTTCAGCAACGATACGGGATATGCCCGCCTTGTCTCTGTCGCAAAGCTCACTGAGTCTTGCAGAGGTCAAGCCCTCGGGAAATCGGGACATCACTGCAAGATACAAAGCGTAAGAGGCGCGAAAGCCGTATTTTTCCATCTCGTCGCGCTCTATCTTCAGCACGTATCTGTAAATTCCGTTTATCGAGTATGTAAACTGCTCAAAGCGTTCTATCATTGAATTATCCATAAAAAGCTCCCTTGAAAAAATAGTTGACAAATCAACGTTTGTATTATAGCACACAAAAGTTGATTTGTCAACATCTTTTTTTATATTTTTTCATTGGGTGGGAAATTATTCCTCGATACCCTTGGTGAGAAGCTGGAAACGCTTTGCGGCGTCTGCGTGTCCCATGCCCGCGGCGAGTCTGTAATAATAGATAGCCTCACGCTTATTCTTCACACCGGTGCCCGAGCCCTCCTCACAGCAAAGGCCGTAACTGTAAGCGGCATTTCCATTACCCTTATCAGCAGCGATCTTAAGCCATTTTGCCGCCTCGAAGTCGTTCTCATGAACTCCAACTCCGTGGCGCAGGCACCAACCGTAGCTATAGCAAGCGTCGATCTGACCGATCTGAGCAGCAAAGCGGTAGCATCTTGCGGCAGCCGCCTCGTTTTTCTTCAGCGAGGTTTTTCCGTCAAAGAAGGTATCTCCAAGCTTATTGAGTGCATCTCCGAGCGTCTCTTTTGTCTGAGTCGCATCGATCTCTTCCGTCTTGGCATCCGCAACAAAGTCGGGGCTGTTATAATACTGTGCAAGATCTCCGCCTACGGCATAGATTCTGGTGATCTCGTACTGAGCGGGTATATGTCCCATAGAAGCGGAAAGGGCAACGTACTCGAACGCTTTGGCATAACTTGCAATACTGTCGCCCCTACGCGCGACAAGCATACCCAGCTTATATTGGGCCTCGATCTTTGATTCTGTATAGAGCTTAAGCCCCTCAGCAAATCTATCCGGGAAATCGTACGCAGACATCTGCGGCTCTTTATCGGAATTAACGACCTTGAGAAACCAGCCCTCCGCGTCGTCATAATTCTGCTTTACTCCTTTGCCCTCGTCGGCAAATCTACCGATCATCAGCATAGCGGGAACGTAGCTTCTTCTTGCGGCACGCAATATGTAAGGTCTGGCGGCGGCATATTCCGCTCTCATTCCAACACCTTCGGTTATAGCGCGCCCCGCCTGGAACATCGCCTCGTCAACACCCGTTTCGGCGGCTTTTTTATAAAGAACGATAGCCTTAGAGGGATCTCTGTCTGTACCGATCCCCTTTTCATAGCACTGTGCCAAGGCAAGATAGAGGGGAACGAATTTTTCTCTGTCATCCTCCGTTCTGTCAGCCTTTTGCGCGGCACGGATAAAACAATCCACGGCGGTTTTTGCGTCAGCGGCAGTACCCACGCCGAAATAATAACATTCGCCAAGCATATACGTAGCCTCGGCAGAGCCGAGTCCCGCGCCCGTTCTGAACCATTCAAACGCCTCATCGACGTCCTTTTCGGTACCAAATCCCTTAAGCTGACAAAGACCTATTCTGTATGCAGCATCCGCACGTGAGCCCGGGTCTGAGTCGTAAGCGCGGCAATAGTATTTGTACGCGCTTGTGCGATCCTTTACAGCTCCGAGCCCGTCGAAGAAGCAGTTTGCGACCTCATAATGAGCAGGGGCGTATCCGTTCTGCGCAGCTGACATAAAGAGCTTATATGCCTCGTCGTAATTTTTCTTTGTTCCTCTGCCTGAAACACATCTTTTACCCGCCTCGTATTTTGCGGGATCATAACCGAGAGCTGCGGCACGGTTGAAGCATTTGTACGCGGAATTGAAGTTCTGATCGACCGCGATTCCCTTGTCGTAGCAAACTCCGAGCTTGAACAGCGCTATCGCATTTTTAGCCTTTGCCGCATTCTTGTAGCATGTGACCGCCTGCTCCGGATCAGCGAAGCAACCGTCACCGGTCTCGTAGATAATTCCCAATCTGCATTCCGCATTGGAGCTTCCAAGAGAAGCGGCTCGCTTGTAGGTCTCGATCGCCAATTCCTTATTCTGCTCGATTCCATGACCGTAGAAATAGCATCCGCCGAGGTTATTTGCCGCCTCGGGATGACCAAGCTCACAGCCCTTCTCATATAGATTGAAAGCATATTCATAGTTTATTTCGCATCCTATGCCATACTCGTAGCACATTCCGAGCGCGCAGATGCAATTCGGATTGAAGTCCTTGGCACCCTCAGTAAAGCACTCGACCGCCATCTGAGGATTTTTTTCACAGCCCAAGCCTTTTGCATAGCATATACCGAGATTGTAATGTCCCTCACCAAATCCAAGTGAAGCGGCATTCGAATAGCACTCGAACGCGAGCGCAGGATTGTATATAGCGCTTCTTTTGTCAGAGTAGAGCTGACCTAATAATATCCAGGAGAGAGCGTGTCCGCCCAAGCCGTTTTTCTTGAGCAGAGCAATTCCGTGATTGATCCCTATTTCTCCTGACTCCATAAGCAAAACCGTCTCGTGATAAAGCGTGCTTCCGTCTTTTTTGCCATCGACAGCTGAGGACTTTCCTTCGCCTTCATTAAGACTGCTGAGATCCAGCTCATCCTGGTATCGGTCGAGTTCTTCCGCCTCATCCTCGCCGTCGGAGCCGAGAAGTGCGTCGTCGATCTTCAACTGCTCTGCGTAGTCATCGATTTCGTCAAAGCTTTCGCTTCGATCCGTCTCGCCGTCAACAGATCCCTCCGTAAGACAATCCGCGAAAGCGTCGTCGGATGGCTCCCGATCCTCGTCATCAGGGGCGATATCCTTAATGGCAAGAGTATTAAGACCAAGCTCGCTCTCAAGAATATCCTTTTCAAATTTATTCATATGGCAATAAGACCTCCTTCTTGCCGTCAATCTTCATTCTGCTTTTTCGCGGTGAAATATGTTCCGACGTGCTTGCCGTCGAGAAGCTCGTAGAGTATCTCGGGCTCGGCGCCGTTCATAATGAACATTGGAATTCCGTTTTCCGTGACCATCTTCGCGGCAGTCAGCTTTGCCTCCATACCGCCCGTGCCTCGCTCGGTACCGGCTCCTCCGGCACATGATAGGATAGCGTCGATGTCCTCGACCCGCTCAATAAATTTCGCGTTGGGATTTTTTCTCGGGTCACTGTCGTAAAGACCGTCAATGTCCGAAAGATTTATAAGTATATCGGCGCGGCAAAGATTGGCAACGTGCGCCGAGAGAATATCGTTTCCTCCGAATTTGGTAAGCTCGTCGGTAGATACCGCGTCGTTTTCGTTGACTATCGGCACGCATCCCATCCGAAGCAGCGTATTAAATGTATTTTCGGCTGCTACACGGCGAACGGGATTGTCCACGACGTCGCGTGTCATAAGGATCTGGGCCACCTTGTGACCGTAGTCGGAGAAGAAACGGTCGTATATCTTCATAAGCTCGCTCTGACCGATAGAAGCCATAGCTTGCTTTTCCTCAAGGGAATAGGGGCGGTGTCCGAGCGCGGACTTGGCAATACCTGCACTGACCGCTCCCGATGAGACAAGCACAACCTCCTTGCCCGTGTTTTTAAGGTCGGAGAGCGTTTTTGCAAGCCTTTCGATTCTGCGCAGATCAAGCGCTCCGGTGGAGTGCGTAAGAGTAGATGATCCCACCTTGACGACTATTCTCCTGCATTTTTGAAGAAGTCCCATAAAAAAATCTCACTTTCGGGAAAAAAATTTGCAAAACCTCTTTAAATATTCGCGATTTTGTATTATAATAAATAAGGGAATGTACTTTTTAATAGTATACAATCCATTATACAACAGATCATCCCCATTTTCAAGTGTATTTTGAAAATAATTACATCACATATATATCGGAGGAAGACAAAAATGAAGCAGAAGTATACTCTTTCAATCGCAGACGTAGAGCTTAACGTCACAGTTGACGAGGCTCCCGAAACGGTAGAGTACATAGTAGGAGTTATCGACAGAAAGATGAGGGAGATATTGCTCAAGAGCAAGTATTGTCCCAAGACCCAGGCAGCGCTTCTTTGCGCGCTTGATCTTTGCGCGGATAAGGTAAAGGCTAAAGAAGAGATAGACGCGCTCCGCGACGAGATCGCTTCTCTTGAGGATCAGCTCAAGAAGGAGGACGAAAAGAACAGACGCGCAGAGTCGCTTACCGTTGCTCTTGAAAGAGAAAAGGCAAGACTTGAGATAGAGAACCTCAAGCTCCGCGCGGCAATTGAGGAGGCGCAGAAGACGGGAAGCGTGCCTACCGCAAAGGTTTCCGAGATCACCGCTGACGAGAGTGCCAAGGAGGAAGAGCCCGTAAAGGCAGAGCCCGAGCAGAAGGAAGCTCCCAAGAAGAATCCGAACAAGAGCCGTGTTGGATCTATGTTTGATCTTCTCACCTTCAGTGATATCTGAGAGAATAGAATATGAATAGAAATTTGCCTGAACTTTTAAGCCCCGCAGGGTCGTTTGAAGCGTTAAAGGCAGCAATAGACGGAGGCGCTGACGCTATATATATGGGAGGCGCCTCCTTTAATGCACGAATAAACGCCAAGAACTTTGGCGAGGATGAGATGAGCGAGGCGATAAGGCTCGCGCACTCGTACGGAGTCAAGCTCTATCAGACCGTCAACACTATGGTGTACGACAGAGAAATGAGCGACCTTTTGCACGCCGCGGAAAGCTCCGCGAGAGCGGGGATAGATGCGTTCATCGTGTCGGACATAGGCGCGGCGGAGCTTTTGCGCTCCTATTTGCCCGAAATTCCGCTTCACGCAAGCACGCAGATGAGTATACATAATACGCTTGGTGCGCACGAGCTTGAGAAGCGTGGATTTGAGCGAGTCGTTCCCGCAAGAGAGCTCTCGCACGAAGATATATTAAGCCTTGTCAGAGGTACGTCGCTTGAGGTCGAGATATTCATTCACGGCGCTCTCTGCGTCAGCCATTCGGGACAGTGCCTCTTTTCTTCGCTCGTGGGCGGCAGAAGCGGCAACCGCGGTCTCTGCGCTCAGCCATGTCGTTTGCCTTACGCGTGTGAGGGACAGAGAGTGGGAGAGAGATACCCTATGTCGCTCAAGGATCTCTCGCTCGCCGAGCATATAAGGGAAATAATTGACAGCGGTGTCGCATCACTCAAGATCGAGGGTAGAATGAAATCACCCGAGTACGTTCGCGGTGTCACGAGCGTGTGGAGAGAGCTGCTCGACGGCGGCAGAGATGCATCAAGAGCCGATATGCAACGGCTCGCGGACTTCTTCTCGCGCGGCGGATTTACCGATTCGTATTACAAAAGAGCGATCGGACGCGGAATGCTCGGTGTGAGAAGCGAGGAAGATAAGCAAGCCTCCCGCGAGGTAGAAAAATTCAATAAAATAACGAGGAAAACACCCATAGATATGTCGGTGTACCTTGCCGAAGGCGAGCCTATAAGACTGACTCTCAAAAAAGGTGCAACGTCAGTCACCGTCACGGGAGATATAGCGCAAAAGGCGATCAACGCGCCGCTTGGAGAGGACTCCCTGCGCAAAAATCTTTCAAAGCTCGGTGATACCCCCTTCACGCTTGGCAAACTCGAGTGCGAGATCAGGGGAGAATGTATATTGCCAATGTCTGCGATCAACTCGCTCAGACGTGACGGTGCGGAAAGACTCATATCCGCAATAACAGATAAAAAAGAGCTTGTTGTCGGCAAAAAAGAGTTCAAAAAATGTCAAAGCTCCCCGAAGAACAGGCAGGTCGGAAGATTTTTCACATCCGATCAAATAACCGACACGGCAGAGGATTTCTTTGACGTGATCACGCTTCCGCTTGAAAAATACGCGCTTGGAAACACAAAGTCAAACGGCTTTGTAATGCCCGTAGTGGTATTTGATTCCGAGGAGAAAAAGACAGCGGAGTTGCTCACCAATGCGGCAAAATACGACCCCGAATACGCGATAATCTCAAATCTCGGACAGATATCTCTTGTCAGAAAGTACCTTCCGAGCGTAAAAATGATCGCTGATTTCCGCTTCAATATAGGAAACTCGCAAAGCGCGGCATTTTTCGAGGAAATGGGCTTTGAAAGCTACGTAGCGTCTGCAGAGCTTACCATGCCGCAGCTTCGTGATCTCGAAGGAGCAAAGGCTGCGATCGTGTACGGTAGAGTGCCGCTTATGACTCTCGAAAAGTGCGTTATCAAGGAGCTGTACGGTGACAAACGCGCCTGCGAGATATGCGCGGAAAACAGAGCGGAAATGAAGGATCGCCGCGGCTTTATCTTCCCGATAATTCGCGAATCGGAGCATAGAAATATCGTCCTCAATAGCCTGCCAACGTGTATGTCGGATAGACAGGACGAGCTTGTCCGAGCTAAGATCACAGACCGTCATTTTCTCTTCTATACCGAATCGGCAAAAGAGGTCGATTCCGTAATTGAAGCGCATAAGCGCTCAATTGCACTCGACGGCAAGGTCAGAAGAATTTGATTGTTTTGACAAATTGGGGTTTATCGGTGGGATAATAATTGCAAACCCATTTAAAAAGCTTCACGGCTATAAGTCAAACGACACCCAACAACCGTAGGGACCGACGTCCCCGGCGGTCCGCTTCGATACGATTGTTTCTTTTCAGCCATAAGGGTTTTGTAGGCGTTTGCTTTGCGGACCGCCGGGGACGTCGGTCCCTACGGCGCAAAGCGTACCGTGGAGTAAATTTATAGCCGTGAAATTCAATTTAAACAGTTCGACAAATCAAAATTTGAAGTATAAAACTCCCCTTGCAGTGCAAGGGGACTTTTATTTTATTCATTGTACTTATCAAGGAGATTATGCTGCACGGCTAGGGCATCCCAGGTCTCACGGTCAACGCGACCCGTAGACGGAATACTGTTGCGTTCTTGAAAATATGAGATGGCTTGCGCAGTCTCGGGGTCATAGACCCCGCTTCTTTTTATCTCGGGGAGAGAGTAGAGCCGCTCAAGCTCCGAGAGAATATATTGAACAGTATCAACGAGTATACCCGTGTCACCGTCCCTCAAGGAATACCCCTTCGGCTCACGCGGAAAAAGATCGATCCTTGCGGGAGGGGAATTAAGGGCAACAGAGCGATCATATTCTCGCTTGAGAATATCAAAGGTCTCTCTATCTACCGTTCCCGTGGGAAGGAGCCCCATTTTCTTCTGGAAACCGATAAGCGCATCACGCGTCGCGCTGTCCCAGATACCGTCAAGAGGAAGCTCTACGATCTCATCATCACCAAACGAGAGATGCCGCAGATACCTCTGAATATTCATTATCGCGTCACGTTCAAAAGCATTGTCAACCATCGTCTCCTCCTTTCACTCACCGACATTAAAGCCGGGAAACTGACCGTCACGCAGACGGCTTCCATTGTAAAGATCGGTATAAAGATCGGTAATTCCACCCCAGACCACAGGACCGACTATGCCTGACGGAGTCACACCGTAATAATTTTGAAACGCGACGACCGCCTCCTGAGTCCTTGTGCCGAAATACCCCGTCGGATTGACCGAGGGTATCTCATCAATATATCGCGATATAAAGTTGAGATATTCCTGGAGCAATCTGACCGAGTCATCCTCAACACCTATGCGCAGGAAAACGCCGGGGAAAGGAACGGTGTTGCCCTCAAAATACTCAAGCGGAACAGTCGAAACGATTCCAATATAAGCGTTGTATATCGCGCGCCAGGTCAAAGCTCCCACGACACCGTCAATATCAAGTCCGAATTCTCTCTGCGCGGCTCTGACGGCGTCGGCAGTATCTTGCCCGAATATACCGTCGACAGATACGCGAGGGATCGAGGTGTAAAAATCCGAAAGATAGCTTAGGTAGTACTGTAACGCACTCACGCCGAAATTGTTGTCCCCCTGTTGCAATACCCCGGGGAACTGTTGAGTCACATCGGAGAGGGACAGCCCCTCGGAATTGAGATCATTGAGCCGCTTTACACTGTTGTATATCTGCTGAACAGTGTACCAGGTCGTCTGCCCTACGATGCCGTCGGGAGTAAGGTTAAAGGCGCGCTGAAATTCCTTTACCGCCTCCTCGGTATCAAAAGAGAAAACGCCAAAGGGCGGATTGATCTTCGGTATAGCGGAATAATTGTCGGATATGCGGTTGAGCCGTATTTGAAGGACACGCACGTCATCACCCGTGCTTCCCGTCTGTAGCGGGTAAAGAGGGAGAGTCGCGCTCAAGCCTCTCACCTCGGCATCGCTCACAATGTCAATGTTATCTCCATAATAGTAGGTAAGGATCTCATAAGGAGAATAGCCTTGCTCTGCAAGCGTCACACTGCCCCATTGAGACAGACCGTTGCACTGTATCTCAATGCCGTCGCAGTATTGTGCGTAAAGCGGCTCTACGAAGCCCTGCCTTGATATGTAGCTTGTAAAAAGCTCACGCGCAAGCCTCTGAATATTGTCAAATATATCCCGCCCGTTAACAAAGGATTGATCTATCGCAATTGAGTTGGTAATATCAAAATCATATCCGCGCGTGCGATAATATTCGGTGTAGATGCGGTTGAGCGCAAAGGAGATCTGCGCGTACATGTTAGCGCGGATCGCGCTCTCGGGCCATGTCGGATATATCTCGCTTGACGCAACGTTTGCAATGTAGTCAACAAACGGAACGGTCACGTTAGGAGCATCCGAATCGGGCGAGCCGAGATGCACCGTGATAAACTCAGGTATGTAAGGGACTCTTGCCGTGTTCATCTATCCACCTCCTCTCCGTTTCCCTCAAGCGCACCGTTTTCTGTTTCGAAAAAGATATTTCCCTCGGGCGTGAAGTTATCTGTCTGACCGTTGTCTGGCAGAGGGATCATATCCGCGTTCTGAATCGAGGTAATGCCCTCGAAAACAGGCGCGTTGATATAGTATTGCTGATAGTAACCGTCCTTCGCTACACTTATATTGTAGGTCTCGTAGCTCTTACCGTTTCCGGGCGACATAGATAACGCCCTCGGCGGAGCGGGAAGGGAAAAACGCTCGGTAAGTCCCGAGCTGTTCGTTGTGTAGACTGCGATCGTGTCGCCCCGACCGCCCTCAAATTCGGGGCGATAATTGCTGACGGTCACGACCGCCCCCTCAAGCGGGATCGCGCCCCTCGCCGTCGTCACGCGGACTATCATATAGCCAAAGCCCGATAAAGTATCATTGTTCATATATGCTCCTCCCAAATCCGTCGTTGTGATTGCCTGATATAAGAGTATGAGCTAAGCCATTATTTTGTGAGTTTTATATTCAAATTTTGATTTATCGGTGCCTTCGGCGAGTCGCTTTTTGGAAAAAAGCTCCGCAAAAACTTTCAATACGCTTCGCACTGTAGGGCGGGGGCTTGCTCCCGCCGTGGCGTTAATCTAAAAGGGTTTTTACGGCGGGAGCAAGCCCCCGCCCTACATTGTAGACCGTTCGATAAACCGCAATTTTTCATTCTTTCAAATTTTGATTTATCGAACTGTCGCGAATAGCCTTCTCCAGCGGAGAAGGGGGACCACCGAAGGTGGTGGATGAGGAGGTCGCCATTAGGACGCGCGCCACGGGTGTATCGTGGATTTTGTTTTGTAGCATAAGGATTCTTTTGCGACGAAACAAAGCTTTTTTACAGACGCAAAGCCCACAAAAGGGCGACCTCCTCATCCACCCAAAACGCACAGCGTAGGAGGATAGCCCACTACTCGCCTTGTGGCGTATGTCCCCCTTCCCCGCTGGGGAAGGCGTAACAGACCGATAAACCGCAATTCATTAATAACACCCACCAAAAATTAATCTCGCTCTCCCCCTCGGGGTAGCGAAGCGGCATCGCGGTAGTGAATGACAGTCCGGTGGACTGTCAGAGCCGCGATGTGACCGAGCCGCAGCGAGACCGCGAGGGGGGAGACATCCGCACACGGATGTCGGGGGGAGGGGTGGGGGGAGCGGGACGGCTCCAAGTCACCGACAAATCGCAACTTGTTTACATATTCTTATTGACAAAAAGACGTGTCGGTGCTATAATGTCCGTAGCAAATTTACCGCGGAGGTGGAAAATGGAAAATATTAAGTTTTACAAGGTTTGGGAGACTCCCTTTAAGGTATACGGACTTTACGGAGACATAGAAAAAAACGGATTTCGCAGATTACCCGAGGAGGTCGCGAAAAACACAAGCAGCGAGGTTCATAGACTCCACACACACACGTCGGGAGGAAGAGTACGCTTCCGCACAGATGCCGAGGTAGTCGTATTGAAGATCAAAGGAGAGTATTATTCGACCTGGCACATGACTGCTATGGCACGTCACGGCGCGGATCTTTATATCGATTATCCGCATGGATCTGTCTATACGGGCGCAATAAAGCCGAACGGCGAGGCAGCAAGCTCGGTCGAGATCAAAATGCCCGAGGGCGAGCATGACGTAACGGTTTATCTCCCCCTCTACGGCGAGGTAAACGAATTTGAAATAGGACTTTGCGAAGGCGCGAGCCTCAAGGAGTACTCAAAGCCCTATCAAAATGAGCTTCCCATAGTCTATTACGGCTCTTCGATCACGCAAGGCGCCTGCGCTTCAAGACCGGGAAGAGCATACGAGGCACTCATCTCGCGCAAATACAACGTAGACTATACCTGCCTTGGTTTTTCGGGCGCGTGTTTAGGTGAGAACGCAATAGTAGAGTATATGTCAACGCTCCCGATGTGCGCGTTCGTATCCGACTACGACCATAACGCGCCAAACCCCGAGCATCTCCGCAAGACTCACCACAACGTATATCTCAAGATAAGAGAAAAGCACCCCGACATCCCCTATTTTATGGTTACAAGACCCAATTTCTATTTCAACGAGGACAATATCACCCGTCGCGACGTGGTGATGCAGAGCTATCTCGAGGCAAGAGCCGCTGGGGATAAAAACGTCTACTTTATCGACGGCTCGGCATTCTTCAACGGCGAGAACGTTGAGGATCTTACCCTCGACCTCACCCACCCGAACGACGAGGGCTTCAAGCGAATGGCAAACTATATCGGCGACGTCATCGCAAAGGTAATGAAGCTTTGAGAGAGGTGTAAAATGGATCCGCAGGTAGCATTCTGGATAGCGCAGAGCATAAGCGTGGTGACAACGGTCATCGCAATTCTCTGTATGCAGCTTAAAAAAATGAATATGATACTGATTTGTCTGATAACATCAAATTTTCTTGCAGGTCTGACATATCTCTTGCTTGGCGGAATATCCGGACTTGGAATAAGTATTATAGCTGTAGTCCAATCCATAATAATGTATTTTTACGGCAAAAAGGGTAAAAGCCCTCACCCGATCGTAACCGTCGCGTTTTGCGCGTCATATTTTGCGTGCTCACTTTTGGTGTATCAGAACATCTTTGATCTTCTGCCCGCGGCGGCTGCAATATTCTTTGCTTTGTCCGTAGCGCAGAAAAAGCCGTCATATTACCGCATCTTCGCGGCGATCAACCCCATCTTCTGGATAGCGTACGATGTATACACTCTCGCATACGTCTATATCCTGATGCACTCGGGAATACTGATCTCCGCCATAGTAGGAATTGTAAGACTTGACATTATCGGAAAGAGAAAAGCCGCAGATGCATCGGTCATTTCCGATCAGGAGTGAAAAAATATCCGAGCGGATATAAATTTTCAAAAAAACTATTGACAACCACACAAAAAAGTGATATAATGACTCTACTTGTGAAATCACTGCCAAATAACAGTGAAATAATTTTGTGAGGTAAAAAGAAATGAAGGAAGCTATTCAGCCCAAGTACGAAGAGTGCGTTATCAAGTGCGCATGCGGCGAGACCGTTGTTACAAAGTCCACAAAGGGAAGCGAGATCAGAGTAGAAGTTTGCTCCAAGTGCCACCCCTTCTTCACCGGCAAGCAGAAGTTTGTTGATGCAGGCGGACGCGTTGATAAGTTCAAGAAGAGACTCGAGGGACTCAACAAGTAATCTTGGTCATACGACGCATATACGGGCGATTTCTGTCCGTAGCATATCAGAGAGATCGCACGAATGTGCGATCTCTTTTGCGTTAAAAATATAGTTGAACAGATCCCGGAAATTCAAAAATACGTTCACAAAGGAAGAGATATATGGAATTCAATAAAGAAGAAATAAGATCAAAGGCAATACTCGTCGGAATCGTCACGGACGGAGAGGTCGAGGAAGCCGAGATATCAATGAAGGAGCTTGAAAGACTGCTCGACACCGCAGGTGGAGAGGTCTTCGCCACGGTTATACAGAACAAAAGCACACCCGACCCGAGAACCCTGATCGGAAAAGGTAAGGTTCAGGAGATAGCCGAGCTTTGCGAAAATAACGGCGTCAAGCTTGTTATATTTGACGAGGAGCTTTCTCCCGCACAAATAAGAAACCTCGAGGATGATATCGGAAATGACGTAAACGTCATCGACCGCTCAATGCTCATTCTTGATATCTTCGCGCTCCACGCAACGAGCGGAGAGGGAAAATTACAGGTCGAGCTGGCACAGCTCAAGTACACAGCGCCGAGACTTATCGGAAAGGGCGCGGAGCTGTCAAGACTCGGAGGAGGAATCGGAACAAGAGGCCCCGGTGAGTCAAAGCTCGAGAGTGACCGCCGACATATAAAAAGGCGCATAGTTGCGCTTGAGGAGGAGCTTGAAAAGCTCGCAAGCACAAGAAGAACGATGAGAGCCGCAAGAGACCGTAGCGGCCTTAAAAAAATAGCGATCGTCGGATATACGAACGCAGGCAAATCAACACTGCTCAACAGACTCACAGATGCGGGAATACTTGCGGAGGATAAGCTCTTCGCGACACTCGACCCAACGACGAGAAAGTACGAGCTTCCAAGCGGAGAAACAGTGCTGCTGACCGACACGGTCGGTTTTATCAGAAAGCTGCCCCACCATCTTGTAAACGCGTTCCGCTCAACGCTCGACGAGGCGGTCTGCGCGGATATTATTATGATCCTCGCTGACGCGTCAGACCCCGAATACCTCTCGCAGCTCGAATGTACCGAGCAAACGCTCGAGGAGCTTGGCGCGGGAGAGAAGCCAACGCTTTACGTCTTTAATAAGTGCGACCGAGGCACCTTCGACGACCCCATAATCGACAGAACAAGACATAGAGAAAAGGTAGTTCAGGTCTCCGCGCTCACAGGCGACGGATGCGATAAGCTCGCAGAGATGCTCGTTGAAATGATCAACGGAGGCAAAGCGAGAGTTACCTTCAAAATACCCAACTCCGAGGCAGGCGCGCTCAACCGCCTCTATAAGGACGCCACCGTCGAGGAGGTCGACTACGGCGCAGAATACGTCACCGTCGTAGCAACCGTCGATGCCAAGATCCGCGGAATGATGAGAAAATACGACACAAATCCCCCCGAAAAAGAAGAATATTAATTTTTCAAATTTTAATTTGTCGAACGGTTTAGTGCGAAGCGAATGAAAGTTTTTACGTCGCTTTTTCCAAAAAGCGACCGCCAATCCAACGCGCGGAGCGTTGGTCGCCGCGCGCACGCGGCGAAATCTTTCCTGCAGCGTTTCTTTTTTGCCAAGCTTTTTTCTTGCGCCTCTTGTGCCAAAGAAAAAAGCGGACAAAGAATTAAGATAGCCTTTGTTTCGTCAGGGGAACCCCCCACTTGTGTGGTTCCCCTCTGCCAAGCCCCTGGCTTGGCATTCACCCTTCTGTGGCGCTTTGAATGATAAGGAATTTCGCCGTCTGCGGACGGCGACCAACGCTCCGCGCGTTGGATCGGCGCAAGCCTTTGAAAAGGCTTGACCGAAACTTAATACCGCTTCGCGCCCAAGCCGTGAAGTCCCCGCTAAACCCCAATTTATTTATTAAAGGATTATTTATGACAGAAGAAACGAAAGCCGAGCTTTACACAACGCTTGCAGGCGAGGGCTCGGACGAATTTGAGGAAAGGCGCTCGATATTCATCGGGCACGCCAAGCACGTAACCTCCGAGGAGGAGGCAATGGAATACGTGAAGGCAAAGAAAAAGGAATATAGCGATGCCACACATAACTGCTGGGCGTACCTATTGAAGGGCGGTATCGTCGCGAGATACTCGGACGACGGCGAGCCACAGGGAACGGCGGGAGTGCCTATGCTCGAGACGATAAGGAAAAGCGGAGTGTGCGACTGCGTTGTTGTCGTCACGCGCTATTTTGGAGGAATACTTCTCGGCGCGGGCGGACTTGTCAGAGCGTATTCGCACGGGACCAAGATCGCGCTCGACGCGGCTGAGATAGTAACCTACGAAAAATATACCGAGTTAAGGCTTGATTGCTCATATTCCGACTATCAGAAATACTCGGTCATCCTGCCAACCTTCAACGCGATAATAGACAACACGGATTTCACAGACAAGGTCACAGTTTCCTTTGCGGTAAAGGAAACCGCGGTCGACGCGCTTTCGCAGAAGATAACCGAAATGAGCGGCGGCAGAGATAAAGCAGAACGCACGGGAGAGAGGTTTGATTACAGATAATGGAAAAGATATTTGACACTCACGCGCACTATTTTGATGCGAAATTCAATGAGATAGAGGGCGGCGCGGATGCGATACTGTCATCCGAGGAGTTCAGAGAAACGGTCTGCGCAGTCGTAAACGTCGGCGCACTGCCTTCGGACCGGTACGTCTCGATCGACCTTGCAAAAAAATATGACTTCGTCTATGCTGCGGTCGGTATTCACCCGTCCGACGCGCAGAACATCTGCAAGGATGACGTCGCAGGCTCGATCGCCGCGATCGAGGAGCTTCTTTGTACGGAGGAAAAGAGAAGGGAAAATAAGATCGTCGCAGTTGGCGAGATCGGCTTCGATTACTATTGGCAGCCTGTCGATAAGGAAACGCAGTACAAGTACTTTGACGGACAGATGCAGCTTGCCGAGAAGTATAATTTACCCGTAATAGTACACAACAGAGACGCCCACGGCGATACATTTGATATGATCAGCAAATACCCGAACGTACGGGGAATCATACATAGCTGTTCGATGAGCGCGGAGATGGTCCGCGAGATAGTCAAAAGGGGATGGTATATCTCCTTTTCGGGAACTCTGACCTTCAAAAACGCGAGCAAGGTACGCGAGGCGTGTGCCGCTGTGCCGCTCGACCGATTGCTTATCGAGACAGACGCACCGTATCTCGCGCCCGTGCCATATCGCGGCAAGCTCAATAACTCTGTGTATATGAAAAATACCGCACAGACAGCCGCAGACATACACGGTATCACCTACGACGAATTGGCTCGTATTACGCGAAAAAATGCGGAAACGATATTCGCTCTTAAATAAAAAAAGATCCGTCATGACCTCGTGACGGATCTTTTATTCACGCCCAACAAGATAGTCAAGCGAGACCTTGTAATAATCTGCAAGCTTGATCGCCGCCCAAAGAGGCAGCTCTCGTTCTCCGCGCTCATAGCGCTGATATACGGTTACCTGCATATTGAGATATTGGGCAATTTCCTTTTGAGTTTTATCGTGATCCTCGCGAAGATCACGAACTCGTCTGTATATGAACATAAAAACCTCTTTGATGTAAGAATAGATTAATTATATTCATAAACACCGTACGGTATTGACTTTTAACACCGCTTGGTGTTATAATATGCTCAGTTCAGTTTTATTATGGAGCATCATTATGAAATTCAAACGTCAATTTATAAAAGTTTTTTTGCTGTGTGCGGTTGTACTTTGCCTTGTTTCAGCGTGCTTTTTCCACGCTGATGACTATTATGAATCCGAGCCGTCAATAGATCCCGACAATATTTTCACCATTGAATCAGATCCGCCGTATTATTTTGAAGATCCCGACGAGGAATGCGAGAATACGGAATGTGATCAAAAGAAAACCGAGAAATACGTCCTGAATATTCGCTCAAAAAAGATCCACAAGACCACCTGCGGCACAGGCGATCTTATCCTGCCCGAAAACCGTGTCGTTTACGAGGGAAACATTGAAGATTTGTATAAAACAGGTTATACCAAATGCGGGAACTGTTTCAAATGAATACGTGATAGGCCGTTGGTGATCAAAATTCGAATCTGTGCATAATCTTTTTCGCGCTGTTTCGCATAAACAAAACCGACTTTTATCAAATTCGTATAATCGAGAAGCCGCCAATTGTTGAATTTTAACAAAATGTTAAAATCTCCCTTGACAGAAAGGGCGAATTACTGTAAAATAATACTACGGAGGGGCACGGAGCATATCCGTGTCCCAAGCTTTCTTAATTGGAGGACACAAAAATGCCAACATTGACCACTTATAAGGTAAAGACAAAGGGTAAGAACCTCTATCTCCGCGTTTCAAAGGGACACTTTGCAACGGGACGCTCACACAGTAATTACTTCATTGATGTCACCGTACAGAAATCCCGTCTGTCAGAGGCGAGCGCACTCGCAAAGGAGCTCGCGGCGTATTATACCAAGAATACCATAGTCGATACGATACTCTGCCTCGACGAGATGCAGGTCGTAGGCACCTGCCTTGCTGACGAGCTTACACGCGGCGACTTTATGAATATGAACGCGCATCAAACTATATATATCGTAACTCCCGAATCAACGTCTGGCAACCAGCTCCTTTTCCGCGATAGCCTTGCACCTATGATCGAGGGCAAGCATATCCTCATCCTCGCGGCGTCTGTGAATACGGGATATACCGCAAGAGCCGCTATCGAGGCTGTAAACTATTACGGCGGATCGGTAGTTGGAATAGCATCTATATTCGCAACGGTCGACAGCTGTATGGAATACCCCGTAAACTCGGTATTCAACCCCAACGACCTTGACAATTACGAGATGCATCCCTCTCACACCTGCCCTATGTGCAGAAACGGACAGAAGATCGACGCGCTTGTAAATAGCTTCGGATTCTCAAAGCTCTGATAAATAAAAACGTAACGGAGTGCTTCGGCACTCCGTTTTTTGTTGTAAAAAGGGCATTTTTGCCCTTAAATTGTAATAAATATACAAAAAATTTGTTTGAATTTCTACTAATCGAGCAGAAAAAAACGACCAAAAATCGTTGAAAAAAGGAATGGAATGTTGTATAATATTTATACGTGATTATATTATTTGTAAGTTTTTCAAAAAAATATCCAAAATAATGTAATTTAAAAAAGTCATACATAATGAAAGGGACCCGTGAAATATTGCGGGTTTAAGGAAAAGAACAATGGCTCAGTACAGCACAAAGCAGATCCGTAACATCGCCCTCGCAGGACACGGCGGAAGCGGTAAGACCTCTCTTGCAGAGGCTATGCTCTTCGTCAGCGGCGGAACAGACCGTCTCGGAAACGTACCGGACGGTAACACAGTTTGCGACTATGACGCAGAGGAACAGGCAAGAAAGTTCTCTCTCTCGGCATCCCTCGCACACGTTTTCTGGAAGGACGTAAAGATCAATATTATAGATACCCCCGGTTATCTCGACTTTGAGGGCGAGGTAGCACAGGGCGCGCGCGTTGCCGACTCTTGCGTTATCCTCGTAGACGGCAAGGCAGGAATGGAAGTAGGAACAGAGCTCGCCTGGGAGAAGGCAGAGGCTGCAGGTATTCCTAAGGCATTCTTCATCAACAAGTGCGATAACTACGACGCGCACTTCAACGCAACCTTCGATCAGCTTCACGAGAAGTTCGGTAAGTCTCTCTGCCCCGTATTTATCCCCGTAGGTAAGAACGGTAAGGATATCACGATGGTAGACCTTCTCGATATGCAGGCTTACGTATATGATGACACAGGAAAGAGATTCCCCACAGATATGACTCCCGACCTCGAGGCAGCTGCCGAGAGATATAAGGAAGTTCTTTGGGAGGCAGTTGCAGGAACCAGCGAGGAGCTTATGGAGAAGTTCTTCGAGGGCGAGCCCTTCACAAAGGAAGAGTGCGTTGAGGGTCTCCACCAGGGTATCATCGACGGTACAATTACTCCCGTATACTGTGGCGCGGCTACAAGACTTTGGGGCGTTATCGCAATGATGGACTCCATCGCCGCATCCTTCCCCAGACACACCGCAAAGAAGGTCGAGACATATGCAGACGGCGCTGATGCCGCTATCGAGCTTGAAGGCGCACCCGCACTCTTCGTATTCAAGACCGTTGCAGACCCGTTCGTAGGAAAGATGTCCTTCTTCAAGGTAATGAACGGAGCTGTAAAGAGGGATATGGCCCTTAAGAATTCGAGAAGCGGCTCTGACGAGAAGCTTGCTCATATCTACATCATGAAGGGTAACAAGCAGCTTGAGGTTGACGAGCTCGCATGCGGAGATATCGGTATGGTATCCAAGCTCAACGACACAAACACAGGCGATACACTTTCTCTCGAAGGAAACGTTGCATACAAGACAGTTAAGTACGCAACACCTTACTACTGCAGAGCAATGTATCCTCTCACCGCAAAGGACGAGAGCAAGATCTCCCAGGCTATCGCAAGAATGACCGAGGAAGACAGAACTCTCCGTTACGAGAACAACGCAGAGACCAACCAGCAGCTCATCTACGCTATGGGTGATATGCACCTCACCATCCTCGCGGCTAACCTTAAGAACCGCTTTGGTGTTAACGTAAGATACGAGATCCCCGCTATTCCTTACAGAGAGAAGATCACAAAGACGGTCGACGTCGAAGGAAAGCATAAGAAGCAGAACGGCGGATCGGGTCAGTTCGGTCACGTTTGGATCAAGTTCTCTCCCTCAGAGGAAGAGGGACTCACATTTACAGTATCTGTTGTCGGCGGCGTAGTTCCGAAGAACTTCAACCCCGCAGTTGAAAAGGGACTTCAGGACGCAATGCTCAAGGGCGCGTACGGTTATCCTATGACTCGCCTTGCAGCAGACCTCCACGACGGATCCTACCACCCCGTAGACTCGGATGAAATCTCCTTCAAGACCGCTGCATCTCTCGCATACAAGAAGTGCCTTGAGCAGGCAGGTCCCGTGCTTCTCGAGCCCGTTGGAGATCTCGACGTTCTCGTTCCCGAGTACATGGTCGGTGACGTAATGGGTGACCTCAATAAGCGCCGTGCAGCAGTTATGGGTATGGACGCAGCTGAGGAGAAGCCCGGCTACACAGTAGTTCACGCAGCAGCACCCAAGGCAGAGCTTGCAGACTACCCGACAGTTCTCCGTGCAATGACACAGGGACGCGGCTCCTTCGAGTACAACGTAACAGGATACGACACAGTTCCCATGAACGTAGCTCAGAAGGTGATCGAGGCTAATAAGCAGTAATGTATATTTAATATGAAAAAGAGAAGTCTTCGGACTTCTCTTTTTTTGTTCTACTAACCTTTCCCGCCGTAACAAAGAAAAACGCAAAAAAACACGTGGGGCAGCTTTCCTGTCATCGCCGACAAGAAAGAGACGTATATTTATTAAAAATATTATTCGACAACACCCTTCGACATCTTTTTCATCATCGCCGTGATAAAATCAAATAAAAGACGATAGAGAAAACGAAAGGATAAAAAAATGTGCGCAAAAAGAGACAGAAAACCGGGATTTGACAGCGAGTTTGACGGTCATACCCTGAAGATCAAGCTCCGAGGGGAGATAGACCACCACAGCGCGAGCGCGGTAAGAACGAGTATGGACGATATGATAAGGTCAAGACACCCCCACCGTTTGATAATCGATATGTCGGCGGTGGATTTCATGGATAGCTCGGGACTTGGGCTGATAATGGGAAGATATTCGCTTATGGAGAGCATGGGTGGGGAGACCTGCGTGCTGGATCCAAGCCCCGCAACGGAAAGGATAATGAGTCTTGCGGGTATGGAGAGAGTAATAACAATCATGCGTTCAAAGGTCACGGATGGCGCACAAGGTCATCGCGCGGCGGCAAGAGAGATAAGGAGAAGAAGCGCATGCCACAGACGGGTCCCCGAGGGCACGACCATGTCAAAAAAGGACGCCGAAAATCAAACCGATGAAAAAGGAGGAACGACAAAATGAAAAAGAGTCTTTTTTCGGGAAAGGTAATAAATAAGATGCAGCTGAAGCTCCCCGCACTCTCGGCAAACGAGGGGATGGCAAGAGCGACCGTAGCGGCATTCTGCGCCCAGCTCGATCCCGGCGCCGTGGAGCTTGCGGATATAAAATGCGCGGTCAGCGAGGCAGTTACTAACTGTATCGTACACGCGTACAGGCACGCCGACGGGCTGATATATATAACAGTCTCGCTTCTCGAGGGCAGAGTAGCCAAGATCGAGATAAAGGATAAGGGATGCGGAATCGACGACGTAAAGGAGGCACGTCAGCCGCTTTTCACCACCGACGCAGCAGGAGAGAGGAGCGGAATGGGCTTTACGGTGATGGAGAGCTTCACGGATAGGATATCGGTCACGTCCAAGCCGGATAAAGGCACGAAGATCGTAATGTATAAGGTGTTTCGGAGCAGAGATACATAATCGGCTAAACCGATAAAAAGCACAAGGGGAACGCTTATGAACACCGAAAACACACGAGACCTTGAAGAATCGACCGAAGCACATGACGAAAGATACCAGAGAAACCGCGACCTCATTCTCCGCGCGCAAGCAGGGGACGAGAGCGCGACCGAAGCCTTAATAATTGAGAACACAGCGCTTGTAAAGAGCCTCGCGCTAAAATTTCGCGACCGAGGAACCGAGTTTGAGGATCTTATGCAGATCGGAATGATAGGAATGATAAAGGCGATAAACAGCTTTCAGATCGAGCGGGGAACCGCCTTTTCGACATACGCAGTGCCGCTCATCGTCGGGGAGATCAGACGGCATCTTCGTGATGACGGGCTGATAAGAGTCAGCCGAGGATATAAGCGCACGGGGATCACGATAATGCGCGAGAAAAACCGAATTATGACCGAGGAGGGCAGAGAGGCAGGAGTGGTCGAGCTCGCCGCATACGCGGGAGTCAGTGTCGAGGAAGCGGCAATAGCCATCGACGCCGTCTCGCCCATCCACTCGCTCTCGGATAATGTGTACGGCGAGGATTCAAAAACACTCGACTCGGTCATCCCCGACCGCGAGTCGGCAGACGAATTTGAGAACCTCACCGACCGCCTCTCGCTCGGACAAGCAATTAATAAAATGCCGCCCGAGTGGCGAAAAATAGTCCTCCTCCGCTATTACCGCGACATGACTCAGCAGCAGGTCGCAAACCTGTTGGGACTCTCCCAGGTCAAGGTCTCCCGCGAGGAAAAGAAAATCATGTCCTTCCTCCGCGGCGAATTAGCGTAAAATTGCGATTTATAGGGGACGCGAACAATCCCTCAGACGCGCACGGAGGCGCGCCAGCTCCCTTTACACAAGGGAGCTTTACCTGAAAGGTGGAGAACGTGGATATAGTGAAATTTTCTTTAAACTTAAAAGGTTTTCACATCTATAATGCGTACGAACATCCACCAACAAAGCTCCCTTGTGTAAAGGGAGCTGTCACGCCTTGCGCGTGACTGAGGGATTGTTCGCCTCCCCGACAAATCAAAATTTGAAATACCGTTACAAAAAACCGCCCTCTCGAGCCGAGAGGGCGATTCTTATTGGTTGAAATTAAAATACAACCTTCATATAAGATTTTTTACCTTTACGGAGGAGCTTACCGTCCTTAAGGTCTTCTTTAGTAAAGAAGGTCTTGATGTCAGCGATCTTTTCGCCGTCGACCGAAACACCGCCCTGCTGTACCGCCTGGCGAGCCTCGGACTTGGACTTGCAGAGTCCGCTTCTCACGAGCATGGTGAGAACGTCGGTCTTGCCATCCATATAGAAGTCCTCCTCGAGCATCTGTGCAGTAGGAGCATCAGCCTCACCGCCCGCGCCGAAGAGAGCCTTGGCCTGAGCCTGAGCCTTATCTGCCTCCTCGTCACCGTGAACGAGCTTTGTAAGCTCGTATGCGAGGATCTCCTTTGCGGTATTGAGCTGAGAGCCCTCCCATGAATCCATCTCGTTGATCTGCTCGAGAGGGAGGAAGGTAAGCATACGGATGCACTTTAATACGTCAGCGTCGGCAACGTTTCTCCAGTACTGGTAGAAGTCGTAGGGAGTGGTCTTTGCGGGATCAAGCCATACAGCGCCCGACGCGGTCTTACCCATCTTCTTACCTTCGCTGTTGAGGAGAAGGGTAATGGTCATCGCGTGAGCGTCCTTGCCGAGCTTGCGTCTGATAAGCTCGGTACCGCCAAGCATATTCGACCACTGATCGTCACCGCCGAACTGCATGTTACAGCCGTATTCTTTGAAAAGGTGGTAGAAGTCGTAGGACTGCATGATCATGTAGTTGAATTCAAGGAAGGAAAGACCCTTTTCCATTCTCTGCTTGTAGCACTCTGCGGTGAGCATACGGTTAACCGAGAAGCAAGCGCCTACCTCGCGAAGGACGTCAACGTAGTTGAGTCCGAGGAGCCAGTCGGCATTGTTCACCATAATAGCCTTGCCCTCACCGAAGTCAATAAATCTCTCCATCTGCTTTTTGAAGCAGTCGCAGTTGTGCTGGATGGTCTCAGTAGTCATCATCTGGCGCATATCGGTTCTGCCGGAGGGGTCGCCGACCATAGCCGTACCGCCGCCGATGAGTACGACGGGCTTGTTGCCTGCCATCTGAAGTCTCTTCATAAGGCAGAGCGCCATAAAGTGACCTACGTGAAGAGAGTCAGCCGTAGGGTCAAATCCGATGTAGAAGGTAGCCTTACCCTCGTTGATCATATTCTTGATCTCTTCTTCATTCGTTACCTGAGCGATAAGACCTCTGGCAACGAGCTCTTCATAAATTTTCATAATATTATATCTCCTGTTAAAATAAATTTTTACAAAATAAAACGCCCCTGCATTTCTGCAAGGACGCTTCCGCGTGTTACCACCTTGATTCGCCGTCGGTCACCCGACAAGCCTTACGGACTTCAATAAAAGCCTCCCGATATAACGGTCGTCCCGTCATAGCCTACTCGTCTCCTTTCGGTATGCCGCTCACGAATGTATTGGGAAACGAGCATTCCGCGCCTCTCATCAACCGGCAGCTTTCTGTTGTCCGCAATCGTTTCTTACTTGTTTCGGTCATCGCGTTTAGATGATTATAACACTCTTTTTGAGTTTTGTCAACACTTTTTTAAAATTCGGCGCAAAAAGAGGAGACGGAAGCCGTCTCCTCAAAATATATCCGTGCTATCACGCCAGTGCAAGAGGATGGATCCTGCGCCTGCGGCGCCTTCGGTACTCGAGTGCTTGGCGCGCAATATCCGCGAGATATCTCATAATAATACCGTCCGATCCGAAAAATCTTTAATAAATTGATAAAAGAAGAACTAAAAATCCGCACTCAAATGTAGAAATAAGAGAGTCCGAAGATATCTTGCGCAAAAATGACGGAAATATGACAAAAAACTGAAAGTAAATAGTGTAAATACAGGAAAATTCAGTAAAAAAACAAAGCAAAAAACAAAAAAAAGGAAACATATCCCTTAATAGCCAAATATTGTGGATTGAAAGAAAACCCTCCCACATGTTAAAATAGAGCAACGGCGATCGCGGAAAGATGACAGCCGAGAAAGAAAAAGGAGGAAAACTTATGAAGAAAAGACAAAAGAGAAGATTGTGTGCGACGCTAGCGTCAGTGATCCTCGCAATATCGGGTATGGCGGCACTGCCCACGGGGGCAACGGGAGTCGAAGCCGCAGAGAATTATGTATATGAAATCAAAGAGGCAAGCGCGTATTCACTGCCCGCAGGATCATACAAGATCAATCTTAACGTCAACGGCAGACGTGTGCTTGACGGCAAGGTGTTCAATTACGGAGGAGTAACCTACGTGCCTATGTTCAAGTTTGCGGATTGGCTTGGAGTATTTGACTATTCAAGCAGCGTAAGCGCGGGACGCCGCACGTCATATATCGACGGCGAGAATCTCGAGATAACCGCAACAGAGAACAACCTCTACATACGTGCAAACGGAAGATATTTTTTCACAGGCGGCAAGGTGCTTGAAATAGGTAACGAGCTTTACGTCCCGATCCTGCCCATGGTAAAGGCGCTCAATAGCCACGTCGCCTGGAGCAATACCGACAATGCGTTCAACGTCCGCTCGGGAGACACAAGAAGACTCAAAAATGCGGACCAGACGTATGCAAGCGACGCAGTTTATTGGCTTGCAAGGATCATCTATGCCGAGGCAGGCGGAGAGAGTATGCAGGGCAAGATAGCGGTCGGAAACGTAGTACTCAACCGAGTCAGATCAAAGCAGTTTCCGAACACGATATACGGTGTAATATTCGATAAAAAATACGGCGTGCAGTTCGCCCCCACAGCAAACGGAATGATATATAAAACGCCGAATGCGGATAGCGTGATTGCGGCAAAGATCTGCCTCGAGGGCTATTCAATAAGTAGCGAAGCGCTCTATTTTTTCAACCCGAAATACACCTCAGGCACCTGGGTAAAGCAAAACAGAGATTACCTCTTTACAATAGGCAACCACGTTTTTTATAACTGATAAATTGCGGTTTAGCGGGGACGCGAACAATCCCTCAGACGCGCACGGAGGCGCGCCAGCTCCCTTTACACAAGGGAGCTTTACCTGAAAGGTGGAGAACGTGGATATAGTGAAATTTTCTTTAAATTTAAAAGGGTTTCACATCTATAATGCGTACGAACATCCACCAACAAAGCTCCCTTGTGTAAAGGGAGCTGTCACGCCTTGCGCGTGACTGAGGGATTGTTCGTCTCACCGACAAATCAAAATTTGAAAACCGATAGCAAACACAAAAGCGGATGTGCGTGGCACATCCGCTCTTTTATTTTTATTATGATATTATTTCCCCGTCAAAAACGACGTTTTTACAATCCGTGAGGTCAAATATCTTCTCCTTTTTTCCCTCAGAAAGGGGCGAGAACTTATTGCCCTCAAAGACGAGATCACAGCAGGTCATAGCCTTGACGGGTATGCCGAGGAATTCCTCTCCCGCGTCGTTCACGTGATTTGAGAAGACGTTATTTTTCACCGTCACGTTCTGCGCCTCGGAGATCGCAATATCAAAGTCGTGTGAGTTGTTGATAAAGAGATTACCCTCGAGCAACACGTTCGAGCAGGCATACTCGTCGCCCGCGGGCTTGACCTTTCTCGAAAGACCTCCAAGTCCCTCAATGGCGAACGAGCCGTATTTCATATCGTGGTTAAGCTCAAATTTTCTGCTCGTGTTATCAAAAAGACAATTTTTCACCGTGGTGTTGACCGCAACAGTATTTTCGCACCAAGCCTCCTCGCAGGAGAGCATAACTCCCGCGCACCCTATTTCACGGAAAGTGCAATTCTTGACGGTTACGTTACGCGATTTCACCGCGATACCGCGTGCGCGAGTGTGACGGACAAGGACGTTGTCAAAAACGTAGTCACCGCTCGCGCGGCTTACGTTGTCAACTATGACTCTGTTGTTAGGCTCCTCGGAATTGTCGTCAAGATCGTAGCCCTCAAGCGCATTGAAGCGAACATCATCGGTGCGTACCTTTATCGCGGTAAGCTTGCAGGTACAGTTGAGTATGCGCTGCTCACCCTTAAAGGTGTATTCGTGTGTAAGAATATGATATGGCTCGTCGCAATATACGTAGCTTGCCTCAATGACCTCGGCGTCACAAACGACGCGTCCGTTCGAGGTGTAGGAGAATACTCTGTCTCCAACCCTGAATGCGGGTGTCATCGAGCCTGCAATGTCGGTCTCTCCCGCGCAGGTAGAGACGTATTTTCTGATACCCGTGAGAAGTCCCTTGTAAACGAGGGTGGTCGTGCCGTCACCGTTGTCGATAAGACGGTGGAGACGGGAGGACGCCGAGTGCTGATTCGAGCCGTCGTCACACATATGCTCAAAGAGGCAGGAGGTCGCGTTCACGCCCTTATCTCCGTTGACGATATGCATAGCGTCAACAGAGCCCGTACGGGGGATCGAGCCTCGATATCTGCCCTTTTCGTCTATCGACACCTCAAGATCAACGCCGTATTGCGCCTCAAGTGCCTTATACTTATCATAGGTCTCCTTATCGATGACAAATGGTGCGCGCGAGGTGTTGCAGACACGGACGAAATTGACGTTTTCCTTAGTTCCGTAGGCAACGAGTCCGAGAGCCGCGCCGTAGCCGAATACCGTCACGTCCTTAAAAAGAATATTGCCGCCGTCCTTTATAAGGAATGTGTGTGTGTTCACTCCCGCCATTCTGCAACCCCAGATCTCACCAGGCGACATATTGTCCCAGAGCTTTTCCTTGTCGATCTGCATCTCGATGATAAAGGTCTTGTCCTCTCTCTCTTCGGGTATGCTGTAATATGGGTGGCTGAAAATTGCCCAGTTAGTGAATTTACCGGGGTGGAATACCTCGGTTGAGCCGGCGTATTTTTTGAAATCGGTGTGCGAGAAGCCGTAATCGTAGCCCGCGGAGTTTATTACACGAAGCCTGTATCCCGGGAGCTTTTCAAGCACGTGTATCTGACCCGAGGATTGCTTTGCGTAGCCTATCGTGATGCCGCGAAGCTCAAAATTATTTGCCTTTTCAAAATCGATGGCAATGCCGTAGTCTTCCTTCTCGCGCATTACACCGTAAGCATAAATAACAGTATCCGAATGCTCGTCCGTGGCCAGTATTCTGTCAGTCACGCCGTACGCCGCGGGGGGAATGATTACCTCGTTCCCGTTTTTCGCGCCCTCAAGGAAATATTCGTTGAAGGTCATTTTTCTGTCGTACTCGGCCTGAAGCACATACTTTCGCCTCGGCATCTCAAGGAAAAGATCCTTGTTAACGTGCGGTAACAATTCCTCGTCAGCACCGACCTCGGCTCTCGCGTTTACGTCGCGAACGTTGTCACCGTTATATTCGGTGCAGCCTTTATTCGTCAGTTGCCCGCCTATCTTGTTCTCGTCGCAAAGCAGATATGCAACCTTTTCAAGCAACGCATCACCCGAAACGGTGTTTTTAATAACGTAAATGTTGGTGCCACCAACAACGCTGATACACATCGCGCAGTTCAAAAGAACGGTGCAGTTGTAGCCGTCCTCAACCTTTATCTGCTCCGCGTCGCACTTGGCGACAAGTACGTTTGTCGCACCGCCGCAGAGTGAGATATTGCGCGCCTTCACCTCTTTGATGACCGCGCCCGTCGCCGAGCAAACAATATCACCAAAAACAGAGCAATCCTGAATGATGATATCCTCGCAATCGGCAGATACGGTCACAGAGCCGTTTACCGTGACGCTTTTCAGCGTTAGCCCATCCTCGCCCAAAAAATTCACGTCACCGTCGATTATATAGGATGCCGACGCGTCAAGTCCGCCCGCTCGCAAAATTTTTAAATAGTCATTGGAGTTCAGTGTTATAGTTGACATTTTTCCCTCCATTTTGTTTTTTCGCTTGATTAATTATACAACTACCCTCTGTCTTTTGTAAATGGAAAATTTCGTGTTCAAAATGTAATAAATCGATAAATTGCAATTTAACGAGGAGACAATCCCTCAGTCGCCTATGGCGACAGCTCCCTTTACACAAGGGAGCTTTGTTGGTGGACGTTTGTGCGCTTTGTAGCCGTGAAATCCTTTACGGATAAAGTGAAACTCACTGCAGCCTCGTTCTCAACCTTTTAGGTGAAGCTCCCTTGTGTAAAGGGAGCTGTCGAGCGAATGCGAGACTGAGGGATTGTTCGAACACACCGATAAATCAAAATTTGAACTCCACTTATGATATTACCTCACCGTCACAGGTGACGTTAGAACAATTTTCGACGGAAAAGATCTTCTCATTTTTTCCTTCCGAGAGAGCGGAGAATTTGTTTCCCTCGAAGGACACGTTCAGGCAGGTAGTCACCTTAACGGGAACGCCGAGGAACTCCTCGCCCTTTTCGTTTATGTGGTTAGTAAAAGTGTTATTTCTGATAGTAACGTCCTGCGCCTCAGAGATCGCGATATCGAAATCGTGGGAGTTGTTTATGAACAGACAATCCTCGACGAGCACGTTGGTGCAGGGATAACCGTCCCCCGCGGGCTTGACGAGCTTGGACAAGCCACCGTTGCCTTCTATTGCGAACGCACCGAATTTCATATCGCTCATATGGTCTAATTTCTGACTTGTATTATCAAATAAGCATCTTTGGACCTTTGTGTTGACACCGACGGTATTTTCAGCCCAATTTTCCTCGCAGGAGATCATGATTCCCGAGCTGCCTATGTCACGGAAGGTGCAATTCTTCGCAGTCACGTCTCTCGCCTTTACCGCGATACCGCGCGCACGCGTGTGGCGAACGAGAACGTTGTCAAAGGTATAAAAACTGCTCGTTCTGCTCACGTTGTCAACTATAACGCGGTTTTTGGGGTCGCTCGAGTTGTCGTCGAGGTCGTAGCCCTCGAGAGCGGAAAAATTCACATCCTCGGTCTTGATCTTTATCGCGTAAAGGTAGCACGCGCAGGTTATCGTCACGGTCTCGTCCTTATAGGGGTAGTCCCAGGTAAGCAGGTGATGCTTTTCCTCTTGGAATAGAGTGTTGCCCTCGATGACCTCGGCGTCACAGACAACGCGTCCGTTTGAGGCGTAGCAGAAAACTCTGTCGCCCTTGCCGAAGGGAATAGTGTTTGTTCCCGTACCCTCGGTCGCCTTTGCGACGGTGTAGAGATACTGACGGGTATTGGTAAGAAGCCCCTTGTAGACCAGCGTCGTCGTGCCGTCGCCGTTGTCGATAAGGCGGTGGAGACGCGAGGACGCGCCGTGCTGATTCGCTCCGTCGTCGCACATGTGCTCAAAAAGGCAGGAAGTCGCGTTTACACCGTAGAAGCCTGCGGAGATATGCATAGCGTCGACCGAGCCCGTTCGCGGAATTGATCCGCGATAGCGACCCTCCTCGTCGATCGATACCTCAAGGCAAACACCGTACTCAGCCTCAAGAGCCTTGTATCTGTCATAGGTCTCCTTGTCGATTATAAATGGCGAGCGCGAGGTATTGCAAACGCGGACGAAATGCACGTTTTCTCTCGTGCCGTAGCCGACGAGACCGAGCGCCGCACCGTAGCCGTAAACGGTAACGTCCTTAAAGAGGATGTTGCCCGCATTGTGAATGTAGAAGGTGTGGGAATTCTGTCCCGCCATTCTGCAGGACCAGACCTCGCCTACGCTCATTCCGTTGTAATATTTATCTTCGTCCTTCGTCAGCTGAAGGACGATAGTTTTGTCCTCTCTCTCCTCGACAACGTTGAAATACGGACCGCCGAACACCGCCCAATTTGTGAATCTTCCGGGGTGAAAGACCTCCGTTGAGGTGGAATATTTCGTCAGATCGGTCTTACCGTAGCCGTAATCGTAGCCCGCGGCATTGATGACGCGAAACTTGTAGTCGGGGAGCTTTTCAAGGACGTGTACCTGACCCGAGGATTGCTTTGCGTAAGCGATAGTCAGACCCTTGAGCGTAAAGTAATTCGTAGCGTCAAGATCTATCGCGGGGCCGTAATCGACGTTCTCGCGCATAGCACCGTAAGCGTAAACGACAGTGCTTGCGTGTTCGCCCGTCAGTTGTATCTTTTCTGTCGCGCGGTATGCTCCGGGGGGGATAATAACGACGTCCCCGTCCTTTGCTCCCTTCATAAGATACTCATTAAAGGTCATAGGCGACTCTTGTTCGGGATCAAGCACGTGATCGCGGCGGGGCATATCGATAAAGAGATCCTTGTTAACGTGGGGAAGAAGCTCCTCGTCGGCTCCGACGGGTAGACGCGCGTCAACGTCGCGAAGGTTGTCTCCATTGTAGTTGCCGCATCCTTTGTTCTCAACCTTGCCCGCTCGGTTTCCGTCACAGAGCAGATAGTTAACTCCAAAAAGGGAAATATCGCCCGAAACACTGTTCTCAATAACGTAAATGCTCTTGCCGCCCTCAACGCATATCGAATCCGCTTCGTTGAGGATCACAGAGCAGTTGTAGCCGCCGCTCACATATATATTTTCAACACGGTTGCGCGCAACGAGAATATTCTTCGAGCCTCCCTCAAGTCGGATCGACCTCGCTTCGCAACCCCTGATAACGCAGGAGCTTGCCGCGCAAATAATATCTCCCTCAAAGCTGCACCCGACGATCGCAGCGTCATAAGCATCGGCGCAAACCGTCACCGATCCGCAGACCGTCACACCGAGCAAAGCGGGGCAAAATTGAGCGTTCAGAGTTACGTCACCGCTGATAATATATGAATCGGAGGGCGATAGCTCACCCTTGCCGTAAAGACACGCATATTCTTCAAATGACATCTTTCTTTCAGACATATAAAGCCTCCGAAAAATTCAGATTTCATGCACGCAAAGGCACATTTTAATTTTATCACTCAAAAAAAACTTTGTCAACAAAACAAAAAACTTTTCACTATTTCTTATCAATTTTTCAAATAATCAAGCTAAAAAGGCTTCGAATATTATCCTCATTTTTCCATTCATATAAAAAAGCCGCTTGAGCAAAATAATATCAGAGTTGCAAAGCAGGCGGTTTTGCGATATGCTTGAGAACGGGGAAGGATAATGAAAATCCCAAGCCGCAAGCGTTTTCGTAGGACGTATGTGCTTGCGGCGTGCTCGATTCAATATAGATGAATTATTATTAACAGTAGACGTCCGTTTCGAATACAGAGCGGACCTTAAGGAGTAAATTATGGCAAACAAGAATGCAAAGAAGGCACTTGAGCAGTTCAAGATGCAGGCAGCAAGCGAAGTAGGAGTAAATCTTAACCAGGGCTACAACGGTGATCTCACATCCCGTCAGGCAGGCAGCATTGGCGGCCAGATGGTAAAGAAGATGGTAGAGTCTTATGAGAACTCTCTCCAGAACGGTTCTGCAAAGTAATTAAAGCCAAATAAAAGTCAAAAAGATCCCATCGGGCAATTCCGATGGGATCGATTTTTATTCTTTTGAGCCATAGCTTAATAATCGGGATCAAGCTCGCTTTTCTTCGGGGGCATCATAAGAGCCAGAAGAAGAGCGACTAAAAGCAGAACGGTAGCTCCAAGCCCGCCCTCAAGACCGAAATCACCGCCGCTGAGTATCGCGCCGAAATCGGAGTTTGTGGCATTAAAAAGAGAGGTGAATTTGGGATTTCCGCTAACGCTTATACCAAAAATATTTCCCTGAAGATAATTCCACGCAGTGTGTATCGCGCCGACCGCCCAGATACTGCCGCGCTTGAGCATAAACACGCCTGCAAAGATACCGAAAAGCAGGATATTTACAAATGCGATAATGCTGAAGCTCGCGTTTGGAACGTGGAACACGGCAAACATAAGCGCGCTTACGATGATCGCGACCCACTCGTTGTGCCTGCGGCAGAGAGAGGTCATAAGATAGCCTCTGAAAAGCACCTCCTCGCCCATTCCCTGCAGAACAAAGGCAAGGAAAAAGAGAACGAGTGTCAAGGGGGAGGCGGACGAATTGAAGGAAAACTTAACGCATCCCGTGATAAAGCAGATAAGTGCGGGAATAGCGATCATGACCGCTCCTACACCAAGCCCGAGAAAATACTCTGGTAGGATGCCCTTTTTGTTAAATCCCATGCTGAAGGCTCTTCTTTTTTCGAGCTTCACGCAGTATATGAGCGAGGCAAGAATATAAAGCCCCGACGAAGCAAGGAATACGATATATATCTCACTCGGCAGATTGAGCAGGAATGTGTCCATATAGCTCATCAGAGCATCCGTATCGACAGCACCGCTCTGCATCATCTCCCCGTACAGAGTGTGATAAGAGGGGTCGAGCATCATAACGACCGAAAGTGCTATGGACTCGATCATCCCCATTGCAAACGAGCAGATAAATGCGACCAAAAGAAACACCAATAGCTCAGAAAACATGCTCTTGGATTTTGAATCGGGCGACAGACTGTTTTGCGCCGACGACAGCATTCCGGTCTTAGGAATAGAATACAGCATAAATGCCTCCTTTTTGAAAAGCGCGGCTATCCGCATAAATATTTTACCACCTTTTGAGTATTCTGTCAATAAATGCCCACTTAAAAATCATCAACAAAACAGTTCACTTTTTGCAATCAAGATACCGAGATTTACCATTGACATTGTAAAGAATTGCATATATAATGGATAATGAAGAAGTCTACAGTATCAAGGTGGAGGAATTCCGAATGAAAAAATCAACAGTAATAAAATTGCTTGCCATACTTATGACAGTGTGCATGCTCCTGTCATTTATCGCGTGCGATAAGGAAGGCTCAAAAGCACCCGAGACACAGGGACAAGCAAGCGCAGAGAAAACAGAAGCAGTAACCGACGCTCCGGAGACAGAGCCCGCGAACGAGGAGTCAAAGCAGGACGAGACCGAGCCGCGCCCGACAGAGAGCGAAAAAGAGACGGCGACAGAGGAAAGCGAGAGCAATGATGCTCCCGCAGAATCCGAGTCTCAGCCTCTTCCCGAGACAGAGCCTGAAACCGATCCCGAAACCGAGCCCGAGCCCGACCGAGACTGCGAGCACGAATGGGGCGAGGAGGTCGCGGCGGACGGCAAGCACGTAAAGACCTGCACGCTTTGCGGAGAAGAAAAGTCAAGCAACAAGCACACATACGTCACACAAGAGAAGGGCGTGTCCCATATCTGCGAGTGCGGCGCGACGAAGTATTGTCCCTCGGTTTTAAAGAGCAACGAAACAGGCCACTGGAAGGCGGCGTGCGATATATGCGGAGTCGAGGCAGAGGAAAAGGCTGCGCACACAGCCCCCACGCTGGAGCTTGTAACCGAAAACGGTACGGAATCATATCAATACAGCTGCTCGTACTGCGGATACAAGGTCAGAGACTTCAAACTGTCTTCCGACGTAAACTACTATATCTCCGCAGGACAGTTCGCGACCAGTGCATGGCAGAGCAGCACCGACGGAGAGATCTATCTCGACGGTGACGTCGTATATCAGAGATTCTCGGTAACGCACCACGGCGGAACGATACCGCTCGTACATAGCGGAAACGTAACAGACGAGTACACCGTTGACATCAAGGGCGGCTCGGGAAATTACTTTGTTTTCAAGATCAAGACCACCAACGCAGACGCGCTCTCCTGGCGCATAACCGCAAAGAAGGATGGCGAGGTTGCCGCAAAGCCGAGCGGAGCATACCCCGCATTGAGAGCGGAAATGCCCGAGGACGAATGGACGGTATACGTCGTTGATATCGCCGCGCTGATCAAGGCGGGAAATATCACCACCTACGGCACAGCAGGTGACCGGGACGTCACAAAGTTCGCCGCCGCATTTATGTACGGATACGACGGCAGAGGAGTAGAGGAAGGAACTTACCTTGACATCGCGTACTTTGCGGTATGCGATACTTGGGAAGAGGTCGAGGGAGTCGTCGGTGACGAATATGTAATCTACACCGACTGGAAAAACTCCGAGGGCGATCAGAAGCTCAGCTCCGACGGTGCTCTCCCCGTAATAACAAAGGGAGAAGAGGCGACAAAGGTGATCTACAAGAAGACAGGCGAAAAGCTGCAGATATTTGTCCGCTCGCCTTATTCCGAAACCTACACAAGATACGATTTCTTCCATATAGTAAAGGAAAATATCAATTACGATTCCTGGAAGCTTATATCGATCGAGATCTGCGACAGCGATCTCAAAAAGCTATATAACACCGCAACCGACGACCAGACAGAGTGCGAGGGCGCGCTTCAGGAGAGATACCCCGACGGAACGCTTGCCGCTGACTTTGTCGGAGGATTCCACGGAGATGAGAAGATTAAGAAGATCACCGTGATAGTTGACGGAGTCGAGCTTGATATGTCAAAGGATTACGGACTCACCGCGTGCGAGAGCATTCAGACTATCGTTGAATCCATCATTTACAGATGCGATACGACAGAGCAGGTATTCGACAGAGTAAGAACAAACACCTGGACGAAGGACGGAGTTGAGATCAAGAATAAGTACACCGCCACCGCAAAGATCAAAATTTACCGCCCCGAGACGGCGATGCTCGCGATCGCGATCGACAACGACGGATATAACGGACTTATTACAGAGCATTGGGACAACGTCCATAACGAATGGACAGAGATCGGAGATTTCTACGCAAGCGAGGGAAGATACAGCGCGGGCGGAATGACCGAGGCGAGAATGAGAGGAATTCTCGACGTATGCGTCAAAGCATACGATTGCACCTTTAACGGCGAGGCACTCTCACCGAGAGGACATTTCAGCTACAACTACTTCGGCGATACGAACAGAAGAATAAAGATCTATCTCGCCCCCTTCTACGACCGCCAGTTCGAGGTCGGAGACGTCTTTGAGTCAACCACCTTCCAAAGCGTATTCGCAACTGAATAAATAATTTTAATTTAACACAAAAATGCGGAAAAGCCACGGTTTTTCCGCACTTTTTGATTTTTCGATAAAAGCTTTTGATTTATGCATAAAAAAGTGTATTTTTATAAATTTTTGTGATATAATGTAATCGGTTGATAATCCTTTATTTCATATAACGAATAGGAGATAAAAAGCAATGAGCAAGAAGCTTTTATACACAAAATCGGGAGATACAATGTATATATACATTCCCTCACCGCACACCGATAAATACACAAGATACGCCTTTGTCCACCACAAAAACCCTTATATCAAATACGATTCTTGGAGAATACTCAATATATACTTCTGCGACGCGGAGCTTAACCCTCTTTACAGCAATCTTCCCGGAGAGTGCGAATGCGAGGGCGCTTTGCGCGAAAGACTTAGCGACGGCAGCGTAGCATCCGACTTCATCGGCGGCTATCACGGCGACGAAACCCTTATAGACATTGATGTTTTGGCAGATGGCAGGGAGCTTGATCTGTCCCGAGACTATCCCTTGACCGAGTGCGAAAACGTAGTGGCAACGGTCAAATCCTACCTTTTCAGAGTCGATTCGGACGAAAAGGTTTTCGAGCGAACAAAGACAGATACCTTTACAAATAAAGGCGTTGAGATCAAAAACAGATACGAAACACTTGCAAAAATAACGATCGAGCGCGCCGCGACCTCACTTCTCGGAATTTGCTTGTCCGATAACGGTTTTGAAGGTCTTATTCGTGAGCATTGGGACAATATAAGCCAGAAATGGATCGAGATATGCGACTTTGAAACGCACAAAAACATGTGCAACGCCGAGGGCTTTGTCGAAGCGAAGATGCGCGGACTTCTCGACGTTTATTTCAACACCTACGATTGCACAATAAACGGAGAACCCACCGTACCCTATGGACATTTCAGCTATCAGGCATATAAGCCAAAGCGAGTTAAAATATACGTCGATCCCTTCCGCAACAGAACTCTCGAGCCGGGCGACCTCTATGAATCGACAAGCTTTCAGGCAATGTTCCCCACAAAATAGTAAAAAACCACCCATAAAGGGTGGTTTTTTGCATTTTTTTAAAATTTTTGATGACATTTTCACAAAACTGTGTTATAATAAAGGAAACAAAAAATATAACCCCAAGTAAAGGAAAAAACAAAATGAAAAAGTCTTATTTAAA
>SVRT01000019.1 GCA_015064685.1 Oscillospiraceae bacterium
ATTTTAACGAGGACACTAAGAATATCGAAAAAGTCGCAGATAAATACCATTCTGTGGCAGTTCAGTCGGCTAAAAACCAGCTCGACAAGGTTTTTAGTGTCAATGTTATCAGTGGCGGTGACCCTCTGGAAATATTTACCGACCGTGACGGCGAGGTGATATTCAAGAAGTACTCCCCTATCGGAGAGCTTACTGCGTTTGCGGCGCAATATGCGGAGACTCTGCATAAGACCTGCGAGCTATCGGTCGTCATTTGCGACAGAGACAGCGTGGTTGCCTGCGCGGGTGTCTCTAAAAAGGAATATAGCGAAAAAAGACTGTCAGATGAGCTTGAAGGGATAATGGAACGCCGCAGTCTTTATATGCACAAAAACGGAGATATGAAGATGGCGCCTATATCTGATATGTCGAGCCATTATGTAAGCTGTGCGATGCCAATCGTGAGCGAGGGCGACGTGGTTGGTTGTGTCGCTTCCCTCTCACCTGCTGATACCGAGCACCTCCCCGAATCAACTGAGCAAAAGCTCATCCAGACCGCTGCAAGCTTTCTTGGTCGTCAGCTTGAGAGCTGATCATTAACGCAAAATCCTACGGTAGAAAAATCATCTGCCGTAGGTTTTTGATTGTTATCTGATAGATAAGAGTACACGGCTTCAGCCCCGGGATGCCACTCGTATGATCTACAAGCGGCACCGTCGGTGGAGCTGTTTTGTTATCAGTCCTCTTTTTTTCTGAAGAGCGGAATACAAGCCGCTATGGCTACGATCACAATTGCCGCGGAACAGCCAATGCTACTACGGCATCCACCGGTCTTTGTGGGTGTGATCACGGTGGAAGCGATCTTTTTGCCGCAAACGTTGCACTGTGTATCCTTTTCATCATCGTAAACGTGTCCGGTCTTTTCGGTGTACTCGATGCCGCACACGTCGCAAATATCACCGTGCTCACAGGTCGCCGTGCCGGCTCCACCGTGCAGCTCAGTTGCGATCTCAATCTCACAGCAGGCATGCTGCTTTATGTGTGAGGTGGGATCGCTGGGATCCTGCTTATAGATGACTTCTGTGCTGGCGTGATTATCGGGATCCTTGTCGCCGTACTGCTCCTTGCAGTAGTCGCAGATAGCCGCGGATGCACAGTTTGCCTCGCCACCGCTGTGATAAGCCTTGCTTATCAGCTTGTTACAGCAGCTGTGAACGTGGTCGTGCATAGAACGGTTTTCTTCTCGGATAACGTATTTCGTCTCATCGCTGGTGTGATTGTTGGAGTCGTACTCTCCGTATTCCGACGCGCATCCGTCACACTTTGCAAGAGAGGTGCATGTGGCTATGCCGCCAGTATGCTTTTCCTGCCACTCTACCGAGCAATCGTTACATTTTGCGCCGTGATATTCCGAATCGATGCGCGTATAGGTTACGTTCACGTGGTGATTGGGATCAGTCTCGCCGTATCCCGTCTTACAGTTATCACATATTGCCTGTGCAGAGCAGGATGCCCTGCCACCCTTGTGCTCTTCGGTGAAGGTTGCCTTGCAGCACACGTGTGTTCCGACGTGGAGCGAGGGATCAGACGTTGAGGGCGCGTAGGTCATCTCATCACTCGAATGATTGTCCGGATCAAAGTCTCCGTATGCCCAACCGCACTCCGCGCAGATCGCAAGCGACGTGCAGGTCGCAACAACCTCGGGTGTATGACCTACGGTGCTCTTAACCGCACCACAGCAGGTGTAGAGCTGATTATGAGTCATCTTGTCATCGGGATTGGGTGAGAATACCGTGTTCTCCGACGTGTGACGGTGAGGCTGGAGGTCACCGTATTCGTCACCGCAAAGCTCGCAGATCGCGAGAGTATTGCAGGTGGCGGCACCGCCGCTATGCTTCGCCGCTCTGATGTGATCGCATCCGTATACGTTGCAGGCAGAGTCGCACGGGGAATCAAAGATATGAATATCCGTAGTATTGTAAGCAAGCGAGTAAAGATGAGATACGTCTCTTCCCTCTCTGTCAACCACCTTGATGCCGGATACAGTGATGTAGCCCGATAAGGGATACAGCTCGTAAATGACGTCGGTTATCTCGTGTCCGAGAAGAACGACCTTTCCCGCCTGCATAATGAAGTTTTTATTATCGTACTCGGGATATCCCTCGGAAATCTCATAATCAAAGGGCTTGATCTCCATGTATATCTCGCGGCATACGGTTACAACAGTTTGGCGAACCGTTCCGTCGCTTGACGTTACCGCCACCGTGTAATCACCGACGTCGATTATACTGTCTAGCATCTCCGAATCTTGATTTGTTATACCGACGGTAAAGCTTACGTTTACATCATAGTCGGAAATGTATTCATCTTCATATGCGTACTTTGCTTTGATGTTTACGCTGTATTCACCGGCATCGGTCAAGGAAAGCACCTGCGATACCGTGCTGCTGAGATATTCTTCATCATAAAGCTCAAAGCTTGTGAAGAACTCTCCGTCCTTTGTTACTGTTCCATAGAGAATAACACGTTTGTCATCTTTGAAGGACGTAGGATGCGTCCACGAATAGACAACGCCAATCTCCTGCTTTTCACCGTCCTCCAGGTTGTCGTCTCCAAATATTGGTGTGGGATACTGAGGTGGATTTACTCTAACCGTGATGACGGAATATGCTCTTTCATAATTGCATCCGCCCAAGAGGTAGTTCTCAAGGTCGCCGGTAACTCTGACTGAATAATCGCCTTCGCAAGGCTGATATGGGAATACATACCTGTCATTTATTTCTGGGAGCCCGTAATAGGATTCCTGATAATAGGTTATAAATGCTCCAACACTTTCAGCAGTATCTCCGTTGACAAAGCCCTCAACGGTGATCTCGGGTGTCTGATACATATCGATAACGTATACTGTATTTCCGTATTCGTCCTCGACGGTTTCCATTCCCTCAAACTTCAACGTGAGCTCCTTGACTTTTATTTCAATGGGAAGCTCGTAAACAGTTGTCACACAATTCTCGCCCGACGCGGTCACTCTGAGAAGGTAATCTCCTGCGTTAATAGGCTTGGAGTCGAGCAGGGTCTTGGTCTCGGGATCTCCAAATTGGTCGTATTCCACCTTGAACCAGTCAAATGCCAACTCACATTCTTCGCTTGTTGTGAAGTGCTTTGCGGAAGGATCCGGGATGTCGTCTCCGTAAGTAAACTCGGTGGGATAATTTTTGTTTTCAACATCAGGCTGAAGCCTCGGGAAAATATAACCCTTTACGGTATCTCTGGAGAATACTATCTCAATACCTTCAGCAAAGGATTCATCCCAGAATTCAACGCCCACCTTAAGGTCGTGAATGCCAACGTCACTTGACGGAGCATCAGAGACAGTGATTTCTAAAATGAAGCTGTAATCGTTGTCGCCGGTGGAATATACAGGCTCGAAGCTTGTGCTGCCGTCATAATATTTGTATACGTCTGCAACGGTAACGTTTACCGTGATAGGTGTAATTGTAAGAGCATCCTCGTATACGTATTCCTGACCCGCGTATGCGTGCTTGCCCACAACGAGAAGGTCGTAGCTGCCGGGCAAATAAACACCCGAGGGGATCTCTTGCGGCTTTCCGTAATAGTCGTATTGGGTTTCTGTGATTCGCTCCCCCGTTTTAGGATCAAGGAAGTATGCCTCGAATTCCGCCATTCCGGGAGGGTTGTCGATAAGCTTGTAGTTGTCAAGAACGAAATCGGTATATACGTATCCGCCGTCGAACTCCACGACCTTGTTGGTCATACCGATCCTGTCCTGGATCTTTGTGCCGATAAATCTTTTCGGCTCTGACGAATAATTCTCGCCATTTACCGTCACAGATGCGATGTAGTCACATCTGACGGGAGCATAAACCTCTGTCATAGAGATCGATGCTTCAATGAATATATCCTGTTTGCACGCATCGCAATATACCCTTGCCTGCGCAGAGGGAAGATACTCGTGCCAGACGAATTCATAAAACTTGGTTATTCTATGCTCGGTGTAGTCGCGCAGATGGTGGACGGAGAGATACTCATTGGTGTATCTGAGAACATTTCCGGCACAGTCGCTGACCTTAAACACTCTTGTTTCGTTATCGATGCTTGGATTGTCGGTGGAGGGATAGAGATCGGTTCCGATCTTCTGACCCTTTCCCATAAGGTGAGCGACCTCTCCGGATGCGTAAGCATCCGCGTCAAACTCGCCGTATTCTCCACGCGTCTCGTAAAGGCAAGCGGAGCGGTTAACGGATATGTTTTCACAAAGCTCGGGATCCGAGAAGAATCTGACGTGCTCTCCGCTTCCGTTCATTACGTCAAGTGCATATACGTTGTATACCGAAACGTTATTGCAAGCAGTTCCGATCAGTATTCCTTCCACGCCGTCATCCCGTGTGGCGTTGACGGTAGAGTCGGTTATCTCGATGCCCTCGAATGCAATTTGCTTAGAGCCATCGGTCACAATTCTGCCGACGAGAGCGCTCGCATACTCGGCAGCGGAAAATTCACTTCTCGTAACTGTAAGATATCTGATGCTGATGTCCTCAGCGTATCCGAAGAGTCCCGCATATTTTCCGTCAGTTGAGTATTTGACGTTAGATACGGTGTGGTGTTTTCCTGATAGATATCCGTTAAACGGCTGCTCCTCGGTTCCGATGGGCTCAAATCCGTCTATACCGCGAAAATCAAGATCACTCTCGATAAATATTGAAAAATCGTAGGATGTGTCAATCTCACCGCTGTTGAACATTTTTGCAAAGGCAATAAACTGTCCTTCGTTGTTTATTCTTACAGTGGCGTGGATAAGATTGCTGCTGTATTCAACGGTCGGAGCCTCAAAATGCTCGGGGTTTATCTCGCAAATTCCGTCTTCGTTGAAGCTATGCATATCTGCGGGATAATCGGAGTTTCCGCACACGCAGTCGTCCCTGCAGCTATCCCCGAATACACAATTCTGAACGTTGACCTCTGCGTTGCAGTCGTCGCAGACGTTCCAGTGAATGTCGTCGGTCTTGTTTACATAGTAGACTGTTTCATCAACGTTTACGTGATTTGTCTTGTCAACACCGCCGAATTCTCCGCAATCGGGGCAGGAGGCGGGATGTATGCAGTCAGCCTCGGTTGCATTGGGGTGGAGACAGTCGAGCTTTACCATATTACTGATAAAGGTTGCGCCGCCCTCATCGTCCTGGGTCATCTCCCAGAAAACGTAAATCTCATCATTGTTGCGGTCATAATCCTCGGGAAGACGGAATGAGAGCTGGCTGAGATCCTTCGAAATCGCCGACGGATCGGTGCTGCTATCGTTTCCGTAAATTGTTTCCTCGATCTTAGCATAATGCGTAACGTTTCCATCCTTGTCCTTGATCATGACCGAGATTCCGATGGATTCGTCAAGATTTCCGTACGAGGTGTGCGATTTGTGGCGTATAGCGTTTCCTACCTCAAGCGTAACGAGTCCGTTTTTAACGTCAACCACTCTTGCTGTGAAGCGATCGTCGATTCCGTTTTCGGGGTCCGCGTTCTCTATTGCAGCCTTATACGTGGGGTCAATAAATGTCAGTCTATAGACCTTCGGCGCGATCTCATACATAAACTGTATGTCGCCCGTTTCAATGTTAAAGCCGTACCTGATATATGCGCTCTCACCCGTGTCGAAGGGGATCACGTTACCCGTTTCGTCTACCGCGCCGACGAAGTTGCCGTTTTCGGCTTCTCCGTGATAGTCAAGTCCGGTGCGGAGCCAATACGTAACGTTGGTGTCTGTTCCGAAGAGTGTCGTAGCCATTCCGGGGGCAAAAGGCACGGTTGACACGTATTTGCTCATTTCCTCTGCCGAGAGAAGGAAGAATCTTGCGCCGTCAATATATGCGATCTCGTCATTGTCCTGCGCATACACCGCGCTCTCGGCGGTGCGGGTGTCAAGCTCCCAGGCAAGGCTCTGTCCCGAGCCATAGCCGTAAACTCCGTCCAAGGGCGCAAGCCTGTCGATGACGGTTACGGGACGGATATAGTCAAGCTCCTGTGCGAGATTTGAATAATAAGCCTTATACGATCCGAGATAGTCATCCTCCGAAAGACGTTCGATCGTGCTGTAAGGAACACTGAGATTATAAACGTTCTCCGTGTCGAACATACCGTACCAGATTTCGTCGTCGTATTTTCTGTACTGAGAAAAGATAGTTTTCGAATGAATTGCCTGCTCGGTCATAACAAACATTGCGCCGCTGTTGCCCGCATTGTCTTTTTCTGCGTCAAGCACGCGCAGAAGGATCGGGACTTCCCTCTTCTCTGCCGCGCTGTACGAGCTGCCGAAGTAGATATATGTCTGCGGATCATAGTATGTTCCACTGACACCGTTTTGACTGTATGTTTTTGCCACGGGATCTCTTAAGGCGTCGGTTCCCATCAATATCTTTCCCTCTACGTTTTTCGGTGTTACGTATGGGTCAAATGTACTGCCGCCCGTGAGATCTACTGCATCGGAATTCACCTCTCCGAGTGTGTGATCATGAACAAGATCCGCGGCAGATACCTGCACGGGGAACGCCCCGATGAACGACCCCAACAGTATACCGAAGGACAGAAGGGATGCCCCTACCTTAAGTATTATCTTATCAGTTATTTTCTTTTTCATAATCAACCTCCAGTTAATCGTATCTGCCGCGTTTTTGCCTGTGGGATGAGGATCACTCCTCATCCGACAAGCCTTCTTCGTTTGCCGCGCCGTCGGCGCCGTCATTATTTGGTGAGCTTTCCGGGTCGAGGACGCCATCTTCGACTCCGTCCTCATTCGGCAAGCTCTCCTCATCGGTAGCGCCGCCGCCGGCACCGTCTTCTTTCTTTTTCTTGCCCTTGGTCTTTTTAGGTGGCAAGATACCTTTTTTATACGCTATTATCACTCCCAGAACGCCTCCGCCTATCACAATGAGAGAGACAGGAATGATCCACAAAAGATGCATGGGATTAAATGTGTTTTCGTCCTTCAGAACGATCTCCCTTCTATCCTCAAAGTTGCCTCGTCCCACGATCACGATCGAGATTGTCTTGCTTGCCCTATTCTTTGTGACCGTTACAGTGTAGTCGACGTTCTCCTTCAGAACGTAATCTCCAAGCGTAAGCTTTACGGTGGGATTGCCCTTCTGATCAAGAGTTACGCTTGCAACTGTCTCGTTGATATTTCGTGCAGCGATCTTGAAGTTAACGATCGCCGTTCCTACGCACTTGCCTTCCTCGGTTGCTACTAATACTGCGCTTGCGGTACCGGCATTGATGTTGTTAAGGTAAGATACGGTATAGTCAACGTCGGGAGTTAATGTTTCTTCCGTTCCAAACTCCAGCGCGGGAGTATGTTCTTTTCCGTCGAAAATGAAGCCACCCTCGGGAATGACGGGGGTTATTGTGATGGTTGAAAGATCTACCGATTCAAGATGAACGTAAGCGCTCTTGTTGTCAAGGCTCACCATAACTATTCCCTCTGCGCCGCTGTCACCCGAAAGCACGCCGCTCTCGCTGATGACTGCGCTCTTTTCGATGGTCTGCACGCTCCACTTTATTCTGGATGCTGTGCTCGAGCCCTCGTTTACAGTTATGTATTTGTTTCCTGATTTGAATGCCATTTGGAGCTGTTTTGCATCCTTGGAGGAAACAAGGCTTGTAATCTCTCTTCCGTTGTAAAGGATAACAGCCTCAAGCTCGGGGTCACCCATAAGCTCGTTTGTCAAAGTGCATCCGAAGGGCATACTGCGGTTTCCTGCCGCATCGTACGAGTAAACCACTATATCCTGGTAGACGTAAGACTCATCAAGAGGTACTTCAACGGAGAATTTACCCTCTCCGTCAGAGTAAGCGGATACCGTCGTATCGCTGTCGAGAACGTTGACCTCTATTCTTGCATCCGCCTCGGCAATACCGGTTACGGTTATCTTGCCGTCTGTGAAGAATCCGCCGCCCTGAGGAGACGATATCAGCATAGAAGGCGCCTCGGTATCAACCGTGAACTGATATAGCGCGGAGAAGCCGTCCTGCGTCTTGCTTACACCTTCGATCTTCAAGGTGTACGTGCCGTCTTCAAGTCCGTTGAATGTAATATTGCCGCCGTCCCAATCGGTCTTTTCTCCGCCGTTGAGTGTGTAGGTCGCGGAAAGAACGCTCTCACCGCCGTTTACCTTCAATGTGAAATCGCCCGTGTTGATCATAGCGATCTCGACAGAGGTTGTACCGACGCGACTCGTAATGGAATCTTCGATCTCAAAGCTAAGCTCTGTTACGATGGGGGTAACCATCGTGATCTCGTTTGACGTGATCGGAACCGACATAAGCTTTGTTCCGTCCTCGAGAGTTACGTAGTTCTGAACCGAAACAACGTATTTTTTGTCTGCCGCCAATCCGATATATGCGGATTCGCCTGCGACGGACGTGTCCTCGCCCGTTGAATAAGCAGAGCCCTCGAGTCCAACGTTCAGAGTTCGTCCTCCGATGACGATGGAGCCCGCGCCGTCAGCTGCCTCGGAGTAGATTCCCGAGAAAACAGTTTCCTTAAGGCCGTCCTCGGTGACCTCGTATATGCTGGTGACTATTCCGTCGTATTTTTCGCCCGAATCATAGCTTAAGGAGATAGAATAGTTGCCCGCGAGATCGATCTTTGCGAGTGTGGGAGCTTTTGGCTGCAAGGGATTGACGTAAACGAAGGAAGAATCTACCATAGGGGTCTCTGTTTCGTTTCCGTCCTCGTCCGTTACGATGCCGATAGCCTTAAGAGTGTATGTTCCGGAAGGAAGACCCTGGGGGACCGTAACCGGAATTTCGATCGTGTCGGATGTGATGGTTGCGGTGTCGTATTCAGCCATAGGATAGAGTGCGCCGTCAGCATCCGCCGCGTAAATGCTGAGTCTTGAAAGCTTGTCAAGACCCGAGCCGGTCAGGGATACGCTTGTCAGGTCCTCATTGATAGAAACCTCGTCAAACATAACCGCTTTAACTATTGTGTATATCTCTATTTCGGAGGCAACGGAGGTCTTTATGTCAAGGATCTTTCCGTAGTGATCGGGATCTGTTATTGAGAATGAAACGGAGGCGATCTTGGTCTCCTCGTCGTAGCTGAACATTGCGTTCGTATCCTTGTTTGCTTCGCTGTCTGCCGTGTAGTTGTCGTTATACCATCTGAGGCTATATCCCTCTCCGCCGATCGATGCTATGACGGTGTTCTTTATATCCTCAGCCATGTACTTGTTGTCTGCTGAATATGTGATGGAAATGAGAGCATCCTCGTTTTCTCTTATCTGAAGATCTACCGAGTGACTCATTCTGTCGCTGCTCGATGTGATGGGGTTGACAGGTCCCGCCTTCTTGTTTGCGGAAGACCTTGCCAGGCATTTCACTCGGTTAGTGACCGACATATAAAGGGTGTCGCCCGTCTCATCATCCACGTATACGGGAACGTTATAAAGACTGATGGGTCCTGGAACCGAGAGCTTTTTACCGACCGAGACGTCAACGTCTCCGCCCCAATAATACACTACACCGACTCCTATTCCAATCACCTTGACCGAGCCCCATACCTTCTTGGTGTCTATTCCAACACCCGCCTGGCCGATCTTCGTTCCTCCGATAAGCCAGATCTTTCTCGGAATTCTGATAGTTACCTGCGCATATCCGCCGAAATAGAATTCATCCTCGGTTTCTCTCGCTACGATTGCGCCCTCACCTACGATGGCGTCAAAAATATCAACTCTTACAGAGAAAGCAATGCTGAAATTCGGATACCAGTAGATCTCGCCGCCGATTCGGTCGATTATCGTAACACCTGCAACGCCAACGTTGTTCAAATATCCCGAAAAGCCCTGTGCCGAGAGTTCAATGTCTGCTCTTGCGGAAAGCACGCTGAACAGCGCGAACTCTCCACTTATCATAAGTGTCAGTGGCGGAATCGTTTGAGAACCGAAGAAGGTCTCGTAGATCTCGCCGATTCCCGCGCCGGCACCGCGCACCCAGAAAACTCCAAACGGGTCGATCGGAAGTCCGGGGGTAACTCCACCGATGAAGAAGTAGAAGGAATCGGGAACGGGGATGCTGTTGTAGCTCTTGAAGTGAAGCGACGCTTCCATTTCGAAGAGCATCATGTCAGCCTCACCCTCGACGCCGAATTCCCAGTAATCGTTTATGACCTTGAGATAAAGCTCACCTTCAACGTAAGGCATGCCCTCTACGTATGAGGGGATTCCGACCTCGATCATGGTATTGAAGCCGATAAATCCACCCGATCCGAAGAGGATGTCATCCATGTAGAGATTAAGCGTTCCCGCTTGCTTTGCTCTCCAGTTCGCCTGATCCTTTTTATATGCGGTATCGTTTGCTCTGAGCTGCTCTGCGGTGTAAGCACTTACACCCATCTCAAGCTGCTTCTTTTCAAGGTTAGAATAATACTTTTGTGTTCCAACTCGTCCGCTGGGAACCAGAAGCGAGGGATCAAGGCTTGCACCGAAGGAAATAACACGAGCCTCACGGTCCCCCTGCTCCATCAATGCAAATTCACCGTATCTGAGATTAAGGAGAAGACCTGCGAGCGTCTGTGCGCCGCCTGCCGCTCCGGGCCAGAGAAGTGTGATGAATTCTGCACCCTCTTCGCCCTCTCTGATGCTGTACTCACCCGTCTCACTGTATACGGGAAGAGTGTAATTTTTACCCTCCTCAAAGGACGTGATTGCCAGGATTCCGTCCCAGATCTTGGTGTTTGCCTTTGTGGTGTAGACCTTACCCTCGATATCAACCGAGATGCTGGTCTGTTTGTCTCCGTCAAAATTCTTGTTGACGGTCACTCTTCCCTGTCGCACCTCGACGGTATCGTTTATGATAATGGTGTCACCGTCCATAAGGGTGATGGCTTCTGCCTTGAAGTTGCCCTTTTCTTCTGTGGAAAGGAAGTTGAAGTTGCCACGCAGAACAAGCATTATATCCTTTTCCGCGGGCTTGTTTGCGTTATATTCCTCTTCGTTTGCGTAATTTACAATATCGTAGCTGCGCCCATTACGGATAATTGCTGCTATTCCGTAAACGCCCGAGCTTACGTAACCGGGGTCTCCTGCCTTTGGAACGTCCGTGACAAGGAGCTTGAGCGCGTCGCTCGTCATATCCTCAATTGTCGAATCGTTCCAGTCGATAATTATATCGTAGGTGGAAGGAGCAAGCTCCATATCAAGAATAAGAGTCGCGGTATTGCGCTCTATGTTGATGACCACCTTATCCTGATCAAGAATCACGTCGTCTCCGCCGTTCTGAGGACGGAGGATGATCCTGTACTGTGATTTATCTCTGATGAGTCCGAAATTTGTTCCCGTGATATACGCGTACCGTGTTCCCTTCATAAATACCGACTCAGGGGTCATTCCGGTAAAGCCGACCTCGCTTCCCGCTGCTCCCGGACAGAGGATGAAGAGCTCATCCTCAAGGATCGTGTTATTGTCGTCGAGAGTGCTCTGCGCGCTGATGTCGTAGATCACGATTTTTATTCTTCTGTATCCCGTTGCCATGGTGGGGTCTACCGAGAAATCGAAGCGAACGTCATTGACCTCGCCAACCTTAAGATTATCGATTACCTTGTAGTAGGGGTTCTGGACCGATATATCCGATACTATTGAATCTTCGTGGTAAGGAAGGATCGATTCCTCGGGATATATTGCCACCGCAAGCTTGGAGATATCGTTATCTGCAATGTTTTGTACCTTTAATGTAGTTGAGAAATTGCCGGGGAGATTGCCATTGATATCCTTGTACGCCGTCTCGTCCTCGTTGAAGAACATGGTTCCGGATGAGGTGAAGTTGAGCGCGACGTCCGCGTCTCCCGAATTGTAGTTGGAGTAAACACCGTAGTAAAGAGCTATTGCCGACTCACCGGACTCTGTCACGGGAGCTGACATGTCGTAGTAGAGCGCAACGGCACTGTCCTGTGTCAGATAGTCTATGTCGCCGTAGAGCTCTGTGTACTTAAGAGGCTTATCAACTGAGGGGGTATAATCAAACACGTTGGATGCAAGATTGTACCAATGAGCGAACGTAACCTTTTCGGGAACGATGCTATCGCCGTTGATGCTGCCGTTGAGAGTGTAAGCGGTGACAGAGGGAGAGACCTTGTCATCGTATGCAAAAAAGTAGTTGAAATAATCGGAACCGCTGATCGTTTTTTCCTCTTCGATCTGAACGTAGCTTCCGTCTGGCTGCGCCAACATATAGTAAGCGTAGTCAGTCTGACCCAGCGCGGTATCCATCATAACACGTGCCTTTATGCTGTCTACCGCTCTGTCAGACGTATTCTTTGCAGAGTAGCTGAGATAGATCATTCCGTGCTGATAGCTGTCTGTTCCCATAAGCGCTACTGTCTGCGTAAAGACGATACCGTCAACGCTCCATTCCGCGACCACCGCGTTATCTGCGGATTTATACACGGTAACGGGAGAGCATTCGACTCCGAGATATGAGTAATCCCGACCGAATATGTAATCCCTGCTCTGACCGTCGCGTGTGACGCGGAAGGAGGTGAAGGATGTGTCAAAGGATGTGTCGGAATACACAAGATCCGAGTTGTTGTCGGTCTTGGATATTACGTCACCCTCTACGGTGGATAAATAGTATCCACCGTTTGATGAGGAGACCTTTACCGTTATGTACCCGTCGCTTAATTCAATAAACCCGGGATTATTTGCCTGGGACACGGAGTCCGCTATTATTCCACCGTTCACCGTTGGCTTATGCATTCCTGCAGCCAACGCGGAGATCGGCAATGACGCGCACGTTATCGCCATTACCAAAAGCCAGGTAAATATTTTCGCAAATATCTTTTTCATAATGTAAACCTCCCGGGTTTTCTTAGGTTGATCTTGGGGTTATTCTACGGAAACGATGATCTTGAAGTAATCTCTTTCCGTTGTAATGATACAAATGGTATAAAGTCCTTTTTCGAGTGAACCTATGGAGACTGTGTTCTCCGTAGTGTAGTCTGTGACGAGCGTTGAGCCGTCTTTCATTTGCGCCTCGGTTCTGTTGCCTGCCTTTATCTTTACCATGTAGGACGCTCCGTTGCAGTCGATGCTCAGTACGAGATCTTCCCCTGCGGAAATAATTATGCCCTCGCTTCGATCGACCCTTGCATCTCCGTATTTTACTACGGGCTCATAGATCGAGGAGATACGCAGCTTTTCTTTGACCGTTGCGCTGTTTCCGTCCTTGTCGGTCGCGGTATATTCAACCTCGCTGATTCCGACGGTGTCAATATTTTCGGTGAATTTCACCGAGAGCGTTACCTCTCCGCCCATATCGTCAAATGCAACGAAGTTTCTGAGAAGCTCTGCTTCTATCTCTTCCCTTGTTGCGCCAACTCTTATCGAGTAGATCTTCTTGTTGACGATTATTTCGGGTGGAGTAGTGTCGGGAACCTTGACAGCCCCGAATTGATGAGTGATTACGTTTCCGTAAGCATCTGTGACGATCACGTAAGGAAGGATCCCTCCAACCGAGTCAGGAATGATTATTTCATTCCAAGTACCCGCCTTGACGGCCTGAGTAACTCCGCCCGACATTTCAAGCGTTGCATCTCTGTTGGGATTAACGAATATCTTATCTCCGATCATTACGTCAAGCTCTGACGGGTCGCCCTTTGGATCCGTGCCGTCATACGACGTGCTGTAAAGGATCTCAAGAGGCTCGGAAATAATCTCGCTTACCGTTACGTTTATTCTTGTGATAAGTCCGGACATATCGGTGAAGCTATAGCTGTATTCTCCGTTTTGTCGGATTGTCACAGTGTAGTAATAAATGTTGTTGCCGTTTTCATCGGTGTGCTTTTCACCGATATAGCCGCCCTCCTTGAAGAGTGCCCTTTCATTGGACGAGAGTGTCAGCGTCAGTTCTCTTCCGTTAGATGAAAGCGTACGACTTACCTCTTCAATGATCGGCGCGCTTCTGTCGATGTTGTCGACCGCGTCGAATCTGACGGTGACGTGATTTCCTTCCGCGTCGAAGCAAAGGATCTCGACCGCGGGGTGATTATCCGAGAATGTCGCGGTAAGAACGTTGCCGGAAATAAAGAATCTTACACGGGTCTCATCGTATTCGCCCGCTATTCTTATTTCCTCGATCTCCTTGGTAAGAGTTGCGGATGCGGTCACGTTGAGCGGCGTTGCCTCAAATCCCTTGTTTTCCGACCAGATCGGCTGATCGTTGTCGATCAGCGCTATCTCGTCAAGAACGATCTCGGTTACGGATACCCTTACCGCTCCGTCAATTGTCTTGGAATTGTAGGTGAATCGATAATTAATGATGTAGTCATCGTTTTTGGTATACTCAACGAAATACTTTCCGAAGTATTCGCTGCTTGAGGGTGAATCGGAGTCTATTTTAACGTCCTGACCTCCCACAATGTCAAAGCCTGTCGCTCCGTCCGGTGGGAACAGATATCCTCTGATGATTCCGTCTCCCAGGTCAACCTTTACGACCTTCGGCACCGGAGCCTCGCCTATGTTGTTGACGTTAAAGGCTATCGAGACCGAATTGTTGTACGCATCCACCACAAATAGTGAGAATTCTGCGTTCTTCGTTACCGTCAAGAGCTTTGAATTAAGCTCAACACCGGGGATCGCATCACTGTATCCGGTGGAATAATCGGGAGCCGATGCATAAAGACCTTCTTTAATAAAGAGCTTTACGCGGCTTCTGTCCTCAGTCTGTATCTCGAAGCGGAAGGCAGTTCCCCATCCAACCGCGTCAAGCACCTTTTGCATGTTGGCTCTTTCTCCGGAGAATTCTATGACCGATGTTCCCCTGTAGTTCGGGAGAGAGCTCATTCCCCTTGCAGCTTCAAGCTTCAAAGCGATACCGGAGTTTGAGTAGTATCCGTTCTGATCGGTATAGGTCAGAACCTGAACGCTCGGAGTCTCGGTGTCCTCTGCGCCAAAGCCGAGAGGATCGGGAAGCTCTCTTAATGAAACCGAAAGCAGCGCTGAGTAGTTTTCTTCCAGGTCGACCGATTCGTCTCCAAGCACCGCCTCAAGCTGCGCACCCACGAAGACGAAGCTGTTCTGTCCGTCGGGGGTAAACGTGAATTGAGGTGCTCTTCCCGAGAATTTATCTCTAAGTGAATAATTCTCATCCACAAGGTAAGCGGTGACCTCTCCGTAAAGGAATCTGTTACCGTTCACGTCTGTAAGGACCGATCTGTCGTCATAGCTCCATACGATCTTCGGGTTTGGCTTTTTGATGTTGTCTACTCTTACAACCTTCATGATCTCGTTTCCGCTGATCGGATCGAGGTATCTGAATGAGAAGGAGGTGCTGTCGGTAAGCGTTACACTTACAGCGTATGTACCGTTGTTTTCAACGCTCATGATCTCGTGATCAGTGATATCAACGTGGATCGGTACGCCATCGGCTCTTGTGAGAGTAATTGTAACAGGCTTCGGCGTGTCCTTAGTCTCCGAAAGCACTATTTGTGTTTTAGGATCGTAGCCTTGCGATATCTCGTAAGGAAGGTTGATAGCGTTTCCGTAATAATCGGTCGCTGTAAAGGTGTAGCTACCACTGTTGAAGTTTCCGCTTCTGTAGCTGTCGCCGTATTCCCTTGTGAAGAAAGAAAGCTCTAATTTGGCGCCGGACTCGTTCATTGTGACCGCCGCTTCATAATCAACAGTGTATAGCGTTATGTTTCCGCTGAGCTCGTAAGAGTCTCCGTACCTGTTGTTACACCTGATCACGTACTGACGTGTAATCTTTGTTCCTGCGGGCATATCTGCTGTCGCTTGCGGGAACGCGATATCCATAGAGAACCCTACAGTGCCGTCGCTATACGAATGTACGTTTGCACCCATATAGCCTATCGTGTTCGGTATCTGCTCAGGATGTCCTTCGAGAGAAGAAATCTCGTTTCCTGTGCTGAGATCAAGAGTCACACTTTCGTCTCCCAGATCTCCGCCCGTAAACGTTATCGTCGCGCCGTCCCAGTAGATAAGCTCGTAATTCTCACCGTCGTTGTAAATAATGTTTGAATAGGGGCGGTAGTAGGGATCACCGAACTCGTCATATTCGCTGTATTCCTCTGCAAATCCCCAACTGATATCGTTGGTTACGATGTTGAAGAGATTGTACTTAAGGGATGCCGATCCGTCCGTAATGTCCGCGTATTTTTCTCCGCCAAGCTCTGTGTTTTTTTCCACGTAGCTTTCAAAGCCAAGCAGCTCTCTTCCGAAGAAGAGGGGCTCGTTGTATATGTTTCTCCAGGAGAGGAAATTGTCATCAATGAGGTAGGGATCGTCATAGTAGTCGGAATAGTAATCAATGTTGTAGACCTCCCAACCGTAGACCCCTCCGCTGACGTCAACTCGCGGGTGATCTCCTATCTGCGGAGCAACTATTGTAACTCCTCCGTATTCATCTCTTGCCACGAACACCGCACTGCACAGATGAGTGTATTTCGGGAAGTCTGAGGTGTAGCTGTTTTCGGTCAGCTCAACGTAGTCGCCGACCTTCAGCTTTCCTCCGGGTACCTCGAGCAATCCAAGCTCTCCAAGGTATCCCTCTGAAGGATCTCCAACAAAGCTTCTGACTATCTCCTGTCCATTATCTATTCCAACGTACATGCCGTAGTCGCTCCAGATCTCAACTTCAACGTTTCCGCTTCCGTTAAGACTGTACGCCGACTCGATAAAGTATCTTATATGGTCAACGTTCAGAACCTCGGTGTTTGACGACTGATAATAAGAAGGTTGATAGGACTCTATCGCTATATTCAGCTCGGGAGTGTAGTCGCTTACCGTGATGTTGAACTGTCTGATCGGAGAGACGTAACCGTTTTCCATCAATACCTGATAGCAGATCGTGTTAACTCCCTTCACAAGATACAGCTCTTCAAATCCTACAGCACCCTTTGGAATGTTCTCTTCAGTGTATATCTCGGAGAGTCCGTTGGTTTTGCTGAGATAATCTCCAACGGAGGAGATCATAAAGCCTGCTGAATCAAGCTCCTCGTTTGTGGGCTCTGAGAGCAGATTCCATATTCTGAAGCCTGCGACCTTTCCCACCGTGATGCCCTCGAAAGTCTTTTCGGAATCAGGAGCATCAAGAGTGATCGAAAGTCCCGAAACACCGTAGGTGTACGCCGCGAAGCTGCGGTTTCTTAGTATCTCTCCGCCAACTGTCACCGAAACACCTATGTTGTCGAACGGCTTATCCGAGGCGGAGTGACTCGTCCAGGTGTAGGTCTCGCTTATGATCGACTCCAAGGAGGAATAATTCTGCGTCCAATAGCTCCATACTCCCGAGGTCTCACCGATCTCTGCGTCAAGCACGATCCTTGAGCTTTCGTAGCTGTCAAGATGCCCGCCGCGGCTCTTGAGTGTGACCTTGAGGTAATATGCGCCGGATACGAAGTAGTCTCCGTTATCGGCGGTGTTGAAGATAGTGAAATACTGCGAGTCGGACGCCGCAAATCCTGTCATTGTGGATATGAGTACGTCGTCATCTCCGTCCACACCGACTCTGAACAGCTCTGCGTAAGAGCCCTCGAAGTCAAGATCGAGCATTCCGTATTCGCTGTTTGCGAGGTTTGAAATGTTGAAGTGGATCTGTGTGTTACGCATCGGGTTGACATCCCTCGTATCCGCGAGATACAGATAAGGATCAGCGCCCTTTTCTGCATCCTCAACCACCGTTTTATCGTCGCGGTCGATTATAGCACCGAAGTCGACGGTGTGTATTACCCTTTCGCTGTCGTAAGGTGAGGCGAATCGCAACGTAAGGTAATTCGGATCTTCGGAATAGCTCGCGTCGGCTGCACTGTTGTATACCGCCTCGCCCTGTACGGGAAGCATGTTACCGTATCCGTTTTCAAAGCTGATCTTTATTTCACCGTAATGAGTGAAGAGGCCGTACATTATACTGTCCTCACTCAGCGTGTAATCCTCTCCTACTGTTTCGGGATCTGAAACCTCAGCGTAGATGTCACCGATTCTCGTTACCTTGTACCAGGTGAGGCCCGTGAATCCGAGAACGTTTACCTCTTCTCCCGTCTTTACCAGTGTTACGTAAGAGGTGATCGCGTTTTGATGTCCGTTTGTTATGGGAGTTATTGAAACTCTCGTGTATGCATCAAGATTGTTAAGAGCGGATGCCTCGGGACCCTTGACGGTTACTGTGTGATTTCTGCTCACCGCGTTGTAATCGCCCTCGAATCTCATGTTTGTCGCAGGCTTTTCAACGCTCAGTACTATGGGGATCGAAACAGGCTCGCTTTCGTTGCCGTATTCATCCACCGATTTTATCCACAGTGTCTCGGAGTAGATATCTCCGGACTTCTGAGAGGCAAGCTCGTCTCCGAACACTCTTGTTATCTCGCCCGCTACCCGACTTCCTCTCTCGAAAACTACGGGATTCCACTCAAGGGAGCTTGATGTTCCCTCGATCTCGGGATCCTTACTCCAGCTGTAGAGAAGCTGGATTACGTCATTGGTGTCCGTGGCGGATATGCCTACCTTAAGCTCGATCTTTGTGTTTTCGTCGATCGATCTGGCGTTGCGGTACTCAAAGGAAATGGTCGGTGCGATGCCGTCTATCATATAGTCGACCGTGCCCGACGGATCAAGCTCGGCGCAATTGCCTACCGCGTCCTCAACGTTAACGTTTATATAGATGTCGTCAAGCGCAACACCCGTTGATTCAAACAACAGATGCAGATAGAAGTCGGTGCTTTGGTTGATCAGCGTGCCGCTTCCCACGTCTGCATATCCGTTTTTGGATATTACCGCCTCGCCCGTATATCCGCTCAGGTCCTCGGGAGGTGTGGGATCACTTCCAAAGACGTATCTTACCGCGGTGTCCTGCTCGACACCCGCACCAAGCTTTACGAACATCTTGTTTCCGATAAGACCTGCATATCTTTCAAGGTGATCGTCGTCCTTGACGTTTATTTTTACGCTCACCTTGTAATGCTCTCCGATCTCCTCTCCGTCAGAGGGGGGCTCGACGTTGGAGTAAGATGCGTACTTTTCAAGTGAAATCTTGGGGGCATCAAAGTCTGCGTAAATGTCGGTGACCGAGTCGGGAAGGAATGGGTAAACGGTCTTGTTTGGGATATCTCCGTACATGCCGGTGATCTTTACCGTCATGCCGTCTCCGCCCTCCATAAAGCTCATTCCCTCTTCAAGCTTGATTCCTTCAAACCTGACGAGTGTTCCCGTGGTAACACCGTGACTGTATAGCTCGTCAACCTCGTATTCGCTCCAGGACGTTGAATAACCCTTAAGCTCCTCGCCGTTCTTGTCGCGAATATTAAATGTGATCCAGAGCTTTGATATCTCCTCGTCCGTCAGCTTTTGCTTCAGATATACGTAAGCTATGAGACTTCTCGAGGGACCTACGAACTGATCCGTAAGATCCGCATCGATCTCTACACCCTCTGACAGCGCCTTGGTGTTTTTCAGGGTTATCTCATTGAAGAGCCTAACCTCGTGCGCCTCGAAGGTGTTGCTTATGTACTGCTGATTTCCGAATTGCCAGTTGACTATGGCATCTCTGTTTATGCTGTTGCCGGCATGATCGATTATTGCGGTAGAGCGGATCATAGCCGAGTAAAACAGAGGGTCGATGCCGTCGGTGTGTATCGCGTTGTTGTAGTCCGTCTTGTTATAGGCGTTGATCATAAACTCATCCGCCAGATCAACAAATCCTCTCTGTATTCTTCTGCTTTGATGAGCGAAGCTTGCATCGCTGACTCGGTTGACTCGGAAGTTTCTGTAATGGAAGTATCCGATGTCTCCTCTGAAAAAGAGCTTGCCGCTCTCATCAAGTCTCTCGAGAAAAAGCTTGACCTTGTGCCTCTCTCTCGTATCAAGATCCAGAAGCTCAAGCTCGACCCACAAATCATCGAATTCATAGGATACGTGCTCGGATGCAAACCGCAATCCCTCGTTGAATTGAAGCTCGAGGGTAAGCTCTGCCTCTTTTGTTTTCTCATCCACGATCATATCAAGCTTGGCGCTATTCAGCGTGGGCTCCTGATTATCGATGAGAGTTACGTAGAGATCGGTCATGACTCCGTCAGTCGAGTCGCGATGTAGGCCGCAATCGATTCTGACGCTCGCCCATTGGTCGATCTTGCTAAGCGGTACGTCTACGTAAATATGGATCGGTTCGTCAGCGACCCGCTCCGATTCCGAGTAGATGCCGGTGCTGGTGCTAACGTATACCATACCCTTTCCGGATAAAAGCGTTGCTCCGACTCTGACGTATACCTGATCGGTGTTGATGTGATGATTCTCTTCCATATAAGAAGAGACGATATCCTTAAAGCTTCCTTTAGCAATACCGTTCGATGAATCCGAGGTCAGGCTGAAGATGATTCCCTGATTGACAAGCACAAGTCCCGGGAAGAGCATGTTATCCCTGCCCTCGCTGTATGGTAGCTTTCCTTGAACCTCGCCGTTTTCAGTCAGCTCCTCGTATGTGAACCAGGGAGTTATAGCTGCCGTGACGTACGGGCTATGCCCATCAGGAACGCTATCGAAGATCTGATACTTCGTCAATATGTTGTATTTGTCATCATCGTATGTCCTGCCCGTAAGCATATTGAATGAGACTTCATTATATATCGGATACAGATTCAGATCAATTTCCGGGCTGTAGGGGTTTTTGTCCGTTGAGGGAAGCTTTATGTCATCAATATTTAATGGCGGACGTTCTTCCTCGACGCGAGGCGTTTCCGCCTTGATGCGCGATTCACCCGGGGGCGCGCCTGAGAATTTGTTACTCAGTCCCCCTGCAGAGCTTAACGGTAACGCGCTCGAATTAAAAAGCATTACCGTTAAGATCGCCGCAGATAGCGTCTTTGTCATCCAATTGGGCTTTGTTCTCATTTTTTTACCTCCCGAATAGAGCTTGATTGAGGATAGATGTCTTAATAATTAATATAATTTATGTTTTGGGCTCGAGAGACGGTTTTTTAACTCTCTCACAGTACTTTGCATATACGTCTTCAATATATTGTTCATCAATATCAAAAACGAACTTGCGGAACTCTTTTAGTGTGTTCATCCCGAATTCGCGATAGTTCAACGCCTCGGCCTTTTGTATCTTTATCGCGGATACCTCCTTAGGAACAAGGAAAATGCCAAGTATGGTTCTCAATGCTCCCTGAATCCTTGCGTTGAGACCGGCAGAATCACCCGTGGTCATCAATGTGGCATATTCGATACCGGATACAAGTGTTACCGCCTCGGCAAAATGGGTGTCACCCCACCCATCGGTGTACTCCTTGAAAACCATTTTGGTTTTTTTGATATCATTGTATCTTATGGTTTCAAGTGTCATAGGGTGCTTGTATGCGGACAAGAAAAAATCTTTAATGATCTCGTCCTGATCGCAGGCTGAAGCCATTGCAATAAAATCGAGGCAGTAAGCCATCAAAGAGGTGTTTCCTTCTGCCGCCTTCTGTTTCATCAGCTCCCACTGGAAATCACAGAGCATTTCAACCAGAATGTCCAATAGATGCTCTTTTGCGGGAAAATAGAAGGTAAGATTTCCCGTGCTGATTCCGATTCGATCGCAGATCGCCTTGATCGACGTATTGCTGTATCCCTGCTCAAGATACATTTCAGTTGCAACCTTGATTATTTCCGCTCTTGTGGTAATCCTCTTTCTTGCCATTACTCTTCTCCTAATCAGTAATTGGGGTCGCGCATCGATATAATAGCACGCGTGCTATTATTGGTCATATACTATTTTAGCACGCGTGCTAAAATCTGTCAACCTATTTTTCATAAAATTTCCAAAATCGGCAATATAGACAAATATATCCCCCCTATATTAGCACATATGCTAGTTTGAGATGCAAAAAAGCAGAGGACCGCTTTCGCATCCCCCTGCTCAATTGTTTTCTTTATTAATATGGTGTTGGAACAAGTCTTTTGCACCGCTTGCAAAAAAACGGAGCTCCATACGTAAAGAGCTCCGTTCTCGGTTTATTTTCTTGTTTTAAAATCGTATTTTGTCCAACCCTCACCGTTTATTTCGTGCGCCTGATTGACAGTCATAAACGCTTCGCGGTCGGTCTTTGTGATGATACTCATAAGGCCCGCATACTCATTCATCGAGAAGGAGACCATCAGCATCTTTTTGCTCTCCCCCGAGTATCCGCCCGCAACGTCTATCACGGTAGTGGTCCTGTCAAGCTCTTCAATGATAAGACGGTTGATCTCATCGGGCTTGCTCGTAATGATGTGCGCTACGAATGCCTTGGATCCGCCGATAAACACCTTGTCTATCATCAGAGCAGCAATAAATGCCGAGATGATACCGAGAAGCGATATTACCAAATCTCCGATAACGAACATGCCGAACACGATGGCGGAAGCGTCTACTAAGAATATGACTATCGAGCTGCGGAGCCTCTTGAAAATCTTGCATAGCGTGAACGCGACAACGTCGATACCGCCCGTCGAACCGCCTCCCAGGAAAGAGAGCGCGCAGCCAAGACCGACAAGCACACCGCTGAACACCGCGGCAAGCAGCACTCCGACGTCGGAGTGTACGCTTGACTGAAGATTGAAGAAGCCTCCAAGAAAATCGGTACGTGTAAGATTTGAAAAGATCGTTACTCCGATAGGATAAACTATCGTCGAGATCAACGTTTTCATTGCGAACGCCTTGCCGAGAACAACAAGCCCCAGAATAAACATAGCCCAGGTAAGTATCGTTATTATCATTTCGACAGAAAGATATTCGGGGGGAATGACCTGAGATAGCACGATCGCATATCCCGAAACACCGCCCGAAACGAGGTCGTACGGAAGCATAAATACCGATGTTCCAAAGGAAAGGATCAGCGTTCCGACGATTACCAGGATAACGTTCTTAGCTGTTCTCAAAACGTCCTGCTTTGTGTATTTTATCTTCATAAATACCTCAACGGAAATTAATTAAATAAAGGAAGCACCCTTGCAAGTATCACCTCGGATATCTCCTCAGCGGATCCGGACGCGTCGATGATCTCTATTTTCTCGCCTCTTGCGCGAAGTTTGTCAAAAACGTCGAAAAACATCCTTCTCGTCTTTTCGAGATAATCGTAGTTTTCGTATATCTCCGTCGGAGTGTCGGCTCTCTTTCCGATTCGCTCGAGGCTCTTTTCGGGAGAGAGATCAAGAAAAATACAAATGTCGGGCATACGGATATCGGGATTTTCGAGATTGAGCTTCGCCACGTGCTCGTATCCAAGCTCCGCACCCTGATATGCAAGCGAGGAATAATAGTATCTGTCGCTGATAACGGTCACTCCGCGCTCAAGCGTCACGTCTATTCCCTTCTCCGCGTCCTTGTTGTGAATAACTCGGTCGGTGGCAAACATGTCCGCCATCTGAGCGGTGGTTACGGGAACTCTGCCCGAGAGTGCCTCCCTGATCTTTTTACCCGAGGGCATATCCGTAGGCTCTGCGGTAATATAGCAATCTATCCCGCGAGAAACAAGCGCGTCGCGAAGGAGCTTTATCTGTGTGGTCTTGCCCGCTCCGTCAATACCTTCAAAAACTATAAATTTAGCTGACATTTCTCTTTTACCTTTCTTATTTTTCTGTCCATACGGACGGGGAGAAAAGCATAATTATCGGGAATATTTCAAGTCGTCCCAGCAGCATATCAAAAGCGAGGATGAGCTTGGATATTGGGGAGTAGAATGCGTAATTTGCCATCGGACCGGCATCACCAAGTCCCGGACCTATATTGTTTATACATGCCGCGACCGAGGAGAAGGTTGTTTCTATTGTTTTTCCGTCGACGACGGAAATAATCAAAAACGATCCGAAGAATATGAAAATGTACGAAATTATAAATGCAAACACTCCGTTTATCGTGTCCTTTTCAACGGGCTTACCCTCAAATCTTATACGACTGACCTGTCTCGGTCTGCCCATATGCTTGATCTCCGCGACCGCGCTCTTAAACGCAATGACAAGTCTGCTGACCTTCATTCCTCCGCCCGTCGAGCCCGCGCAGGCGCCTACAAACATAAGCAAAAGCAAAAGCGCCTTCGACGAGCTGGGCCAGATATTGAAGTCGGCGGTTGCGAAGCCTGTCGTTGTTATCACTGTTGACACCTGGAAAAATGCCTGTTTTAACGACTCGGCAAAATCACCGTAAATTGAATAGATGTTGTAGGTTACTATTGCGGTAGATCCTATAACGATGCCGGTGTACCATATAAGCTCTTCACTGAATAATGCGGTTGCAAGCTTTCCGGTGAGAACGAGAAAATAGACGTTAAAGTTTACCCCGAAAAGAAACATAAATATCGCGATTACCCAGGTGCAGAAATCAACGTTAGCACCCCCACCGTAGCTTATCATGCTGTCAGACCATATCGAAAAACCGCCTGTTCCCGCGGTAGCAAATGCAGAGCAGAGGGATTCGTAAAGATCCATTCCTCCGAATAGGAGAAGAATGACCAATATAGCGGTCATAAAGGTATAGATCCCATACATTATCGCAGAGGTTTTTTTGACCGTAGCAACTATCTTGTCTACCTTGGGTCCGGGCATCTCGGCGCGCATAACGTGAACGAGTCTTGAGGACTTCATATCCTGCTGCGGCATTACGACAAGCACGAATACGAGCACGCCCATACCGCCTATCCAGTTGGTAAAGCTGCGCCAGAAGAATACTCCTCTCATACCCACAGCCGCGCTTTCGGGTGACCAGAGTCGAGCAAAATTCTCAGCAAACAGCACGCTCGAGCCGGTAGTGGTGAATCCCGACACGGTCTCAAAAAACGCGTCAACAAAATTCGGGATAAGACCCGAAACTATATACGGTATGCATCCGAACAGCGAAAGAGCGATCCAGGAAAGACCGACTACGACAAATCCGTCCTTTGCCCGGATAGTCTGGTTCTTCGGCTTAAAGATGACCATTCCCGTGCCGAGTACTGCAAGGATGAGTATCGGCAAAACGAATGCAACCACCGTTTCCGTCTCACCGTATATCAGCGATACTGCCAGAGGAAGCAGCATAAGCGCGCCCTCTACCAGCAAAAGCTGACCGGTGATGTATCTTATCATTCTGTAATTCATATCTACCCCGCCGATTATAAAAGAATGTCGCCGAGATCGTAGAGATGCTCGTTAGTTGTCATAACGATAACGCTGTCTCCCACGTTGAGCGTGGTTTCACCGTTAGGGTAAATAACCGCGTTTTCGCGAATGACAGCCGCGATAAGAAGATTGCCCTTAAGTCTTATGGAGCGGAGCGGAACGCCTGCCGCCTTGAAGTCCTCTGCAACGTCGAATTCTATTGCCTCAACCTTTCCGCCAACGAGCTTGTGCAAGGATTTTATCTGGCTGAGATAGCCGTTCTCACCTCTGTTTGCAAGACCGCGGATGTATCTTAATACCTTGGATGCAGTCAGCACCTGAGGGGTGATATTGGAATCAATTCCCGCGTTCGCGGAGAGCTTTACGAAGGTCTGCGATGAGATCTTCGAGATGATCTTTTTGACGTCTCTCGTCTTTGCGAACATTGAGATGATGAAGTTCTTCTGGTCGTTGAGCGTCATAGCAACGCAAGCATCTGTCGACTCGATTCCCTCGTCGTCAAGCAGATCGGGGTCGGTAGCGTCACCGCAGATAACGGTCGCCTTCGGGAAAAGCTCTGCAAGCTCCTCGCAAACCTTCTCGTCCTGCTCGATCATTTTTACGTTGAATCTGCCCTCAATAAGCTGAGAGGCGAGATATCTCGATATGTTTCCACCGCCGACGATCATAACGTCCTTGATCTGCTTGCCAAGCAGGCCTATCTTGACAAAGAGCGCGGTAATATCGGTACGCGAAGCCGCAATAGAAATTCTGTCTCCCTCTCTGATGACGTAGTCGCCGCCGGGGATAATGACCTCATCTCCGCGCTGAGCGGCGCAAATGAGGGCGTTGGTGCTGTATTTACTCTTGAAGTTAATAAGCGGAAGGTCAACGAGCGGGTGATCCTTGCCTATGCTTATCTCAACAACCTCGACCTGTCCCTGCGCGAATTTTTCAAGCTTCATTGCAGCGGGAAAGCGAAGCAAGCGCGCCGCCTCGCCCGCCGCCTCATGCTCGGGATTGACTATCATGTCTATTCCGAGATTGTTGCACATAAATGCCTTTTGGTTAAGATATCTCGGATCTCGCACACGTGCGATGGCGTGCTTTGCGCCGAGCTGCTTTGCGATCATACAGCAGAGGAGGTTAAGCTCATCGCTTGCGGCAACCGAAATTACCACGTCAGCGTTCGGGACGTCTGCCTCCTTCTGTATTTCCACGGTCGCACCGTTGCCCGTAACACCTAAAACGTCGTACTTGTTTACGACGGCGGTGACCATATCCGCGTCCTCGTCTATTACAGTGATATTGTGGTCCTCCTTGCTGATGAACTCGATAAGAGAATCACCGAGGGAGCCGTTACCTATCAATACAATCTTCATAAAAACTCCGTATATATAGCTCAGAGCCGTAAGACTCTTTTATTATGAGCCTTGCGCGACGCATCAAAGCTCGAAAAAGTTCTGATATTTTGTTGATACTCCTTCTTTGTAAAGATGGGAGTCGTTTGAGAGCTGAAGTATCTTTGGAATGCACTTCTCCCCCTCGTTGCCGTGTATCCTTATGACCGTGACACCGGTGTGACCCATATCAAATCGCGTGCAGAATTCGGGGTATGGGATGTCGCACAGCGCACTGAGGAATGCAAGCCCGAAGCCCTGGTGAGCAAATAATGCCACCCTTCCGTATTGTTGCTTGGCAACCGTGTAGCAGTTATTCTCCTTGTCGTGAATAAATCCGAGAGACGCCATAAACTTATCGGTCTCATTCTCGATCCGTTCAAAGCCGGGTTTAAAGCTCGTCCCGTCAAAAAAGGGATGTGAATACCAATCCTTGCCAAGAGCCTTTATCTCGGGGCTGGCAAGGAGAAGACTGGTGGAATGACTCTGAAAAGCCCAGCATTTATTACCCTTTTCATTGGTTACGGTAAGATCTCTCCACGCATATCCCTCGTTGCACCAGTCGAGTATCTCCGCCTCCATACCGAGAGCGCGACATGTGGGCTCGGCGGTCTGACGGGCGCGGTTCGAGCTTGAAGCGTATATCTTATCGAATCCGAGAATAGACAAACGCTTAGCAAGTGCCTCTGCCTGAGCATGACCAAGCTCGGTCAGGCTGTCGGGGTTATATATGGGGTCTCCGTGCCTTACGTAATAAAGAAGCATTCCGTCACCTCCACTTCAATAAAAAATTATACCACTAATTTGTATTTTTGTAAATAGATTTAATAAAAAAAGCACGCGCTCCGACCCGAAAGATCGGAACGCGTGCCTTTTATGGAGCGCTATTGCACTCCCAAAAGCTCCGAAACGGATACGCCGAGCGAATCGGCTATCTCGTCAAGAATGGCAATGTCGGGACAGGAGCTACCTCTCTCCCATTTCGAGACCGCCTGCGCAGTAACGCCGACTCTGTCGGCTAAATCCTTTTGAGTTAGCCCAAGAGTGTGCCTGGCGGAAGCGATCTTCTTGCCTAAATTGTTTGTGTCGATCATCTGCTAACTCCTTGCTGCTTATGCATTGGGCGAACACACCCCTGCAAAAAGATGAGTTCGCTGTGATACCGTAAATTGCAATTCAGCATCTTGCAATCGCGGTAACCCGGGACATCTCGCCGCAAAGAGCACTGACGAAAGGATATTACCTATTCGTCAAAGACCTGCTCCGAGGCGAGTTTGCAGTATCCTGAAATCAATAAAAAACATACATCCGCCTCCTATTCTTTAGTATTTCGTGCTGTCGCGGTCTATTTCGACAGTCCGATACAACTATTATATTGCTAAATAATTTCTTTGTCAATAAACTTTTGGTTGAAAAAATAACAATTATCCAAGTTTTTGCTATTATCTCTTTACAAGATACTTCCGCATATCTATCGCGCAGGCAATAAGGATGATAAGACCCTTGATGATATACTGCATATTCGCGTCAATGCTAAGCGCGGTGAGACCTACGAAGATCAGTCTCAGAAGCACGACTCCCACGATGACTCCCCGTATCTTGCCTATTCCACCGACAAAGGAAACTCCTCCTATAACGCAGGCAGCGATAGCATCAAGCTCGTAGTTCAGACCGGTAGCCGCCGAGTTTGATCCGATCCTCGCCGCCTCGATAAATCCCGTCATACCGTAAAGAATACCCGCAAGCATAAAGACGAGCATAGTCACTCTCTTTACGTTAACGCCCGAAACGTTCGCCGCCTCAGGATTTGAGCCTACCGCGAACATATTCTTTCCGAAGGTCGTCTTGTTCCAGATGAACCACATTACAGCGGTTATCAGAATTGCATACCAGACGTAATTCGGGATAGGTGTCTTTCCTATCGACAGTATACTTCCGTTAATGAAATTCGTATACGATGAGTCAAGCCCGGAGATAGACTGTCCGTTGTTGTTCCCTATCCTCAGATACATAAGAAGCGCGCCGTAAGCAATAAGCTGTGTTGACAGCGTGACTATAAACGGATGCAAATGAAACCTCGCAGTGCAAAAGCCGTTGATAAGTCCGACGAGCGCGCCGAGTCCAAGCGCTATGAGAAGCACCGCGGGGATGGGCAGAGTCGCAAGACCCGGGAATACCTTCCCGGCATATCCCGACGCCTGCAATAGCGACGCACTGACGCACGCGACAACACCTACGATTCGCCCCGCAGACAGATCTGTTCCCGAGAGAATTATCGCTCCCGCGATTCCGAGTGCTATCGGCAGATTCGCCGCCGAGAGCGAAATAATGTTTACAATAGATGCCGCCGACAAAAAGTTGGGTCTTAGGAATCCGATAACGATAACCGCCGCAATAAGAAACATATACAGTGAGTTATTGATAAAAAATTCCTTGCGATAGCCCTTTCTTTGCTCGGGAGACATCTCCCTGTATCTTTCTATTGCCTTGATCATGTTCGTGTCTCCAAAATCACATATATTTTGATGCAAGAGTCATAATTTCCTCCTGTGTCGTCTTTTTCGCATCGACCTCTCCTGCAATTCGCCCGGACGACATAACGTATATGCGGTCGCATATACCGAGCAGCTCGGGAAGCTCGCTTGAGATGACGATAATTGACTTTCCCTTCGCCGCCAACGCATCAATCAGTTGATATATCTCGTATTTTGCGCCAACGTCGATTCCTCTCGTCGGCTCATCGAGCATCAGTATCTCGGGCTCGGTAAGCAGCCACCGTCCGATTATCACCTTCTGCTGATTTCCACCGGACAGCAGCTTGATCTGTGTCTTTTGCGATGCGGTCTTGATGTTCATCGACCTTATCGCCCAATCGGTGTCCTCTCTTCGTTTCTTGTCCGAGAGCAGACCGAAGCGCAAATACTTTTTAAGCCCCGACACCGTCGTGTTCTCGCAAATATCGAGGATTCCGAAAATACCCGTTGCGCGTCGCTCCTCGGTGATAAGAGCAAAGCCATTTCTGATCGCCTCGCGCGGATCGCGGTTTTTTATCTCCTTGCCGCCAAGATATATCCTGCCCGACTCTCGCTCGGATATGCCGAAAATGTTTTCAATGACCTCGGTGCGTCCCGCTCCCGCAAGCCCGGCAAAGCCAATTATCTCGCCTTGGCGGAGATCAAAGCTTACGTCCTTGACGTGATTGTGCTTTGATGAAAGCCCCTCGACCTTCAAAATCACCTTCCCGGGAGTATTCGTCTTTTTCGGATACATTTCCGTAAGCTCTCTGCCTACCATAAGGTGAATGATTTTGTCCATGGTCATATTATCCGACGGCTCGGTGGCTATATGACTACCGTCTCTCATCACCGTGATCTCATCAGAGATCCGCAAGATCTCGTCCATCTTGTGCGAGATGTAGATAATTCCGCAGCCCCGTTGCTTCAACGTTTCAATGATCCTGAAAAGATGCTCGACCTCGCGGTCGGAGAGCGAGCTTGTCGGCTCGTCAAGCACGATCACCTTCGCATCGTAGGATACTGCCTTGGCTATCTCCGCCATCTGCCTCTCGGCAACCGACATCGTGCTCATAATTCGACGGGGATCGGTCTTGATGCCGAGGTCGTCAAAGATCCTCTTCGTCCTCTCGTACATCTCTCGCTCAGAGGTGATAAATCCAAGCCTTGTCGGATACCGACCAAGCCAGATATTGTCCATAACGTTGCGCTTCGTAGCTTGGTTCAGCTCCTGATGTACCATTGCCACACCGTTGCGAAGTGCGTCGTTCGGATTTTTGAAGCTTACCTCTCTGCCCTCAAGATACACCTCGCCCGAGTCGGCTGAGTATATTCCGAAAAGGCATTTCATAAGAGTTGATTTTCCCGCGCCGTTCTCGCCCATAAGAGCGTGAACGCTACCCCTCCTGAGCGTGAGCGAAACGCCGTCCAGCGCGCGCACACCCGGAAATTCCTTGACTATATTTTTCATTTCGAGCAAAACGCCCGTGTCCTTTGTCATACACTCACCCCGAGGTTATTTTTGATTTTTGCCGAGATATGCGGAGTAAGGTATCCTTATTTTTGTAACGTTGCTGTCTATAGAGTACGCGTCAAGTCCGTCCGTGAGCTTTTTGCCGTCTGTCAGCGAATTCTGAATTATCCTTGATACCGCATCCGCCATTCCGTCGGCATCCTGCTTGACGGTACCCGTCATCTTGCCCTTTTCGATCAGATCTACCGCCGCCTCTGTCGCATCAACTCCAAATACGGGGATCTGCCTTGAATCCGCTCGCCCGAGATTGTAGCCGGCGTTGTTAAGTGCAGAGATAGCCCCCTCCGCCATTCCGTCGTTGTTGCAGATAACAAGCTCTATCATATTTCCCTTTTTCTCGGTGTAAGAGGTGAGAGCCGTTGTCATATATTCGTTTGCGGCGGATGCCGACCACTGTCCGTTTCTGTCCACAAGATATTTGTTGTTGTTCGAAGGGTCATAGAAACGAAGAGGAGGGAGAGTATTGCTTTTGAGTATCTTATCAGCCTCGCTGACGCTGTACTGCGTCCTGTATATTGCTTCGTTATTGCCCTCCTCACCCTTAAAAAGGATATAGGAGATAACTCCGTCACCGTTGATGTCAAGGGATTTGAAGTTGTCCTTAACGTACTGACCAATTATCTGCCCCTGAAGGATTCCCGCCTCCTTGGCGTCGGTGCCTACGAAAGCGCACCGCTCGTAGCTCTTGACCGCCGCGTCGGACACCTCTCTGTTAAAGAATATCACGGGAATATCCGCATTCTTTGCAAGTGTGATGATTCCGTTTGCGGCATCATCCGAGCCGGTGTTGACGATATTGACAATGATCGCCTTTGCGCCGTTTGTGATAGCGGTCTGTATCTGCTCGGTCTGAGTGGTCTGATTACCGTTTCCGTCGTGGTCCTGGAAGCTTATCCCTGCGTCCTTCAGCTGCTTGCCGAGCGCGCTTCTTACGTTAGAAATATAAGGGTCGCTGAAGGTGTAATAAAACACATGAACGTCTGCAGCACTCGCACTGCACGAGGATGTGAATATGGGCAGAGACGTGAGCATACATATTAGTAAGAGAATGCTTAAAAGCTTTTTCATTTGTTCCTCCGATCCGCAAAACTGCAAGCAATTTTACCTTGATGCACAATTTTGCCGTTATTTATATTGTTCTTCACTTCGCATAAAAAATCAGAGTAAAAAAATGACACCCGAGCCTCATTTTTCTTGACAGCCTTTTTACCTTATGGTATAATTAAGCTGTCATAGAAAAAATACCCATAATCAAACTTGCCGCGCAAGTTTTTGATCAAAAGAAAAAATCCCTCCAAAAAGGAGAGAAAAATGAAAAGTAAAAGAATCATAAATCTCTGCGCGCCTCTCCTCGCTCTTGCGGTGATATGCGGCGCATGCGCCGTGTGTGGCGGAGATGCGGAAATGCTTGCGATAGAAGCTTCCGCCGCGGATGCGCAGTATAACATGACAAGTGAATATAAATCCGGTAAGTACTACCGCAATCTTACGTCCCTTTCCCTGTCGGGAGACGGAGCGAGAGACACAGTCGCGATCGCGATGTCTCAGGTCGGATACCATGAGGGAAACTCGGAGAGTGATTTTGACGGTGAGAGCAAGACGGGTACTCGGGATTATGTCGAGTATAACGTCCTTTACGGAAAGCTTGACAACGACCAGGGCAATGGACTCAGCTACGGTTATTATTGGTGCGCATCCTTCGTCAATTGGTGTCTGCGCCAGGCGGGCATCCCCGAGAGCGCGACCGCCGGAGCAGAGGTAAGCTGTCAGAGGTGGTTTGGCGACTGCAAAGACGCAGGCATATACCGCTCCAAGAGTGGATACCTTCCCGTGCTTGGCGACATCGTGTTCTTCAAGGACAGAGGCAGCGCGTCTGACTCAACGCACGTAGGTCTTGTAAGATATTCCGACGGTCATTACGTCTATACAGTTGAGGGTAACACCTCAACGGGCAGCGGATATTCAAGCAACGGAGAGTACGTTGCGCTCAAAAAGCACGCGCTCACAAGCGATTACATAGTCGGATACGCAACCCCGAAGTACGGAGACGTCAAAACGAATCGCTCCGTCGACTATTCGGGAGAGTTTTTGTCCGCAGGAGACTATATTTCCGAGAGCGCGCAGGGCATCTATTCCGATGCTGACCTCAAAACCGCTACGGGAAAGAGCATATCTCCCTTCTCGGTCTTCGGTGTAAAGGTGATAGGTGAAAGCAGTATCAAGGTGTCTTATAACGGTACAGAAGGATATATATCTGCCGAGCCGAAGATAATACAGATCACAACAGCGGAGAACGTATACGTAACAAACTACGTAAACGACGACGGCACGCTTATGTATATGCCTCAGTACCGCCGCGCAGGTCAGCAGAAAAACGTATATTCCAACGAGCCCAAGCGCGACAAGAGCGGATTTGTCGGCTGGAAGGTTGACGACGGCTCGGGAGATATTCTCGACCCCGGAGAGCCGCTTCCGGCAAAGGATAAGGATATAACTCTCAAGGCGGTTTGGGACAGCAATTATTACGTTGTGACCTTTAAGAACGCAGACGGTACAATTATAAAGCAGATGCACGGATATTACGGCACCGAATACGAGTCTCCCGAGCCCCCATCCGCCCCCGACGGGCAGGTCTTTTACGGTTGGGGAGAAAAGATTGACGGGATAATCAGGGGTAACGCCACATATACCGCGCAGTTTATCGATGAGGACGAGCTGAAGGCGTCAAGCGCCGAAACGGGCACGGAACAGTCAGCGGGGTGCGGATCAAGCATAGGACTTGGAGCGGTCATCCTTCCCGTTCTTGTGGGTGTCGCGATCATATCCACAAAGAAAAATAAAGATCAATAAAAAAGATCCTTTGGGAAATAAATACCCAAAGGATCACTTTTTATTTATAAAACTCGGCCTTAATGCTTCTTCCAAACAGCTCACCGAGCGCTATATCGGCGTCCTTACCCTCGTGAATAATACTGTAAACACAGCGACAGATCGGCATATCAACTCCATACTTTACTGCAAGAGAGACGATAGCCTTAGCCGTATAATGTCCCTCGGCGAGCTTGTCAAATTTCTCGCCCTTGACGAGAGCCTCGCCGTAGGCTCTGTTGTGACTGAATTTAGAGAAAACCGTAGCCTCGTAGTCACCGAGATGACAAAGACCGTAAGCCGAAAGCTCGTTTCCACCCATCTTTGATATAAGCCTTGCGACCTCGCGCGTACCGCGGGACATAAGCGCACCCTTGAGTGTAGATAGACCGAGACCGTCAAGCATTCCCGCCGCGATACCTATAACGTTCTTCGCCGCCGCGCCTATCTCGTTTCCAAGCAGATCCTCGCCGTAATAGAACCTGATAAGATCGCTTGAAAACTCGTCAACAAGCATGTGCTTTACCTCATCGTCCGCGCAGTCAATGACCATACAGTTAGGTATTCCTGCGTAAAACTCCTGCACGTGACCGGGACCGAGCCAGACCGCAACCTTGTTCGACGGGTCTGTCGCGTCGGTCACCACCTCGGAGAGCCTGCGCCCCGTCGAGATCTCTATTCCCTTCATGCATAGCACGAAAATTTTATTTTTCAGCTCAAGTGTGTCAAGCTCACCCATAAGAGCCGAAAGTCCCTGCGAGCCTATCGAAATAATGATAACGTCCGCATCCCCCACACACTCAATGCTGGTCGACAATTTTATCGACTCGGGCAGAGTGAGCAGATCGTTTTTCCTCTCTGAAATAAACCTCTGCATCGCCTCGGAGATTTCGCGACCGTAAAGAGTGACGTCAAGCCCCTTCTTCTCGGAAAGATACCACGTGATAAGCGAGCCCCAGCGTCCGCATCCTATAACGCAAACTTTCATCCCTTTTCTTCCTTTCAACTGTTAGTTTGAAGGCTATCCCCTATAAATTTATTGACAAAATCAAATAAAGATGATAGAATAGAGGATGTTAATAATATTATACAGCATTTGACGAACAAAGTCAAGATTCAGATAAAAGGAAGAAGAAATGATCGCAATAAACGTAAGTGACCTCACCTTGCGCTTCGGTACGACGAGCGTGCTTGAAAAGGTGTCATTTTCGCTTGAAGAAAACGATAAGCTCGGCATAATCGGAGCAAACGGAAGCGGAAAGACCTCGCTTTTCAAGCTCATCACGGGCGAATACGATGCCGAGAGCGGCGAGGTCTATATATCAAAGGGCAAAACAGTAGGAATTCTGTCACAGTACGGCGCGTTCGATGCCGACGAGTCGATGGGCTACGAGGGTAACACCCCCATCGATCATATGCTCGCAGCATTCCCCGCACTGCTTGCCGCCGAGAAAAGACTTGAGGAGCTTGAGCTTCTGCTCTCTGATATAAACGATCCCAAGCACACGGCATACACAAACGAATATACCACACTCCACGAAAAATTCATCCGCGACGGCGGACTTGAATTCCGCGGACGTTGCCGCTCTATCCTACTCAAGCTCGGCTTTGACGAGGATGCGATAAATAAGGATGTCGAGCTGCTCTCGGGGGGACAAAAGACCAGACTCGCCCTGGCGATTCAGCTCTGCCGCGAGCCGGATATCCTTATGCTCGATGAGCCGACCAACCACCTCGATATCGAAACGCTCGGCTGGCTTGAAAACTACCTCATACAGTACAAAAAGTGCGTGCTTGTGATCTCGCACGACCGATATTTTCTCGACCGCGTGACGAACAAGACCCTTGCCATCGAGCATCATAAGGCGAAGCTCTATAACGGAAACTACACTCGCAGTATGGAGCAGAGACGGCTCGATCGCGAGATATACGAAAAGCACTACCGCGAGCAGCAAAAGGAGATCGCAAGACAGGAGGCATACATCGCGCAGCAGCGCCAGTGGAACCGCGAGCGCAATATCATCGCCGCCGAGTCAAGACAAAAGCTGCTCGATAAAATGGAAAAGCTCGAGGCACCCGAGAAGGAAACACGCGGTATCAGAATGAAATTCACCTCGGCAATAGCGAGCGGAAACGACGTAATGAACGTCAAAGATCTCTCAATGGCTTTCGGACAGAAAAAGCTCTTCGATAACCTCGATTTTCTCGTAAAGCGCGGCGACCGACTTCTCATAATCGGTCCTAACGGCTGCGGAAAATCAACGCTTATCAAGCTCATGATGAAAAAGCTAAGCCCGACTGCGGGCAAGATCGAGGACGGCTATAACGTCGAGATAGGCTACTACGACCAGGAAAACCAGAATCTTGACGAGCATAAAACAGTCCTCGACGAGCTCTGGGACGCATACCCCACCCTCCCCGAGCAGAAGATACGCTCCACGCTCGCGTGGTTTAACTTCTTCGGCGAGGACGTATACAAGCAGGTAGGAGTCCTCTCGGGAGGCGAGAGAGCAAGGCTTACGCTTTCAAAGCTCATCCTCTCGCACATGAACCTTCTCATCCTCGACGAGCCGACCAACCACCTTGACATCGATTCCAAGGAGGCTCTCGAGTCCGCGCTCGAACAGTTTGACGGAACGATAATCGCGGTCTCTCACGACCGTTATTTCATCGAAAAGCTCGCAAACCGCATAATCGAATTGAAGCCCGACGGCTACGTCGATAGCGATATGTTTGACTACACGGTCACCCGCGACAGGCACGCGTATACCGAGTTCCGCGAGTTCACCGATGCACGTAAGGCTCGAATTGCACAGGAATGCGCCACCGCTCAAAGTTCCGCCCCCTCCGCCCCCGCAGGCTCAAATAAGGAGCAGTACCTCAAGAATAAGCAGGACGCGGCAGAAGCGAGAAAAAAGGCAAAGCGCATCGAGCGCCTTACCGCCGAGATGGAAAAGCTCGAAGAAGAGCTTACCTCCATCGAGGAAGAAATGAACGGCGAGGCGGCAACCGACTACAAAAAGGTCGCCGAGCTCGACACACGCAAAACCGAGATCGAAGAAAGACTCATGGAGATCTACGAGGAGCTTGGGTAAAAAGAATGGATTTTTTGCAAAGCAAAAACAGCGATAGAACCAATAAAGCATCGAAGGAGGAAGTATTATGCTGATATACTACTGTGTGACGATTATTGCTAATATCGTAGCCGCATTTGTTTTTTACAAAAGCATAAACATAACCGTTCTGTCAGCCATTCCATTGTTTTTGATAGCTTTGATGGTCTTTCAGGCATTGTTCTTTAAAAATGAGAAGGTGGAAAACGGCTTTCGAACAAATTATAGCTCAAATCTTTCTTCCGATGAAGAAAACAGTATGTTTGCGGTCGGTTCGAAATTTCTTTTTGCAACGATTCCTTGGGTGATACCGTTTATAATTTTTTTCCCCTCTGCAGTGAAAGCGATGTCGATAATTGTCTACTTTATTGGGTTTATCGGTGGAGCTCTCGTGTATCGGATAAGAAACCAAGGCAAGATAAACAACCGTATGAATTCCGAGGATAGCGAGCGCCGCGAACAGGAGAGAAAAGAAGAGCTTGGGAAATGGAAGTAAATCAATCGGTTGTACACTCTATGTCAAAGATGATTTGTCAAAATTTAGATGGAAATATGCAACGAAAATACAACAAAAAACTCATACCCACCGCAAAAATGTTGCGCAAAAATACGACCGAAGAAGAATATATGCTGTGGTATGGATTTTTACGGAAATATCCCGTAAGATTTTCCAGGCAAAAGGTACTCGGTTGGTATATTGTGGATTTTTACTGTGCAAAAGCTAAACTCGTTGTTGAGCTTGACGGCTCCCAGCATTACACAGAAGAAGGGCTCCGCTATGACGGAGAACGCACCGCGTTTCTTGAGCAATATGGGCTAAGTGTAATTCGAATCCCTAATATTGAAGTAAAACGAAATTTCAAAGGTGTTTGTTATTATATTGATTGCGCGGTTGAAAAAGCAATAAAGAATGAGAAATAGAACAATCCCTCAGTCACCTTCGGTGACAGCTCCCTTTACACAAGGGAGCTTTTCTTTTGGGTGGCGAACGAGGCTGAAGTGGGGCAATACTGCATTTTTGCAAAGATGATTTATTACATTGCACGTCAACACAAAGTCAAGCTAACAAGAATAGTCGCCTTCACGTTTACAAAACGTACGTCCGTTTATCAAAAAAGCTCCCTTGTGTAAAGGGAGCTGGCGCGCCTTGTGCGCGACTGAGGGATTGTTAAATAATCGATTGAAAAGAAAAATCACGGCTGTAAAGCGTATGGACAACCATCAAAAAAGCTCCCTTGTGTAAAGGGAGCTGTCACGCCCTATGCGTGACTGAGGGATTGTTAAATAATCGATTGAAAAGAAAAATCACGGCTGTAAAGCGTATGGACAACCAACAAAAAAAGCTCCCTTGTGTAAAGGGAGCTGGCGCGCCCTGTGTGTGACTGAGGGATTGTTAAATAATCGATTGAAAAGAAAAATCACGGCTGTAAAGCGTATGGACAACCATCAAAAAAGCTCCCTTGTGTAAAGGGAGCTGGCGCGCCCTGTGCGTGACTGAGGGATTGTTTCTCTCGTTATTTTATAAGCCCTATCCTCTCCTCAAGCTTCTCGGCATTGATCATGCCTACGTCGACAGCCATGATATACCCCTCGCGGTCGATAAACACTGTCATTGGAATAGACTGTACGCCGTAAGCATTCGCCGCGCTGTAAGTCTTGTCGTATAAAACGGGAAAAGAATATCCGTTACTTTCTATAAGCTCGTCTGCAGCCTCTACCGAATCCCCCGCGGTAAGATTTACCATCAAAAATTGAACCTCGTCGCCGATCTCAAGATATTTCTCGTTGAACTCGGGCATCTCAGCCTTACACGGACCGCACCAGCTCGCCCAGAAATTAAGAACTATGGGCTTGCCGAAAAAGTCGGATAATTTAAACTCGTTTCCATTCGCATCGTAGACCGTAAAGTCCTTCGCCTTCGGCTCGCTTCTTTCGGATTCCTTTTCAAGAGTCGCGCTCGCGTTCTCCTTTTCCGTGTCATTCTCTGCCCTGTCGCACGCAAAAAGCGCAACCGACAGAACAAATACAACCGCAACACATATAAATCGTAATAGAAATCTGTTTTTCATATCCTTTCCTCCATTTTACCTGAAAACTCTAATGAAAGTATCAATAAATGCCCTCGCGTCTATCCCCTTTGCAACCGTCACTCTGTACGCACCTTTGAGACCGTCGCACGCGGGATTCATATATGCCTTGTTGTACGCGTCAATATTGAGCGTCATGCCCCTCGCGTACCCCTCGGTCAGCACCGCGATCCTCTGCGCCTCAACCTCGCAGACCTCGGGATGCACCGCATAATAGACCGCAAGCGGATCGTGCAGAGTTGGATAACGGTCGGGATTTACAAGACTCCAAAGCCTTATCAGCTCCGCGATCTCCACAGCCGCCGCGTCCTTTTTGCAGTTAAGCATAGCCTCGTGCTCCTCGCGGCAAAGAACTGTCTTGTGAGTCACGTCCGCGCCGACACACTCAAGATTTTTAAGCGACTTGAACATAATATCCGCCGCCTCTACGTCGCACATCACGTTCCAATCGGCATATTGACGGTAATACGCGCCGCCCATAATTACGACCTTCCCCGCCATATTCAAAGCCTCGGCATCCTTTTCTATCGCCCTCGCAATATTCGTAAAAGGACCTATCGCGACAATAATAAGCTCCTCGCCGTATTTTTTGCAGGACTCGATCAGAAAATCGACCGCCGCATCTCTGCCGCCGTCCGGCGCGTACTCATCCGACTCAAGCTCCGCGTGAAAGTGGCAGGTATGCTCATATTCGCGCTCATTTTCCGCTATCGGAGTGCCGTGACCCGCAAAAACGGGTATATTCTCATATCCTTGACCGTAAAGCTTCAAAAGTCTCTTTGCTATCCTCGCGCGCTCGTCGGTGTTTTTGTAAACGGTGGTTATTCCAACTATCTCAAAACCCTCCGACATTGCGAAATAGAGAGCCATCGCGTCGTCTATCTCGTCGCCTATGTCGGTGTCAATTATCAATTTTTTCTTTTCCATAGCTACCTTTATCCCATAAAAATAACGTTCAGCATCGTTCCGCGACGTCCGTTTGAATACCTGTGCGAAAAATACTTATTCGGGTTACAGCACGTGCATTCGTCAATAACGTCAATGTTCTCGGCGCAAAGACCGTGAGAGATCATCAGTTCCCTATTTATCCCGACAAGGTCGCAGTAATATTTGCCCGCTGCCTTTTCCGACGGCAAACCGAACCTTTTCGCCATCTCCTCGGAGAGTCCGTTTGCAACCTCAAAATAAAGGTCGCCGCTCACCTCATAACAGCACTTGTGTATGCAAGGACCTATCGCCGCGCGAATGCTTTGCCTTTCCGCGCCGAATTCGGAAACAAGCCTTTCGATGCACTTCCCGACAATGTCCGCAACCGTGCCTCGCCAGCCTGCGTGAACGGCACCGACGGCGATTATCTCTCCACCCTTTTCTGCTTCAAAGAGTATCGGAGTGCAATCCGCGGTCTTGATCCCAAGCACCACTCCGCGCTCGCTTGTGACGTAGCCGTCGCCGCTTTCTATCCCATTGCGGATATAATAACCCTCGCCGCAATTCTCACTTGTCACCGTAAAAATTCTGTCCGAATGTATCTGCGGCAGAGAAACGATCCTCTCGGGCTCAAATCCAACCTCGCGAGCAAAAATGCCGAGATTTTTGAGCACGGTCTCGTCCTCATCCCCTCGTCCGAACGCGAGATTTAACGATTTTGTGTGCTCGTTCTCACTAATTCCGCCCTGCCTCGTCGCAAACGCGTGCGGAGAGCGCAAAATATTTGACTTTACGAACATATCTACCTCCGCATCTGAATTTGTCTTACATACACAGTATAACATATAAGTTCACTTTTTGCAACCGAAAAAATGTAAATTGATATTTACATATCAAAAAATAAATGCTATAATTCAACTGTAAGATAACCCGGCGGCAAACACGGAGGTAAACTATGAATTTAGAGCAGTATCAAAAATTCACAGCCGAAACGCGAGAGCGCAGAATTGCCTGGTGGCGCGATGCGCGCTTTGGAATGTTCATCCACTACGGCATTTATTCCTGCTACGGCAGAGGCGAATGGATAAGAATGCGCGAAGGCATCTCGCGTGAGGAATATCTCAATACCGCAAACACGCAGTTCAACTATAAGTCGGGCAACGCAGAGGAATGGGTAAATCTCGCAAAGAAAGCGGGCATGAGATACGCAATACTTACGACCGTGCACCACGACGGATTCGCCCTTTGGGATTCCAAGACCAACAAATATAATTCTGTAAATTACGGTCCTCACATCGACATCGTCCGCGAGTTTGTCGATGCTTGCCGCAAGCACGGTATCCGCGTCGGACTCTACTTCTCTCTCGTCAATTGGGATCACGAGGATGGAGGCATCGCCTGCATTGAGGACATGGCGGCAAGGGAGAGATATCTCACCTTTGTTGATAACTGTATGCGCGAGCTTATGACCGAGTACGGAAAAATTGATATCCTCTGGTACGATGGACCAAGTCCGCTCCGCAACGCAGAGGAATGGCGCAGTATAGAGAGAAACCTTATGATAAGATCTCTTCAGCCCGATATTCTCATCAACGACCGCAGTCTTGTTGAAGAGGACTTTCGCAACTGCGAGGACAACCTTGTGTTCGGACCCCTTGTGGGTGATTGGGAGGCGTGCCTGCGCTTCAGCCATACCGCGTTTGGCGGAGTTGACCACCCCGCTACCCTTCCCTTCAAGGACAACGCACACGATATAGTCAAGTCCATGACGGTCTGTCAGTACGGCGGCGGAAACCTCGTCTATAATATCGCACCTAACGCAGACGGCAGTATAGACCCCTATGAAAAGGAAACGCTCGAGACCGTCGGCAAATGGATGGCGAGACACGCAGAAGCGGTCTACGGACCGACAAAGCGCGGTGGATGCGGAGCAAACGGGATCTCGACCTCCGCGCAAAGAGGAAACAAGGTCTATCTCTACAATTGGATCTGGGGCGGCACTTTTGCCAGAATAAACGGATATAAAAACGCGCCCAAATCGGTGCGTTGCCTGACCAATGGCGAAAACGTAGATTTCAGATATGAAAACGGAGTTCTATACTTTAACAATCTCCCCGAAAAGTCCCCCGACGACATTCTCAACTTTGCCGTTTTTGAAATGGACTTTGGCGACGAGGAGCCGATATATAACCTCGTCCCCGCGAATATGATACAGTTTATGAATATATAAAAACCGTCCCACCGCGACCGCGGTGGGACTTTAAATTTTATTTCGCAAATTGATATATTTCTCCCGTAAATACATCCACCCATACCTCGTCGCGATACCGAGTATTTGAGTCGGATTTTGAATAAAGGAGAAGAATATACACGTTTTCGGGTACGACGTGAGTGAAGTAAATGGTTCTCACGCCAATCTCAATGTCAAGCTCCTCATCTGCGTCTAATCTATTTTTCCAATGCTCGCGAGCTATCGCCAAAGCATCGTACGGAGAAAGCTTATCTCCCCAAAGCTCGTCAAGAGAGGAAAATCTTATGTCCGCTATTCCATTGTCATCCAGATGCTTTTGAAATTCTGCAGCAGTAGCGCGATACAGATTGACGTAATACGATGAGTGCAGCACGATCATCTCCTCACCTGTTGCAATAACAAGCTCATCAACCGTGTCGCCGTCAAGATCTACAAATGCAAAGCCTGCGTTTTCGATCTCCCCAAGCGGCTTTTGCACAGACGGAACAACGTAATTCCAAAGGCTTTCGACAACCCCTTCCTCATCGGGTATCCAAATGCTCTCTCTCGGATTTTCCTGCATCGCGTGGCTTAGAGCGAGCGAAGCCTTTAATCTCAATGCTCCGAGATCGAAATGCTGACTCGACGGGAAAAGCGGCTTCAGATCAAGATGCACGGTGTTGATCCAATAATTCAGTCTGTGACTTGCATCTCCGGATGGGCTGTCAAAGGAATAGTCGGTAGAAAGGACTGTCTTGCCATCCTTTTGCGTAAAGACAGCGAAAGCGTCATATCTGTCCCCCTCGATAAATATCAGCTCGTCCGTGCCGTCACCGTCGAGGTCGTTGATAGCATAAGCAAACGCGTCAGTTGCCGGTGAGGAAAAACCGAGCGCGGGAGGATAATATGTTGAAACAAGACCGTCAAGCAATTCATACATTTTGCGGTTTTCATCGGTGGAGAGATCGTATAACCATTCGGTCCCCTCACGCGTGAATTCGGCAGCCTTGTAATAGTTATACATATGTGTCATTTCCTTGACCGATGAAAGGATATCTTCGTAGCTTGAAAATTTATGCAGCTCCCCGTCGAGTGGATGAAACTGCAGAGAGGAAAGAGTCTTGTTTACTTCCGTTGCCGTTTTGTTTTCAAGATACTCGTGATACCGTGTTACGATCGAATTATATTCATCCTTGCCTATGTATTGTTTAGAGCCGTTTTCGACCTTGTAATAGTTAGTAGTTAAAGTCTCACCCGTTAAGGTGTGTCCGTCAATGCCAAAGCCGAAAAGCTCTTCCAGACATTCGCCTCCCTCGGCTATTCTGTAAACGGTACCCTGCCTTCCGTCTGCATCGCCGCATGCGACTGCGTGTATCAGCCCCTTGCCGTCGATCTGGCAGATCCTATGCTCTGTAAAGTTATCAAGCAAGATCGGCTGCCCGTCGACCGTTGAAAAGAGCGCAACTATCGAATAATCTCCGTTGAGAAGAACAAGCTCCTCGATCCCATCCCCGTTAAGATCCTTTTTGTCGTATCCGACAGCGCCCTTGTAAAATGAGTATTGATCACTGCCTTTGCCCGGGAATAATTTATAACTTGAGAAAACAACGTCCTCAAATTGCTCCTTCTCTTTGTCATCCTTAAATCCGTTTCCAACGTTCTTGATCACTTTAAGAGAATCAAACAAATTGGTGCTCTCCGAGGTAAAATAGGAAACCGCAACAGTGTAAATTGAAAGAATGGTTTCGTAATCGCAAAACAGTCCCCTGTTGAAGTCGTAAGGCGGCATTGCCTCTCCGGTCACGCGGTCTATCCAGACCTCGTCAACCGTTGAATAATGGTGGATTTCTCCATCTCCAATATAAACCGGGTGCTTAAGCACGAATACGTAAACGGAATCGGGAGTGCGGTCGGTATTCACTGCGGGAAAAATATATTTGTCAGAGGTATGCTGCGACCAATATTTTTTGGCTATTTCAAGAGCCTCTTCTTCAGATATGCTCACCTCGGGCTGCCCTTCCGAAGAGGATTCCGTATTGGTCTCTGTATTAGTATCAGTGTCAGTGTCAGCTTCTGTCTCGGTCTCAGTATCAGTGCAGGTATCAGTATCAGCTTCTGCCACTGTCTCTGTTTCTGTTTCTGTTTGATTCCCCGCTGTACTGTCAACTTCATCCCGAAGCGTTTCGCTGTTTTCATCGGTATCAGGTTGTCTGTTTTCTGTATCTGCGGATTCTTCCCGAAGCGTTTCTCTGCTCGTCCACTCATCATTTTGTTTTGACGGGCGGTCGCAGGATACATAGGTGAACAGAGTCAATGCACAAAGAAAAATGATAAGTGTTTTTTTTAATCATCAGAGCTCTCCTTTTGTTGAAAAATTTGTCGTTATAGTATCATCTTAACATGCCGAAAAACGGTTGTCAATAGGGTGGTGAAAAGAAATTTTCTGCTTGCGTTTTTAGCGTCAAAGTGGGGGATAAAATGCTTTTTTATAAAAATCAGAGACATTGACCCCTGAAAAAATATAAAACGCCATTTCATTTTCGCATACCCCCTCGCCGATACGCACTCGGGTACGCTCTTGGGGAGACTGCCACTCGAAAAATCTACCTTCATCTCGCACCGCGAGCGGTCGATTTTTCTCCCTCTCTCACCGCTACGCGGTTCTCGGTTCGAATCTCTCCCGCCGAAAAAACAAAGGGTATCTCAAACGAGATACCCTTTATCTTTTGCGAAAAAGCGACCAAAAGGTGCGTAAAGTGGGGGAAGAACGACTAAAAGTACACCAATTGTGAACTCGACAAATTGGAATTTGTCGTTTTGATAAATAAAAATATCAGTTTCTAAATGGCTTGTTAAAAGAACCTATTTCTATCAAATTCCCCTCAGGGTCTGCAATATAACAAGTTCTTTGTCCCCAAGGCTCAGTTACAGGTTCTAAAATTGATTTCGCACCTTTATCTATTACCTCGTTATATTTTTGATCTACCTCTTCAAAAGTATCAACATATAAAGCTATTTCAAAATGTCCATTATACCCTTTAATATATTCATACTTTCTATTTGTCATTTTTTCAAAGTTTTTTCTTTCATATAGCATAAATAAGGTTCCATCCTTAATTAAATAAACATTACCAGCATTTTCAGACTCTTTAATCTCAAAACCTAAAACATCTCTATAAAATCTAATCATTTTAGGCATATCTTCTACAAATAAACCAAAACCATCTAAGTTCATAATAACACCTCTACAAATTCTTATTTATCGGTGAGCTTATTATATCACACTATCGTAAATAAATCAAGGCATAGTCCTTGTATATCATCCGCAACTTGTTGCGGTATATCATCAAAACGAAGTTTTGTATATCATCAAGCCGCAGGGAGGATCCAGCCCCAAAGGGGCTGATGAGATACAAGGGCGGCGAGCCGCCCTTGATGATATGCACCGCACGTTGTGCGGCGATGATATACCAAGCCTACGGGAACCCCCAAAGCTCGTCAAGCTCGCTTCGGGGAACCCCTACTGCGGCTTGGATAAACAAAAAAGGAACTTTTGGTAGACAAAAGTTCTCTTTTTGTTGGCT
>SVRT01000020.1 GCA_015064685.1 Oscillospiraceae bacterium
GTCGCCGCATCTACGTTAGGCTCGTGTCCTTGTAACTCGGTATGAGCGTCGCAATAAATGCAATTATTTGCGTGTCCGTTTTCGTCCGTGTAGCCCCAAGAGCCGTAATTGTAGTTGTGGTCGCCAAGTTCTCCGTAGTATGCTCCGCAGGTGTCGCAGGTTGCCTTTGTCTGACAGGTTGCGCGACCTCCGTCGCAATCCTCGGTGTCCTCGACGTGGTCACAGCCGCTCACGGTACACTTATGGAAGTGCTGACCGTTCTCGCTCGTCCAGTCGGAGGACATATTGTGTTCGCCTGCCTCGTTGCTCGTGTACCACTTATCGGTCGCATTTGCATCGTTCTTTGCGCTCGCGCCGCAACGGGAGCAATCGTACCAATAGGTGTTGCATTCCTGACAGTTCGCCGCCGTCGTTCTTACGGTGTTATCCACCTGCTCGTTGTAGTTGTGTCCGAGAGCTTCTACCAACACATCACCGCACTCGGTACAAACCTGAGCAGTCGTACAGCTTGCCGCCGTACCGCCCGTGTGGTTGGTCACCGCGATAGTGAAATTTTCGGGATAAGCGCTATAGTTTGCCGTGTCGGAAGGTGTGAATACCGCCGTCAGCGTAACGTTGCCCACCTGTCCGAGCGTGGTCTTGCTTTGGAATTTCCATCCCGTAGGAAGCGTGATATCATCGGACGTATGTCCTACGCAAATCGTGAGATTCGTGGGCTTTGCATAACCGGGAGCGAGATTACCTGCCGCCTTGGAGAAGGTCACAGAGAACTCCTGTGTCTTTGCTTCGTAGAGGTCGGTTGCAGCCGCCGTTACGGAGTAGCGTACCTGACCTGCGCCGCTTGCGGTAATCACGCCGTTCGTATCCACGCTCGCGTTTCCGCTTGTGATCGCATAGGAGAGTGCGCCCTTATTGCCGCTAACGCTGACCGTGAAGTTTTGCTTCCAAGTCGGTGCGCTCGGTGTTCCCGATACGGACAGGGTTTGCGCACACTTGTTCAAGGTCACCGTAAAGGTTTCGATTGCCGCATTGTAGTTATCGCTTGCCGCCTTGTTTACCGTCAAGGTAAAGGTGCCGCCTGCCTTCGTGATATTAGATACAACGCCATTTGCAAAGTCAAACGCTACGCCGTTCTTATCCGATACCTCAAAGGAGAGCGTTCCGTCGCCTGTGCCGTCCACGTAGTCAGCGAAGTCAATCGTCAAGCCCTCCGAGTAGGTAAATTCATTCTCGGAAAGAGTGATGGTTTGGTCGACTTTTGCAATGCTTACGGTATATTCAACCGCCGTCTGCGAGGTGTTTTCGCCATGTGTTACCGTAACAACGCAGTAATACACACCGCTATCAACCACGTTCGTGAAGCTGTAGCTTCCGTATGTTCCTGAAGAGGTGGTCAACAATTCACAGCGTTCCTCAAACAAATCATCTTTCGAGAAATAGAGGCTGTTGATATTCGTTTCACCTTCATTGAGACGGAACCATCTGAACGTATAGGATATATGTGCCTCTGCGGTGCTTCTTTATAAAGTCAAGGTGAAGGAGTCCGTATTTGCCGATTTTGTGTTCCCTTTGCTCTGCGATTTCGAGCATTGGATAGTATTGCTCGCCTTTAAGCTCGTATTTGATGCCGTTTTGAGTGATGTACTTTTCCATAATTCATATTCCTTTCGTGTTACAAAATTTCTTGTAAACACAAGCATTTTCGGTACTTTGGGAATATGTTTCGACCACCTCGGCACTATGCCGTAATAATAGGTCTGTTATGAACACTCGTACCAAAAAACAGTCGGGAGGGTAAACCCCTCCCGACTGTTTTTTAGCCAAGGTGACGATCGATTTAAACTCGTCTCCCGATGCAACGCATCGGGAAATATGTTCGAATCTTGTCACGCGGGGAGATTTCATCTCCCGATGCTTTTTTCGCTGATGTGAGGATGGATTTGAGCTCGTCTCCCGATGCAACGCATCGGGAAATATGTTGGATTCTTGTCACCGCGGGTAAAACCCTCCCGATTGGTTTTTTTAGCCAAGGTGACGATCGATTTGAGCTTGTCTCCCGACGCTTGCGGAGGGAATGTTGTTCGAATCTTGTCACGAGAAAGTTGAAAACGATATTTTTTCTCATTAGTGATTGACTTGCGATTAAAAATATGGTAGTATTATTGGGAAATAAATTTCATATCGTATTTTACAAACGGAGGTTATTATGGCTTCATTTCAAAACGCGATCAGATTAAATCATCGAGGATTTACGAATAGTGCAAAAAAGCGTTTTGTGCTTGTGGATAACAAGTCGGGTGATATCAGCTTTACCGTTTTTGCTATCAGAAACGTTGAAAATATTCCTGTTTTCAATGGTGAATTAGAAACAGTAGAATACAAGGGCAAGACTTATTTTGTCGGTGATTTTTCAGATGTAGTTGAGGACGGCGATTACTTTATAAAAGCAGGCGGTTATACAAGCCGTCAGTTTGTGATATACGCAAAGGCTTATGATAATGCGCTCCGTATGATGCTCCAGTATTTCACATGGCAGAGATGCGGTCACGATCTCGGTTGGAACGGAAAATGCCACGCAGATGATGGCTACATAAAGGAAACCGGCGAGCACGTTGATCTCTCTGGAGGTTATCACCAATCCTGCGACCTTCGCAAATCTCCGGGCGGTGTCTCAATCGGCGTTCTTTCTATGCTTCGTTTTGCGCTCAAGGATAACAGCGCGTGGGGTAAGCATCTGACGATTGACGAGGCGGCTTGGGCTTGCGATTACTTCGTTAAGACAATTCAGGACTCTGGCGCGATGTACAACACGTTGAGCTCCCCGTTTGGGTGGGAGGGCAGAGTTTTCTACAAGTCCCCTGCTCCGTCAAGCGCACAATGGAACACGACCTCTATTTTGGCTACAGGTTACATTTTATTCAAGGACAGTGATCCCGAGCGTGCAGAAAAATATCTTGCGGCGGCGAAGCGGTCTTGGAATTTTATGAACAGTGACGAGCGCACCAATGGAGTATACAAGCATCCTGAGCCATTTCCGCGCGGCATGGACCCAGATTTCTTTTATGAGCAATGCTACAAGGGCTCTAGTGCGGACTTGGGTTACAGAATTCAGGTTGCTTGCGATATTTACAGAGCTACGGGTGACGATGAATATATTAGCAATTTACGTGATGATGTCAAAAGCTTTGTTAACGCTATACCCAACGGAAGGCTTGCGCAGATGATTATGCGCAACGATGGCAGCGGCAGGACGGTATTGGCAAGCGGAACCTATGCGTGGTTGCCGGGTGGATTCATCGCACTTTGCGATGCTTACGAAATACTCGGGGACATTGATGGGCTCGGCGAAAAGCTCCGCGAGATTGCAGACGCGCTTTGCGATCAGGCAAATCTTAACGTTTGGGGTAAAATAACTCCGGTTTTCGCCGACTCCGATCTTGATACTCCTTACGGTCATCCTGCACCCGGGCAGAAGTCAAAAACGCTAAGAGAGACGGACAATGACTTTATCTTTTACGATACTTTTCCATCGGGCGAGGCTTGCTACATAAGAAACTCGGAGAAGATAGCATCGTCTGTGGTGTCCTCGTTTGGAATTTTCCTCGCGCGTGCGGCAAAAATTCTTGGAGAGAAGAAATACTTGGACACGGCGCAATCTCTGCTTGACATAATAATGGGCGCGAACGCGCTTGATTCAAGCCATATATACGGCATTGGTTACAATCAGGCACAGAGGCATGCGTACGGTCAGTTCTTCCCTTCAACACCTTTTATTCCCGGTGCTATCGGAACGCCGTACGATACGATAGACGTTTATGAGTCTCATTCCGAATACGATATGCCTTATGTTGGAATGACTATGTATTTGATTTCAGAGATAACAAATTAAGATGTAATTGGAGAAAAATATGAACGCAATTGAATGTATTAAAACGAGAAGAAGTATAAGAAAATTCGAGGATCGCGCGGTCGAGCCTGAGGTCATTGCAGACATTGTTGACGTTGCGGCATTTGCACCGAGCTGGAAAAATTCTCAGACAACTCGCTACATTGCCGTTCTTGACCAGGATCTCAAGGACAGACTTGCAAAAGAGTGTATGATGGGCTTTGAGTACAACATTGGAACCGCAAGCGGTGCGCCTGCTATGATGGTAATTACTACCGTGAACGGTCGCTCGGGATACGAGCGTGACGGAAGCGCGACAACATCCAAGGGCACGCACTGGCAGTCGTTCGATGCAGGAATTGCGACGCAGACTTTTGTTCTTGCCGCTCACGAGGCAGGTCTCTCCACTGTAATTATGGGCATTTTCGACGAGGAAAAGGTCAAGGAGGTAGTCTCTGTTCCCGAGGGGCAGTCGGTTTCGGCTCTCGTTGCGCTTGGTTACGCCGCAGACGAGTCTCAGGCTCCTAAGAGAAAGTGCGCGGACGACCTTTTGACGGTGAAATAAATATTATCAATCAAAAAACGGCTTGTTTGGTTTTTTTAACCTATCAAGCCGTTTTATTTTTGTCTTGTTTTTTTAATGCCCTCAAGAATTTTTGCCTTTGCCTGCGCAGCGGCGGTTTTTGAGAGAGCAGGGATACCTTCGAGACGGTATTTTATGCCCATCTCCTTATATTTTGCCGTCCCCATCGTATGATACGGCAGGACATCGAGCGCTTTTACGTTTTTAAGCGTTCCGATGAATTCGCCGAGTGCAAAAAGGTCGTTTTCGTCGTCTGTGTATCCCTCGACGACGACGTGTCTTATCCAGGTGGGGATATTTTTTCTCTCGAGGTATTTGGCAAAGGCGAGGACACGCTCGTTTGAGTGTCCTGTTAGCTCTTTATGCCTTTCCGTGTCGATATGCTTTAAATCGAGCATAACGAGGTCGGTATACAGGACAAGCTCGTTGAGCTTTGAGATATATTCCTCATCCGACTCGTCATAGGTAATCCCCGAGGTATCAATGCAGGTGTGTATTCCCTCTTTTTTGGCAATTTTAAAGAGTTCTATAAGGAAATCGATCTGCATAAGCGGCTCGCCGCCCGTTACGGTCAATCCGCCGTTTTTATAAAACATTTCGTTCTTTTTATACTCTCCTATGACCTCGTCCACGCTCATTTCCCTGCCGCCGTCTGTTTTCCAGGTATCCGGATTGTGGCAATAGAGGCACCGCATAGGACATCCCTGCATAAAAAGAACGTAGCGGAGCCCCGGCCCGTCTACCGTGCCGAAGCTCTCGCTTGAATGAATACGTCCTATCATATCAGATCTGCTCGTGGAATGTACGAGAGATTACCTCGTCCTGCTGCTCCTTTGTGAGCTTGATAAAGTTTACCGCGTATCCACTTACTCTTACGGTAAGCTGGGGGTACTTCTCGGGGTGCGCCTGCGCGTCGAGAAGCGTTTCCTTTGTGAATACGTTTACATTTAAGTGGTGTCCGCCCTTCTGAACGTAGCCGTCGAGTAAGGACACGAGATTATCTATCTGGTTCTGTGTTGCTGCCATAGTTTTTCCTCCTGGGGTAATTAGTTTTCGTGATCGTCAAGTCCCTCAAAAAGCGTAGGTGTGCCGCAAGCGCCGTTTGCACAGCAATCGAGGTCGACCGAGAGGTCACCTACAAATACTGCATCATCCTTACCGAGCGCTCCCGGGATGATCGAGAAGGTATTCGAGATACCGTCCTGCGCGTCGCGGAAAGGAAGCTTTGCGACAGATGCAAGCGATGCGACTGCACCGTGTGTGTCACGTCTGTGCATCGGGTTTGCTCCGGGAGCAAATGCCTCCCCCTTCTTTCTTCCGTCGGGAGTTGAGCCTGTGTTCTTACCGTACACGACGTTTGACGTAATGGTTAGGATGCTGGTTGTCGGGATACTCTCGCGGTAGGTATGGTTCTTTCTGATATGTCCCATAAATCTGTGGACTATATCGTAGGCTATCGAGTCGACTCTGTCATCGTCGTTTCCGTATTTCGGGAAGTCTCCCTCGACCTCGTAATCAACTACGATTCCCTTTTCATTGCGTACAGTCTTGACCTTCGCATACTTGATAGCGGAAAGTGAGTCTGCAACGACCGAGAGTCCCGCGATACCCGTTGCAAACCAACGTGTCACGTTCTTATCGTGGAGCGCCATCTGTATCTTCTCGTAGCAATATTTATCGTGCATGTAGTGGATGATATTGAGCATATTTACGTATACGCCCGCGAGCCACTGCATCATTTCGTCGTACTTATGCATTACCTCGTCGTAATCGAGATACTCGGACGTGATGGGTCTGTACTCGGGTCCGACCTGCTTGCCCGACACCTCGTCAATACCTCCGTTGATCGCGTAAAGGAGGCACTTTGCAAGGTTTGCTCTCGCGCCGAAGAACTGCATCTCCTTACCGACTACCATGGAGGACACACAACAAGCGATAGCGTAGTCATCGCCGTGGTGGAATCTCATAAGGTCATCGTTCTCATACTGTACGGATGAGGTTTCGATAGATATCTTCGCGCAGAATCTCTTGAAGTTCTCGGGGAGTCCTATTGACCAGAGCACCGTGAGGTTAGGCTCGGGAGCTGCGCCGAGATTCTGGAGAGTGTGGAGATATCTGTAGGACATCTTGGTTACCATGTGGCGTCCGTCGATAGCCATTCCGCCAATAGACTCGGTTACCCACTCGGGGTCGCCCGAGAAGAGCGCGTTATACTCGGGTGTACGCGCGAACTTAACAAGACGGAGCTTCATAATAAAGTGGTCGACAAGCTCCTGAAGCTCTTCCTCTGTATATCTTCCCTCGCGGAGGTCCCTCTCGGCATATATATCGATAAAGGTCGATGTGCGTCCGAGCGACATTGCCGCACCGTTCTGCTCCTTGACTGCCGCAAGATAGCCGAAATAGAGCCATTGAATTGCTTCCTTTGTGTCGGTTGCGGGCTTGGAGATATCGTATCCGTAGCTCGCCGCCATCTCCTTAAGCTCACCGAGGGCGCGGATCTGCTCGGAAAGCTCCTCGCGGTCACGGATTATCTCAGCGTACATTGTGGAGCGTGTGGTCTCCTTCTGCTCCATCTTGTCCTCAATAAGTCTATCGACTCCGTAGAGCGCGACGCGGCGATAGTCACCGATAATTCTTCCGCGTCCGTAAGCGTCGGGAAGTCCCGTAATGATATGACTCGAGCGGCAGGCGCGCATCTCGGGTGTATATACGTCGAAAACGCCCGCGTTGTGAGTCTTTCTGTATTTTTCAAAAAATTCCTTTATCTCGGGATCGATCGTGTATCCGTTGTCAGCGCAAGCCTTCTCCGCCATTCTGATTCCTCCAAACGGCATAAGTGCGCGCTTTAAGGGCTTATCCGTCTGAAATCCGACGATCTTTTCTTTATCTTTATTGAGATATCCGGGTCCGTGCGAGGTAATCGTTGAGATCACCTTTGTGTCCATATCGAGCACACCGCCCGCTTCTCTTTCCTTTTTAGTTAATTCAAGCACCTGATCCCAGAGATCGAGAGTATCCTTCGTAGGACCTGCCAGGAAGGAATCATCTCCGTCGTAGGGGGTGAAATTATGCTTGATGAAGCTTCTTACGTTTATTTCCTTGACCCAGGTTCCACTTTCAAACCCACGCCATCCTTCATAATTATATTGCATAATTATTTCGATCTCCTTTTTTTCATTTTTCTCGAGTATATTCTATCATTTTTTTCTCTGAAAATCAATAGATTTTCTGCTACAAAATAAAAATTTTATTTCGCGTAAGATTTCGTTAATTCGCTGTTAATACAAATGGAAAATTACACTTGTGATTTTTCCTTGATTTTACTATCTGTATCGTTTTGTGCTATTTTCAACTGATAAGACACAAGAAAAAAAAGAAAGAAGCCTGATTGCTTCTCTCTTTTTATCCTAAATTATGCCAAGGGCTGCTCTCTGATAAAGAGTACTCCCAGTGTGTTTCTACCGCAGTGAGAGGAAATGGTGCAACCCGCACGGGTAATATGTACCTCATCAAATACACCCATCGCCTTTACCTGCTCTGCGCAAGCAGTATAGATCTCGGGATCACATCCTGCGTGTGTGATGAAGACGTGCTCCTTGTAGATTCCGCTTCCGTCTCCGAGGCGGTCATTGATATACTGAGGAAGCACCTTATCGAACTTTCCGCGATACTTCTTACCAACACCCATTTTTCCAAGCTTTACGCCAATGCAAGGCTTGAGTCCGAGAACAGTTGCACCCGCAGCCGCAACAGCGGAGCAACGACCGCCCTTGTAGAGGAACTCAAGGCTATCAATGACGAACGACGCATCGACACAAGCGGTAAGGTTACGGCAGGTCTCTGCGATCTCAGCTGAGCTTTTGCCCTCTGCAGCTAATTCTGCTGCCTTGATTACAAGCAATCCGCCGCCGGTGGAAAGGTTTCTTGTATCTACCACATAGACGTTTTCAAAATCCTCCGCAGCGAGGCGCGCATTACTGAAAGTAGATGACATCTCTGCACTTATGGTAAACATGATAATGGAATATCCCTGCTCGGTATATTCCCTGTAAAACTCCTCAAACTGAGCGATATTTGCTGCGCTGGTCTTAGGAAGTTCTCCCGTCTTGCTGTAGTTATCGTATATCATATCGGGATCGATATCCACACCATCGGTGTAGGTCTTTCCTCCAACGGTTACGCCAAGAGGAAGGATTTTCACGTTGTATTTCTCTATAAGCTCTTGCCCGAGGTCCGTGGTACTGTCACTTGCGATTAAAATCTTTTCTGACATGATAAGATCTCCTTGTGATTTTTGTCAAAGTATTATACGATACAATTATGAACTCAATATTAATTTACCGCAGAATAATAAACTATTGCGCAATAATGTTGAAATATCTGAAAATAATAAAAAAATTTTTTTAAAAAGTATTGCTTTTTTTGCAAAAATGTAGTATAATAGCAAAGTCAACGAAATACGGAGGCATAGCTCAGTTGGTTAGAGTACTTGCTTGACATGCAAGGGGTCGTAGATTCGAGTTCTACTGTCTCCACCAACAAAAAGAGAACTTTTGGTAGACAAAAGTTCTCTTTTTGTTTATCCAAGCCGCAGGCTTGGTATATCATCGCCGCGCGAAGTGCGGTGTATATCATCAGCCCCTGCGGGGCTGTATCTCATCACGCGCCAGCGTGTATCTGCCTGCGGCTTGATGATATACAATGCTTCGCATTGATGATATACCGCAACAAGTTGCGGATGATATACACGCCTTCGGCGTGATTGGGATGCGAGGAAACGAAAAGTTGCAGATGCATTTCGGGCATTTCGGGTCTGTAGACAGATTCGAACCGGCGAAACGGTTGAAATGTTTACAAAGTTGTGGTATAATAGAATAAAAGGATAGGCGTCCCCATTAACACGGAAAAGGAGATCACAAAATGAAAAAGCAACCAATATTGATAATTGCGATAATAGTTGCCTCAATGATTGTTATATCCGTTGCGCTATCTTGTGCGGCAAGATTTGTCTTCCTTTCTCCCTCCTGCTATTCGGATAATGATAATCTAACGGAACAAGAAAACTATTTCATTAAAAAAATCGTTCTTGAAGCGGTAGAAGACCGATTATCCGTTTTTGGGGACAACGGAACACATCTTTTCATTTGGATAGACACCGATTTTATGGAATCCGTCACTAAAGAAAACAATGAATATATTATACGCGTGCAAACACATTATATGGAATCTGCTTCTGATGATTGTGCGTATGAAATTCATATGTCAGAAGATTTTTCCATAACATTCTTTGGTTTAGATCCGTAATACATAGGCTTCGTTGCAAGCATAGCGTTAAAAAGTCCGGTAGAACGCGGAACCTTTTAACTCCCATCATCGCCAAGGGGTTAGTGTACCCTCTGCAAACTCTGTGTGCATCTAAATCAGCCACACATCACAAAAAATCCGCATTCGAAAGAATGCGGATTTTTTTATCCAAGCCGCAGTAGGGGTTCCCCGAAGCGAGCTTGACGAGCTTTGGGGGTTCCCGTAGGCTTGGCATATCATCCGACGCAAGTCGGCATATCATCAAGGGCGGCGAGCCGCCCTTGTATCTCATCACGCGCCAGCGTGTATCTGCCTGCGACTTGATGATATACAATGCTTCGCATTGATGATATACCGCAACAAGTTGCGGATGATATACACGCCTTCGGCGTGATTGGGATGCGGGCTGGCAAAAAGCTCTTGATTTAGTCTATAAAATGTGATATAATTCCCTTGAAGGGAGTGATTATATGGCGAAAAACTATTTACTGATCTATTCGGAACAGCTTGCGACCGATATAGAATTACTTTGTCAAAATATAAAAGCTCCTTCCAACACTCTTTTTCAAATCCGCAAAAGTTCAAGCAGTGTGTATGCGAATATCCGCGAAGCCAATTACGGACAGAGCAAAGCAGATATGCTTTCAAAATTTGAAATAGCTCTAAAAGAATGTAGCGAAACGGAAGGTTGGTTGCAATTGTTATTCAACACCAATGGTATCGATGAAGAAACCTATAAAAATTATCGAAATCTTTGCGGTCGCATCAGACGAATGTTGATTGCGAGCTGTAAAACATTGAAGGAGAACGCAAAATGAAAAAACTGTTATGTATCATTTTTACTTGCGCAATTTTGCTGTCTTTTTCCTCTTGCTCGTTAGCGGAAAGATTTGCCGGGGATATGAGCCAACTCGATTATGACGAAGATCATAATTTGTTGTATAACGATAATGCTTATTATCGTGCCGATGATCGTTTTGAGGTGAGAACAGGCGAGAACGATAAAGTTATTGAGCTTGGTTGGCAATCTCAGTTTCCTTTCTTTCCCGATATGCACTACTACGCTTTTGATGAGGATAATCCGTTATTCATTTTTTGCGAAAATGGAGAATCTACGTTATACACTAAAGGTGTATACGTAAGATCGGATTACGATCTTTATACCAAAGTATATACTGTAGAGAACTCTAATATTGAGATTCCTCTTGTATCGGCTATGTCTCAAAGTGATGTTGAAACTACAGCGATAGATCACGAAACGTATATATACCTGAAAATGTTTTTGAAAGATGATCCTCGCATACAAATAGAACTATCGGGTCCATATCAATATGACGATAATTGGTATTTTATACATACGGGCGAAACTTGGCTTATAAGCGATGAGTTCGTTGCAATGCTAAAAGCAAATAACATTGTGAGCGAATGAATCTCTGTTTCCTTTGACGTGAGTCGAATCGGACACCTTTTGTTCGTTTTTACCTATGTCCAGACACCTTTTCACTCGTTTAAGGCATAAAAGAAAGCAGAGGGATAATCCCTCTGCTTTCTTTTATGCTGCAGTCTTCACAACTCTGAATCTAATCCGCCGCAAGCGGCGGATTAATTTGCGCTTAAAACTCTTTGATCCAAATATTGCCTTAGCGCAAATGCAGATTCAGAGTTCTACTATCGCATCTACCCAATCCAAGCTCGCCTTCCTCTAACAAACTTTACCATTTCACTGATTAGCCGTTCTTTCCATTAGTGTATAAATTTTTCTTGACAACCTCAATAATTCCCTGTATAATGAAAATAGATAGTATATATTACTCATTCCCCATACCGAAAGGAGCAATATATGTCACGTAAAAGAATCATATCGATCATATCGATCATCTTACTGTTATCCCTGATGCTCTCCGCAATCAGCTGTGATTCAAGATCCGACAAAAATGATAAGGATAAACATTCCGAGCGCGGCACGGTGAGATTTGACGAAGAGTCAGAACCCGATTCATTCAACTCAGGTGATGTCACCGAACCAAACAAAGAGGACGAATCTTTGGTTGAAACCGAATCGGAGAAAAAAACAGATATCGACGAAACGGAAGCCTCATCGACAGAAAGCGGCTCACAATCCGAAACGGTAACAGATGAAAAGGCAACAGAAAAGCCTATTGCTACCGAAAAGCCCGTTGACACCAAGGGTGAAACTGAACCCACGGAAACCGAGCCTGTCGAAACGGGATGCCCACACGAATATGAGTATGACTGCACCGACGAGTGCCTTCTCTGCGGAGAGATCAGAGAAGATCCCTCCAGTCACGCGTATTCTCAATTCGAAACCTGCAACGATCTTGTATGCGCAAGATGTGGGTTTATTCTTGAGCAGGATCATGAATGGGTATATCACTCGGGTACCGCCACTCTTATTTCTGCAGGAACCGTTATTGAACAATGCACGCGCTGCCTTGAAAAAGAGACCTACGACGTGGAACAGGTTGATCCTGCCATTCTCGGCATGCCTGTCATTTACATTACAGATCTTGAGGATGCCATCATTCCTTTAGCATCACTTAAGAAAAATGACGGAGAAATACTTGTAAAATATCAATACGTAAGCAATAACGACGAGATCGACAGCTTCGAGTGCATCAGTGAGATCAAGGTGCAGGGAGCGTCCTCTGCGGGTCATCCAAAGAAAAACTACAACGTAAAATTCTTTACCGACGGCACACTTGCCAAAAAGCTCAAGGTCGACCTTGGTTGGGGCAAAGAAAACAAGTACTGTATGAAAGCAAACTACATTGACGTTTCCCAGTCGAGAAACATTATTGGCGGTAAGCTCTTCGCTCAGCTCGTCGAGTCGCGCAAGAGCATTGCTCAAGGACTGCTTGGCGCGCCAAATTACGGTGTTGTTGACGGTTTTCCGATCATCGTTTACGTCAACGGCGAGTTTCACGGTCTCTATACCATGAATATCCCCAAGGACGATTGGATGTTCGGCATGGAGGGCGGTGAGGAATCCCGCGAGGCACTTCTTATGGCGGATGCGTGGACCGGTGAGGTTTCGCTCAAAAAACAGATAGGCGACGGACTGCTTGAGGAATACGGCTTTGAGCTTGAGCATTGCTCGACAGTCGATGATTCTTGGGTAAGAATAAGCTTTAACCGGATGGTTGAAATACTGAATTGCGGTGATAAGGATAGAATAATTGCTGAGTTGCCTTTGCATCTTGATATTGAGGCAGCAATCGACAATATGATATACACATACTTTATCAACACCGCCGACAACACCGCAAAGAACATTTTGTGGGCAACCTACGACGGAACAGTCTGGATCCCCTCAATGTACGATATGGACGGATCATTCGGTATCTATTGGGATGGCACTCCCCTTCCCGTTGATTCCAATGATCACAATTCAACACCGAGAAATACATTCCCGAGCATCAATGCCAATGCAACCTTCTACGTCCCCGGCAATCAAATGTACCAGGTGCTGATTAAATATTTTTCTGCTCAGGTCAGAGCAAGATACCTTGAGCTTCGCAAAACTGTATTTTCCTACAACAATTTCAGCTCGGTATTTGAAGATTTCTTTGATCAGATACCTGAGGTCGTCTATGCATCCGATCTTGAGAAGTGGACAAGAATACCGTATGCAGACGATAATCGAGACAATATGTTTATCGCAACAAAATATCAGCTCCAACGTCTCGATGCATTCTTTTATGAAATATACTAAATAAAAATGAAGAGACCGATTAACAACGTCGGTCTCTTCTCTTTTCGTTTGTAAATAAACAAAGCACGCTCTCGCTTTTTTGTCGCGGGAGCGTGCTTTTATTATTACCTTTGCAGGTCTGTTGCTTATTCAGCGTCTGCTGCAGCCTCTTCAACTGCCTCAGCTGCCTCTGCATCCTCGGGCATTGCCTCAGCAAGCGCCTTTGCCTCCTCAAGAAGCTCTCTGATGGAAAGGCTTACGTTCTTCTTCTCCTCGTCGATAGCAACGATCTTTGCATCAACTGTCTGACCGATCTCGAGAACGTCAGCAGGCTTTGCGATCTTTGTCATAGCGATCTGGGAGATGTGGATAAGTCCGTCTACGCCGTCTACGATCTCTGCAAATGCTCCGAAGGGCATCATGTTTACGATCTTAACTGTTACGATATCACCTACTGCATAGTTGGTTGTGAAGATCGTCCAGGGGTTCATAGCGTCGGTCTTATATGCAAGAGAAATTCTCTTCTTCTCAGCATCGAAGCTCTTAACTGTAACTGTGATCTCGTCGCCAACAGATACAACCTCTGCGGGAGACTTGATTCTCTTCCAGGAAAGCTCGCTTGTATGTACCATACCGTCTACACCGCCGAGGTCAACGAATGCGCCGAAGCTTGTAAGGCTCTTAACCTTACCTGTGTACTGCTTGCCCTCTTCGATGCTTGCCCAGAACTCAGCCTCAGCCTTCTTTCTCTCCTCGCGGAGAACTACGCTGATAGAGCCCTTTGCCTTCTTATTCTCAGCCTCTGTGAGCTTGAGCTTTACTGTCTGACCGATCATTGTGGAAAGGTCTGTGTTCTTGGGTGTGCCTGTCTGTGTTGCGTGTACGAATACGCGTGTTCCGTCGCAGTTTACGATAACGCCTACGTTACCCTTTACTGCCTCAACAACCTTACCCTCAAGGATCTCGCCGTTTTCCTTAGCAGCTACTACCTTGTACCAGTTCTTATCATTGTCAACTCTCTTCTTGTCGAGTGTTGCGTAGCCGTCTACGTCGCTTACGCGAACAACAAATGCCTCTACTGCGTCGCCGATCTTGAACATCTCTGTAAGCTTTGCAGCGGGATCATCTGTTATCTTGTCAGCCTTGATGATTCCGGTAACCTTTGCGCCAAGGTCAAGCTGGATCTCGCTGTCGTTAACTGCGATTACGTAGCCGGTAACAATGTCTCCTGTATTTAAAGTTTTGATCGATGTCTCGAGAAGTTCTGCAAAATTCTCTTTGCTCATGGTTCTTTCTACCTCCTGAATTATATTGCGCGGAGTCGATGCTCCTGCTACAATCCCCACACTCTTGTGGGATAACGGAAAATATCCTTTAAGCTCTTCTGCGCTCTCCACCATCACCGTGTTCTCGCACTCTGCCTTGCATATTGAATAAAGCTTAGCCGAATTTGAGCTTCCTCTACTGCCGATAACGACCATAAAATCATTTGCACGGGATAGCTTTCTCGCTTCGAGCTGCCGATTTTCCGTAACATTACATATTGTATCAAAAATTAACGGTTTTGTATATAGATTTACCAAAAATTTTTTTATTTTCTCCCATTCACCCAAGTTTTGAGTCGTTTGAGCGACTACAATTGGTGATTTTGCGCAATCCTTTGGAATTGCGCCTTGATCCAAAGCGTTTATCAGCTCATCAAAAGCTTCAAAAACACATATTTTACCGTCAAATTGACTGCAAAATCCTATGACCTCAGGGTGTGATGACGATCCGAGGACAAGGAGAAGCCCCTCGGGGTCGTTATGCTCTTTGATGATATTGTGTATTTTGTTTACAAACACACACGTGCAATCGACAAAGGAGAAATGAGGATTTTTATCGGCGCTTGCCCTCAAAAGCTCCATTACTTCTCTTTTGATCCCGTGGGCTCTGACGAATATCTTTACGGGAGCGCTCTCGCACGCCTCGTCTGAAAGGCGTTCAATATCGTGGTTTTCTGCGACACGAACACCGCAGCTATGGAGATATGCGTTATAAGTGTCGTTGTGGATCAGCTTTCCGAGAGTGAAGATGCGCTGTCCGCGGATCCCGCGGGCGATCTCACTCTCTATTGCCTTTGCGGCTCGCTCAACACCAAAGCAAAATCCCGCGTTTTTTGCGACTGTAACGTTTATACCTTCATTACTTGTTTTCAGCATCAACGGCATCTCCCATCTCGCAGATCCTATCAAATACGAATCGGGATATTCTCATATACTCGCCCGAAGCCTCTGCGTCGTAGTTGAACTCCTCAAACCTGATAGGCTTGCCGATATATACGTCAACGCGGCGGAATGGCGCCCATTTGCGTTTTTTCATTTTGATGTAGCACGGAAGTACAGTTGCCTCTGCCTTGACGGCTATCATTCCAAGACCGCTCTTGATCTCGGTCTCTCTGGGCTCGACACCCATATATCTGTGTCCCTGCGGGAATATACCGATGCACTTGCCCTCCCCGAGCATTTTGATGGTTTTGCGAATAGCCGCAACGTCAGCTCCCTTTCTGTCTACGGGATAAGCACCGAGAGCCGCCACGAGCTTGTTGACGAGCGGAACCTTGAAAAGCTCCTTTTTCGCCATAAAGTGGGGCTGCTGAAGATCGGTCGCCGCACACAAAAATACGGGATCGGCGTTTGACATATGGTTTGATGCTATGATATAAGGTCCGTCTGCCTCACATGGCTCGTTTTCAGCATTGTGAGCGTGTATTCTGAACAGAAATATTACCGGCTTTGCAAGCCATTTTTTGATGTTGATATATGCCTTACTTTTCAATTTATTTCACTCCCGTTCTCTCTTCTATGATATTGAGGATATGATCGACAGATCCTTGAAAATCATATTCCGAATTATCGAAGTAAATCGCGTCATCTGCCGCCTTTAAGGGGGCGGCGGCACGCGTGCTGTCGGCGTGGTCTCTCGCGTTCATCTCGGAGAGGACGTCCTCATATTTAACCTCAACGCCCTTTGCCACAAGCTCATTATAGCGTCTCGTTGCTCTCGCCTCACTTGACGCTGTAAGGAAGATCTTAACATCGGCATCGGGCAGAATGACAGTTCCGATGTCACGACCATCCATAATGACGCTGTTCTTTCTCGCAAGCTCCTTCTGTGTCTCGAGCAAGAAGGCTCTTACTGCGGGCACACTTGAAACGGCGGAGGCGTACATCGAGATATCGGGCTGTCTGATCTTATCTCCCAGGTCCTCGCCGTTTAAAATAACGTGCTGGGCTCCGTCGATGTACTTTATCTCAATAGTGATGCTTGGAAGCAGGGGGGATATTTTTTCTGTGACCTTAACGTCCTCAACAGAAAGTCCGTTTTCTCTGGCATAGTACCCTATCGTTCGGTAAAGCGCACCTGTATCAACGTATATGATACCGAGCTTTCTTGCGACTTCCTTCGAGATCGTGGACTTTCCCGCGCCTCCGGGACCGTCTATCGCGATGTTGATATGCTTCATGTCTGTCTCCTTTTGTTTATTGTGCCGCATTTTCGCCTGCGACGACGGCGGTCGAAAAGGCTATCTGCAGATTAAATCCGCCCGTATACGCATCGAGGTCAAGCACCTCTCCCGCAAAATACAGCCCCCTGACAAGCTTTGATTCCATTGTTTTTGGGCTGACCTCGTTCACGGCGACGCCGCCCTTGGTGATTATTGCCTCCTCTATCGGACGGAAGCCCATAAGAGATAGCTTTACGCACTTTATCGCTCCAAGAAGCGCGCGACGCTCCTCGCGTGTGATAGAATTGACCTTTTTTCTCGGGTCTATTCCGCTCATCTCGACTATCGGCTCAATTGCCTTGAGCGGCAGAAGGTCGCCGAGCGAATTGATAAAGTCCTTGTTATTGTATTTTTGGAAATCCGAGCGTATGCGAGCATCAAGCGCCGCCTCGTCGAGCGCGGGCTTGAGGTCAATATGCGCCTCGTATATTCTATCCGAAATATCGGGCAGGTGAGCCGATGCCGACAGCACCATAGGACCCGTTATTCCGAAATGAGTGAACATCATCTCACCGAAATCCTCGTAGACGGTTTTTCCACTGTCGCGGCGAACAATCTTCATCGAGACATTTTTAAGTGAGAGCCCCTGCATTCTGGGACAGAGCTTACCCTCGCACACTATCGGAACGAGTGAGGGCTTCAGCTCCGTGACGGTGTGTCCTGCGCGTCTTGCAAATTTATAGCCGTCACCGTCCGAGCCTGTCATTGAGTACGACCTTCCGCCCGTACAGACTATAACGGCATCCGCCAAGTATTTTTTGTCTCCCGCGACTACGCCGCGCACCTCTCCGTCAACAATATCGATATCGGTGATCTTGTCGGTCACGACCTTTACGTCGCATTCGCTCATTCTGCAGGCGAGTGCTTTTACGATATCAGATGCCTTATCGGATTGCGGAAATACTCTTTTTCCGCGCTCGACCTTGAGCGGCACTCCGCATCCCTCGAAAAAGTCCATAGTGTCAGAGGTCGAAAAGCGGTTGAGTGCGGCATAGAGAAATCTCGGATTGGTCGGAACGTTCTGTAAAAACTCCTCGGTTGAAGAGTCGTTCGTGACGTTACATCTTCCCTTTCCAGTTATGCGGAGCTTTTTTCCGAGACGGTCATTTTTTTCAAAAAGAGTGACCTCCGCTCCCATATACGCCGCATGTATTGCCGCCATCATTCCCGCGGCTCCGCCGCCGATTACAGCGACCTTTTTCTGCTCATACAAATTGAGATCGGTCATATATTATTCCTGCGACTTGTCGTATACGTTATATTCATCCCAGACCGATTCAAGTCTGTGGAGTCTTTCGGTGAATCTGTCACCGCATTCGCGCGAGACCGCGACTATCAGCGCGTTTATGACAGACATTGGCGCCACGTAGGAGTCTGCAAAGGACGCCATATCGCTCTGTGCGACAAGCACCTGGTCGGCGTTCGTTGCGATGGGCGAGTTTTCACTGTCTGTGATTGCAATGACGTCCGCGCCTCTGCTCTTGGCGTACTCAACGCCCTTGATAATACTCTTGGAATATCTCGGAAAGCTTATTGCGATAAAGACGTCGGTTTCCCCGAGGCTCATCATCTGCTCAAATGTCTCGCTACCCGAGGTGGTCTGGATGAGACGGACATTGTCCGAGATCATACGGAAGCTGTAATTGAGGAGTCCTGCAAGATAGGACGAGCCGCGCATACCCATAATATACACGGTCTTTGCATCGACTATGGCGCGTACCGCGTCGTCGAAGGCCTTTTTGTTTATACCCTCGAGGGTCTTCTTTATCTTTTCGATATCCGATTCAAGCACCTTCTGAAGGACGTCGGCGTCTCCGATGAGGTTATTGGTGACCTCGATACGCTGAACTGCCGTAAGCTTTGATCTGATAAGCGCAAGTAGCGCTCGACGAAATTCGGGATATCCCTCAAATCCAAGCTCCATAACGAATCTTACGACCGTTGACTCGGATACACCGACCTCTGCGCCGAGCTTTGCGGCGGTCATATATGCCGCTTTATCGTAATGCTTGCTTATGTACGTAGCTATCTGTCTCTGTCCCTTTGAAAAGGAAGAGAGATTTTCATCGATAAGCTTTAAGATGTCCTTTTTCAATGCCTTGTCCTCCGTGCGGGGATTATTTCGGGGTCTTGCGACGTATTTTCGTGTCCAACATTATTTAAATAGCACACCTTATAATTATATACCCTTTTTTTGCAATTGTCAATGACTAAAAATTCATTTTTGCTTCTGATTTGCCATCATTTTGCTTGATTTGGGGCTTTTTGTGAAACTTGCACAGTTTTTCTATCTTTTTTTCTATAATTCAAGGCAATGAAAGATTTGTAAACTGCTATTTACTTCTGTCGAAAAATGTGGTAGAATAAAATTTGATAGGTTTTTTTGCCTACAAAAAATTTTTCATTTGGAGGAATCATATGAAACTCATCTTCGGCGTAAAAGACAAACCGAAATTCGGTCAGATGATCGTTTTCGCGTTCCAACAGCTCCTCGCTATTATGGCGGCAACTATTGCAGTTCCTGCTATGGTCGGCAACGGCATGACAGCATCCGCAGCACTCTTCGGTGCAGGTGCAGGCACTATCATTTATCAGCTTTTCACAAAGTTCCGCAGTCCCGTTTTCCTTGGCTCGTCCTTTGCATTTATCCCCTCAATGGCAGCTGCATTCGCAGGCGGTATATCGATGTCCCTTGGATTCTTCGGTCTTCTTCTCGGTGCGGTCTTTGCAGGTCTCGTATACGTAATTATTGCTCTTATAGTTAAGTTCGCCGGAGTTAAGTGGATAAGCGTTCTTATGCCTCCCGTCGTTATCGGTCCTACGGTCGCTCTTATCGGTCTTTCACTTGCAGGAGCTGCTATCAACGACGTATTCCTCTACTCAGATAAAAATGAAAACAGCGCATTCACAATGAACGCTTCACTTTGGGTTTCATTGATCTGCGCACTCGTAACACTCGCCGTCGTCATCATTTGCTCTGTATACGGCAAAAAGATGGCAAAGCTTATTCCCTTCATTATCGGTATTCTTTCGGGTTACGCGGTCGGCTTGATCTTCACCGTGATCGGTATCGCCACCGAAAATCCTCAGCTGCAGGTCATAGATTTTGCTCCCTTCAAGGCTCTCGTCGCTGACGGTGTAAACGTCAAGACCTTCATTTCGATTCCCGAGTTCACCTTTATCGAGGCATTCAAGGGTGTTGGCGAGTTCAAGTGGTCGTACGTTGCAACTATCGCCGTTGCTTACATTCCCGTAGCATTCGTTGTATTTGCTGAGCATATCGCTGATCACAAGAATCTCTCCACTATCATTGAACAGGATCTTCTTGAGGATCCCGGTCTTCACAACACCCTTCTCGGAGACGGTGTCGGCTCTATTGTCGGCGCGTTCTTCGGCGGCTGCCCCAACACGACATACGGTGAGTCTGTCGGATGCGTAGCGATCACAAGAAACGCATCTGTCGTAACGATCACCACAACTGCTATAATGTCGATACTCGTATCCTTCATCTCTCCCTTCGTCGCATTCCTTGATTCCATTCCCGGTTGCGTAATGGGCGGTGTTTGCATCACTCTTTACGGCTTTATCGCGGTTTCGGGTCTCAAGATGATACAGAAGGTAGACCTTGAGCAGAACGCAAACCTCTTCACTGCGTCAGTTATCCTTATCACAGGTATTGGAGGCATGGCAATGACTATCGGTCAGGTCACCATCACGACCACCGCTTGCGCTCTCATTCTCGGTATTATTACTAACATTCTCGTTAACAAATCCAGAAAAAACAACGGTGAATAAACAATCAAAAAATTACGGACGCGCCGCAGCGCGTCCGTTTTTTTGTTTTATAGCTTTCTTGCTATGCAATAGGGATCCTTTTCCATTGCTTTTTTTACTGATTCCCAAAGCTCGTATGCGTCGAAGAGATAGCACTCGGCTTCAAGAATTTTTTGGGGGTTCAGCTCGACTATATTGCCGATCTTATTGAAATCATGATTATAGCCCGACTCTCGCGCGAAAACGTGGAAAAACTCTTTTGTTTGGGAATTTCCGTTTTCATCGATGCAGGTATACTCACGGTGATATTTCTGGTCGGAATAATCGACCGCAAGTGAATACGGCGGTTTGCAATGCACCTCAAGCCCATGCAGAATAGTATTTTTCGTCAGACCGCATCCGACAAGAAGTATTTTTCCATGATTCTCCTTGAGCTTATAGATTGGTGAATTAAAGCCAAGGCAGGTGGCATCCATATGATGATTTTTTACGTACCACTCTTTATCCTTACCCCAAACAGCAAGCGAATGTGTGGGATGCACACTTCTGATCACTCCCTCGCTATGTCGGAAGACCTCGGTGACAGCACCGACGCAACTCGGAGTTTCGTTAACGTTGAATACGGGATTCTCCTTGTTTACAAAATCGTACGTAAACGTCGGGAGCATTAGTGTTCCCTCTTCTCCCACAGTGTCCTTGAGCGCGGCTATAAAGGTCTCTATGCCGCCTTCAACTCCGCCGAGGGATTTGTACGAGGAGTGTACGAGGAGCTTATCTCCCCGTACGATCCCCATTGCCGCAAGATCGCGGCATATTTTTTTATAGCTTTCGTTCATTGTCTTTTTCTTTTTACGCCTTTGTAAACCAACGTCTCATTACGTCCTCTGCGGGCTTGCCCTGAATCGTAAATCCGCGGTCACCGCGAGGATCGCTTAAGTAGTGCGGTCTCTTCTGGGTCTCGTCCCACTTCCACCAGAGAAGTCCCATCCAACCGTCAAGCTCTGTAAAGGTACGGAACACTGCCTCCATATAGTTTGCCTGCTCCTCACCGTCGTAGGGGGTGTCCCACTGATAGTTGAAGGGCTGCATTACGCATCCGTGAGCCGAGCGAGTGCCTATCTCTGTAAAGAGGATGGGCTTGTTGCAGTAGGTCTCCATAATTGACGCTATCTTGTCGCGGCGCGAGGAGAGATAGGCAGTCATTTCGTCAACTGTATAGTTCGGAACATCCTTTGCACCGGGATTGGAATAGGCGAGCATAGGCTCTACGTTCGGGTCTGCTGCGGGCGGATAATAGCTGTAGCTCAAGAAATCGAGGTGCTCCATCCAGCCGAGAGGTGCTTTCTTGCGCGATTCGGGAGTAAACTCGTAGGTAATGGGTCCTGAGAAGTTGTCTCTTACGGCATCGATAACATTTTTCCAGTGCTCGTCGTGAGCCTCTGCCCAGAGGAGCTCCGCGCCTGTCATAAGACACTCAATGCCCGCTCTCTCGGCAAGGTCTGCAAAGTATTTCTGTGCTTCGGTATATGACTTGAACCACTCGCCCCAATAGTCTGTCTCAACACCCTCAATATGCTTCATATACTCCTTGGGAGGAAAGCATATCTGGCACATTGCACCGCCGTCAAGGCAAGTCATACAGGGCTTGAGGATAACCTTGATGCCGTTATCATGGAGACGCTTGGTCATTTCGATGATCTCGCTCTCGGCAGAGCTGAATTCAAAGTCGAGGAAGTGCTTTCGAGATAGCACTGTCTCCTGACAGAGATTCATATTGAGCGTTGTCCAGTTTATGCCTATATTTTTCATCAGCTCGGGCTGCTTTTTCGCGAAATCAGTGAAATAGTAGCCTCTTCTTGACAAAAATCCGAAGTTTGAGCCGCAGACGAGCTCGTTGAATATAGGGTGATCCTTGAATCTTTCGGGGATATTTTTAGTATGTGTTACCTTCATAATAACCTCCTGTTTTGGTGTGTCTTAATTATACCACTTTTCTGCGTGAGCGGCAACAAGTGCGCTATCGGGCTTCTTTCCGCACCACTGAAGTGCTCCCGAAAGTATTACGTAGGGTACAGCAGACTGCGGGCGGTGCCAGGTGGTCTGAACGATACCGTGGCTTCCTCTCTCGCGGCATACCTCTACCATGCTCTCGATGCTTGCCTCCTGCATAAAGGGTGAATAAACGGTCTCAAAGCCCTTGTCCTCAAAGAATGATGCATCCTGCCAGTTGCGTCCGGGATTGTTATGTGTCCAGATGTTGATGAGGACATTACGGGGAATGTAATTTGCGGTATTTTCGCTACACTTCCAATAGAGCGCGTCCATTGAGCAGTAAAGCATATCGCCCCACATTACCATTCTGATATTTCTGTGTGCGAGGTAGGTGTTGAGGAAGGATATATGCTTTGCGAAGAGAATATCCGCGCTTGTCATTCTGTCCTCCTCGCCCGAGCCGAATCCGAAGCACTTGTCACATCCGCAATGGAAATAAGGAGGATTGCGGAACACCTCGATAAGCTCGTCCATACAGCTTGTTAAGAAATCCTTTACTCTCTGATCCTCGGTCGAAAAGCACCAGCCGCCCGGTATATAAAGATAATCAAGATCGGGACGCTGATCGAGGACCACGTGCTGACGGGATGATATTCTGCTCCAAGCCGCGTGGGAGGTGAGGTTCTGATCGGGGATCGGGATGATGTGCATCTTATCTATTGCATAGGAAACAACGTCCTCAACCTGCTCACGTGTGTATGCCTCGGGCCAATGCGCCCACTCGTTCTTGTACGGGAACATTCCCCAGAACTCAATGATGATGTGGTTATATCCGGCAATTGCAGCATTCTTTATCATTGCTTTTAGATCTTCGGGAGCAGTCTTTTCTTTGTCCGTGCCATCGTCGGGACGGAAGATGCAGGTATGTACCGTACGGAAAGGAATATCGGGATAGTCCTCTATCTTCATCTGAGGGAGTGCTCCAAGCTCTTCGCTCATTCTGATGAATGCCTTGAGTCCGAGAAGCATTGCTGCTTCGTTGGGTCCTGCGATATATACGCTGTTCTCCCCGATCTCCATATAGTATTCCTCGTCATTTACGAAGATGAGGTCGGTATCTTTAGGCTCTTTTTCGCCTATCGAAAGGATAGAAAGTCCGTCTACGTCGTAGAATACTTTTTCCGCGTCATTTTCAAATCCCGCAAGAGAAAGCAGATATGAAATATCGCTCTCGGCATTTGTGTATATCTCTGCCTTTGCGTTGTGTGTGTAGTCGCCACCCGCAAGCTCGAGACTCTTGGGCTTGATAAGCAGCTTATTCAAAATCTCATGTTTGGTCATTTGTTTTTCCTCCTGAATCATTCTTTTTCCTGAAAATATTAAAGCATTTTGACTCTGGGTCTGTATTTTTCAAGGTATGCCGCGTTCTTCTCGTCTCCGCCCGGTGTATTCGCGCTCGACCACACGGGAGGTGTTATTCCTCTTTCGATGCACTGACGCACTGTTTCTATCTCGAGAAGATGCGCGATGTAGAAATCAACTACGTTCGATACGGGTCCTATGGGCGTGTCAAGACCGGGCACGTTTACTACCGCGTCGCCTACGGGGTTGAAATCCTCGATGCATACGTCTGCGTAATCAAAGAGGTTTGTTTTATTGGGGTGACGGATAAAATGATCCTCGGGCATTTCCTTCTGCCAAGCCTCGCTCGATACCGCGATTATCTTGACTCCCCTCTTCTTTGCCTCCATTGCCGCATCTATCGTTGCGGGATTGATGCCGATATTGTGGAATATGATAAGCACGTCGTCCTTTTTGAGGTCGTAGTACTTGATGATAGACGCGCCGTAGTTTACCGTTCTTTCAAGCTCGAGATATTTAAGAGCCTGGTTGAATACTGAAAGTCCGATCTCCATAAGGGGATTTATGCAGGAAAGTCCGCCTGCACGGAAGAACATCTCGCCAACGGGAAGAGTGGTGTGTCCACCTCCGCCGTAGACGTTTATGAGTCTGTCATTCTCGATAGCGTCAGCCATAAGCGATGCCGCTGCCTTGATATTCTCCTCCTGCGTTGCGTTTATCTTTTCAAGATTCTCAATTATCGACTTGTAGTAACCAAAATCGTTAAGCATTTCAGTCCTCCTTTTTAAGCACGCGCTTGTAGTTTCTGCCTATGTTATCCCAAAGCTCAAGCGCATCCTTTGCCGCGACCACCGTACCGTAACCGCCCCTGTATGTCCAAGTCGCGAGTCTGTCGACTCCAAGCTCCTCGTACATATCTACCACCTTATCTATCTGTGCAAAGTCGTCGGGACGCTTATTGTAGCCCATAAGCCATCTTTCCGACTGTTTGCCGTACTTCTTTGCCATAGCGACGGTTCTCTCGGTTATCTCACGGAAGAAGGATTCGGGGAGCGACCAATTAATTATAGTGGTTGAGAAAACGTCGAAATAGGGGCAAGCTGCGACCATATCCCAGTTATCGTATCCGCGAAGCTCGGTTACGTAGTAGCTATTGAGTGTCGCGTGAACACAGCAGGTTATCTCGAGGTTGGGATTATACTCCTTGAGCTGTCTCGATGTCTCGGAGAGCGTATAGAGCGCCTCGCGCCAACGGAACTGCTTTACGTCGTCATTCATAAATTTAGGCATCTCGTAGCCGTAATATTCCTCAAATTTCTTCATACATTCGGGGCAACGGCAAGCCCAGTCGTCTCCCGCTCCGCCCGTAATGGATGCGTATGATTTCGGGTAAGCGTAATGAGGCTCGTCCCAGAAAAATCCGTCGACCTCGGTCTCGCGCGCCAGCTTCATACAGATGCGTGTGAAATAATCGCGGAAGGAATTTGTATTAAAGCAAGCAGCGTTAAGCACCTCTCCCGTATACGCAGACACCTGACGGTGGTGGATATTGTTCTGCAAAAACAGGCTGACCTGCTCACCGCCGAAATACTTTCCTATTCCCCACGTGTCCGCGAGAACGCGGAGTCCAAGCTCGTGAGCAGCCTTAACGATATTGTTGATATTTGGGAACCAGAAGTCCATATCGAACTCGGTAATTGCGAGGATCACGGTATCGCATCCGTGCTCCTTCATCTCCTTAAAATCGGCTATCGCGTGCTCGACGTATCCGAGACCGTAATAGCTTACTGCAGTATGCTTTATTGCCATTATAAATGCCTCCTTTTTGTTTGTAATTTCATTATATCAAGCGCGCCTATTTGTGTAAACCTATAAAACGAGCAAAAAGGTGGACAAAACGAGCCTTGACAAAAACTAAATGATATGATAAAATTATTTTCGCAGAAAGTTGATAAGTAAGGAGGACTTGCGTATGTTTTTCAACAAGGAAAATGCTATTTCAATCGAATTATTAGGCGTTTTTAAGATAAGCAGAAGAAAATACGTCAATATAAAGTCTCACGCGCGAGCTTACGATACCCTGAGCATAAGGCTTTCGGGAAGCGGTCAGTTCAAGACACAAAAGGATAACTTTTCGGTCACTCGCGGCAAGCTTCTTTATCTTCCAAAAAACGTCGAATATCAGCAGATGAGCGAGGACGAAACACTCATCGCGATCCACTTTATCAATTACAGCTCCGACACGATCGGATATGCCGAGATCATCGACATTGACGACGTCGATTACGTCGAAGGGCTGATCAAGCAGATGTACGACGTGTGGAAGGGCATGAACGTTGGGTATCAGTACAAATGCACCTCCCTTTTCTACGAGCTTTTATACTATCTGCGCTGCCGCGAGCATGAGGGTGCGATAAGTGCGATAACCGATGAGAGCAAGATTAAAAACGCCATTGACATTATTCACACAAGCTATCGCAAGGAGCAGATAGAGATATCTGCGCTCGCAGAGTCCTGCGCCCTGTCCGAGGCATATTTCCGCAAGCTTTTTAAAAAGATACACGGAGTTTCACCGATACAGTACATCACAGATTTAAAGCTTGATTTTGCCTCTCATCTTTTACAGAGCGGCCTTTATACCGTAGGTGAGTCGGCGGCGAGATCGGGCTTTACTGACTCCAAGTATTTTTCAAAAATCTTTAAGGCGCGCTTCGGTCTGTCCCCGAAGGAATATCAACAGAGCTTTGAGGCGCAATCCGACATGACAGAAAAAAGAATCTAATTTAAAAAGGCTATTGACTTTATTTGTTTTTTGTTGTAAAATACAGATACACAAAAGAATAACGCGACTCATCTGCGCATCTGCGCGTTGTCGGGTATATTGCTTGACGATATATTCGGGGATAAGGAAATCGCGGTGAAAATCCGCGGCAACAGCCATTACCGTAACTGAGGAGAATCCTCTCAAGTCGGAATGCTTATCGGGTCGTGACGGGCTATACGCCCATGATGAAAGTCTCTTGGGCAAACGGGGGGACGCGTTAAAAAAGGATACGGCAGGGTATCCCTATTTTTCGTGCGCTCCGTGAAGAGCGCTTTTATTTTATCCTTTACGTGTAAAAAACACATACGTGAAAGGAAAACAAAAATGAAAAAAACACTTTTATCCGCATCCGCACTTCTTCTGGCGGTCGTAACACTTCTCTGCTTCGTCTCCTGCAGCAAAGTAGACGCTACAGGTATCTGGGAGGATGCTACCTATCTTTCCGACACAACAGTCGGCAAAGGCGCGAAAACTGTTACAGTCGAAATAGTTGCCGCAGAGCAATCTATCACACTTACCGTAAAAACAGACAAGGACGATCTCGGCGCGGCACTTTACGAGCTGGGAATTATCAACGATCCCGCATTCTTCGACACCTGCAACGGAATGGTGGCAAGCTGGGAGAAGGATCAGGCGTATTGGGCATTCAAGCAGGATGGCAAGATGCTTAATTACGGAGTCAACGATGCAAAAATAAGCGGTGGGGAGAGCTTCTCGATTGAATACACAAAGTAAGAGCGAGCAACAAAAACGCGCTCGCGATCCTTGGAAAAAAAGAATCTTCGAGCTTGTCCTTTTCGCTATGCTCGGCTCTCTGATGTTCTGCTCGAAGATAATTATGGAGGTTTTACCGAATATCCACCTGCTCGGGATGTTCGTAATATCCTTCACTCTCGTTTTTCGGGCTAAGGCGCTTATACCGATCTACGTCAACGTATTTTTAGTCGGTCTTTACGGCGGATTCAATCTGTGGTGGATGCCGTATCTTTATATTTGGACGATACTTTGGGCGATAGCTATGCTGATACCGAAAAGAACGCCTCGTTGGCTGCTTTGCGTTATCTGTCCCATCATCTGCTCGCTTCACGGCTTTTTGTACGGCATTTTGTATGCGCCTGCGCAGGCTCTGCTCTTCGGTCTGAGCTTTGAGGAGGCGATTGTCTGGATTGCGTCGGGTGCGGTATTCGATATACTTCACGGAGTTGGAAACTTCTTTGCGGGGCTTCTTATCGTTCCGCTTGTGATGCTGATGAATAAAATGCTGAAAAAAAGCGGTTTTTATTCTTAAAATCGTTGACAAGAAAGTAAAAAAATGTTATCATTTATGCGGTACGGCGATCCGTACCGCATTTTTGCGCATATTGAGAGGTTTTATTATGGAACAGAAATTCAAGCTTTGGGAAAATTCGGATATTGAGATATGCTACTATCACTCGCTTCACAAGTCCTGCGACGGAACAGTCGTCATTCTCCCGGGCGGCGGCTACGCGAGATGCTGCGCTCACGAGGGAGAAAATTACGCTCAGCTCTTTAACACATTCGGTATGGATGCCTTCGTTATAGATTACAGAACATCTCCCAATCGCTTTCCTCTCCCCCTTCTCGATGCGAGACGTGCGGTGCGTTTCGTTCGCGCAAATGCCGAGAAATTCGGCATTGACAAGAACAAAGTTCTCGTTATGGGATCAAGTGCGGGCGGACATCTTACCGCTCTTCTTTCAACCTATCTTGACCCGATAGACGGCGAGGGCGTTGACGAGATAGACAACGAGGATTTTCTTCCCAACGGTCAGATCCTCTGCTATCCCGTTATTTCCTCCGATGAGGCGATCTCTCATCAAGGCTCGTATAAAAATCTTCTCGGTGAGGAGAGATACGCTGAGAGAGACAAATTCTCCCCCGATCTTCTCGTCAGCGAAAAAACACCTATGGCGTTCATATGGCATACTATGACAGACTCGGGCGTTCTTGTAAGCAATTCCTACAGATACGCCGAGGCACTCTTTAAATACCGCATCAAGCACGAGCTTCACGTATTCCCCGTCGGTGAACACGGTCAGGCTCTCGGGGCACACGTTCCTTACGTCAGAGAATGGACCGAGCTGCTCCGTCGCTGGCTCGTTCTCAACGGAATCTTAAACGGATAATAAAGTAAAACGGAGAAACCGATCGGTTTCTCCGTTTTTGTTTATTCCGTTGGGAATGGAACGTTTACATCCATCCAGGACAGGTGATTTTCAAACCATTCGAGTACCGTTTGCTTCTGAACGGCAGGGTTATCATATCCCGTTCCCCAGCGGCTCCTGTCTCTCGCAAGCAGCATCCGGTAGGTATCATTATCGTACTTATCGAACACTGCCGAGACGACCTCTGACACTTCATGTCTTACCGCGTCGTACTCTTCCCTGTATATTCTGATAAAGTCGGGATTCGCGGTTAGATATTTGATATAGAAATGACTTCCCTCCCTGATGCGGGAAAAGGTGTCATACTTGTATCTTTCATGACTCCAATATATGCTGTCATAGTCCCATACGGGTCCCATCCTCATTTTGGAGTCGAGGGTATTATCGTATTTCAACATATACATATTCGAACCGCCGCTGTCCCACGACGCAAGCAGGTCGTGGGTGAGAGTCCATTTAGCACAGCTTCTTATATCGAGGTAATCGTTAAGGTCTCCCTCGGCTTTTCCGAGCATTACGTTCTCAAGGCTTGAGAGATAGGCTTGAATATAGGCAACTCTTTCGTCCTCAAGCGTAAGCTCATCCGAATCGGGATACTTAAAGGTCAGCTTTGCGGGATATTTTTCCGTGATAGGGGTCGTGAAATACAACGGCTCGTTCCACCAATAGGCGTCGAACTCGACAATATAACCGCTATCCGACACGTTGCATCTCATCTCGTCCTGATCGATACATTCGATAAGTATATACAGTCCTCTGTACTCTCCGTTGACGAATAACGTCACATAACAGTACTGAGGTGTCCACTCGTTTCCGACAAGCTCGCTGATCGCACTTCCGACCGCCACGTTGGTCAAGGTACCGCCCTTGAGCAATACCCAATCCTTATTTCTGTAATCTTTCGTGGGATCGCGGTCTATAAGTCCGCCAAGCAGGTCGTATTTCTTTGCAAGCTTTATCTTGAAGGGTTGCTTTGCTCCGTATGCGCTTGTATTTCCGCGCACCTTTATCTTCGCACCGTCAAAGCCCGAGGACATTGACGAATAAAGCAGATTATTGTTTTCGTTATAGAGGCTCACCATACTCTGCACATAATTGGCATCGGTGATTCCTCCTCCCCACGCACCTGCAGGAGGTGAGGTCTTTGTAAAGGTTGGCAGCTCGCCGTCAAGAGTGTAGATCTCCATACGCGGAAATTCCGCAGTGTAGGTGTCCGGGAACCAATAAAACATCACTTGTACGGGATTGCCCTGTATTCCGTCTCTCGTGATAGGTGTAAAGGTAAAGGTAAATCTTACAAGGTTTCCTTTTGCCTGATAATTCCAGCACGGCTCATAAGAAAATATCTTGTATTCCCAAACGGAGGCATCGTTTGTAACCGATACATTCATTCCGAGAAGCTTATCTTTATACTCTTCTTTCAGTATCCAGGTGAATGTCAGATATCCGTCCTGATTGCTGACGTACCGCACTTCGTCAATGATATCGACCTCGTTTTTCTTTAACAGACCGACAGTCTGGCTTTCGCGGATAACCTTTGAGCAGGTCTTACACACTACCTTCTCGGTATATCCCACGGAGACATCCGTCGGAAAAACCGCATCGGTTATTACCTCGTTGTGTCCTATGGGCGAGACGGTCTTTCTTTCCTCCGCTCCGCACTCGCATAGCCTTACGTATATCTGCTCATCCTCGCATCCGAATTCGCCGATGGCAGTCCATTCTCCAAAGGTGTGATCGAGCATATCGGTAAGCTTTTCCTCGGTGGCGCCGCATTCACATCTTCTTTCCTGCTTTCCGGGTGTTGAGCAGGTAGGATCACTTACGGTTTTCCACTCACCGAAGTTGTGGGAAAGAGCTTCAATCGCTTTCTCCTCGGTCTCACCGCACTCACACGTGCGGATCTCCTTACCTGCCTGTGAGCAAGTCGGCTGAGCTTCGACCGTCCATTCGCCAAACGAATGAGAATGCACGGCTTCGGAATCTGTTTCCGGATCCGTTTCAGGCTCTGTATCGGGATCGGTTTCGGGTTCTGTTTCAGGATCGGTTTCGGGGTCGATGGGCTGCTCGGTCTCCGTAGGTTTTTCGCTCTCGGTCGCAGGATCCGTTTCGGGATCGGTATCGGGAGTGTTTTCTTTTTCGGTGGAAGGCTCGGTTTGACTTTCAATTTCTGATTCCGGGGTCTCGGGAGCGGTCTGTGTAAAAGTCGCGCCCTCGGTCTCACCAGAGTTGCCTCCGTTGACCTTCCCTGCTCCACCGTCGCATCCGACAAGGATGCAGATCGACAAAATCAAGGCAAGAAAAATTATAATTTTCTTCATAACACACCTCCCTTGAGCGTTTGGTACAATTCTACATTTTCAGTATATCATACTGCATTTTTTTTGTCAAGTTTTTTATTAGCGCAATAACAAGAAATATTAAAAAAACGGTCTGCTGCACGGGCAGACCGTTTTTATGGAAACGCATCATTATTGGATCGTGAACGCTTATCCTATCCCAAATATGAAGAAGATAAGCGGAACGGTTATTGCCGAAAGGATCGTTGAAACGAGCGCAACTCCCGCACCCGATCTGCAATCCTCGCCTACGAGCTTAGGAAAGACGACCGTATTCATTCCGCAAGGCAGAGCGTACAGAAGCACTGCGATCGACACCGTCCAAGCGTCACAGAACGGTTTTAGCGCAAATCCGATTATTACAGGGATCACGACGAGTCTGAGTAAGATGATCGGATATATCCTTGCGTTAAACGCTATATCCTTGATCTTGAATTCCGAAATTACAAGACCTGTCAGTATCATACTGATCGGTGCCATACAAGCGCTCGCACTATCAAGTATCGAGCCTGCGAAGGCGGGAACGGGCATTTTCAAGAGCCCCAGAATCATTCCGAGCAGAGTTGCTATCAGCACGGGATTTATCAGCTTTTTGAAATTCAAGCCCTGCTTGGTCAATATTGCATATCCGAAGGTGTAGATGTAAATCTGAAGCGGAAGAGCCATTGTCATTATTCCCATAAGTCCCGCTGCACCGAACACGCTGCTCGCAAGCGCATAGCCCATATATCCGCTGTTAGGTACGACAAGCGAATACTCAAACACACTTCTCTCATACTTGTCCTTCGTGACCGATCTCGGAATAAAATGAGAAGCGATGGCAAGCACTATCACGATCACACTTGAGATCGCTATCGAATACCAATTCGCAAATATGTACTCGACGTTAAACCTGACAACGAAGGTCTTAAAAACGTTACACGGCAAAAAAACGTACACAAGCAAGGTTGACAGTGCCTTTGAATGCTCATGCTTTACAATTCCTGTTTTTCCGAGAACGTATCCTATCGCTACGAATAAAAGTAGAATAATTATCTGTTCAAATACGGTCCACATTATAAGTCTCCTTAATTTGCTACCCTTTATTTTATCACTCTTTTTTAAAAAAGTAAATAATATCTCCGTATTTTTTAAAAAAAGTTTATTTTTATTGACAAGACATAACTTTTATGATAAAATTATTCGGTAAATGAAAACCCGAAAGGAACTAAAAATGAAGATCAAGATTTTTTCGATCATTCTGACATTTATACTTTGTCTTAGTATAGTATCCCTGCTTGCGGCTTGCCAGAACAGCGGGATTGAGGCGGGAACCTCCGCTTCGACCTCAACGAGTGCAGAGGGCGAAACAAGAGAGGAGGAGACCCTTCCCCCACCTATGGAGGAGGCAGATGGAGACGACCTCTCCTATGTTCTTGTAGACGGAAACCAATCTTACGCCGTATTGGGTCTTTTCAACGAAAGCGGTGCTAAAAAAATCATCATTCCTGCAGAATACAACGGTCTTCCCGTTACCGCGATTTCCGAGTACGCCTTCCAATCGAGCGACGCACTTGAAACGCTTATCATTCCCGATTCCGTTACTCATATCGGAAGCTATGCCTTTGACGGATGCACGAACCTGAAAAATCTTGAGCTTTCATCAAATCTTACCTATCTTGGCTCAGCGGCATTCGACGGATGCGATTCGCTCCCTCTTTCGACCTATGACAACGCTCTCTACATCGGAGACAGCGACGATCCCTATGCTATTCTCGTTTCCGCAACCGATACGGAAATAGAATCCTGCACGATACATGCAAGCACCAAGATCATTTATGACGGTGCATTTTTCGATTGCTCCGATCTTGAGGAGCTGATAATCCCTGACGGTCTTATGCAGATAGGCTACGTATTCTATGACTGTCACGATCTTTTCCCCAACAATGACTATGAGGGTGCGTACTACCTCGGCAACGAGGAAAACCCCTTTCTCGTTCTTGTTGAGGCGAGAGGTAATCCCACATCTATCAAAGTTCATGAGGATACAAAGCTCATCGCACCGTACGCTTTTGAGAACTGCGACGAGCTTACCGATCTTACTCTTCCCGACGGACTGCGCTTTATAGGTATTGACGCTTTCGTCGGCTGTGAGCTTCTGGCGGAGGTCACGGTTTCTACTGCCGAATGGACCCTTATCAACGGAGAATATATCTCCAAGCCCGTTTTGTTCAGTACGGGAGATTCCGACCTCGTTGAAGTACTCAAGAGTGGCGCGTGCACGTGGATGAAAAAATAATAATTGACTGTTTTTATGCTCCCGATGCAATATCGGGAGCTTTTTTTAGAATTTTAATGTAGAAAATAATGTCTTTTTTCCCTTTTTATATTGACGATAAGGGAAAGATGTGTTATAATTAAATGTCAAATATGACCAAATTCTTGAGAATTACAAGCCGCTTTTTCGTTATTTGTGCAAAACGCGGCTGAAAGCGTACTCTTTATACCGCAGAGAGGAGGATAGTATGGGCTTTAAAACAGTGTTTAAGCGATACGAAATAAAGTATCTTATCACAAAAGAGCAAAAAAATATCATCCTCGAAGCAATAGATCCATATATGGCACTCGATGAGTACGGACGGACCACTATCCGCAACATCTACTACGATACGGACACCTTCAGGCTTATCAGAGACTCGATCGAAAAGCCTGTATACAAGGAAAAGCTCCGTGTGAGGAGCTACTGCACCGCGGATGAGAAAAGCACAGTCTTCGTGGAGCTGAAGAAAAAATACAAATCGGTGGTATACAAGCGGAGGGTCTCTATGACCGAGGATCAGGCAACGCGTTGGCTTGCTAAGCAAGCCGATCCACCAAAAAGGTCGCAGATAACCGATGAGATCGACTATTTCGTCAAATACTACGAGACCTTGCATCCTGCCGTTTTTCTCTCTTACGAGCGAGAGGCTTATTTCTCAAAGGCAGGTGACGATTTCAGAGTGACCTTTGACGAGAATATTCTATACCGCCGCGATGAGCTGTCACTTTCGGTCGAGCCATACGGAACAGAGATACTCCCCGAGGGGTATTCCCTGATGGAGATAAAGACCTCGGGCGGCATGCCGCTCTGGATGGTCAAGGTACTTACAGACAATTCTATATTCAAAACATCATTTTCAAAATACGGAAACGCATACAGGGATTTTACCTTTGGAATACGCGCGCTTCCACACGAGCATAAGGAGGTAATTACAAATGCCTAGTTTTCTTTTAACCGACACCACAACAAACAACTCTATCTTCAAGGGCATTTTTGACAGCGAGCTTACGGCAACCATAGAGGTCACGGACTTTCTTCTCTGCCTTGGCGTAGCCTTGTTGCTTGGATTTATGATGGCGGGCGCGTATATGGTAGGCTCGAGATACACAAGGAGCTTTCTATTGACTCTCGCAATACTCCCTGCTACCGTTTGTGTCGTAATTATGATGGTAAACGGAAACATCGGTGCAGGTGTCGCAGTCGCAGGCGCTTTCAGCCTTGTTCGCTTCCGCTCCGCCCCCGGATCCGCTAAAGAGATCGCATACATATTTTTCGCAATGGGCGCGGGACTTATCGTCGGAATGGGCTATCTCGCATTCGCCGCCCTCTTTACGCTCATTATGTGCATTATCTTTGTGGCGGCAAATCTCCTCTCCTCCAAAAAAGGCAAGAACACCGGCAGATATAAGACGCTCAAGATCGTTATCCCCGAGAACATCAACTACTCCGAGGTTTTTGACGACATATTTTCGGAATATACGACAAGCGCAGAGCAGGTCAAGGTTAAAACGACAAATATGGGAAGTCTATACAGCGTATGGTACGACGTAAGACTCAAGGATCCCAAAAAAGAAAAGGAATTTATCGACAAGCTCCGTTGCCGCAACGGAAATCTTGAAATAACCGTATCAAAGCAGGAAACAACCAACAACGAATTATAATTCTGAGTTTTTCAAGGAGGTATCGAATGATAAAAAAGTATCTGTCCCTATTCTCCATAATTTTGTGTATATTTCTACTCGCGTCCTGCTCTCCGGCAGGCACCGGTGAGACTCATACCGAAAGCGGATCGGTAAACGACGGTCCCGCAGATCCTTCTGTTGACTCGGGCAACGACGATAACGCCGACGACGATTACGACGTTATTATCCCCGGTGGCACCGACGAAGGAACGACCGATCACAACCACGTTTACGGTGAGGGCAACGTTATCGCTCCCACATTCGAGGCAGGCGGATACACCGAATACACCTGCAAAGAGTGTGGTGCGACATACAAGGATTCTCACACCTCTCCCCTTTCACACAGCTTTTCCGAGGAATGGTATTACAATGAGACCATCCACTGGAACGCTTGCACCGATGAAGGATATGCAAGTCTTGTGGGTAATGAAAGCGAGCATATCTTCAAGGACGAAATAATAACCGACTCGACACCCGATGCTACCGGTCTAATGAGCTCTACCTGCACGGTATGCAACTACTCACTTGAATCGGTCATACCGAGAAAAACACATATCGTCACGCTTCCCACGGTAAACGAGAGCAGCTGCCGCGTAGGCATGCCTCTTTCAATGATCGCCCTCAGCGGCGGCGAGGGCAGCGTTGCGGGAAGCTTTTCCTGGAGCGACCCGAATATGATCCTCTCCGAAAACGGAAATTATGAGGTCACGTTCACTCCCGCAGATCCCGATGACGCAAAGGTAACCGCTACCGTATCGATCAAGGCTACCTGGATCACGGTCAGCGTATCCACAAGTGAGAACGGAAGTGCCGACATCGATTCGGACGGCAAGGTAAGCTACGGCGAGGACGTCACCGTCTACCTTTCCCCAAGATTCGGCTATACGGTTGATACCTTTACTCTTAACGGAGTTAAAAAAGGATGCAAATCAAGCTACGTTATAGAAAACGTTACAGAAGATAAAAACGTTTACGTTTCCTTCCGAAAATCCGATAATCCCGTTACACTTACCTGCCTTGGAGGAAATGACAATTGCTACTCCATTGATGGAAATACTCTGACAATTTCGGGTATTTCAAGCGATACGATATATTCTATTTCGGGTGAGGCATACGGAAACATTGTGATCGACGTTGATCCCGCGTATAAATTCGAGCTTGAGCTTGCGGGCTTCAGTATCACCTGCAGCACTGCCGCGCCTATCTCCATAATCAACGGAGATAAGGTCACGATCAGCGCAAAAAAGAGCTTTACAAACTACGTAAACGATATGCGCCCCGCAGGCGTTTCCGGTTCTACTCCCGAGACCTTCCCTGCAGCGATCTACTCACTTATCGATCTCGACGTTGAGGGCAAGGGTAATCTCACGGTTACTTCAAAGAACAGCGGCGGCATATACTCCAAAAAGGACGTTGACGTTAAGAATCTCACTCTTTCGGTAACCTGTCAGGAAAACGCGCTTCGCGGCAACGACAGCGTTACTGTCACGGGCGGAAGTATGACTCTTATCGCAACTCACGGAGATGCGATCAAGACCAGCAATTCGGATATTTCGTCAAAGGGCAATCAGCGCGGCGACGTGACAATAGTTGGGGGCATACACAATATTTATGCCGCAGGCGACGGAATCTCCGCAGCACACGACGTTCTCATCAGTGATACGTCCACTGTTTTGAATGTTTACACCGATACCTTTTCAACACACTCGGCTCTTAAGACCGAGGTCTCCAAGGATAAGATGTTTATCAGATCCGAGAGCGCAGATTACTCCTTCTCTCTTAAGTTTACGAAGAAGGACGGCTCTGTTTCATGGTCCGATACGGCTTATATAGGTGAACAGGTCATCGACGGAACGACTTACTATTTCTACGAGGCGGCTCGTGCAGTCGGCTACACGCACGTATCCGTTTACTCCTACGACCAGGGACAGACCCAGGGTCAGGACGCAAGCTACCACCTTACGACTTATGAGATCCCTCTTGCCAAGGGCAACGACACTATTGCTATAAAGATTCTAGACGGCGTGCTTGGATTCAGATATACGGGCTATCAGCTTACGGAAAATGGAAATGTATCGGTTGACGAGCGCTCCAACAGAGGAATCAAATCCGCAAACGGAATTTCGATTTCGGGCGGTACAATCTCGATATCCTCACACGGTGACGCCATCAAGGCGAACAACGATTCTATCCTTGAAAACGGCAAGAAGCCTACGGGTAATATAGTTATTACGGCAGGCAGCATTACGATCACGACGTACGCAACGGGAATTCTCGCCGAGGGCAATCTTACGGTGAGCGGTGGGTCTATAACCGTGAACGAAAGCTTTACGGGACTCAGCGGAGACGTTGTAAACACAACAGGCGCGACGACATCTATCGTTGCGATCTACAAATCGGTCAAATAACAGAAATAATCACTATTTATGAATTACAGAGAAACATATGAAGCTACACTCGCAACTCGCGAGGATTACGTAAACGGATTTTCAAGGGTCATCGGGCAAAGACAGGCAGAGATCCAAAAAAAACGAGACGAATATGTAAAAAATATCTTTTCAGACTCCGAGAGCTGCCGCGAGGACTTTAAAAAAATGCTCGGCTGGCCTCTCGTTGAGTTCGAAGGCTACGATATGCCAGAGCCCGAATGCGAGCATCTTTCAAGCGAGGACGGCTACGACGTCTACAGGATGCACTTCGAGGTGCTTGAGGGCTTTACCCTTTCAGGTATCTTTTTGAAGCTCAAGGGTGAGCAAAAGCGACCTTTAGTTATCGCGCAGCACGGCGGCGAGGGTACTCCCGAGGTTATTTGCGGACTTCTCGGCGACACCGAAAACTACAACGATATGGTGCAGAGAGTTATGAAGAGGGGCGTTCATATCTTCGCCCCCCAGCTCCTGCTCTGGAGAAACGCGTTCGGTGTTCCCTACAAGAGAAGCGAGATAGACGCCCAACTTAAGAACGTCGGCAGCTCGATAACCGCGGTCGAGATCTACGCAATTACGAGAGTGCTTGACTATTTTGAAAAGAAGGATTACGTCAAGAACTTCGGTATGGTCGGGCTTTCCTACGGCGGCTTCTACACTCTTTTCACGACGGCAGTTGAAACCAGGATCAAGAGTGCGATATCCTCCTCATTCTTCAACAGCCGCGAGGCGATTTCCTGGCCCGATTGGACCTGGAAGGATCTGCTCTTCAAGTTTGACGATGCCGAGATAGCTTGTCTCTGCTATCCGAGAAAGCTTTATATCGCGGTAGGCGCGCAGGATGCTCTCTTTGACGTAAAATACGCGCGTGAGTCCTTCGAGCGTGTCAAGGAATTGAGCGCTGACGTTGGACACGATTGGGTCGCCTTCGACGATTTTGAGGGTGTACACGAGTTTGTTAAAACAGACGGGTTTATTGATAAGCTTATTGAGGATCTTACATAATAGTAAAAAAATCACCTGCATCGCAGGTGATTTTTTTATACTATTGAGGAAATGATCGCTTTCATTTCGTCTAGCTTTTTCTCCATATCTCTGACGAGCGCGAACTGATTTCTCGCGCGGTCGAGGTTATGCCCTTCTCTGTGGGTCTTGAAGTAGACGTCGCCCTCGAGATAATCGGTCAGAAATCTCATTCCGCACTCAAGCGTCATCATCATTGCTCCCACGGGTAAAAGCTCGATCTCTGCTGCGGTGAGTCTCCCTCCGCAGCCCTTAATAAAGCCCTCGGCGTATGTTCTGAAAAGCTCAAGGTCGAGGGAAACTCTTGCAAGATCGGTCTCGTCCTCTGCGGCGGTATTTGCGCCAAATCTTATCGAATCGCCGAAATCGTTGACCGAATAGCCGGGCATTACGGTGTCAAGGTCGATAACGCAGACCGCGTGACCGTCATTTGCGTCGAAAAGGATGTTATTGAGCTTGGTGTCGTTGTGAGTTACGCGCAGGGGGAGTCTGCACTCTCGTCTCGCTATCTCAAGAGTGTTGCAAAAATCCTTATGAGCAATGGCAAATTCGATCTCGCGTTTTACCGAGTCCGCTCTTTTACAGGTGTCAATGTCAACGGCTTTCATAAGGTTTTCGTAGCGTTTGGGAGTGTTATGGAAGTCCTTTATTCCCTCGAAGAGCTGCTCTGCGGGAAAGTCGGCAAGATAGCCCTGAAAGCATCCAAATGCTTCGGCACAGATGTAGAAATCGTTCGCGCACTCGACTCTGTCGCGCGCAACCGTCCCTTCAACGAAATCGTACATTCTCCAATACGAGCCTATACTATCCTCAAATACTACCTCGCCGTCATTCGTCCGAACTACGGTCAGGGTCGCTCTCTCTTTGTCGTGAGTTGCCTTTCGTCTTATGTGCGAAGTGACCTTTTCAATATTTTCCATAACCTCACGGGGATTTGGAAAAACACTGTCGTTTATTCTTTGAAGAATATATCTTTTGCTATCCGTGACTACCAAAAACGTATCGTTTATATGTCCGTTACCGTATGGCGAGACACTTTTGATCTCACCTACGTGTGAGTAGGCGACAAGTGCCTCGCTTTTTTTCGCACATGCTTCTTCTCTTGTCATATCAGTTGTATCTTGCCTCAAATTCTGCCATATTGATTACCTTACCCGTAACCCTCGATTCCTCTGCAGCAAAGGAGATCATGTGGTTGTCGCAGGACTCACCGATCTCACAGACCGACTTGGAACGATTACCCTTAAGCAGCTCGCGGAGAGCGTAGATAATTCCGCTGTCTCCGCCGCCGTGACCGCCTGTGATCATCTCACTAGTCACCTTGGCGTCAACATCGTACTTATAAGGCTCTCTCTTTTCAAAATTGAACACATCGATGTCGTTTCCGCTCATCTTAGCGTATATTTCGCCCTTTGTACCCATTATTCTGAGTGTTCTGCCTCCGACAGTAAACGCGCTCATCGAAAAATCAACGTAAACGTCCTTGCCGAAGCGCAAATTTACCGTCTGGTGATCAACCACGTTGTTGTCGCACTTGAATACGCACTTGCCGTACTGGGTGTTCTTTATCGCCTCGATGCAGTCCTCGCGTGTAGGCTCTACCTTCTCGGTCGCAACGTAATCAAGCCAGCCCTTGCATCCGTATTTCATATCTACGTATACCTTCTCTGCATTGTAGGGGCAGGTCTCGGCGTGTGGGCATCCGTCGATACATCTCTCAGGCGAGCCCTCGGGCGCGTTTTCTCTCGTGAAGTAGGAGAGTGAGCCGAAGCTATGTACCTCGGTGCATTTTTCACCGATAAGCCACGCGAGAATATCCATATCGTGGCAGGTCTTCTGAAGTATCATGCAGGAGCTTCTGTCGCTATTGCCCCAGTTACCGCGCACGAAGCTATGGCTCTGGTGAATATCTCCAACACCCTCGATAGCCTGGATGCTCATTACCCTGCCGATCTCGCCACTGTCGATGATGTCCTTGAGGGCGATATAGAATTTTGTAAATCTTAAAACGTGGCAAACGAGAACGAAAACGCCCTTCTTCTCCGCTGCCCTCTGTATCTCGCGGCACTGCTCGGGAGTTGCCGCAACGGGCTTTTCAAGAAGAAGATCGTAGCCCTTCTCTATTGCCGCCATGGCGGGTGCGTAATGGTCACGGTCCATCGTCGCGATAATTGCTATATCAGCAAATTTCTCGCGCTCAAGTATCGGCTCCCAGCTCTTGAAGCACATCTCGTCCGGGATAGAATGCTCTCTCTGCATATAGTTTCTTCTGTCATCAATAGGCTCAGCGCAGGCTACGACCTCAAAGTCGTCGCAAAAATCCTTTTTCATAATATCGGTATAGACCTTACCGCGGCTACCGCAGCCTATAACTACTACCTTTTTCTTTGCCATTGTATTTTTCCTCCGTCATTTATTGATTGGGTATTGACTTGCTTTCGTGTTTATGATACAATAATCAAAGGAATTTTTCAATCGATTATTTTACTGAACAGTTGTATTATTTAACTGTCAATGGGGGTTAATATGAGCAACGAGAATAAAAACTCATCATATATTGACGTCTCGGGTAAGGTCCTATCGCGCGCTGATATGGCTGAAAGCTTTGGCTATTACGCTATCACCGACCCTACGGGAGAGATCGTTGACGAGAGCAATATTGAGTCCTGTGAAAGACCGCTCATTGTCAACTGTGCGGGAAATTTTGCGTCCGCCTTCCCTTTTACTACCGACAGAAAAAACGGCAGACACGATTTTATGCTCGTTTACGTCAATGCGGGAACGCTTACCTTCTTTGACGGTGATAAACCGATCGAGGCAGGCACGGGCAACGTTGTGATACTTTCCGCGAATACTCCTCATAAATATTCGAATACGGGAAGAGACAAGCTCTCCTATTTCTGGGTGCATTTTACCGGGAGCGAGGTCATATCAAGACTTCAAGAATACGATCTGCAATTCTTCCCCACAGTATACGAGACCGCATCGGGAAATCATATTCATCAGCGCTTTCAAAGCATATTCGACGCCTTTTCGAAGCGCGACCTGCATCTTAACCGCGAGCTTTCTGCTCTCTTTGAGAGACTGCTCATTACGGTATCAAGAAGCATCATTCGCGGAGAGAGGACAAGCACGCTTTCTAAATCTGTAAAGTATATCGGTGCAAATTACAACACCGACATAAAGATCGCGGAGCTTGCAGAGATAGAGCATCTGAGCGTTTCGAGATACAACTATCTTTTCAAGGAGCAGATGGGCATGCCTCCGACGAAGTTCATTTTGCAACTCAGAATGTCATCCGCCAAGGAGCTTCTCGGCTCGACCGACCTCCCCATAAAGCAGATAGGCATTATGTGCGGATACCCCGACCCGCATTTCTTCAGCAAGACCTTCAAAAGCTTTTTCGGGGTCAGCCCCGCAGAATACAGAAAAGGCTTCGGCGCATAATGCCGAGGCCTTTTTGTTGGTGCGGGTAACAGGACTTTGAACTAACACCTGAAATCCAAGATTTCAGGTAACGTGTCCTTCGTGATACTGTCACACAGACCAACACAAAAGGAGGCACAAAGCCTCCTTTTATGTTGGGTGCGGGTAACAGGACTTAAACCTGCACGAAGGTAACCTCACTAGAACCTGATGGTAACATCACCTCGGTGAAAGGTTATTTCTCGCTATAGATTGGCATGTAGTCTTGGCATTTTCCCGTTACAGAGTTCACAAAAAGATGTTCCATACTGCTCCCTAAAAGCACTCTTAGATCATTTTCATCTCTCCCATAGTGATCTATCTGCAATCCGATGTGATAATACCCC
>SVRT01000002.1 GCA_015064685.1 Oscillospiraceae bacterium
TAGAATTCTATCTGCTTGACGAGAGCCACAGCTGTGAGCTTGTGGGTAGGACTATCTATTACGGGGACAAATTTACATCAGAGATCAAGTTGCCTAATTTTACGTCGTATCTTTTGAAGCTTAAGAAAAAAATGGCAGATATATTCTGAACTTTGGAACAGTCAGTTTGATAAATAAAAAATTGGGGAGACGCATCGTCTCCCCATATTTATCATTTTCTGAAATTTACGACCCTTTCGGTCTTTTCGCTACTTACGAGCAAGCCGGATTTATCGAACTCATACTCGTAGACATAGCACGTACCGCCAATTGTAAAGGAACTGGTAGCGGGTGAAAAAAAGGTTGTTGTAATGCTTTCCACATCCCAAGATAGCTCACCGGAGGACGTGAGAGAAAGCTTTCCACCCAAAGAGCCATCTACCGAATAAAATTCTTGAGGTGTACCCGATTCGGGGTCACAGACTAAAAGAATGGCGGTGTAATTATTTCGAACTATCGGTGTTAATTCTTCGCTTGATATTTCAAACAATTTGTTTGAGAACAAGTAATGCACAATACTCTGAATCTCGTGTCTACCGACTGTGATATCGTCCTCGTTTTTTGGAGTAGCATAGGTTGACAAATATATCTTACCTTCATATTCCATCATATCTGTAATGTGATAGTATATATCGGCGCTGTCATAAGAAAAGGAGTCGGTGATGGTCCCCTCAGAGTCTATCAAAACAATTTTCGCGTATTCATTAGACATATAGCTTACAAGATGTACGATATATCCGTTTGAAGTGGGTGTAACATTTCCTATTCCGTAATCGCCGACTTCGTTTTTTGTGCAGTATGCCTTACGCCCGTCAGGCATGATCTTTGTCATGCAAAGGAAATAGGAATCGCCCCTACTGATAAACGTATACCCACCGTCCTCATTCTCGAACACGGCAGAGACGTATTCGGTATGGAATCCGTTATCAAGCTGTGTTTCCCAAATGACATTTCCGTTTTCATCAACGAACGCCGACCATAGGTATACGTTTTCTTCGGACGAGTTTCTATCGGTTTCACCGTATACAATCAATCCGTTTGAAGCGGAAAGATATCCATCGATCTGTCGGGAAAAGGTGACATCCCATAGGAGCTTGTCACCGAAATGCTTTTCGAGGTGACTTTGCATAAAAACAAAGCTATCATCATATTCTGAACGGAAATCGTAAAAAAAACCGTCCTTGTCAGATTGTTCGGGATATACGAAGCCACCCCCATACGTTTTATAGTTCCACAGATTTTCAATATCCTCGGGAGTGGGCTCATCCTGCCATATTTCATAACCCTCAATCTGTTCTGTGGATAGGCTTTCCAAAATTACGTCTGCGGTTTTGAAATAGGTGAATGCTTTAGTTGTAATGTCGCGATATACCTTTTTTATTTCATTTCGTGTAAGACCTTGAGTTGAGAGATTGTTTTCCTCAAAAAATACTACTGCGGCATTATACTCTTTGACTTCCGCGGCATAGGCGCGCACCCCGAAACCGATTGAAAACGCTACTAAAAGGCATGCAGCCAGTGTAGCGTATTTTTTAATTTTATTTTTATTTGGCTTCTTTTTAGGTGTGTATGCTGCTTCTATATATGCGGGGTCTATATTTTCTATTCTATCTAAAAAATCTTGTCCTCTCACAGATCATATCCCTCCTTGATCAGATAATCCCTTAGTTGATTTCTTGTTCTGAACAATATGCTTTTTACCTTGCTTTGCGACATACCGTAATACCTCGAAATTGAGTAGATCGAATCCATATACCAATATCTGCGAACAAAGATGTTTCTGTGTTCCTCTTTAAGTGATGCAAGAAATTTATTGATGATGTCACAGAATAATATTGAGTCAAGTGTACATTCACCGTTGCTTGGAGAGGGGATACATTGCTCCATTTCGGCGCTTAGTTCGCACAGCGTGGCATTTCGTTTTATACGATTCTGCTCTTTACATACGTCAAGCGCGGTGTGTCGCGTTATCCGCGCTAGAAAAGCAAACAGATAATCACGCGGTTCGTGCGGCGGAATTGAATTCCAGGCTTTTATGTACGTATCGTTTTCACATTCCTCTGCATAGTGTTCGTCTTCAATGATGTCATATGCTATCTTTCTGATCCGAGTGCCGTATTTTTTAGCGGTGAGACGAATGGCGCTTTCATCACGCATAAGATACAGCTCAACGATCTTATCATCATCCAATGTGTTTCATCTCCTTTACGTTATACTGGAGGTCTTCCACCCATAAAAGCGACATTTAGTGACAGTTGGTTGCATTATGAGAGATTTTTTATAAAAACGACACCCGAATAAAAACGAGTGTCGCTTTTTGCCTTGATGGTTTTAAGATAAATTGTCGTCGTTATTTAAAAATGACAACTGCACGCTGTCCTTCTGGAGATTGCGCGGTGTGAGACCGAGATGCTCATAAGCAAGTCTTGTGACACAACGACCGCGAGGGGTACGGCTGAGGTAACCTATTTGCATAAGGTAGGGCTCATAGACGTCCTCGAGGGTTACTGCCTCCTCGCCGATGGTTGCGGCGAGTGTTTCAAGTCCGACTGGGCCTCCGTCGTAAAATTTGATGATGGTCTCGAGCATTCTCTTGTCTGTTGCGTCGAGTCCGAGCTCGTCTATCTCGAGCTTATCAAGTGCGAACTGCGCGATCTCGTTGTCTATCTCCTCCTTGCCCTTGACCTGTGCAAAGTCACGGACGCGCTTGAGCAGTCTGTTTGCGATACGCGGCGTTCCTCTTGAGCGCGAGGCTATCTCGTACGCGCCCTGCTCGGTGATGTCTATGCCGAGGATATTCGCGCTTCTCGTTACGATAGTCGCGAGCTGCTCCGGGGTGTAAAGCTCCAATTTCAGAACAACTCCGAAACGGTCGCGAAGGGGAGTGGTGAGCTGGCCTGCGCGGGTGGTCGCGCCTATGAGTGTGAATTTCGGAAGGTCGATGCGTATGCTTCTTGCGCTCGGGCCTTTACCGATGATGATATCAAGCGCGAAATCCTCCATTGCGGGGTAGAGTATTTCCTCTACCGAGCGGGACAGACGGTGTATCTCGTCGATGAAGAGTACGTCGCCCTCCGAGAGATTTGTGAGTAGCGCGGCGAGGTCGCCTTGCTTCTCGATAGCAGGACCCGAGGTGACTCTGATATTGACGCCCATTTCGGTTGCGATAATATTTGAAAGCGTCGTTTTACCGAGACCGGGAGGTCCGTAGAGAAGTACGTGGTCGAGTGATTCGCCGCGGAGCTTTGCCGCGTCGATATAGACCTTAAGGTTTTCCTTGACCTTATCCTGGCCGATATAATCGTCGAGCGTTTTCGGGCGGAGGGATACGTCGGTATCCGAGTCCTCTGCGGAAAATGAGGTAGATACTATTCGGTTTTCAAAGTCAAATTCTTCGTCCTGGAACACGGTTTAGTCTCCTTTCATTTTCCTTTTTACATAAGGAGCTTGAGGGCTTTTTTGATTATATCCTCAAGTCCGAGGTTTTGAGTATCGATATTCTTGAGTGCATTCTGTGCCTCTGCTCTCGAGTAGCCGAGGACCATAAGTGCGTCCTGTGCCTCGCTGAGCTTACCCGAGGGAGTAGCAATGGCGGATGCACTCTCTATGCTTGCCTGCGCGGCGGCGCCGAGGTCGGTCTCCTTCATAAGCTTGTCCTTTAGCTCAAGGATGACTCTTGCGGCTGTCTTGGGGCCGATGCCATTTGCCTTTGCGATGGTCTTTCTGTCCTCGGTGCAGACAGCGAGAGCAAATTTCTCGGGGGTGAGCAGTGAGAGGATAGAGATCGCCGCCTTGGGTCCTACGCCAGAGACTCCGAGGAGCATTTTAAAGGATGAAAGCTCAGCTTCGTTTGCGAAGCCGAAGAGCTCTACGTCATCCTCGCGCACAGCCATATAGGTATAGAGCTTTGCCTCGGGAGCATTCTGCGTGTGTCTTGGGGGCAGAGAATTATAGGTGTTTTCGCTTATCGTAAGCTTATAGCCTACCCCTCCTGCGTCGATTACGGCGGTGGAGGGATTGGCGTATGCGAGCTTACCCGAAATATAGTAAAACATAGGTGATATCCTTTCTAGGATCTTCGATTATTTCTTTTTCTTGGATTTTATTTCGACTTCGTTTTCATCCTTGGGCTCTTCGGGAGCGAATATTGCTCTTATTATCCAGAGTCTTCTGAGCTTTTTCTCAAAGAGGATTATGAGAATGAAGCCGGCGAAGGAAACGATACTTATTGTAAGTCCCGCAGTAAAGACTGTGGGACGGTAGACAAAGCGGATATCGTGCTCTCCTGCATCCTTGATCTCAAACGTCAAAAGCGCATCCTCTACTGCGGCGCGCGTTTCTACCTTCTCGCCGTCGACGTATACCTGCCATCCCTTATCGTAGGGAATTGTTGTGAGGATGGTTCTGTTATCGGAGAGAGTAGTAAGGGTTCCGCGGATATCGTCCTCTTTATATTCTTCGATCTTGAGCTCCTCGGCTCTGATGCGGCTGATGACTTCCTCGAGAAGCTCGGTGTCGAGGTAATAGATATAGGATTCATCGACGATTGTATAGAACTGTCCGCCGCTCGTTGTGTTGTCGATCGTTACGGTAAGTTTATATTCCTCGCCCTTTGTATGACCGAGGTAGACTATTCTTTCGTTGCATTTATCGAGGGATTTCGTTCCGTCGAAAATGTTCATTGTGGGAGAGCTGAGCTTTATCGCGCGTGTGTAGAAGGCGGGAAAGTGAACGAAGAGCTCAACGCCCTCGGGAACGGTGTAGGTATACGTGATCTTACCCTTGTCACCGACGTATTTATTGTGTCCTGAGGAGACGCTTGCCTTGACTCCGCTGCTTACCTCGGGTTCTCCGTTCTGTATTGCGGGCTTGAAGACCTCAACGGTCTCATCCTCGCCTAAAATACAGGTGATAAGCGCGTTTAGTCTTGCAAAGACGGAGATATATCCTTCGGGGTTATATCTATCGTCGGTCTCCTTATCTACCCACTCGTTTTTGTCGCGGAAGTTGATGTCGAATATGCCTGTTCCCGATGCATACGCGAGGGAAAGGGCATAGGGGTTAAGATAGATATTGAGCTTATCAGCGGAGATGTTTGCGTACTCCTCGGATTTTGTCATTTCAAGGAATTCCTCGGTCGACATTCCGGTGTACTTTGCGTAATCGTCGAGGGTAAGGACAGGATCGCCGTAAATTGAGCTGTAATCGCGTGGGGTGATGATATATTTTATACCGAGCAGGGCATCGTTCACGATACTGCCTCCCTCGTAACGCGTACGGTGAGACGCTCCGTAATATCCCATTCCGTGAATGAAGCTTATTGTATCGCTGTTAAGTGTCGAGGTGGTGCTTGTGACTCCTCTGAGCTGCAATGCGAAATTGTCGTTATCCTTACGTCTGTTAGTGAGCTCGGCTCTGTAAAAGCTATCGTCATAATCTCGAAGCGTATCTGTCACGGGGACCATAAGCTGCTTGAATTCGTTGTACTTATAGTATTTTGTGAAGGTGACGTCCTCGTCAAAGTCGTTTACGTTACAGAGACCGCTCAGGAATACCTCGGTGCAGATCACGCCGAGAAGTATCGCGGAGAGCAGGTCCTTATTCTTGATGCGCGGCATCAACGCAAAAATTGATACGTAGATCGCCAGCGCAACGACTGTCATAAGCACCGTGGCAAAGTCGTGGACCTCGAATTTACCTGCCTCGGGACCGTATGAGAGTGCCTCGAGCTTTTTGACGTACTCTGCCGCAAAATTCTGAACTATAACAACGAATAAGATGATAAATGCCGATACGCACGCGATGCTCTTTGCGCTGATCTCCTCGATATGATCGAATGCTCTGAATGCAAGGAAGATAAGCATAAAGCAGAACATGAAGCTATATCTGTTATTGAGCCACTGAGGCTTCTGGAAGCCGTGCCATACAAGGTCGATGACGTTTATTGAGAAGCTCAGGCAGAAGAGGAGCAGGAACGCTCCGCAGGCGATCTTTTCTCTTACTGTGAACTTTTTTGAGCAGAAGAAGAGCGGTGCGAGAATTACCGTGATAAGTCCGCAATATACGAAGGGAAGTCCGTCTATTCTTACGGTATCGTATGACGAGGGAAGAAGCTTGAAGAATATGTCGAAGAAATCTATTCTGAATGCAAGATCCCAGGACGGATCGGTGAATTCGTTTTTACCGAACTGCAACGAGTAGTATGCTCCCAGCACGATGACCGCTGCCATACCGATGGCAAGGACAGAATAAAAGGCTATTCTTACGAGGGATTTTAAAAGGTGGTGCTTCTCCTGCCAGGGGTTATTGACGTCGTTGTCCTTATATGCGAAATGGTAGAAGAAGAAATAGAGGAACACGAATATACATACCATATATCCGATGTAGAAGTTACTTGCTACGGTGAGGGAGAGGAAGATGACGAACATCTTATATTTGCCGTATTTGACGAGCTGCTCTATGCCGTATGCGACGAGCGGCAGCCACATTACCGCATCCATCCACATCGTGTTATTCTGATGTACGACACAGTACGCGCTCATTGCGTAGAGTATCGAGAAGGCGATAACTGTGAGCTTGTTCTTATTTACCGAGTGCTTATGGAGATAGAATCCCATAGTTGCGCCGCAGAGTGCCGCCTTGATCATAAAGAGTATGAGAAGGAACTCCTGCGTTTTATCGCTCGGGAAGAGAAGAATGAGGTATGAAAGCGGACTTGCGATGTAGTACGCGTACATTCCGAGAAATTCTCCGCCAAGGCTTCTTGACCAGGAATAGAGCAGACTTCCACCCTCAAGCACGGTGTTTTTCAGCGCCTCGAAGAAGTACACGTACTGACCGTTGAGGTCGAGGACGAGCACTGTGCCGTCACCGAAGGGGTAGAGTCCTCTTGCGACGTATATCAGGAAAAAGAGAATGGCGGGTATGAGTGCGGCTAGCGTGAGGTATCCGTATTCCTTTTTCGTTTCCTTGAACCATTGGCTAAAGGATCTTCTTCTCGGTTTTATCGTTTCCTGCGTGAGCAGTCTGTCTTTTTTACTCATTTTGGCTTATATCCTTCCTTTTTGGGTTATAGCGTATGAAATAATCAGTCGTGTATCACGTTCTTTACAGCTTTTTCAAGCTTGATACGGTCAAGGGTCATGTCTCTCTGACAGTTTTGGCATACTATTCGTACGTCACTGCCGACTCTCAGCACCTTGAAAAGCTTATTTCCGCAGGGGTGCGGCTTCTTGAGCTCGAGGACGTCACCGACTTCGATTTTGAGAATTTTCATAACCCTTCCTCCAACCTAGCAATACACCTTCAATTATAACATATCAAAGCGGAAATGTAAACCATTTTAAATAAATTTTCTTTATGTTTACAAATTATATTAAAAACCATTTGACAATGGGGAAAATATATGATATAATACATAAGATATGATAATGGGTAACTATGGTCTTTTGACGGAGGCTGCCGATTTTTCCAGCGGAGGTGTGAGATGATAATTCTCGGTATCGACCCCGGATACGCTATTGTGGGTTGGGGTGTAATTGAATATTCCGGCTCGAAATTCCGTACGCTCGGATACGGCTCTATACAGACGCCTGCGGGGATGCCGATAATCGATCGTCTTGAGCTTATCTACCGAGGTATGAAGGAGCTTATCGAGAAGTATCATCCCGACGAGATGGCGATAGAGGAGCTTTTCTTCACGAACAACCAAAAAACGGGTATCGTTGTTGCCGAGGCGAGGGGGATAATCCTTCTTGCGGCGCGGCTTGCGGGGATAAAGATAGGCGAATACACACCGCTACAGGTCAAGCAGGCTGTGGTCGGATACGGAAGAGCGGAGAAAAAGCAGGTAATTATTATGGTAACCTCGCTTCTCGGTCTCAAGGAGCCGCCAAAGCCCGACGATACGGCGGATGCTCTTGCTATTGCGGTCTGTCACGCGCATAGCGCGGGGTCGCGGCTTGCAAGCTTCTACAACAAAAATCTTGAGAGTTAAATTCGAAATAAATTCAATATGCCGTCACCAAGGCGGTAAAAACGGAGTGATAAAATATGTGGTGCAGTGACAATTGGAAGGATTACGAATTGCTCGACGCGTCTGACGGGGAACGTCTTGAGCGTTGGGGAAAATACATACTCGTTCGCCCCGATCCCCAGATTATCTGGAAGGATGCGGCGAGACACGCGATGTGGAACCGTGCTGACGGTGTTTACCGTCGCTCGTCCAATGGCGGAGGTGGCTGGGTAAAGCAGAAGACCCCCGAATCATGGGACATTTCATACGATCATCTTGGACTGAAGTTCCGTCTGAAGCCCATGGGCTTCAAGCACACGGGACTCTTTCCCGAGCAGGCGGCTAACTGGGATTGGTTCTCCGAGCTTATAAAGAAGGCGGGCAGACCTATAAAGGTTCTCAACCTCTTTGCATACACGGGCGGTGCAACCGTCGCGGCGGCAAAGGCCGGGGCGCAGGTCGTTCACGTTGACGCATCGAAGGGAATGGTCGCTATGGCGAAGGAAAACGCCGCGCTTTCGGGTCTTGAGAACGCGCCTATCCGCTATATAGTTGACGATTGCAAGAAGTTCGTTGAGCGTGAGATAAGACGCGGAAACAAATATGACGGAATCATTATGGATCCTCCGTCCTACGGTCGCGGTCCCTCGGGTGAGGTATGGAAGCTTGAGGATTCTATCGATGAGTTCGTGGGTCTTGTTTCAAAGGTATTGAGCGACGAGCCGCTCTTCTTCCTAATAAACTCTTACACGACGGGACTTTCTCCCCTTACGATGAGCTATATCCTTGATCTTAAGGTGAAGTCGAGATACGGCGGTAAGATCGAATCGGGTGAGCTTGGTCTTCGCGTTACACAGACCGGCGCACCTCTTCCTTGCGGTGCAAGCTCACGGTGGACGGCGGACAAATAACTTAATTTAGCTTTACGGAGGCATTTGAGGTGTCTTACATCAAAATACGAAATCTGAATTTTTCATACAAGGACGACGAGGGAAATCCCGAGAGCGTTCTTCGCGATCTTTCTCTTGATATTAAAAAGGGTGAGTACGTTGCGGTGTTAGGTCATAACGGCTCGGGAAAGTCGACCCTTGCCAAGCTTCTCAATCTCGTTATAGACGATTACGATTACTTTGAGGGAAGCATTGAGATAGACGGGGTTGAGATCAGCTCCTCCGATATGACCGAGGACGACATTTACGAGCTCAGAAAAAAGGTCGGAATGGTATTCCAGAACCCCGACAACCAGATAGTTGCGACGATAGTTGAGGAGGACGTGGCGTTTGGTCCCGAAAATCTCGGACTTCCGAGGGAGGAGATCCGCCGCCGTGTTGACGAGGCGCTTGCGACGGTCGGAATGACCGAGTATTCACGGCACGAGCCGCACAGGCTCTCGGGAGGCCAGAAGCAGAGAATAGCAATTGCGGGCATTATCGCGATGCGACCCGAGTGCATCATTTTCGATGAATCGACCGCAATGCTCGACCCCATGGGAAGACGCGAGGTCGTTGACACGATGGAAAAGCTCAACCGTGAGGAGGGCAAGACCATCATTACTATAACGCACTACATGGACGAGGCTGTAAGAGCTGACAGAGTCGTTGTCATCGATGACGGACGGATAATTCTTGACGGAAAGCCCAGCGAGATATTCGCAGAGGCGGACAAGCTACGCGCGTGCGGACTTGATCTTCCGCAATGCTCGGATCTCGTCTTAAGGCTTCGCTCACGCGGAATCAAGATAGACGGTGAGATCAATACCCCCGAGGAGTGCGCAGAGGCAATTTACAAGGCATTCAAGAAAAGCTGATTTGTGATTTATCAGGCAAATAAAGAGGAAAAAATGGCAAAGATCACTGTTGATAACGTGTCGTACGTTTACAGTGCCGGAACTCCCTTTGAGGTGAGGGCGCTCGATGGCGTATGCATTGAGATAAAAGAGAATACTGTGACGGGTATCATCGGTCACACGGGCTCGGGTAAGTCGACGCTAGTGCAGATGTTCAACGGTCTTGTCAAGCCCTCGTCTGGAAGAATACTTCTTGACGGCGAGGACATCTGGGCAAAGCCGAAGGAGATCGGTAAGGTGAGATACCGTGTGGGCCTCGTCATGCAATATCCCGAGTATCAGCTCTTTGAGGATACTGTCTGGGAGGACATCGCTTACGGACCTAAGAATATGGGACTTGACGGCGATGAGATAAAAAAGAGGGTCAGTGAGGCGGCTGAGCTTGTCGGACTTGAGAAGGACGCGCTTGAAAAATCGCCGTTTGACCTTTCGGGCGGTCAGAAAAGACGCGCGGCAATCGCCGGAATTATGGCGATGCGCCCCGAGGTTCTCGTTCTGGACGAGCCGAGCGCGGGACTTGATCCTGCGGGAAGAAATTCAATATTTGACGGCATTAAGAGATATGCTGCGGCAACGGGCGCGGCTGTCATTATCGTCAGCCACTCTATGGACGATATGGCAAAATATTGCTCCGAGCTTGTTGTGCTTTCTCACTCCAAGGTCGCTATGACCGGAAGCTGCAGAGAGGTCTTTTCAAAGTGTGAGGAGCTTGAGAGTATCGGTCTCGGCGTTCCTCAGATGACGCGTCTCGTTATGCTTCTGCGTGAGAAGGGCATTGACGTCCCCACCGATATTTATACCGTGGATGAGGCAGAGGCGACTCTTGCGCGTATGCTGGGAGGTGCTTTATGAATAATATAGCACTCGGTCAGTTTTATCCCTCGAGCTCGGTCATGCACAGGCTTGACCCGAGAATGAAGATCATTATTGCTATCGCGTACATCGTTGCCAGCTTTTTGTGCAAGAACGTGATAAGCTTCGCGCTTTTACTTGTCTCCGCTTTTGCTCTTATTCTGCTGAGCAGGATACCTGTAAAGATCGTTTTGAGATCAATAAAGGCGATAATCTTCATTATGATATTTACCGCGGTCCTCAACGTCTTCTGGACCAAGGGAGATGCAGAAGAGCTTTTGGTCTCCTGGAAATTCATTCAGATATACATGTCGGGAATATACAATGCAGTATTTATTGCGGTAAGAATAATCGCGATGATCATCGGTACGAGTATTTTCCTGACATATACGACGACCCCCATTCAGCTGACGGACGCTATTGAACAGCTGTTGGCACCCCTGAAGCTTTTGAAGGTTCCCGTACATGAGTTTGCGATGATGATGACTATTGCGCTCAGATTCATTCCCACGATCGTTGAGGAGACCGAGAAGATCATGGCGGCACAGAAGGCAAGAGGCGCGGATTTTACGAACGGCTCGCTTGCAAAGAGAGCAAAAGCACTTATTCCCGTGCTTATTCCCTTGTTCATCTCCGCGTTCAGACGCGCGGGTGAGCTTGCGACGGCTATGACCTGCCGCTGCTACAGAGGAGGCAAGGGAAGGACAAAGCTTAACGTTTTGCGATTTACTTACCGTGATTTTATAGCTCTTGTATTCATCGCGGCGTTTATTGCCGGTATAGTGCTTCTCAACATCTACGCGCCCGGTTATTCGATGTGAGGATGACGGTATGAAGCTTTTATTGAGAATTTCGTATCTTGGTACTGACTTTTGCGGTTACCAGATACAGAAGGATAAAAGGACGGTTCAGGGCGAGCTTAACCGAGCGACGAAGAGCCTTTTCGGTCGAGATTGCGATATCACGGGCTGCAGCCGAACCGACAGCGGTGTTCACGCGCGCGATTTCTGCGTAACGGTGACTAACAAGGGCGAGGATCATCTTGACACCGAGATCAACGTGTGCAAGATCCCCCGCGCTCTCTGCGCTCATCTTCCGGAGGATATTTCGGTTAAGAGCGCTGAGTGGGTAGATTCCTCCTTTCATCCGAGGTATGACGTGAGATATAAGGAGTATATTTACAGAATAAACGTCTGCTCGGTGAGAGATCCGTTCGAGGAGGGGCGGTCGCTTTTCCTTCCGTATACGCTTAGCGATGAGGACGTATTTAAAATGGATCGCGCTGCGGCGAATTTCGTTGGAAAACACGATTTTTCTGCGTTTATGGCCTCGGGCTCTACGGTCGAATCAACCGTAAGAGAGGTCGTGTATGCCTCGGTTAGCCGAGAGGGAGATATTATTACCTTCCGCGTGGCTGCAGACGGGTTTTTATACAATATGGTAAGGATAATGGCGGGAACGCTTATATCCGTTGCTCAGGGGAAGATCGATCCCGAGGATATCGGGGACATTATTGCCTCGGGCTGCCGTGAGCGCGCGGGAATGACCGCGGCTGCGCACGGACTTTATCTTAACAAGGTAGTTTATTGATATTTTTATTCGTGGAGAAAGGAGGAGAGCAGATGTCTCGCAAGGGCAAAAATTCCGACGTTTCGTTTCTTGGCAGAGTGCTGATATTTTTCAGACCGCTATGGACAAAAATAAAAAAGAAAAGAATATTCCACACGGCGATCGAGAAGCAGAAAACACTGGCGCTCTACACGGGGACGGATAGCGTTGAGGAATCAAAGCTTTCGTACGGCTTCGGTGTTGCGAGGATCATTTGCATCATTTTGCTCGTCCTTCTTCTTTTGATCACGGTTTTGTTTGGAGGCAGCAGAATCTCTTATGAGAAGATGTATTATATGTTCAAGGACATAAGCTACATCAGGAGCTTTGGTGAGTCGACACCCTCGTCTCTCAGCTATGCAGGACCTATTCAAAATCAGGTCTTCTCGTCATTTAAGGGCGGTCTTGCGGTTGCGAGCGACAGTGAGATCAAGACCTTTACCTCAACGGGAAGAGTTACGATGTCGATAGGCTCGGAATTTACAAATCCTAAGCTATCAAGCTCGAACGGATATCTTCTCGTATACGATCAGGGAAGCAACAGCTATGCCATATATAACTCATTTATCTGTGTTCACTCTGAGAAGCTTGAGTTTCCGATAAGCTTTGCCTGTATGGCTGAAAACGGTAGCTTTCTCGTCGTTACGGGAGCACAGAGATATGATTCGATGGTGAAGGTTTATAACTCTGATTTTGAGCTTGTGAGTGAGTACAGCAAGAACGACAGAGTAATTTCTGCCTCGCTTTCTTCGGATGGTCGATATGCCGCGGTGCTTTCAATTGCTGTGCAGCAGGGTGAGAGTGTCGTGTCTCTCAACGTTATTGACTGTAAGAAAAATGAGGTCGTTTCAAAAACGGTCTGGGGCGGCTCGATGCCGTACAGATGTGATTTTCTTACAGACGACCGCATCGCGGTCATTCTTGATGACAGGGTCTCCGTTATTGATCGAGACGGTAGAACGAAAGGAGACTATATCTTTCCTTCTTCACTTGAACGGATAGATGTCTCCAATGAAAAATTTGCTTTACTCTTTGCAGAAAGTGATCTTTTGAATAAAAAAACCGTTTCTGTTTTTGATAAAGAGGGACGGTTGACCTTTAGTGATACGACTCAGGGTAACGTTCGAGATATGAAGCTTGGCGAGGACTCAGTTTATCTTTTGCAAAGCGGAAGAGTTACAAGAATAAGTACTTTGACCGGAAGCGAGAGCTCATGCTCGGTGGAAAGTGATGCCAGAGCCTTAGTCGTGTTTTTTGGTGAAGCTGTGGTTGTATGTACTCAAAGTGCCGCAAGATACATATCATTTGATTGATACTCTATTTTTAAAAAAAGGCGGTTTGATATGGCGATATTGTTTGACATACTTTTACTTGGACTGTTTTTATTTATCACTATAAGGCATTGGAGACTCGGGTTTGTTTGTTCGGTATTGAGCGCAGGAAAGCTTTTGTTCTCACTGATCGTTTCTGCACTCCTGTGTAAGCCGGTGGCGATTCTTATTTCTGATGCGGCTGACGGCACGTCTGTTTTATCAAGTGGAGTTGCTTCGGGTATCATTGCGTTTGTATTACTTTTTGCTGTTTCATTTGTTTGCGCCAGCCTGATAATCAGGTTGATCAGCAACGTTAAAATTCCATTGGTAACAAACGTTGACAAGCTGATCGGACTTGCAGTGGGACTTGTTTTGGGAACTCTTACTGTTGCTGCGCTTGCAACGGTGACGTATTCAGTGCTTGAAATAATTACGCTTGTTTCCCCTGACTCCACTGCTTTGGATGTTTATTATGATTCGTACGTGTTCAGATTCGTGTACGATATCGGTATTTTTGAATTTATCAGAAATCTAATCTGAAGAAAGCGAAAACTCTATTATGGTAATGTGTTCAAATTGCCACAAGCGTGTGGCGGTGATCTTCGTTACGAAGGTCGAAAACGGAGAAAAGACCTCTCAGGGACTTTGCGTTAAGTGCGCAAAGGATCTTGGTCTTCCTATCGAAAATATGTTGGGGGATATCTATAACAAGATGGGTATTTCTCCCGAGCAGATGGAAAGCATGGAGAATGAGCTTGCCGATGCTATTAACGAGGGCGAGGATGGCGGAGCACCTGCCATTGATTTTCCCAAGCTTTTCAAAGACAGCGGTCTTATGGACACGCTCAAAAGCGTAGCTAATAATATGCCTGCTCCCGGCTCTGACGGAGGACCGAATATCGTGCCTGTTCCGAAGAGCAATGGCGATAAAAAAGATAAAAAGGAAGCAAATGCAGGGAAGAATCCCCCAAAGCAATATAAATTTTTAACGACGTACTGCAAGAACCTTACACAGAGCGCGAGAGACGGAAAGCTCGATCGCATCGTAGGTCGTGACAGAGAAACCGAAAGAGTTATTCAGACTCTTTGTCGCCGTCAGAAGAATAATCCCTGTCTGATCGGTGAGCCGGGTGTAGGTAAGACTGCTATTGCAGAGGGTCTTGCTATACGCATAGCGGACGGAAACGTACCGTACAAGCTCAAGGATAAGGAGCTTTTCCTTGTCGATCTGACGGCTTTGGTGGCAGGAACACAGTTCCGCGGTCAGTTTGAGTCGCGTATTCTCGGTCTGCTCGCAGAGGTCAAGGAGCATGGCAGGGCTATTCTTGTTATCGACGAGGTTCACAACATTGTCGGAACAGGTGATGCGGAGGGAAGCGTTAACGCGGCTAACATCTTAAAGCCTGCGCTCTCTCGCGGCGAAATCAGAATAATCGGTGCTACTACCCTTAATGAATACAGAAAATATATTGAAAAGGATTCCGCGCTTGAGCGCCGTTTTCAGCCGGTGACGGTCAATGAGCCTTCTGTTGCCGAGGCTGCAGAGATGCTTCGCGGCATAAGTCATTATTACGAGGATTTCCACCATATTCGTATACCCGAGGAGATTCTTCGTTCCGCTGTAATACTTTCCGAGAGATATATCACCGACAGATATCTGCCGGACAAGGCTATCGACCTTCTTGACGAGGCGGCATCAAAGCTCTCTCTCTCATCGGGTGAGCTTAACGAGTCGCTTGAGATAAGAGACAAGCTGCTTGTTCTCAAGTCGAGAAGAGAGGAGCTTGAGGGGATGATAACCTCGGATGACAAGGAAAGTCAGAAAAAGTATGAGGAGATCGCTAAGGTACAGTCTGAGGAGATGCGCCTTGCTTCACGTCTTGACAAGATTCAGGGCGCGTGCGACGCAATCGTTCTTACCGAGGAAAACCTTGCTGACGTTATAGAGCTTTGGACAGGCATTCCTGCGACTAATATCACTGCAAACGAATACGCGAGGATAGATTCACTTGCGGAGAGACTCAAAAAGAGACTTGTCGGTCAGGACGTGGCGGTTGACGCTGTTGCAAGAGCAATAAAGAGAAACAGAGCGGGAATATCTTACAAGAGAAAGCCTGTTTCGTTCATTTTTGCCGGACCCACGGGAGTTGGAAAGACCGAGCTTGTAAAGACGCTGGCATCCGATCTTTTTGATTCTCCCGAGACGCTTATCAGACTTGATATGTCCGAGTTTATGGAGAAGCACTCGGTTTCGCGTATTATCGGATCGCCTCCCGGATACGTTGGATACGACGACGCGGGACAGCTAACCGAGAAGATCCGCCGCCGTCCCTATTCCGTCGTGCTTTTCGATGAGATAGAGAAGGCGCATCCCGACGTTCTTAATATTCTGCTCCAGATACTTGACGACGGACGCATCACCGATGCGCACGGAAAGACGGTTAATTTCGAAAACGCGGTAATTGTTATGACGACAAACGCGGGCTCTGAAAAGCGCACCGGTGTCGTTGGATTCTCAAGCGACATCGCAAAGAGCGATGCCGAGAGGACCGAGCGTGCCTTGTCCGAGTTTTTACGTCCCGAGTTTATTAACCGTGTTGATGAGATCATCACATTCCGTTCGCTCGATAAGGACGATTTCTGCAAGATTGCAGTAATTATGCTCGAGCAGCTCAAGGATGCCGTTTCCGAAAAGGGAATTACGCTATCATATACGGATGAGGCGGTAAAGCATATTGCAGAGAATTCCTTCTCTGAAAAATACGGTGCGAGAAATATGCACAGGTATATTCAGAAGAACGTTGAGGATAAGCTCGCGGAGCTGCTTATTGCCGATTATTCCAGAAGCTATACCCATGCGCTTATCTCGCTTTCTGACGGTGAGATAGCGGTAAACTGTATGTGACCCCCTGAAGACAATGACAATAATATGAGGAAGGATCATAAAAATGGAACAAAAGTGGCAGACACTTGATATAAAGGCTCTGGAAACAGAGCTGAAGACCGATCTTGCCGAGGGACTTTCTATAAGAGAGGCGAGAGCAAGGCTTGAAAAAGAAAAGAGACGTGACGGCGGTGAGCGATACTCTCTTTTCGTCCCCCGAAAGAGTAATCAGCTTAGATCAATGCTATCCTTTTTTACAACTCCCGCGGTACTTGCGCTCCTGATAATGTCGGTTCTTGCCGCTATTTTCGGTGCACATCTTACGGGCATTATCGTCTTTCTGATTGCTCTCACCGGCGCGGTGATAGGCGGAATCGTTTCGGCCTACTCGCAGAAGGTCATAGACTCGATGAAGGAATACGCAAGCCCAATGGTCAAGGTCAAGCGCGGAGGTAACAGATTCTTTACAGATGGCAGAAATGCAGTTGTGGGTGATATTCTTATTCTTTCCAAGGGTGATCTCCTGCCTTGCGATGCAAGGATCATTCATTCCGATTCGCTTGAGGTCAAGGAGCTTATTAATACAGAAAACGGCATCAGAAACAGAGTCGTCCTTAAGGATCATGACGTAATATACGAACAGTCGTATTCCGTATCCGCTCCCGATGCAGCAAATATGCTGTACGCGGGAAGCGCGATAGTCGGAGGCGAGGCATTGGCGGTTGTCGTTGCTACCGGCTCTGACACCTACCTTGCTCAATATGCCGAGTGCGGTGAGCTTTCGGGTAAGGAGGAGAAGTACGAGGGAGTCAAGAAATTCAAGCCCACTCTTCACAGAATTTGCTTTATTTGCTTTTCATCCTTGGCTATTCTTGCTCTTCTGAGCCTTATAACCCTTAAGGAGACCTCTTTCGTTGATAACTTTTTGATGCTTTTGGCTGCTCTTGCGATGATATCGCTCGAGCTTGTAAGCGTTGGTGCAAAAAATACATTTGCCGCTTCGATGCTTGGAATGGCAAGGATCAATCGCGGTCAGTCACACAAGAGAACGGATCTTTGCGCAACCGTGAGAGGTGTGAAGGCTATCGATGCCCTCACCGGAGTCTCCGACGTTGCACTTCTCGGTCGCGCCGCGCTTTCCGACGGTGTCTATCACGTTGCAGAAGCGTACACCGCGAGCGGTGTGCTTAAGCAGTTAACACCGGATACAAAAATTGGAAACAGACTTCTTACCTGCATACATACATACGTTAAGGCACTGCGTGAAAGCGGTGTCCAGAACGAATTTGTGCTTGACGGGCTTCTTGATGCTCTCACTGAGCATCTGAGAATTTCTGACTTTGATATCAGCGGAGCATCGCTGATCATCAAATCACTCTATTTTGCTAACGATCCCGGAGGGGAAAACGGATATGCCTGCGTTGAGACCACGATGAACTCTTACCGCGTTGCGCTGACCTTTGACGAGGATATTCTTTCATTCTGCAAGCTGGCGCGCTCAAAGAACGGTGTTGACGTTGAGCCTATAAGCGAAGATACGAGAAGGCTCGTTTCATTCAAAAAGGGTGTTGAGGAGAGCGGCGGCAGGTGTTTATATATCGTCTCCGAAAGCGACGGAGAGGCGGTTTTTGAGGGTGTTATCGAGCTTGTCGAGAATCCTCCATTTGAGCTTCCTTCTGTAAAGGCAAGGCTCGATGCTATGGGTATTCGCGCGACGGTCATGCTTCTTGATGAGACGGAGGAGACCGAAAGACTTGTTTGCTCACCTAATCTTGAGCCCTTGTTTGACGGAAAGGTTGCGTATGCATCAAAATTCAAGGCAGATGGACGAGATATTACTGTCGGAATCGGTGAATATTGCGCGTACATAGGTTTCTCGGCGAAGGAATATGGCGCTCTCATCACTGAAATGCGCAAAAAAGGCTCTTCGGTTGCGGCGTACGGTATAGATATTGATTACTACGACGCTATGGTTCGCGCTGATATTTCTATCAGCTGTGACATTCTCAGATACTCGTCAGAAAAGTACAGGGAATCGGTTTATGAAAAGCTGGCACCCGAGGGTAGAGACTCGAATATCCGCTGCTCACAGCAGACGAGGCTTCTTTCAAGAGTGCTCGTCCACAGAACTCACTCGGGAGGCGGAGGACTTGCCGCAATTGCAAACGCCTTGACTTCCTCAAGATCTGCTTACGTGTCACTGTCGCAGTCAGTGCTTCTCTTTGCTATGCTTATGAGCAGCTTTTTGCCTGTTGTTGCGATGTCGGTTCTTACAGGCAGTCATCTTCTTAACGGTGCGCAGACCGCTTCGCTTGCAGTTGTCGGTGCGCTTCTTTCAATGCTTGCGTTCTCGTCATCCGAACCTAAGCTTGATCTTATCAATAATCCTAAAATCAAATTCACGACATTACCGTCCGACATACTGGTTTACAAATTGCCCGGCATGATCGCAAGGGTGAGTGCAGCGGTCATATCCGCGGGAGCGATAAAGATCCTTGATGCTACCGGTGTCTTCGGAGAAAACGCGGCGTACGAAATGCCTGTTTTCCTGAGTCTTTTGCTTACCGTATTTGCAGAGCTGGCTATCATTAACATCGATTACACAAGGCGAGGAGAGGGAAGAAGGCGTTGCTGGATGAAGGTTATCATCGCTTATGCTGCGCTTCTCTTTATTTGCGCGGTGCTTACTCAGAAATTTTTTGCTGATCAGATGTTTGTTAACGGAATAGGAAGATTTGAATTTTTGATCATTCCCGGATATATTGTGATATATCTTGTTTCCGTTGCCATTGCAAGAAGTATTGAAAAAAAGAGAAAGAAAATATAATCTATCGCATATAATTACAAAAAAACGGAGGTAATTATATGCGTCTGATGGGTACCGAAGAGCTACGTTGTCTCGAGGTGATCAATCTTTGCGGAGGAGAGAAGCTTGGATATCCGTGCGAGCTTGAGATAGATCTTGAGTGCGCGAGAGTGATATCCCTGAAGGTTATCCCTCCGAGCCGTTCCTTTTCTCTCTGGGGAGAGAAGGAGGAGTATATTATCCCCTGGTGCAAGATCGAATGCATAGGTGAGGATGCTATACTCGTCAGGCTATCGGAAAGCGAGCTTTGCTCCTGCGCAAGAGGAAAATGCAAGAAAAAACACAAATAATTTGTAAATATTCTGTAAACAATGCCACGCGCACTTGAAATGGGAATATTTATATGTTATAATTATTGGCGTTGTGCAGAGAACACAACTCAAAAATCAATACACACACAGTACCACGTCTGCGGTGCCGGTGTCTCCTTTAAGTGATAAAGACAAAAGGGGATTGCGCCGCCAAAGCTACTGTGGTGGAAAAACCGAAGGAGGACATTAAAATGTCTGTAATCTCAATTAAGCAGCTTCTCGAAGCTGGCGTCCATTTCGGACATCACACAAGAAGATGGAACCCTAAGATGCAGGAGTACATCTTTACTGAAAGAAACGGCATCTACATCATCGACCTTCAGAAGACAGTAAAGAAGTTTGAGGAAGCTTACATGTTCGTTCGTGAGCTTGCTGCAAACAACGGTAACGTTCTTTTCGTTGGTACAAAGAAGCAGGCTGCAGAGGCTATCAAGGAAGAGGCTATTCGTTGCGGTCAGTACTACGTTAACGTTCGTTGGCCCGGCGGTATGATGACAAACTTCAAGACCATCAAGAGATCTATCGCAAGACTCAACAGCCTTAACAAGATGGCTGAGGATGGCACATTCGATATGCTTCCCAAGAAGGAAGTTGCAAAGCTCCAGAAGGAGATCTTTGACCTCGAGAAGAACCTCGGCGGTATCAAGACCATGGAGCAGCTTCCCGACGCGATCTTCATCGTTGACCCCCGCAAGGAGAGAAACGCAGTTCTCGAGGCTAAGAAGCTCGGTATCCCGGTAATCGCTATCGTTGATACAAACTGCGATCCTGACGATGCTGACTACGTTATCCCCGGTAACGACGATGCTATCCGCGCTATCAAGCTCATCTCTTCCGTAATTGCTGATGCAGTTATCGAGGGTAAGCAGGGCGAGCAGACCGCTGAGGCTGCTGAGGAAAAGGCTGAGGTCGAGGCTGAAGAAGACGCTGAGGCTTAATTTTCGTGCATAATTGAATTAAATAGAAAGGAATTATCCAAAATGGCTACTATTACAGCAAAAGACGTTGCTGCTCTCAGAGCAAAGACCGGTATCGGTATGATGGAGTGCAAGAAGGCACTCGTTGAGGCAGACGGTGATATGGATGCGGCTATCAAGCTTCTCCGCGAGAAGGGTGAGCTTAAGGCTGAGTCCAAGATGGCTACAAGAATCGCAGCTGACGGTCTCGTTGACATTCTTACTGTTGGCGACAAGACCGCTATCGTTGAGGTCAACACCGAGACAGACTTCGTTGCAAAGAACGAGACATTCAAGGCTTTCGTTAAGAACCTTCTTAAGGTTATTATCGACACTAACCCCGCAGACGTTGAGGCTCTTAACGCTTGTGACTACGAGGGCGTAACTGTTGAGGCTAAGCTCAAGGAGCTTATCTTCCAGATCGGCGAGAAGATCACCGTTCGCCGTTTCGCTATCGTTGAGGGTACAACCAGCACATATATTCACGGTATGGGCTCCATCGGTGTTATCGTTAAGTTCGACACCGACTGCGCAGACAAGGACGGCTTTGCAGAGTTTGCAAAGAACATCGCTCTCCAGGTTGGCGCATATCCCACTCCTTACCTCGACAGAGACAGCGTTCCCGCTTCTGTTATCGAGAACGAGAAGAATATCATCAAGGCTCAGCTCGCTAACGATCCCAAGATGGCTAACAAGCCCGAGAAGGTTCTTGACGGTATCGTAATGGGTAAGGTTGGCAAGTTCTACGAGAACAACTGCCTCGTTGATATGGAATACGTTAAGGCAGAGGATCACGAGACTGTTGCTAAGTACGTTGCTAACACTGCTAAGGCTCTTGGCGGCTCCATCAAGATCGCATCCTTCGTTCGTTTTGAGAAGGGTGAGGGCATTGAGAAGAGACAGGACGACCTCGCAGCAGAGGTTGCTAAGCTCACAGGTCAGGCTCAGTAATTAAAATTTTTATAGAAAAACCTCCCAGATCTTGGGAGGTTTTTCAATAAGGAATGGAGGTGTGCGGATGCACGGAAAATATATGGAGATCGCTCTTGCTGAGGCGCTTGAGGCGGCGAAGGAGGGCGAGATACCCGTTGGCGCGGTCATTGTCAAGGACGGCGAGATAATTGCATCTGCTCACAATAACCGTGAGGCGACAGGAGATGCGACGGGGCATGCCGAGGTGCTTGCGATTCGCAAGGCATGCAAGGCTCTCGGAGGTTGGCATCTTGAAAAATGCACGCTTTACGTGACTCTTGAGCCTTGTCCGATGTGTATGGGAGCGATAATTAACTCGAGACTTGGCAAGGTGGTTTTTGGAGCGAAGGACGCAAAAGCGGGAGCTTGCGGAAGCGTGATCGATCTTCGTTCATATCCGTTAAATCACAAACCGCAGGTTGAGAGTGGGTTTATGAGTGAGGAGAGTTTGGCTCTGCTTTCCGGTTTTTTTAAAGAAAAGAGGGAAAAGCGATGAATGAGAATAACGAGTTTGATTATACGGTTGAGAAAAAGGTTGAGGGAAAATACCGTTTATATAGAATTCTTATAATTTTGGGTTACGTATTATTTGGAGCCGGGTATTTTATCGGTTTGGCTATAGCTCATCTTTATCCGATAATGGCGTTTACTCCCTTGCTCATCTGGATCCTTGTTTTCTTTACATGGCGTTACGTATCGGTAGAGTACAGGTATGAGACTGTATCGGGCGGTATTAAGTTCTACACCGTTTACGGCGGAAAGAAGAAAAAAATGATGCTTGATATGAGGATAAAGGAACTTAATGAGATATCTCCCGTTAATGCTGATACAAAGGCTCGCATTTCAAGCACGCGTTTTGATAAGTCATATTTCTTTGCAAGAAGTGAGAGAGATGACACCGATAAGTATTTTGCGACCTTTAACGACTCTGATGGGAATGAATGTATCGTTTATTTCGAGGCGACTGAACAAGCATTGAAGATACTTAAATTCTATAATTCAAATACAACTATTGCAAAAACAAGATATTGAGGACGATGCGATGGAGCTTTGGGATCTTTACGATGAAAACAGAATAAAGCTTGGGCGGACCATGGTTCGCGGAGACAAGCAGCCCGAGGGTGTTTACAGAATAGTCGTTCACGCGTGCATTTTCAACTCTAAGGGGGAGATGCTGATACAGCAGAGGCAGCCGTTCAAGTCGGGTTGGTCGAATATGTGGGACGTGACGGTCGGTGGCAGCGCGGTGTCGGGCGACACGAGCTCTACTGCGGTCGAACGTGAGCTTTTAGAGGAATTGGGACTTGAGACATCATTTCAGGGTGTTTTACCTGCACTTACCATAAATTGCGACGGAGTTTTTGATGATTTTTATATTGCGGTACGTGATGATATTGATATATCAACGCTCAAATTGCAATACAGTGAGGTGCAGGGTGTCAAGTGGGCGAGATGCGACGAGATTGTATCAATGATAAAAGACGGAAGCTTTATTCCTTACACGGAAAGCTTTATTGATCTTCTGTTCTTTATGCGTGAACGTCGGGGAACGAGAACAAAAGGAGATACGAGTATTCCTGCGCAACAATAAAATAAGAAGGAGACTTCAAATTTGAAGTCTCCTTTTTATTGTTTATGACAGATGGTATTCGATGGTGAATGGCTCATCTGCTGCATTTTGAATTCGGTAAAGAATTGCGTCTCCGGGGTTGAGCATTACCTCAATGCATTCGGTTGAGTTGTATTTCACTTTCTGGAGGCCGTCAGTTTTTGACACCTCGTAAATGCGATAGGCAGATTTAAGTGGCAGCGCGACGTTTTTTTGTGTCATATAGTCGCGGTTTAATATCATCATGTACGAGTTGCCATGACCATCTTCAAATTCTGACACAGATACGCGCTCGGGCAGATGGTTTGCGAGAAATTTACTGTCCGCTAACGTGTTGTGAAGTGATGTGAATTCTTCACAGTTGGGATTAACCAGGGAATCGTGTATTACGCGCTTACAAGTAAGTGCCATAAGTGTATTTCCAAGGTTTTTGAATTCCTCATGTATCTTTTTCTGATCGTCAAAGAAGATATTTCTATCTCCTTCTTCATCTAATATAGATCCTTGTGCGCTGAAGTGCTGAAGTCCCTTTGCTCCGTAGAGTGCGCCTGCGTACATCATCGCTCTTATCATTGGGAAAATAAAGAATTTGGCTTTGTGGTGATTTAAACCCTGATAGTAGAACCAGATGGGCATATCGTACTTTTCGCCAAGCCGTTTCATAAGTCCAAGGTCACACCACATTCTTGAGTTGTCGAATTGAACCTCTTCATTGTGCTCGCGCATTCCAACGGGATAATAATCAAGAGAAAGAATAGGGGGGTCTATGATCTTAACGTATTTTTCGAGATATTCGGTGAATTTTTCGTTATCCCAAGTGTAATCGGTGTTATAAGAGGGAATTGCAACGGAAAAAGGAAGCTTTTCGGGTGCTTTTTCCTCGCATTCGTCAACAAGAGCGCGCGTTTCTGCGAGTTGATCGTCATACCACGGCTCGTCCCATATATAATATCCAATAACGTGCTTTTTATCCTTGAGTTCATTTATTACTCCCTCAAGGTCGTTTTTCTTATAGCGTCGGTAACCCTGCATTCCGCCGTATCTGTCAAGATTTTGATATATGAGATCAAGACCAAATTCTTCGCAGTATTGGACGGCTTCGTCACACTGCCAGGACTCTGCCCAGCCAAGTTCTACGGTGTTAAAGCCGGCATCCTTGCAGTTCATGATAGCTTTTTTCATATTATTTGCTCTTGCGGAGAAGTTTGAGAGAATAAAATGATCCTGTTTCCAATTTCTGCGTTTACTGCCGATTGGATAACGGGGAAGTATTTTGTGTTGCATTATTGCCTCCTGAATAGACGGCTATTTGTTTCTTACAATGTCACTTACGCTGTTAAGAATATATTTTGGACGGTAGGGGAAAAGGTTTATATCTTCCTTTTTGGTTACTCCCGTGAGGACGAGGATGGTATCTACGTTGGATTCGATTCCTGCGATTATGTCGGTATCCATTCTGTCTCCGATGAAGGCGACATCGTCACTGTGACATCCGAGCTTGCGCAGTCCATGGCGAACCATAAGGGGATTAGGCTTGCCGACAAAGTAGGCTTTTTTGCCCGTTGCTATCTCGATAGGCGCTATAAGAGAGCCTGTTGCGGGCATTATTCCTTTTTCGGTGACACCTATGGTATCGGGGTTTGCGCCGATGAGCTTTGCTCCTTTATTAACAAGAGCGATCGCCTTTTCAATTTTTTCAAAGCCGTAAGTTCTTGTCTCACCTATAACGACGTAATCGGGGTCGACGTCGTTCATATATATACCCTGGTCGTAGAGCGCCTTTGAAAGCGCCGCCTCACCGATAACGTATGCGGTGCATCCGGGGGCTTGTGAATGAAGAAACTCTGCCGTTGCCATAGCGCTCGTATAGAAATGGTCGGGGGAGACAGAAAGTCCCATTCTTTCAAGCTTCATGGAAAGCTCGTGAGGTGTGCGCTCGGGGCTGTTTGTAAGAAAGACAAATTTTTTGTCGTTATCTATCATCCAATTGACGAAATCTGCGACACCGTCGAGTATGCGGCTACCGTGGTATATAACTCCGTCCATATCGCATATAAAGCCTTTTTTATTGAGGATGTTCTGCATAAATAATACCTCCGCTGTTTTCTTCCAGACAATTATACTACTTTCTTTCTCAAATGTCAATTATTTGAAGAAAAAATAGGCGAGAAAAGGGACGCTTCTGTGTGAAGCGTCCCTTTAGGGTATTTGTTTTGATCAGATTATGCCTTAAGTCTTGCCTCGAGTGCTGCAAGCTCGTCGTACATAGTCTGGGGAACTCTGTCGCCGACCTGTGCGTAGAACGCCTTGATGTTCTCGACGTCCTCAAGCCAGGACTCCTTATCAACTGTAAGAAGCTCCTTGATGGTATCAAGAGTTACGTCCTCAAGTCCCTCGATGCAGATGTCCTCAGCCTTCGGAACGTATCCGATAGGAGTGATGTCTGCGTCGACCTTGCCCTCGCAACGAGCGAGGATCCACATAAGAACTCTCATATTGTCACCGAATCCGGGCCAGATGAAGTTGCCCTCGGCATCGGTGCGGAACCAGTTAACGTGGAAGATCTTGGGAGCGTGGGGAATAGTCGTACCCATCTTGAGCCAATGAGCCCAGTAGTCACCCATATCGTAGCCTACGAAGGGTCTCATAGCCATAGGATCGCGACGAACTACACCGACAGCACCTGCTGCAGCTGCGGTCGTCTCGGATGCCATAATGGAACCGACGAATGCGCCGTTCTGCCAGCTTGTTGACTGGTAAACGAGGGGAGCGGTCTTAGCTCTGCGTCCACCGAATACGATAGCAGAGATCGGAACGCCTGCGGGATTAGAGAACTCCTTGGAGATGCAGGGGCAGTTGATAGCCTTTGCGGTGAATCTGGAGTTGGGATGAGCGCCCGAGGTCTCGAGCTTTCTTGCCTTGTCGTAGGTTCTATAGTCCCAAGGATTGCCTCTCCAGTCGATAGCCTCTGCAGGAGGATTCTTGTCAAGTCCTTCCCACCAAACGGTGTTGTCTGCGGTGTTATGAACAACGTTTGTGAAGATAGTATCCTTCATTGTTGTATAGAGAGCGTTGGGGTTGGAGTTGAGGTTTGTACCGGGTGCAACACCGAAGAATCCGTTCTCGGGGTTAACTGCCCAAAGTCTTCCGTCCTCGCCTACGCGGAGCCAAGCGATATCGTCGCCTACGCACCATACCTTATAGCCCTGCTTGGAGTAGTACTCCGGAGGAATGAGCATTGCGAGGTTGGTCTTACCGCAAGCGGAGGGGAATGCTGCACAGACATACTTTGTCTCACCGTCGGGGTACTCAACGCCGAGGATGAGCATATGCTCTGCCATCCAGCCCTCTTTACGGCCGAGGAAGGATGCGATACGGAGTGCAAAGCACTTCTTACCGAGAAGAACGTTTCCGCCGTAGCCGGAGTTAACGGACCAGATGGTATTTTCCTCGGGGAAGTGAACGATATATCTGTTCTCCTCGTCGATATCAGCGCGAGCGTGGAGCCCCTTGATGTAGTCTGCGCTCTCACCGAGTGCATCGAGAACGTCGTTACCTACGCGTGTCATGATAAGCATATTGAGAACGACGTAGATAGAGTCGGTAAGCTCGATACCGTACTTAGCGAAGGGAGAGCCTACTACGCTCATGGAGTAGGGGATAACGTACATTGTGCGGCCCTTCATGCTGCCTGTGTAGAGCTTGGTGAGCTTTGCCTTGCACTCCGCGGGATCCATCCAGTTATTGATGTTTCCTGCGTCCTCCTTCTTGGAGGTGCAGATGAAGGTTCTGCCCTCAACACGGGCAACGTCGTTTACAGCGGTTCTGTGGAGGTAGCATCCGGGGAGCTTCTCCTGGTTGAGCTTGATCATCTCGCCGGTAGAGCAAGCCTCGGCTCTGAGCGCCTCTGCCTGTTCCTCGCTACCGTCGATCCATACGATCTGGTCAGGCTGAGTCATTTCAGCCATTTCATTGATCCAATCAAGAACGAACTTGTTGTTGGTAGGTGTCATGGTTTTTCTCCTTTTTATATTTGGAATAATTTTTTACAATTTACCATAGCGTAAAAGGGAAAATGCCCTTTTCTCCGCCATTATAAATTATATCACAGAAAAATGCAATTTTCAATCATATTTTTCCAAAAGTTGCAATTTGTTAATAATTTTCAATGTGTGTTGATTGAGGACTTGTCTTATTATTGACACGGTATAAAGAAAATGATAAAATAATTTGGCATATGTGTAAGATTTTTTTCATTCAAGCGTATAAGATAGTGGACGCGTCCAAAGGAGGTGAGACGATGGATGACATTAAGCTTTTGAAATTACTGCGAAAGGATCCCAACAGAGGAATAGAATTTATTATGGATGAGTATGCAGGTCTCGTTTATGCGGTAGTACGCGGAAGGCTTGTCGGAAACCAATTCGTCTCAACTGATATTGAGGACTGTGTCGCAGAGACGTTCAGCGAGTTTTACATATCACTTGACAGCTTTGATCCCAAAAGATCAAGCATCAGATCATATCTTTGCGTTCTGGCAAGGAATAATGCGATCGATCTTTTGCGCAGACGCGCAAAAGACAGTATGACGCTGTCCATCGACGCTGATGATTCGTTTATTCAGGTTGAGGATGATTTTGATATTGAGAGCGAGCTTACCGAACGTGAGCTCGTGCGCGAGATCTTTTGTGCGATAAAAGATCTTGGGGAGCCCGATGCGAGTATTATTATTCGGAAATATTATTTTGGTGAGTCGTCTGCGAAAATATCAAGTGCATTAAATATGACCGTATCAAACGTTGATACACGTGCACACAGAGCCTTAAATAAATTAAAAAAACTGTTTGGAGGTGAGATGAAATGAGTAAGAACTTCAGAAAAATATTTGATGATGCAGATTGTGAAGAGCTTGACATTGTTTTGGATAAGCTTCAAGTGGATGAACTTGATAAGGACACACTCAAGTCGATAAAGCGAAAGGCTTTTTCAAAAATGAAAATTGAAAAAAAGAGCGAGAGAAAAAGCAGTCTTTTTCGTATTGTGGCAGTCGCAGCGTGTGTATGTTTTGCAATTACTGTCGTTGTGACTCTACCTATGATGAAAGGTAAGGATGAATCGCATGCTGACAACAATTTGGAGGAGGAAAGCCTGACCGATAAGAACTGGATCAGTACGCCTTCGCCAAATGAAAATGACATTCTTTTCCTGTCTGCATTAACAAAGCACGTAGAATCTGATAAGGTCTCAGAAGAGCTATTGAAATTATTTAAGAACGCGGATACGGTCAGATCGGTGCCTTTGTTGGGAACCTATCTGGAAGAAACTAACATTAGAGTGTATATGTTTTTCAATGAGGGGGAGATATGTAGCACTGCATTGCTCTCTTTTGATACTAAGGGTGATCCTGTTGATATTGAGCTTACAGAATTTGCACAAACAGATACAAGCGAATATCTATACATCGATGCACACAGCAATGAATCATGTTATTCGGCAGTGAAGAATTGCATGGAGATCGATCCAAATTTTGAAATTATAGGAATTGTATTTAGCACTTCTGGATATCATTTTACATTTCCCATAGGGCGTTGCAAGGGAGAGAATGTTATCAAGTATTTTTTTAATGAACCGATGCTGTTCAATTTAGTTGAACCATTTGAGTCAATTGAGCAGGGCCGGGATGCTTTTTCGGAATATCTATCCGAGAAAGAAGCTATTAAAGCGCAATTGCCTATTTTCTTATGGAATGATGTGCAATTCTATGAAAGCGGTTTTTGGAATTCGTACAGTCTGGAATATATGTATAACGACACAAAAGAAAATCAGGACCAGATATCGCCAATCGTTCAATATATTGATTCATGTATAGCTATACCGCTGCTTGATGAGAATTTTAGTGAAGGCGTCTTAGTTTCACATCTTCTATACTACAGAAATGAGCTCATAGGAGAGGTTGTGATATGTTGGAAAGCGGATGCAGGCACAGCAGTAGCGGTATACTGTGACATTTCTCAAAAGCGAGAAGATGGAACTTATGTCAAAATGGATAAGTCAGAGTATCAAAAAGTTATAGAGAGAGCGAGAGAGTTGTATCCTTACATAGAAATCGCTGGAGTCATATTCAAAGAGGACTCGTATATACCTTTCGGATATGAGGAAGGGCAGATCGTATACATGAAATAATTGTTTGAATTTTGTATGTCGGGAGGATTACTTAATCAGCCCGACATGCTCTTTTTTGCGAAAAAAGTCTAGAAATCTGTAAAAACCCCTTTACAAAGTCTCTTTTGTGTGGTAGAATAATAAAAAAGATACATTTGTACGATTTTTAGGAGAATTATATGGAAAAGCTCAAGCTTAAAGAACAAAAGGTACTTGACTACATAAAGAACTTTAAAATGGAGAATGGCTTTGCGCCGTCAGTGCGTGATATTTGCCGCGATCTTAATTACAAGAGTACTTCTACGGTGCATATGTACCTCAACCGTCTTGAAAGATTCGGATACATCACCAAGGAGGACGGAAAGAGCAGAGCGATCACACTTAGTGACGATATGCCGAAGGTTCGCGCGGTGCCGATCGTTGGAACCGTTGCGGCAGGTCAGCCCATTCTTGCCGAACAGAATTTCGAAGGGTACATCGGTTTTGTCGGTGCCAAGAGCTCAAGCGAGCTTTTCGCACTCAAGGTCAAGGGTGAGAGCATGATAGAGGCAGGAATTCTCGACGGAGATCTCGTTATAGCAGAGAAGACCTGCTATGCTGAGAACGGTGAGATCGTCGTTGCTCTCGTTGAGGACGAGGCAACGGTCAAGACATTTTTCCGTGAGGACGGTCACTACCGTCTTCAGCCCGAGAATGAGACGATGGATCCTATAATCGTTGATGAGGTCGATATTCTCGGCAAGGTCGTTGCGATCCAGCGCAACTACGTCTGAGTGGAGCATTGATATGAACAAAGATATATTTGCGGGACTTCAGAAGCTGACGCTTCTTGATTTCCCCGGATACGTTGCCTGCACCCTCTTTACAAGGGGGTGCAATATGCGCTGTCCCTTCTGTCATAACGCATCCTTGGTCGTCCGCGCGGAGGAGCAGAAGATGTATACAAACGAGGAGATCATGTATTTTCTCAAAAAGAGACAGGGAATACTCGACGGTGTTGCCATCACGGGCGGTGAGCCGACTCTTATGCCCGGTCTTGCCGATTTTATGGCGGACGTAAGAGAGCTTGGGTACAAGATAAAGCTTGACACGAACGGCACGCGTCCCGAGGTGCTTCGTGACATAATTGAGCGTGGGCTTGTCGATTACGTTGCGATGGACATTAAGAATTCGAGATCGCGCTACGGGGAGACGGTCGGATTCGACTCGTCATACGATCTTCGTCCGATTGATGAAAGCATTGCAATTCTGAGGGAGGGAAAGGTCGATTTTGAGTTCAGAACGACGGTTTCAAAGACCTTCCACTCGCACGCGAATATTTTCGCTATGGGCGAATGGCTTGCGGGAAATGATAAATTTTTCCTGCAGCAATTCAAGGATTCGGGCGACATTATCGGGGACGGTATAGAGTCCTACGACGAAGCCGAAATGAAGGTGCTTCTCGACATAATTTTACGTTTTGTGCCAAATGCACAACTGAGAGGGGTATAAAACTATATATTGTGCCGAATTTTCAAATTTAACACAATATTTAGTATTTTCACTTGACAAGAAACACTAAATATAGTATAATTCTAATGCGGCGCGGATCGGCGATCCGCGCCCAAGTTTTCTCTTTTGCCGGTTTTCTTTGCGACAAAAGGGTTTTTTAATGGTTAGATATATTTTCAAAATAAAAAAATGAATAATGAGAAGGAGAGAAGTATGTACAGTGTGCAGAAGAGGGACGGAAAGATCGTAGAGTTCAGCATCTCGAAGATCTCCGATGCCATCAAGAAGGCTTTTGAAGCAGAAAAGAAAGACTACAATCAGGACGTTATCGATTTTTTGGCGTTAAAGGTCACCGCCGATTTTTCGTCTAAAATAAAGGACGGCGTTGTTGCCGTTGAGGATATTCAGGACAGCGTTGAGTCTGTGCTCGTTCAGGCAGGATATGCGGACATCGCAAAGTCCTACATTCTTTACCGCCGTCAGAGAGAGAAGCTCCGTAATCTTGGAAATACCGCTCTCGACTACAAGGAGACGGTCGACAAGTATCTTAAGATGAACGACTGGAGAGTTAAGGAGAACTCCACCGTTACCTATTCGGTAGGCGGTCTTATTCTTTCAAACTCCGGTGCCATTACCGCAAACTACTGGCTCTCCGAGATCTATGACGACGAGATCGGAAATGCTCACAGAAACGCGGATATTCACATTCACGACCTTTCTATGCTCACGGGTTACTGTGCAGGATGGTCGTTAAAGCAGCTTATTCAGGACGGTCTTGGCGGTGTTACCGGTAAGATCACGTCCTCCCCCGCAAGCCACCTCTCAACCCTCTGCAACCAGATGGTAAACTTCCTCGGTATTATGCAGAACGAGTGGGCAGGCGCGCAGGCATTCTCCTCCTTCGATACATACCTTGCTCCTTTCGTTAAGGTTGACAACCTTTCCTACAAGGAAGTAAAGCAGTGCATTCAGTCCTTTATTTACGGTGTTAATACTCCTTCACGTTGGGGTACTCAGTCTCCCTTTACGAATATTACTCTTGACTGGACAGTTCCTAACGACCTTGCCGAGCTCAACTGTATCGTTGGCGGCAAGGAGATGGACTTCAAGTACAAGGACTGTAAGGCAGAGATGGATATGGTCAACAAGGCGTTCATCGAGATCATGATCGAGGGCGATGCTAACGGACGCGGATTCCAGTATCCTATTCCTACATACTCCATTACCCGCGACTTTGACTGGTCCGAGACAGAGAACAATCAGCTCCTCTTTGAGATGACCGCCAAGTACGGAACACCTTATTTCTCAAACTACATCAACTCCGATATGGAGCCCAGCGACGTTCGTTCGATGTGCTGCCGTCTCCGTCTTGACCTCCGTGAGCTTCGCAAGAAGTCGGGCGGTTACTTCGGCTCGGGTGAGTCGACAGGCTCTGTCGGTGTCGTTACAATCAATATGCCCCGTCTTGCATACCTTGCAGAGAACGAGGAGGACTTCTATAAGAGACTTGACAAGCTTATGGATATAGCCGCTCGTTCGCTCAAGACAAAGAGAACGGTCATCACCAAGCTTCTCGACGAGGGACTTTACCCCTACACCAAGAGATACCTCGGAACCTTCAACAACCACTTCTCGACGATCGGTCTTGTCGGTATGAACGAGGTAGGTCTTAACGCTAAGTGGATAAGAGCTGATATGACTCACAAGGAGACACAGGAATTCTCCAAGGCAGTTCTCAATCATATGAGAGAGAGACTCTCCGACTATCAGGAGATGTACGGAGACCTTTACAACCTCGAGGCTACTCCCGCAGAGTCCACCTCCTTCCGCTTCGCTAAGCACGACAGAAAGAGATGGCCCGATATCATTACCGCAACAGATAATGATAACGCTCCTTACTATACAAACTCCTCTCACCTTCCCGTAGGCTTTACAGAGGACATCTTCGCGGCTCTCGATATTCAGGATGAGCTTCAGACTCTTTACACCTCGGGAACAGTATTCCACGCCTTCCTCGGCGAGAAGCTTCCCACCTGGAAGAGCGCGGCTAATCTCGTTCGCAAGATCGCAGAGAACTACAAGCTTCCTTACTATACCATGTCTCCTACATACAGTGTATGCACCGAGCACGGTTACCTCAACGGCGAAGTTTACAAGTGTCCTCACTGCCAGAAGACTACCGAGGTATATAGCCGTATCACCGGTTACTACCGTCCCGTTCAGGCTTGGAACGACGGTAAGAGCCAGGAGTTCAAGGAGAGACGTACATACAACATCGATCGCTCCAACGAGCTTCACCCCGAGATCAATATCGGAAGCGAGGGTGTAAGAACAGTTAACGCGATTACTCCTCAGGTAGAGAAGGAGAAGGCTGCAAGCGTCAGCGGAACATTCCTCTTTGCTACAAAGACATGCCCCAACTGCAAGATGGCGGCTATGTTCCTTGAAAAAGCAGGTATTCCTTTTGAAAAGGTATACGCTGACGAGAACGTTGAGCTCGTTGAGAGATTCGGAATTAAGCAGGCTCCCACGCTCGTAGTTGCAGAGGACGGCAACGAGATCGAGAAGGCTGTTAATCTTTCCAACATCAGAAAGTATATAGAGACTGTTCAGAAGTAATTTTTGGAGGTCGTCGGCAATCCGCCCGAGGAATCGGGAAAAGAAACGGGCGGATTGCCTTAATTTGTCTATAAGTGAGGATTTTTTATGTATGATATAATAGTTGTCGGCGCGGGACCTGCGGGTCTTACCGCCGCAATATACGGTCGAAGAGCCGACAAGAGTGTGCTCGTTCTTGAGAGGGGTACGTTTGGCGGACAGATGACCTTTTCACCTAAAATTGAAAACTACCCGGGCTTCTGCCAGATAAGCGGAAACGAGCTTGCCGAAAAGCTCGTTGAGCAGGCGTTGAATCTCGGCGCAGAGATAGATATGCAAGAGGTTATGGGAATTCGCAAGGAGGAGAACGGAGTTTTCTGCGTTTCCTGCGCAGAGTGCGATTTTATGGCTCGCTCGGTCGTGATCGCGGCGGGCTCGAAGCACAGACTCTTAGGTCTTTCCAAGGAGGAGCAGTTTATCGGTGACGGTATCTCCTTCTGCGCGGTCTGTGACGGTGCTTTTTACGTAAATAAGACTGTTGCGGTTATCGGAGGCGGTAACAGTGCGCTCGTTGAGGCTATTATGCTCTCGGACGGATGCGAGAAGGTATATATTATTCAAAACCTTGATTTCCTTACCGGTGAAGAGAAGCTTGCGCAGATCCTTCGCTCGAGAGCGAACGTTGAGATCATTTGCGGTTATGTGGTCGACGAGATACTCGGATACGATACCTTTAACGGAATTGTTATCAAGGACGCCAAGAACGGCGAGAAGATGAGACTTGACCTTGACGGCATGTTCGTGGCTATCGGTCAGGTTCCAGAAAACGAGATATACAGAAATCTCGTTTCCCTCAATGAGAGGGGATATATAATCTCCGACGAGGCTTGTCTTACCGACACCGACGGCCTTTACGTTGCAGGGGATTGCAGGACAAAGAGTGTAAGACAGATCTCGACCGCTTGCGCGGACGGTGCAACGGCGGCTCTTGCGGCTTGCAGATATCTTGATAAATAAGTAAATTGGGCGGAAGTTTAATCCGCCCTTTTTTACGGAATTTTGAACAATGTATACCAAAATGGTAAATATTTGATTTTTTTTGATTTAGCTATTGATTTAAATAGCTAAATGTGGTAAAATAATACACGGCGGAGATGGCTCTCTGCGACACTGTTATGAAAGGAACAATATTACGTTAAATGTTAGAAATAAAAAATCTTACTTACTCGGTCACGGATGAAAAAACAGGCAAGCAGATCAAGATCCTTGACGACGTAAGCGTAACAATAAACGAAAGATTCGTCGCGGTAACGGGACCTAACGGCTCGGGCAAATCTACGCTTGCAAAGCTTATCGCGGGAATATATAAAGCCGATTCCGGTCAGATCTTACTTGACGGAGTCGATATAAGTGAAATGAATATCACCGAGAGGGCAAAGGCGGGCATCAGCTTTGCTTTCCAGCAGCCCGTAAGATTCAAGGGGATCACTGTCAAGGATATGATCTCTATGGCGGCAGGCGAGAAGATCTCGGTTGCGGAGGCGTGCAAGTACCTCTCTGAGGTTGGTCTTTGCGCAAAGGAATACGTTAACCGCGAGATCAACGAGTCTCTCTCGGGCGGTGAGCTTAAGAGGATTGAGATCGCGATGATAAATGCGCGCGGAACAAAATTCTCGGTATTTGATGAGCCCGAGGCGGGAATCGACCTTTGGAGCTTCAACAACCTTATCAAGGTGTTTGAGAAAATGCATGAGAAGACTCACGGAAATATTCTCATCATCTCTCACCAGGAGAGGATCCTTGATATCGCCGACAAGATAATCGTAATTGCGGACGGAAAGATCGCCGCGTACGGTACTAAGGAAGAAATTTTGCCCGAGCTTTTGTCGGCTCAGGCGGCGTGCAGATTTGCGAGCGGAGGTGAGGAATAATGGCAGAGAAAAAGCTTGACAGCCTTAAGCTCAACCTTCTCCGTGAGGTCGCTGACCTTGAGGGTGTTCCTCAGGGCGCGTATTCTCTCCGTGTAGACGGTGAGATGTTCGGAAAAAATTCATCCGAAAATATTGTTATTGAAAAGAAGACGGACAAGCCCGGTATTGATATTTACATCAAGGCGGGAACTAAGCGCGAGAGCGTGCATATTCCCGTTATTCTTGCCGAGAGCGGACTTCGCGAGCTTGTTTATAACGATTTCCACATCGGTGAGGGCGCGGATGTCCTTATCATCGCGGGATGCGGAATCCACAACTGCGGCGTTCAGGACAGTGAGCATAGCGGTATTCACTCCTTCTTTGTTGGCAAGAACGCGAAGGTAAAATACGTTGAGAAGCATTTCGGCGACGGTGACGGAAACGGAAAAAATATTATGAATCCTCACACCGTAGTCGAGCTTGACGAGGGCGCATATATGGAGATGGAGACGACTCAGATCAAGGGCGTTGACTCCACAAAGCGCAAGACCGAGGCGGTACTCAAGGCGAAGTCTACACTTGTCGTTCACGAAAAGATAATGACTCATGGCGAGCAATTTGCCGAGACCGAATTCATAGTTGACCTTCAGGGTGACGATTGCGGAACGCACGTGGTTTCCCGTTCGGTTGCAAAGGATAATTCGCGTCAGCTCTTTATCTCCGACGTGGTCGGTAACAGCCGTTGCTCGGGTCATACCGAGTGCGATGCGATCATTATGGACAACGCGTCTGTAGTGGCTGTTCCCAAGATCGTTGCCAATAACACCGAGGCATCTCTTATCCACGAGGCCGCCATCGGTAAGATCGCTGGCGAGCAGCTAATCAAACTCATGACGCTCGGACTTGACGAAAAGCAGGCTGAGGAAGAGATAATCAACGGATTCTTGAAATAAAAATTTACACCCACTTCGGTTGAAGTGGGTGTTTTTGTTATAGATTTTCCTTGATCAATTTGTTTATTGCCTCTCTGACCTGAAGAATCTCGAAAGAGTGGCGGGCGCAGGTGTTGAAGGTAACTGTCTTGCCGAAGGAATCCTCGATCGCTTTTATAACCTTTTCTTTTCCGCAGAGAGACTCTGCGAGCTGCATCGCCCTCATATCCTGGAGCGCTTCGTAAAAAACGATGATCCTGAGAGATTCGTATGCTTCGCCATCCGGGGCGGGGTAGACCGAGAAGGTGTCGCCCGCGGGGACCCATCCGTCGCCTGAAGTGTCTCGGTAGGGGTCTATTGCATTGTAGGAGTGTTGGGTGTTGTAAAAGTTGTAGCCCCAATGCAAAAAGCCAACGATATCGTATTTATACATCTGCATACCGATCGAGCGGTTACGTGCAGAGGGCATAGCGATAAATCGGTTTGAGACCTCGTTCCACTGTCCGCAGCAATAATATGTCCAGAGGTTTTTGACATTGTTTTCGATGAATGGTGAGGTGTGATTCGTTGCGGGGATCGGGAGGGAGACTATACCTTGCTCAAAAAACTCGTAATTTGAAAGTGCGTCCATAATTGGATACCCTTCGAGGAGGTCGGATATGGAGTTTTTTGCCGCCTTGTAGCTTTCAAGCTGCTCTGCGCTCGGTTCGTCGGATATGTGGAAATAACAGCGCTTGTCGTCTCCGCGAGCCTCCATATGCTCGAGGAATGCATTGATAAAAGAGCGGAGGAAATGGGTGTATTCGGGTGATGTAGCGTCAGTTTCCCAGCCGAAGATCTTCTTTTTTGTTCCGTTGACATAAGCGACTACCTTTGGAGCGTGCAAAGCACCCCATTGGGTGAAAAAGTGCGCTATTTCGAGGTGTTTTATACCGACTCGGTCGCACATATCTATCCAACGGTCGAGGAGCGTAAAATCGAAGGAATAGTCGTTTCCGTCCTTCGTTACGCCGACGAGCTGAGTGGTGAGTCTTTCAACTCCGACACCCGTGTCGAGCGGAGGCGTGAAGGTAGGAGTTAAGAGCATATTAATGCCGTTTTTCGCGGCGGTAGAGGCAAAATTCTCGATTATGCGCCAATGCTCCTCGGAGAACACCTCGCATCTGTAATAATTGGCAAGGCAATCAGTATAAAACCACTCGGTGAATTTCAAGGTTTGATCGGGGAGTGTAGCATCGATTATCTCAATAGCTAGAGTATTCAAGCTAGTTTCTCCGGCGTTATCCTTGAGATTTACCGTGATATCTTTCTTCCCGGCGGTAACGTCTTTTGCTTTTGATAGGTCGATCTCTATCCAAAGCGCAGAGGTCGCGATGGGGGATATGCGAAGTCTGTTCGCATATCGCAGTGGAAGAAGGAGATCGGGATAGAGCCCCGGGGTAGTTCTGAGAAAATTATCGTCCATAAGTCCCGGGAAGGTCGGCTGTGCTACGGGTACGCTTACCACCTCTCTGATCGAGGTGTATTTTGCAAGCTCGCCCTCTATCTCAACCGTTACGTAGCGAGAAAGCTCCTCGATCTTATCAAAGGTCACGAGAACCTGGAAGGAGATCCTTTCGTTTTTGAGGGCAGATATATACTCGAGCTTGTTGAAATCCTCGAGCTTCTGATCAATAAAGCAATTTTCAAGTGAGGAAATGATTTTTGAATATAGCATTGCGACATTCTCCGTGTCTTTTTTTAAATTATAACCTTAAAAAAGCGTCTCTGTCAATGTATTATTTTATTGCTGAGGTGTAATATTTAACTGCGGAGCGGCAAATGTGACTCAAAAAATGCAAAAATATATTGAAATAACATGAGATTTATGATAAAATTGAGTTGTGAAATTTTCCGCGGAGGAAAAAGTTATGAGATGGTTTGAAGGATTTATTACACCCGATAGAGAGTACCGCCCGAAGGTGAGATATTGGATGCCTCACGCAGTCGTCAGTGAGAGAGGAATCGAGCGGGATATAGAGGACCTTGCCGCGCGAGGCTTTGGCGGAATTGAGGTCGTTACGATGCGAGACAGCGTTGACTACCGTTTCTTTAACCGCGAGAATATGTGGGGCTCAAAGGCTTGGATCGGCGCTATGAAGATACTTCTTCGCGAGGCAAAGAAGCACTCTCTGACCGTTGATTTTGCCAACGGTCCGTCCTGGCCGATAGCCGATATTCACGCGACCTCTCCCGATGACGAGAGCGTTATCCGTGAGCTTGCATACGGATTGAGGATCATAGGAGCGGGAGAGCATTACGAGGGGGATATTCCTATGCCCGAGCCCGATAATGCTACGCCCTATCAAAGGCTTATTTCTCTTGCCTTATACAGAATAAGCGGTGAGAATGAAATAGACATTGATTCCTATACTCCCATTAAGCTTTCCGACACGGTCTCGCTGACCGTGCCGACGGACGGAGATTACGCGCTTTTTGCCTTCTATGACAAACCGAGCGTGCTTCGAATGAATTCGGGACTGTTTTACGTTGTTGATCATTTTTCAAGGGCGGGAACCGACGCCATTATGGACGTATGGGAAAATGAGCTTATGCCCGAGCTTGAGGAATATAAAGATATCATCGAGTGCCTTTTCTGCGATTCGCTTGAGTATATCGTTCAGCTTGAGTGGACACGCGATTTTCCCGAACGGTTTGAGAAGGAAAAGGGGTACAGTATTATTCCGTACCTTCCTTGTCTTGGAAATATCGAGACGGTTGGCTCTGCCGACAGAAACCTTGGAGTCTTTCCTCCTACCAAGGTGTCGGGATACTACTTATCCGACAGAGATAGGTTTGTTCGCGTAAATCACGACTTCTTTGACGTTATAAATAAAGGATATTGCCACGAGCATCTTGAATATATGCAAAAACGCGCCGAGGCGATGGGACTTACGGTGCGCTATCAGGTCGCTTACAACAAAAATCTTGAGGCGGAGTCGAGCGCGCTTTACGTTGGAATTCCCGAAAACGAGCCTTTAGGCCGCCCCCTGCTTGATAACTTCCGTATTATGAGCGCGGCTGTAAATCTTGACAGAAAGTCGGTCTACTCTTATGAGTGCGCGGCTGAGCCGTGGTTCGCTTACGGACAGACACACGAGGATCTTCTCTGGTGGGTAAAGCGCTCTTACGCGGGTGGAATGAATTCGCAGGTGCTTCACGGCGCGAATTATTGCGGATATTACGATGGAGAGGGGAACGACAACGGAGTCGGTCCCTGTATTCATTGGCCCGGATTTGAAGGCTTTACGCATCCGAGGTGGGCGAACGCGTGGAACAGAACGCTGAATGTTGACGGACAGAGGCAGATACTCGATCAAATATCACGTTGCAACTATCTCTTAAGAAACACGCATAAGATCGACGTTGCCGTATACAGACACGAATACAAGAACAATTGTTACATGGGGGCGTATGACGGCGGTTATTTATATCAAGACGGTAATGCTCTTAACGATGCGGGATACACCTACGAATTTTTGTCTCCGTCGCTTTTCTCACATCAGAATGCGGTAGTCAAGGACGGAGTTTTTGATCCCGAGGGAGCGGCTTATAAGGCGATAATCGTAAATAATGAGGAATATATTGATTTCGGTGCGGCTGAAAAGCTACTTGACTATTCAAGAGCAGGACTTACTGTAGTATTTGTCGGTAGGATACCGTCAAAGTGCTATTTTGAGTCGGGAAGTCATACGGACAGAGAGCTTGAGGAGATCATTTCAAGGATCAATCATGTTTTTGTTGAGGATATCCACGCTGTTCCGATGGCGCTCAAGGAAAAGGGAATACTGCCAGCAATAATGCCCGTGACTCCTTGCGGAATAAGACCGGTGCGGCTTGATATAGCTGGCGCGGCGTTCTACTACGTCTACAACTCACATACGGTCAAGCGTGGTGCGCGTGAAACCCTTTATCCTTATATCGATAAGGATGTGTGTATGAGTGAATACAGCGGTATTGTTTCGCTGGATTCTCTTGGTGATGTGTACGAAATTGATCCATTCTCCTGCAAGGTCACAAGGCTTGATTCATGGGCGGTTGGCGGCAGAACAGAAGTGTATCTTGATCTTGCTAAGGATGAGGCTAAGATCATTGCGGTGCTTAATGATGAGCAGGCGGAAATGCTCGGGATTTATGGAGATTTCGCACATAAATACGATTACGTAGGCGAGTGTGTGCTTGAGCATTGGTCTCTCAGCATAAGATCGATACACTCCCCCGAAAATCGGGCGTGTACCTTCTACGAATCGGTGTGGAGTGAGGAAGAGAAGATAATGCTTGACTCTCTTAAGCCTTGGTGCGATATCAAGTCCGAATGGGAGAAGATATGCGGTATAGGTGTATATGAAACCGAATTCCGGCTTGATAAGACCTACAAAAAGGCTGTGTTTAAGCTTGAAAGAGTGTGTGACACGTACGAGCTTTTTGTCAACGGAATAAAATTTGACGTTGTCGATCCCGTAAGGCAGGAGACCGATATAACAGAGGCGCTTTTATGCGGACGAAACGAGATCAAGGTCGTTGTTTACAGTACGCTTATGAACTGTGTTGCTTACGATTACATCAAGGAAAACGGCAAGATGGTTAAGCCGCAGAAGAGCGGTATGTGGGGAAAGACCTCTGTATTGCTGTTCAACTGAAATTGAACAAAAGGCTACCGATATGTCGGTGGCCTTTTTGTGTGAAAATTGCACAAAAGAGAAAAAGCATTTTTGTTAAATATCGTAATTTCTTGCAATTTATTATTTTGACATTTTATGATATAATATTTAGTTGGAAGAAATTTTGATTTTTGTAGAATAATAAAGGAGTTTATATGGTAAGAGAAGATCTCAGAAACGTTGCTATAATCGCGCACGTTGACCACGGAAAAACCACGCTCGTTGACGGCTTGCTCAAGCAGGGCGGCATTTACAGAGACAACCAGGAGACGGTGACCAGAGTAATGGACTCTGATGATATCGAGAAGGAAAGAGGCATTACCATCCTTGCAAAGAACACGGCTGTTCATTACAAGGACGTTAAGATAAACATAGTTGATACCCCCGGACACGCCGACTTCGGCGGCGAGGTCGAGCGCGTTCTCAAGATGGTCAACGGAGTTATTCTTCTCGTTGACGCGGCTGAGGGCCCTATGCCTCAGACCAGATTCGTGCTTAAGCGCGCGCTTGAGCTTAATCACAAGGTCATCGTATGTATAAACAAGATAGACAAGCCCGACGCGCGACTCGGTGAGGTCGAGGATGAGATCCTTGAGCTTCTTATCGATCTTGGCGCTGACGACGATCAGATCGACTCTCCCATGCTTTACTGCTCGGGGCGTTCGGGCACTGCATCCTACTCGCCTGACGAGGAGGGAAGCGATCTTACTCCTCTCTTTGAGACCATCCTTAACTATATGCCCGCTCCCGAGGGAGATCTTGACGGAGACCTTCAGGTGCTTGTATCCTCGGTCGACTACAACGATTACGTTGGACGTATCGGTATCGGTCGAATCGAGCGCGGACAGATCAAGGTAGGTCAGGAGGTCCTTATCTGCAACTATCACAAGCCTGACGAGAAGCCCAAGAGAACCAAGGTCGTATCTCTTTATCAGATAGACGGTCTTCTTCGCGTTCCCGTTGAGACTGCGAAGGTGGGTGACATTATCTGCTTCTCGGGTGCCGGGGACATTTCGATCGGTGATACACTTACTGCTACCATTAATCCCGAGCCTCTTGAGTTTGTTAAGGTGAGCGAGCCTACCGTTGAGATGACTTTTGCGGTAAACACCAGCCCTCTTGCAGGCAAGGAGGGCAAGTTCGTTACCTCCCGTCAGCTCCGCGAGAGACTTTACAGAGAGCTATTAAAGGACGTTTCTCTCCGCGTTCGCGACGGAGATACGACCGATGAATTTATCGTTTCGGGAAGAGGAGAGATGCATCTCTCTATCCTTCTCGAGAATATGCGCCGAGAGGGATATGAGATGACCTGCTCGAATCCTAAGGTAATCCTCAAAGAGATCGACGGTGAGAAATGCGAGCCTATGGAGAGAGTTACTCTTGACGTTCCCAACGAGTACGTTGGAGCGGTCATCGAAAAGCTCGGACAGAGGAAAGGTGATCTCATTGAGATGAACCCCGTTGGCGAGAGAATGAGAATAGAATACAGTATTCCTTCCCGTTGTCTCTTCGGTTATCGCTCCGAGTTCCTGTCCGCTACACACGGTGAGGGTGTTCTCAATACTCTCTTTGACGGCTATCAGCCCTACCGCGGCGGCGTTATTATGAGATTCACTGGCGCGCTTATCGCAAGCGAGGCAGGCGTTACCACCAGATACGGTCTTTATAATACGCAGGAGCGCGGTCAGCTCTTCGTCGGTCCTCAGACCGAGGTCTACGAGGGAATGATTGTTGGCGAGAACCCCAAGAACGACGATATTGCTGTCAACCCCTGCAAGGAAAAGCATCTTACCGCGATCCGCAGCGCGGGTGCGGATGAGAAGCTTCTGCTTACACCGCCTAAGATATTCAGTCTTGAGGAAGCGATCGAGTTTATTCAGGATGACGAGCTTATCGAGGTCACGCCTAAGTCAATAAGACTTCGCAAGAAGATCCTTAACACCGAGCTTCGTATGAAGGAAATGATGAAGATCCGTCGTGCTCAGGAGGCAAATAAATAATCCGAAAGGTATTGTTTGACATTAGATCCTATATTTCATCAAATAAGAACTTTTATTAAGCAAGTCCTTAAACAAAATGACAGAGAAATGATAAGATTCTCTGTCATTTTTTGTTGTATATCAGGTCTTTTTCGTAATCGATATTTGATAGAGTGGGGAGATATTTTTCGGGAGAGAGTCCGAAATACTTTTTAAATGCCTTGCTGAACGCATACTGTGAGGAAAAGCCGACCTCCTCCGCGACCTCATAGATCTTTTTGCCGTTTACAAGCTCGGAGAGGGCAAGATTCATTCGGTGGGTGTTGAGGTACTGCTTTGGTGTTACGTGGTATGCCGCGGTAAAGGCGCGCGTGATGTGCTCGCGGCTATATCCGAAGCTTCGGCTTAGCTTTTGCATATCAAGCTCAAACGTGTCCGATGCATCGAGGTAATTCTTAACACGGAGAGCTATACTGTTCGCGTCACTTTGCTGACGGTCGATACAGGAGAGTAGGAGCTGGATTATGCTTGATTGAAGGTCAAAATCCGAAATTGCGATGTATTTTCGCCACAAATTTACCGCATCGGAAAGCGGTGTGTCATTCTCGACCTTTATTTCGATAAGCTCCTGAACGGGTGGGAAGGTAACGACATGCGAGTAGGTATGGAATAGCTTGTCGTCGGGGTTTTCGTAGAGCGTAAACGGTTTTTTGACGGGCGTGAGATAGACGTGATTTTTCTTAAGTCTTCTTTTTTTGCCATTCTCCTCATAATAGGCCTCGCCGTCAATAATGTAATAGAGCCTTGAAAAGCCGACGTTTACATCCTCGTATATCCAATTATCGTGCGTATATGATTCTGCGCTTTGGAGTATGTTTTTGACTATCATAGTGAATCTATTATAATTCTTTTAGCACAGTTTGTCAATATAAATGCTTAAAAATATATCACAAATGGACATCAAAAGCGTTTTTTTGAGCATTTACTTTAGTATGAGTATGAAATATAATTTAAATATAAGATTATTTAAAGGAGATAGATAAATGTCTGCTTTTAAAAATGCTATTGCAGATCCGTTCGGTTGCGCAAGATTTATCAAGGCGCAGAAAACTCATTCGGGCTATACCTTTGACGATCCTCTGCCGTTCTTCAGACGTGAGTTTGAGCTTGACGGGGAAGTCGAAAACGCGCGTATCTTCGTGCAGAGTCCCGGATTTGCTTCTTACTACATAAACGGAAAGCCGATTACGGAAGATATTTTCATTTCCGCGACGAGTGATTACAAAAAGATACTCTGGTATGACGAATATGACGTTACACCGCTTTTGAAAAAAGGGAAAAACGTGATTTGCGCTATCGCGGGAAACGGATTCTTCAACGAGCCATTCCGCACTGCATGGGAGTATCACGAGGCTTATTGGAGAGATGCTCCGCAGATACTCGTTTCGCTTTGGGTGAACGGTGACAATACCCTCGTATCCGACAAAAGCTGGAGAGTCAGCAGGGAATTTTCATACATAACCTACAGCCATCTGCGTAGCGGCGAATTCGTCGATATGAGAAAATATGACGAGAGCTGGCTTGCGCTCGGCTTTGAGGACTCTACCTGGATGAACGCTATTGAAAGAGAGCCCGAGGAGATCACGGCAACCCTTCGCCCGATAATCTGTCCGCCTGTACGCGAGGTAGAGATCCTTGATCCCGTTGAAATAAGAAAAACGAACGAGGGCTATCTTATTGATTTCGCGCGTACCATCTCGGGATATATGGGAATAACATTTACCGCGCCCGAGGGCAGAGAGCTTGAGTTTTATTACACCGAGGACATCTATCCCGACGGCAAAATAAAGATGAACGGACTGCACAAGGAGTTCAATTATCCCGACCGTCAGCCCTTCCATATAAATAAGGCTATTGCATCGGGTAAGAGAGATACCTTTAAGCCTCTTTTCTGCTATCACGGCTTCCGCTACGTCCTTATAACCGGTCTTGACGAGGCGCCGAGGGCTGAGGATATCAAGGCTTATTTCATCCACAACGATATCGAGCGCAGAAGCGAATTCAAGTGCGGCAATCCCGTTATTCAGTACATTTACGATGCAGGAATACAGTCGACCTATTCGAATATGTTCTGGTCGCTTACCGACTGTCCAACACGCGAAAAGCTCGGTTGGATGAACGATGCTCAGGCATCTATCGAGCAGACGTTCATCAACTTTGATATTATGCCTTTCTACAACAAGTGGTTTGAGGATATCAAGGCAGATATGTGCGAGGACGGTGCGCTTCACGCAGTCGTTCCGTCACACACATGGGGACGAGATTGGGGTCCTGTATGTGATCTTATGCTCTATGAGCTGCCTTACCGTGCATATCTTTACACGGGCGATAGGACGATGCTTGTGGGTGCAATTGAGTACTTTGACAGATATCTCGATTTTCTTGAAGGATATATCAAGGAGAATAAGAATTTCATTCTTGCTGATTGGATGGGATGGGGTAATAGCCCGCTTATTCCTCGTGAGTTCGTTCGCGATATCATCTTCCTCAAAGCACTGAGGATTACCGCGCTTGCCTACAAGCTCGACGGACGTGACACAAAGACGATCGAAGAAAAGCTTGAGGGCTACAAGAGAATTTTCGCGTCAAAATATCTTGACGAGAATGGAAGGTGTACCGTCGATGAGCAGACGGCAGTTGCTTTGATGATAATGTTTGGTATATACACCGATAAGGATATGATCTCAAAGCAGATGGCTCAAACTGTTGAGAGAAGCAACGTGACGCTTACATCAGGCATGCTTGGTGTTCAGTATCTTTACGATGCGCTTGGTGAGAGCGGCAGGGGAGACCTCGCGTATAAGCTCATTACAGAGAGTGATCCCGGATACAAGACCTGGTATCAGCACGGGGCGGATACGCTCTGGGAGTGCTGGGACGGTGCTGATCGCGACTCTCACAACCATCATATGTTTTCGAACGTTATCGGATGGTTCTTTAAGACGATGCTTGGTATAGAACCCTGCGAGGATGCTCCGGGCTTTGAAAGGATCATTCTCCGTCCTCAGTTTATCGCCGATGCGGGCTACGTTTGGGCTAAGATGCAGACGGTTCGCGGTGAGATAGAGCTTGGTTGGGAATATAAGGACGGTGTGTTTGAGTACACGGTCATTATTCCCAACGGGGTCGAGGCTTTTTACAACGGTGAGACACTAAAGACAGGAAAAAATACGTTTATAATTAAAAAATAACATATAAAAGGAGAAATAGTTATGAAAACAGTTAAGGACAAGTATCTTGTAGTTGGTGCAGACTTTGCCGGCTATCCTCTTAAGGAGGCTGTTTGCGCTCACCTCAGAGAAAAGGGCTGGAAGATCACCGACCTCGGTGTTACAGCTGACAGCGATCCCGATGACACAGAGAATATGTTCCACCGCGTTGGTCTTCGCGTTGGTGCGCAGATCTCCGAGGGAAATTTTGAAAGAGCGCTTCTTTTCTGCGGTACGGGTATGGGTATTCATATCGCGGCATCCAAGTGTCCTCACGTTCATGCAGGTGTTGTTGAGAGCGTTCCTGCAGCTCTCCGTGCTATTACGGGTAACGGTGTAAACGTTCTTGCTATGGGCGCATTCTACGTTGCTCCCGCAATGGGATGTGACATTGCTGATGCTTACCTCAATGCAGATCTCGGAACGGGATATGAGTGGTGGTACAATTTTTACGAGTTCCACAAGCTCGCTATTGATGAGCTTGAGGCATTCAACTACGAAGAATATAAGGCAAACGGCTTCAAGATGGAGCATCTTGGAGACTATCCTCTCAAGCTTGAAAAGAAGCCTGAGGCATAAAAATTTCGGCACACCGATCCGGTGTGCCGATCTTTTTATTTTAAGAATAATCCGTCAAAGGAAATATACTTTGGATTTGCGCTCATGTAGGCAACGGTACCGTTGTAGATAATTGCGGTGTACTGCTCGGTCTTCTCAACTACCTCAAAGCGTGAGCCGAATTCTGCGTAGCCTATAACGTCAAGGCTTGCATCGTATTCGTCGCTTGTGAAATAATCGGCCTTGCTTCTTACTTTTATTGTATCAGATGAGACCCATACGAAGGTCTTACCGGTGTCGTGAAACTTGAAATCACCGTCGTATCCCGAAAAGCCGTATTCCTTGATTATCGAGGGGTAGTCCTTGTAGGAATAGTTCATATCGAAGACGGTGTGATCAATTCCGTCAATAGTTCCGTTGTCGGTATACTGCCACATTCCGAGCGTTTTTCCAAATTCCTCTTCATTCCAGGTCGGGAGCTCCCCCTCTTCATACTTAGGATACCTTGCATACCAGATCTCAAAGCGAGAAAGCGCGGTTTCCTTGTCTATAAGGTTATAGAGCCATTCGTCGTTGACATAAAGACCGGTATAATAGCCTGCGCGCTGGAGCGTGGTGAAGAAGGTCATACACATTTCGTTGAGAATTGAGGGATGAATGGTCATAAGTGACTCATCTTCAAGATCGAGGTAGATCGGATATTCAAACTGCTTGCCTTGCAGGGCAGAGAGTACAAGATTAGCCTCAAGTGTGATCTCGTGCACGCTTGTTGCGCGTGTATAAAAATAGACACCGACGTCAAGCCCTGCAGCCTTTGCCTCTGCGTAGCTCTTCTCAAAGGTGGGATCAATTCCTATTGCTGCATCGCCTGCGCGGATGATCACGTAGCTTATCCCCGATGCTTTGATAGCTTCCCAATTGAGAGAAATATAGTCACCGTTGCCGTCGACCTTATAGTTGTGATAAGATACGTCTATGCCTTTCGCCAGAACGTCTGTGCTGTTTGAATACGCGTTTTCAAGAATATCACTGTAAAACCTATATTCTCCGATGTATTCATATCCGCAGGCAGAACAGTTAAAAATTGTAGAACCCATATCCGACAGCGTAGGCATTGTAACCGTGCGGGAAAAGGTGTGTCCGGTCGGTGCTACTGTAAGCGTATAAGTATCCGAGCATTCGCAGGTGTACCTGATCTCTCCGGTTTCGGTACAACTTGCAAGCGAGATAACCTCTTCTTTATAGTTGTGCCCTGTGGGCTTTGTGATGTTTGCTGTTGTGGTATATCCGCAAGCGCATTTGTATTCAGTGTAGCCCTCCTTGTCGCAGGTAGGAGCGATGACAGTTTCTTCGAACGTGTGTCCAAGTGCGCTCGTATAAAGCGAAACGTGAGATAAATTACATTTTTTGCACGTGTATTTGGTATATCCGCGTTCAACACACGTAGGGTCGGTTACTTCTAGCGAATAGTTATGACCGAGGGCGCTAGTTTGTTCAGACACATAAGACGCACCGCATTCACATGTATATTCGGTGTATCCGCCTGTAACACAGGTAGGGGACACCGTTCTGCTTGAAAATGTGTGACCTGTAGGATCACTGCGTTCTGTCAGGAAGGAATATGCGCAATCATTGCAGGTGTTTTGTGTATATCCGCTTTCGGTACAAGTGGGGGCGATTGTATTCTGAGATACATTTTCGTGTCTGCATTCTTGCTCCGAATCGCAGGAGATCGCCAAAAGAGCGATAAGTAATAGGAAAAATGTAAAAAGTGTTTTTTTCATAGCTTTACTGATTGATTTCTTTATATATTGCATCGGATAGGGCGCAGAAGTCCTTAACTGAGAGCTTTTCTCCCCTTACGTCGGGGCGATGTCCACACGAGGTGATTATATCTGTAAGTCGCTCCTTAGGTATTTCGGGAAATCCGGTTGAAAGGGAGTTTGGCAGAGTTTTTCTTCTTTGCTCAAATGCCGCCTTTACAGTACGGAAAAATAACTCCTCGTCAATAGGATTTACAGGCTTATCCTTCCATAGATCGATACGAACGACGCTTGACGTAACCTTTGGGGGAGGCATAAATCTATCTGCGCTTACGGTGAATAGCATCTTGGCATCCCCGTAATAGTCAATAGCGGCGGTAATTGCACCGCAATTCTTTTTTCCCGCACCTGCGGCGAGCCTTTGAGCGACCTCTGTCTGCACCATTACGGTAATTGAATCAAAGGGAAGCTTTGACTCTATAAGCTTCATAAGGATCGGCGTGGTGATGTAGTAGGGAAGATTTGCGCAGACAGCGACCTTGCCCATCTCAAAATATGGAGCAAGGATAGTGTCGAGGTCTGCCCTCATAATATCCTCGTTGATCACGGTTACGTTTTTGTATCCGTCAAGTGTGTATTTGAGAACGGGAATAAGTCCCGAGTCGATCTCAAACGCGATAACGCGCGAATATCTTTCGCAAAGCTCACGGGTCATACAACCGATGCCGGGTCCGATCTCGATAACCGTGATATCCTTATCGTCATTGCACGCGTCGGCTATATCCTCGACTGTCATATTGTCGGTAAGGAAGTTCTGACCGTATTCCTTTTTGAATGTCAGACCGAACATGTCCATTACCTGTTTTATTGTTCTGGGATCACATAGATTGAGCATATTATCCTCTTATTTCTTGGGTTTTATATATTTGTTTTTGTTATCAAAGGATTTGTTTTTGTTAAACGTTTTATTTTGCGGGCGGTCAACTCTGAACTGTTCAGGCTTGAAGAACTGATAGAAATTGCAGGGAAGCATTCCGTTATAGAGCTTTCGGATCTTGTCCGCGCGCCTGCCGTAGAGCTTCTCAAAATATTCGCAGGATGTTATCACGTAGATGTGCCAGGGCTCAAAATTCTTGAAATTACGTCCGATTTCGCGGTATAGCTGCTCAATTTCACGCATCTCGCCCATTCTTTCGCCGTACGGAGGATTGCAAACAATAGTTCCTCGTCTGTCTGTGGGCTTTTCGATTTTTCTCGCATCTGCGCAGAAAATGTTGATGTTTTCCTCAACTCCAGCGCGAAGCGCGTTTTCATAAGCAACGTCGAGGATGTCCTCGTCTATATCGGATGCCCAGACCTCAAAGGAAGAATCCTTGATCTCAAGTGCAGCGGCTTCTTGTCTTGCCTGTTCCCACATGTCAGAAGTTACTCTAGCGAATTTTTCTGCCGCGAACTCACGCTTAAGTCCCGGGGCGATACGTCTTGCTATCATTGCCGCCTCAATAGCGATCGTGCCAGAGCCGCAGAAAGGATCCCATATGAGAACGTCTTCTTTAGGTCTACTTGTGAGAGCAATAGCTGCGGCAAGCGTTTCGCGTAGCGGTGCAGCGCCAGCGTCGGGTCTGTATCCGCGCTTGTGGAGGGCGAGACCGGAGGTATCTATCATAAGCATAGCCTCGTCCTTGAGAATGAAGAATTCGACTTTATACTTAACCCCCGTTTCCTCAAACCATGAGATCCCGTATTCTGTGGAAAGTCTGTTAACTATCGCCTTTTTTACGATGCTTTGACAGTCCGGGATGCTTGTAAGCTTGCTTTTTATGGAATGTCCTGTGACGGGAAATTCGTCGAGCCTGCCTATCCATTCCTGCCAGGGAAGTGAATAAGTGCCGTCAAAAAGCTCGGAAAAGCTCTCTGCGTGAAAGCGCCCGAGGACGATAAATACGCGCTCTGCAAGTCTTAAATTGATGTTTGCTCGGGGAATGTCCTTTTCTTCACCCTCAAAGAGTACTCTGCCGTCGATCGTCTCAACTCTTTTAAGTCCGAGGGCATCTATCTCCTCCCCAAGCTGTTTTTCAAGTCCAAATAGGCATGTTGCCGCTAATAACATAGTAAATTCCTTTATTTTTCAAAGTTTTCATCGACGAGGATAAGCACTGCGCCCTCGTCACGGTAATATTTTACATATCCGTTCGCATAATAGAATTCAGCGATCTTCAGACTGTCGTCATCGTATCCCGGACGGATATCAAGCACGATATATTCGGTATCAGTCTTGTATACTCCGTTTTCTTTGTGATAGTTGACCTCATAAATTACGTCACGTTCAGATATATGCGCCAAAAGGAAGGTAGTGCAGGTGACCGACGCATCCTCGGGCAGCACCTCCTCAAGAGCATAGTCGATACGTGAATATAGCTCTGATTTTTCCTCGTATCTCTTTGAATACGTGCTGTATTTCGGTATAACGACTATCAGGTACATAAGCACGGTTGCAATTATTGCCACGCGCGTCAGATATCCCTTTGAGAACGGTTTAAGCTCGGAAAGGTTCATTACCGCAAGGTAGAAAATAAATGCCGTAATTCCAAAGCTGTACTGGAAGGTTATATCGGGCTGATATTTGTACATCGTGAGAATATTAAGCAAAATTGGAGTCAGGAGAAGCAATCTTGACACCTTTTTGGTCGCGAAAGGAAGGAATGCGAGGGGCAGGAGAAGCTGAATGAGATATTTGAGCTTTCCTGTGTCACCTGCACTTGTTGCGAAGATCTGCGTAAGGGTATATCCGGGATTTAACAGAATGGTCTTGATAACACCGATAAGTCCGTCCTCACTATCATAGATCATATTTCCAAAGCGGCTTGACATAATTCCGGTGCCGTATTGCTCCATAAGTGATGAAACGATAAGGAAATATATAAGCGGAATTATTGCCATCGGAATGCCTATCTTCCATTTCTTTGTCGAAAGCAAAATATAAATGGCAAAGAAAATGAGATAGATAAACGCGTCTTCTTTTACAAGAAGAGTAAGAACGGAAAAGATCGCTAAGGGAATATATTTTTCAGTCTCAAAGAAATAGAATACCCACAAAAGAAGGGTTACGAGGAAGCAATTCTCGTGCAGGTCGTAAAAGCATCCTGCGCTGAGTGCGGGATATGCGGCATAGAGAAGCGCGACCGCAACGGTCATTTTCTTTGAAAGCCCTCTTTTACGTGCAATAAGCACGATCGGTATAATGCCAATGTAGATGACGACTGCCTGCAATATCTGGAGCGTTGCGGGGGAACGGAAAATAAAATAGAAGGGGAGCATCAGATAATATATCGGCGAGAAATGCACTGCAAAATGCGAGAGAAGCATATCACGCTCACTCGTTGAATTCGGCGCGCCCGTTTCTGCCATGTTATAGAACATATTGCAGAAGAGTCCGAAGTCAAAGTTAGGAGTTGAATAAGTAAGATATCTGTATACTCCTATCGCTCCGACAATAAAGCAACAGATCAGCGCGATGATGACGATTGCGCCCCACATAATGCCCGTGTGAAAATCTGCTTTGATGAAGCTGAAGCATTTCTTCTCGGTTGCGTAGAGCATAACTATTGCCATTACGAGCATTACAGCAAAGTAGGTATAGTACTGTGAGGTGTTGGACTTGTACATCAAAATAATTGCGAGAATTGATGCAGAGCTTACAAGTACGTTAGGAACGATATTTACCTTCGGGAAAATTGCTACAAGACCAGTGAGCAAGAGCATAATGAAGGCCAATGCCGCACAGTGTCCGATAAGAGAGCCGGGTGCGGCGTCTGCTTGCAAAAAGTCCTTTGACGTGTAGAAAATCTCGTCATCGATATGTAATAGAAGATTGAAAATGCTGACGAGAAAATAGGATGAAAGAAAGGTTGTTATAAACAGTTCTATCGAGTATTTGAATTTCTCCGCAGGCTGTTTGATTTCAGCCTTTATGGAACTTTTATGTTTGTTCATTTGATACTCCTGATTTTTATTTGGATTATTCGTCGTCGTCTTCACCCTGCTCGCCTGATTCGATCTGCAATACTGAGTCAGACTCGGAGATTTCAAGCGCCTCTATTGTGCGAAGCTTTTTCTGGATAATGTCGTTTCTGTGTTGAGCCTCGTCAAGTGACTTTCCTGCTTCGTCAATCTTTTTCTTTGCCTTTGCGAGAACACCTGAGAACGTATCGTACTGCGATTTGACAGCTGAAAGTATCTTTCTGACCTCGCTCGCCTTTTCGTTGATAGCGGCAATTCTGAAGCCGAGCGAAAGGGAATTTAGAAGAGCGGTGATCGTTGAGGGCCCTGCTACCATTATGTTGAATTCTGTCTGAAGTCTTTCGGGAATTGCGTTGGGGGATGAGGCGATTTCTGCATAAAGTCCTTCGCTTGCAAGATACATAATTGCAAACGGAGTTGTTTTGGGGATACTTATGTATTTTGTGATCGTTCTGGCTTCGTGGATCACTCTTTCCTCAAGAGCTTTTCTCGCAAGTCGGGTTGCCTCTGGATCTGCATTGTCTGTTGCCTCGCAAAGTCTTACGTAGTCCTCCATCGGGAATTTTGAGTCGAGGGGAAGGTATGTGATCTCCTTATATCCGTCGCCAGAGGGGATCTTGATAGCAAACTCGACTCTGTCCTTGCTTGATGTGCTCGGAGCATAGTTTTCAACGTACATGTTCGGGATAGTCTGGTCAAGAATATTCTTGAGCTGTACCTCTGCCCAGGTTCCTCTTGCCTTGACGTTCGTCAGCACACGGTTAAGTGAGGTTACGTGCTCTGTGATTCCGCCCGACATTTCCTTCATCTCTCCGAGAGCCTTATAAAGGTGCTCAAGCTGGTCGGATACTGTTTTAAACGAGCTGTCAAGTCTCTGTGTGAGGGTAGAGGTGAGCTTTTCATCAACCACGGTGCGCATCTGCTCGAGCTTCTGGTCGTTGTTCTGACGGATCTTTTCAAGCGCGGCCTCAATTCTCGCGTTCTGTTTTTCGGTTGCCTCGGAATTCTTTTCACGAATCGTGCCAAGTCCTACCGATACCTCTCTGAGTATTCTGACGAGCTGCTCCTGGTTTGTTGTGCTGAGCTTTTCAAGGCTCTTATTGATTTCCGCTATTTTTTGCTCAAGCTCACGTCTTTGCGCAACTGCGGACTGATTCTGCTCGCTTCTGTTTCTTGAAAATTCATTATAGATGCTCTCGCGAAGCTCGTCCAGCTTTTTATCGTTTTTATTTGCTTTGCCTATCTCATTCATCCTTTTTGTCATTGAATAGACGAAAAACAGGGAAATGAGAGATGCTAAAAGTGTGATGACCGATAAGATAATTATTGCAATATCCATTTTTACCTCGTATATATTTACATAGATAAATATATTATATCATATATCTTTCAGTTTGTCATCACTCAAAGCGTATTTTTTTCAAAAAAATATCTCCCGGAGAGATCCCGGGAGATAAATCTTTTTATGTCATTTCTTCTATGTGATGGATATATTCGATCGAGCGAAGCGCCTCTATGATTTCGGTGTGGGTTTTGTATTTCTTAAGCTCACCGCTCTGTATTGTGAGTGCGACGGAGTAAACGCTGAGTCCGGAATTAATATAAGCCGGGTTAACCTCTATATCGTCGATTCGAAGTCCTAACTGACGGATGGTCGTTACGAAATTCTGAAGATCGTCCTTGTGCTTGAGCTCAAGGTGTATTTCAAAGTGGTTTGACTGATTCTTGAAGCGACGCTCAAGTGACGGGAAGAGAGACAGACAGCAGAGCATTGCGGCAAAGCATATTACCGATACGGTGTAGAAGCCTGCACCGATCAGAAGTCCCGATATACCGACCGCCCAGAGTCCTACCGCGGTCGTGAGTCCCTTGATCTGACTTTTTGAACTGTAAAGGATAGAATTCGAGCTGATAATCGCGATTCCAACAACGAAAGCCGCCGAGATCATGGGGAATCCTGCATTGAATTTCTGCATAATGAAGATGTCAAGCATCATTGCAAGTGTTCCCGAAAGCGAGGTCAGCATAAATGTTCTGAGTCCCGCAGCGTGGCGCTTGGTTGATCTTTCCCATCCAATTATCGCGGCAAAAAGAATGGATATACCTATTCTTAAAACTATTGACCATATATCAAGCTTTGTAGCCCATTCTCCAAGCAGCTTGCTGATGGGGTCTGATACTTCAAACAAATTAACTGTTAAAAACATAATCTATCTTTACCTTTCAACTTATTATCTACGTCTCATTCTGTTTCTGTGGAGCTCATACATAGCCTCATACTGCTCCTCGGAAGCCTCTGTGAATGCCTGCTCCTCTGGTGAAGGAGCGTTAATTTCACGCTCGGGAATTTCTGCGCGGATCTTTTGTATTCTCTCGATTAAGATATCTACCTCACGGCGCGGATTTCCTTCGGTATCGTGTGTTTCAACCGGCGCGATATCCTCGATCTTATTCGATATGGAGCCGGAGAGATAAAGCGAAAGCTTAGCGCACGCAGGGCCGATAAGCTCGTACAGTATGCTTGAAGCTAAGATTATCGTCTGCAGGTTTTCTCCGATCTCGCCTCCGAGAGTTCTTGCTGCCATCGCTGAAAGACCGATAGCGACTCCAGCCTGAGGAATCAAAGCAAGTCCCACATAATTTCTGACCTTTGCATCCGCCTTTATTACGGTTGCGCCTAAGAACGCACCGCAGTATTTTCCAATCATTCGGATAACGAAGTAAAGAAGTGCTATTGCAATGATAGGAACGCTTCCGGTATTGCCCGTCGGGGTAAAAAGAGAATCAAGCTGAAGATTAAGTCCCGAGCGTACGAAAAATATGAGCATTATCGGTGGACTGAAGTAATTGATCTGCTTGAAAAGCTTATCGTCCCCGGTCACATTGATATACACCATTCCCATCGCAAGGCATCCCAGCAGGGGAGAAATGTCAAGGAGTGCGCAGATTCCGCAGAAGAGGAAGAGCAAACTGATGAGGATTATCAGTCTGTTATCTGTCGTTCTTTTTTGTGGCATGAGGACCTTAAGGAAGAAACCGAAAAATCCGCCAAGGACCATTATACCTATGTTGATGACGATAGGCATAATAACTGTTCCTGCTGAAAGATTACCGCCGTCTGAGAGGAATACTCCCGCTATTGAAAGTGAAATACTGAACGCTATCAGGCTCAGCACATCGTCAAGCGCGATGACCTGCAGGAGAGTGTCAACGAAATTACCCTTTGCCTTTGTTTGTCTTATGGTCATTGCGGTTGAGGTAGGTGCGGTTGCGGCAGCAAGCGCAGAAAGGACAACACAGAGAACAATGTCCAGCTTCAGAATAACAAACGTAAGTATAAATACGAGAATTGTTGCGAGAAGTGCTTCAAAAAGGGTAATTACTATAGTTTTTGCGCCGTTCTTTTTGAGAGATTTCAGCTTAAAAAATTCGCCGACACTGAACGCAATAAACGCGAGGGCAATGTCTGAAATGAAGTCGGTACCTGCGATGACACTGTCGGGTATAAGGTCAAGGCAAAAAGGACCGATCAATATTCCGACTATAATATAGGCGGTGACATTTGGAAGCTTTAAGAGCTTGGTTATTCTTGTCATTGCGAAGCCGCAAACAAGAATGATCGCTATTGCAATTATTGTTACCGCTGTCGGGGATGTTTGGGCGTAAAACGCGTCGAGCAAGCTTTGTCACCTCCGTTTTTTCCAATGTTGAACATATATTATACAATATTATAGATAAAAAGTCAATAGAGTTTGTGTTTTTTTACACAATTTATTGACGAAACAGCTTCTTCGGGTTATTGACAAAAAAAGCACACTGTGATATAATTTTTTTACAGTAAACCGTGCGGAGGTTCAATATGATAAGACACGTAATAATGTGGAAATTCGTTGATGAATATGAAGGTATGAATAAGGATGAGATCATGAGCTCGATCGAGGAGAAATTTGCTTATCTTAAGGCCGTTATTCCCGAAATAAAATCTATGAGTGTAGAGAGAGACGTGCTTCGATCCGAGAGATCCTTTGATATGATATACATAACCGAATTTGAGTCTCTCGAGACACTTGAGAGATACAGAGTTCACCCTGAGCACGTAAAGGTTGCTGCCTTTATCGGCGCGGTAAGATCTGCTCAGGCGGTAACAGACAGTGAAAGGAAGTAATACAATGACCGGTGCATATAACTGTCCTACCTGCTCAAAGGAATCGTATGACGTTGTTCCGATCATGAGAATAATGCAAAAGCTCGATGAGCTTTTCGACAAAAACGATCTGAGGGCGGTCGGCGAGCTTCTTGAATATTGGGAGAGGGAGGCGCGTATTCTTCACGATGACCGCGGTCTTCTTGAGATACTGAATGAGGAGATCGGATATTTCAGGCGTACCGGCAATAAGGAGCGCGGCATTTCTGCCGTTAACGAGGCTTTTGATTTAATAAAGGCGCTTGGCGCGGATAGTTTAGAATCATCCGGAACCATTTATCTCAACGGTGCGACCACGATGAAGGCGTTCGGTGAAACGGCGTCTGCTATGCAATATTACGAAAAAGCCAAAGAAATATATGAAAAGCACCTTTCCTCCGATGATTACAGGCTGGCTGCATATTATAACAACGTCTCAAGCGCGTACAAGGAGTTGAATCGAGTAGACGAGGCGGAAAAGTCTTGTTATAATGCCATATCCATACTTGAAAAGAGCGGAGACAAATACAACGGAGAGATTGCTGTCACCTATGTAAATCTTGCCCATCTTTATTATGACTCGGACAATTTTGATGACAGAGTTTACTCATGTATGGATCGCGCTTGGGAGCTTTTGTCCTCTGAGAAAAACGTTCAGGACGGAAATTTTGCCTTTTTATGTTCGAAATGCTACCCGTCTTTTGGATACTTCGGATATTTTGATTATGAAAAAAAGCTGAAGGCGATCGTGGAGAGAATCTATGAAGGGAATTGAGATCTCACGTGAGTTTTACGAGAAATACGGAAAACCGATGATCGAGAGTGAATTTGCGCAATACGCGGATAGAATTGCCGTAGGTCTTGTCGGTCACGGCTCGGAATGCTTCGGCTATGATGATGAAATATCCCGTGATCATGATTTTGAGCCTTCTTTCTGTATTTGGCTTGCTGATGAGGATGAAAGGGAATTTGGATTTAAGCTTTTCAGAGCATATGCGAGGCTCCCGAAGACTCTTGACGGAATTCAGCTCAAGGAAGCAAGTGTTTTGGGAAATGACTCAAAGGGCGTGATGACTATTTCGGATTTTTACCGTAGATACACGGGAAGAGCAGGTGCGCCTGAGAGCGAGCTTGATTGGCTATATACACCGTCACACTATCTCGCCGAGGCGACGAACGGCGAGGTCTTTTACGATCCCTTGGGTGAATTTACAAGAATCAGAAACGAGATTCTGAACGGTATGCCCGAGGACGTAAGACGCAAAAAAATAGCCTCATGCGCGATGTATATGGCACAGACGGGGCAGTACAACTTTGAGCGGTGTCTCAAGCACGGAGAAAACGGGGCAGCACGTCTTGCTCTCTCGGATTTTGTTAAGAATGCCATTGAGATGACTTTTTTGCTGAATCGAACTCATATGCCGTATTACAAGTGGTCATTCAGAGCAATGCGGGATCTTGATGTTTTAGGCGATAGGGCATGCCTTCTTGAATCCCTGATCGATACGCCGAATATTGATGCCACGCTGATTTCTGACTGGATCGAGAGCTTTTGCGCAGACATTACTCGCGTATTGAAGGAGCAGGGGATAAGTGCGTCGGATTCGGATTATCTTGAAAATCATGCATATTCGGTAAATGACGGAATAAAAAGCTCCAAGATCCGTAATATGAGCGTAATGCTTTAAATTGTGTAAATTCTGTGTAAAGTCGCTTGACTGGACTTTCAAATAATGGTAAAATTATAATGTCGTAATTTGGTGAATTTATCACTATTACGCAATTTTTATGCTTGTTCTAAGGTTATTTTGGCCTTGTTTCAAGCTTATGCAAATGAAAAGGAGAACAGCTTTGGGTAATTTTTTTAATCAACTCTTTTCAGGTTTTGCAGACATAACCTGGCAAGCCGTCGTTATGTGGATAATTGGCGGTGTACTTATCTTTTTGGCAATAAAAATTTACCGACAACCTTGAAAATAGTGAAGTAATAACAAGCACAGAGACTAATATCGAAACAGAAACTCAGCTTGTTGAAACAATTGAATATGAAACGTTTGATCCTGATCAGTCCAACGTTGACAATATGGTTGACACCCTTAGCTACATGGGACAGGGAATGCTTGGGATTCTGATCGTAACGGTAATCATTATTGCTTGCGTTGCAATTCTGAACAAGACCACGAGCAGAAAGAAAAAAGACGACTGATACAAATAAAAAATCGCATTGAGATTTGCCTCAATGCGATTTTTTATATAATTATTCCGCCACCAATTACGTATTCGCCGACATATATAACGGCTGACTGTCCCGGGGCGGGGGCTCTTTCGGGCTCGTCAAAGGTAAGAGTTATCTCGTCCTCTCCTGTTTGCTCAGCATATGCCAGCCCTTGTCTTTGGCTATACCTGATTTTTGCTTCAACTCTCATTTTGCCATCGAGATTGGCGAAGGGAATAAGGTTGATGTTTTTTATTTTCACAGTATTGGTGAAGAGTCTATCTTCATCTGCAAGGGTAACGGTGTTGGTTGCGGCATCCTTTTTGGTTACGAAAATATGCTTATTCATTGATATTCCCAGGCCCTTGCGCTGACCTATGGTATAGTGTATCATACCCTTATGCTTGCCGAGGATATTTCCCGCTTCGTCAACGTAGTCGCCCTGCGGATATTTTTCACCGAGCTCGTTCTCAATGAAGGATGCATAATCTCCGTCGGGAACGAAGCAGATATCCTGGCTATCGCTTTTGTGGGCGTTGACAAAGCCGTTCTCGGCTCCTATGGCGCGTATTTCGGCTTTTGTCAGGGATCCGAGAGGGAAAAGTGTGTGTGCGAGCTGGTGTTGGTTAAGTGACCAGAGCATATACGTCTGATCCTTTTTTGCGTCAGCGGCTTTTTTCAAAAGGAATCTTCCGTTGACGTCTTTTTCAATATTTGCGTAATGTCCTGTTGCGATGCTATCGGTTCCGAGCGCTATCTCTAATTCGAGTAATTTTCCAAATTTGAGATGCTTGTTGCAGACTATGCAGGGGTTAGGCGTTTTACCTTCGAGATAAGTGTCGATAAAGTCCTTGACGACTGTTTTGTGAAACTCATTTGTCAGATCGTACACCACGTGATCTATCCCAAGGGACGCGCAAATTGCTTTTGAATCGTTAATATCACTCATTGATAGATCGGTGCCGTCAGGCTGGTGCTTTGAACAAAGCTTCATGGTTGCGCCTCGGGTTACAAACCCTTGCTCTTTAACAAGCAGGGCAGCCACGGCACTGTCGATACCGCCGCTCATCGCAACAGTTACTTTTTTGTTTTGATTCATATTTTTTCCTTAATCCCAAGAATATTTTGTCAGTTCGCCAATCTCCTGCATTCCCTCAAAGCTCCACTGACGAAGGATCTCATACACAGCAATGGCAACCGAGTTTGAAAGATTTAACGAGCGCAGATGGTCACGCATTGGAATTCGCACGGTGGTGTCGGGATTGTCGCGAAGAAGCTCCTCGGGAAGTCCGCGAGTTTCCTTGCCGAACATTATCCAGACGTCTCCCTCGTATTTTACGTCGCAGTAATTATGCTTTGCTTTCGTTGAGAAATAATAGACCTTTGCTTCGGGGTGCTTTGTATAAAAATCTGAAAGTCCATCGTAATAAGTAATATCGAGCTTGTCCCAATAGTCAAGCCCTGCTCGCTTGAGCTTTGCATTATCTATTTCAAATCCGAGTGGTCTTATCAAGTGAAGGGAGGCGCCCGTTGCGGCGCACGTGCGGGCAATGTTTCCTGTGTTCTGCGGTATTTCGGGCTCGCAAAGAATGATGTTTATGTGTGACATACGTCTCCGTTCTGCCGTGAAAGCGGCAAATGATTAAAGTCTCTAATAATTATATAACAATTGGTGTAAGTTTGCAAGTGTTTTGCGAAAATTTACAATTAGCAGTTGCTTTATCGTATAAAGTATAGTATAATGTATCTTATAATGTGATATTGTGCGCAATTTGGTGTTTTTAACGACACGTTGAAATAATTTTACCCACCGAAAAAGGAGAAAATGAATGGGACTTTTTAAAACCTACAGTGAAAAACAGATAAAAAAGGTTGAAAAGATTGCAAAAAAAATAGAGGAGCTTGCAAATAAATATTCGGCTATGACCGATGACGAGCTTAAGGCAACAACTCCAAAGCTCAAGGAGAGACTTGCATCGGGCGAGACTCTTGACGATATTCTGCCGGACGCCTTTGCGGCTGTCAGAGAAGCGGATGACCGTGTGCTTGGTAAGCGTCCCTTCCACGTTCAGCTTCTCGGAGGTATAATTCTTCATCAGGGAAGAATTGCGGAGATGAAGACCGGAGAGGGTAAGACACTTGTGGCGACTCTTCCAGCGTACCTTAATGCTCTTTCGGGCAAGGGTGTTCATATCGTTACCGTAAACGATTATCTTGCAAAGCGTGACAGTGAGGAGATGGGCCGTGTTTACGGCTTTATGGGACTTACCACCGGACTTGTCGTTCACGGAATGAATAATGCCGAAAAGCAGGCTGCGTACAAGGCAGACATAACCTACGGAACAAATAATGAGTTCGGATTTGACTATCTGCGCGATAACATGGTCGTTTACAAGGAAAGAATGGTGCAGAGAGGTCATAATTTTGCGATCGTGGACGAGGTTGACTCGATCCTCGTTGACGAGGCAAGAACTCCTCTTATCATTTCAGGCGCGGGTGAGGATCCCACCGATATGTATGACCGTGCTGATAAATTTGCAAGGTCACTTCGAAAGTTTGTTATCAAGGAGTTAGATAACAAGGAAGACCAGGATAATATTGATGCCGACTATATCGTTGACGAAAAGGCAAGAAACGCTATCCTTACTCCAAGAGGAGCTAAAAAGGCTGAGAGCTTCTTTGGAGTTGAGAACTTTACCGATCCCGAGAACGCTGAGCTTATGCATTACGTTAACCAGGCTATCAAGGCACACGGTGTAATGTTCCGCGATCAGCAGTACGTTGTAACCGACAAGGGCGTTATCATTGTTGACGAGTTTACAGGACGTATGATGTACGGCAGACGCTATTCCGACGGACTTCATCAGGCAATCGAGGCAAAGGAAGGCGTTAAGATCGAAAAGGAAAACAAAACTCTTGCGACTATCACATTCCAGAATTACTTCAGAATGTACGGAAAGCTCTCGGGTATGACCGGTACGGCGCTTACAGAGCAGGAGGAATTCAGAGAGATATATAAGCTTGACGTTGTCGAGGTTCCCACAAATAAGCCTATGATCAGACTTGATCACCCTGACAGAGTTTACAAGTCCATCAACGGCAAGTACAGTGCGGTTATCGAGCAGATCAAGGAATGTAATAAAAAGGGTCAGCCTGTGCTTGTCGGCACTGTTTCGATCGAAAAATCCGAGGAGCTTTCTCGCAGACTTATGAGCGCGGGTATCAAGCACACGGTTCTTAATGCTAAATACCACGAAAAAGAGGCTGAGATCGTTGCTCAGGCAGGAAAATTCGGCGCTGTAACGATTTCCACCAATATGGCGGGACGTGGAACCGACATTATGCTTGGAGGTAATCCCGAATTCCTTGCAAAGCAGGAGATGAGGGCTATGCAGATCCCCGAGGAGCTTATCATTGAGGCGAACGGTACGTCAAACACTGACGACGAGGAAATACTTGCCGCAAGAGAGACCTTCAAGGAGCTTTACAACAAATACAAAGCAGAGATCGCACCCGAGGCGGAAAAGGTAAGAGAAGCGGGCGGACTGTATATTCTTGGTACGGAGAGACACGAGAGCCGACGCATTGATAACCAGCTTCGCGGACGTTCGGGACGTCAGGGTGACCCCGGTGAGTCGAGATTCTATCTCTCGCTTGAGGACGATCTTATGAGACTTTTCGGCTCTGACAGAATAATTACTCTTGTTGATAGAATGGGTCTTGATGAGACTACACCTATCGACGCGAGAATGCTCTCCAACTCGATAGAGAGCGCCCAGGGTAAGATTGAAAGCAATAACTTCAAGCGCCGTAAGTACGTTCTTTCATACGATGACGTTATGAATCAGCAGAGAACGATCATTTACAAGCAAAGAGGCGACGTTCTTGACGGCGGCGAGGGCATTTCCGACACAATAAAGAAGATGGTGCTATCAACCGTTCGTGCTGCAGTTGCGGCACATACTGCGGATGAATCCAGTGCGGATTGGGATCTTGACGGACTTCGTGCAAGCTTGCCCTATCTTTGCGGCGAGGATGATCTCAAATATACCGATGCAGAGCTTGCCAAGCTCAAGAAAGAGGATATTGACGATATGCTTTGCAACCGCGCGATAGAAAAGCTTAGCGAGAAGGAGGAGCTGTTCGGTCACGATACCTTCCTTGAGGTGCAAAGATCTATTCTTCTCCGTCACGTTGATACCGCTTGGATGGAGCATATTGACGCTATGGATGAGCTTAAGGGTGAGATCAATCTCCAGGCATATGCTCAGAGAGATCCCGTAACCGAATACAGAATCACAGGCGGTGATATGTTTGACGCTATGGTCGAGGAGATAAGAGAGAAGACCGTCAGAACCATTCTCTCGGTCGTTCCGAGAGCCACCGAGCCTATTAAGAGGGTTCAGGTCGCAAATCCCCTTACAACGGGATTTGAGGGCGGCGCAAAGAAAGCGGCTCGTGTTACGATAAGAAAGCCTGCATCCGAGAAGATCGGAAGAAACGATCCCTGTCCTTGCGGATCGGGAAAGAAATATAAGAATTGCTGCGGAGCTCCCGGAAAAGCTAACGCGCAGTAATTCGGAAAGGATACAGAAATGGGATTTGGACTGTTACTTGTAGGATATATAACTGCATTCATTATTACGCTTGGACTTGGCAATTATCTTTTTGCCGGAATGCTTATAGGCGGATTCCTTATGTTTTTGGGATTGTGTGAGCTGAGAAAGTACTGTCCGACCTTTCTGTATGCTTTGATCGCAAACGTTTTTTTGATACTCTGTTCTTTTTACGAGACTGCTGCCTGGTTTGACGGCATACTTCTGCTGAATTCTCCAATTGCTTCCACATTTGTTCTCAGAGTTTTCGATTGGATCGAAATTGCGATAAACCTTATTTTCAATATTACGTTGCTGTACGGAATTGCGGATCTGTCAAGGAGAGTTGAATATCCCGAAACTCGTGAAAAAGCATACAGAAATATGATATTTGTGGGCGTTTTTAACGTCTTTCAAATACTTATGCTTATACCTAACACGATCTTTGACAGAGATAAGGGATTCTTTATGACACTTCTTCTTATCGTCCAGATCATTTATGCAGTATTTAACGCATTTCTTATCTTTAAGTGCTATGCCATGATCTGTCCTGAGGGCGAAGAGGACATGAAGAGAAAGCCATCTCGCTTTGAGTTCGTCAACAAGATGAGAGAAAAGCAGGACGAGAGAGAGCAGAGAGCTATTGAAAGCACGAAGGAATATTTTGAGAAAAAGCTTGAAAAGAGAAATCAGAAGCTGAATAATCAAGGACAAAAAAGGACTCACAATCACAAAAAGAAAAAATAAAAGGAGGAAAGAAAAATGTACGGAAAGCTTAGAAAAAATGTTGGATTCTCGCTGATGATCTTTGCATTTTTCTTTCTTTTTGAGCCTACGTATGCTCTTATTGATCCGTTACCCGATTTTATAGGATATACGATCCTTTGCATCTCACTTGCTAATCTCGCGGATATCAACAACCGTGTTATGGATGCGCTCAAAGGATTCTTGAAGTGCATACCGTTGAGCTTTCTGCGCTTTATCTCCACTCCTGTAATCGAAAAGATTTTTGCTCAAGAGGAGCGCTCGGTCGGTCTTCTGATGTTTGTCTTTATTTTCGCATTTGTTGATATAGCTATTCTTATTCCGTCATATAAGGCACTCTTTGAGGGACTTTTGTCTCTTGGAACATTTAATGACAGTGAGGTTGTTTTTTATAAAAAGCGCGAGCGGGGAAGAAACAGGACCGAGAAGCTTTACTCTCTGACACTTGCATCTCTTATTCTGAAGAACGTTATTTGCGCTCTTCCTGAATTTACTTCACTTCAAACCAACGGTCAATACGAGTTTATTGTTGTGGTCCGTGTTCTCGCGATCATCACAGTAACTCCTCTGTCTGTCTCGTGGCTTTGCTCAATACTCTCATATTTCATAAAAATAAAGAGAGAGAGAGCTTTTATTGACTCTCTCACAAAAAAATATATTGATACATCAAAAGCTACGCCCGAAAGATACGTATACAGGGTTATCGGCACAGGACTTTCTATGGTGCTTGTTTCTATGATACTCAGCTACGATCTTTATTCTCAAAATGTCAACTATATTCCGGATCTGTTCTGCTTTGCGCTTTTGATTCTTGCAGTTCTTCTTATCAGACGGAATTCAAGGGCTTGTGCACCAATAACAATTCTTTCTATTGGTGGGGCTATAACTTCCGTATATTTGTTCCTTGTTGAGAAGAAATTTTTTGAGAGACACTTTATCGGAGCAATAAAGAGAGATCTTGAGGCGTATGAGCAATATTACCTTATGCTTACCCTATATATTCTCCAGACGCTTATCGCGATATCCGTAATCGCGTTTCTTGCAAAAATGCTCAGAGATGTTTTCTTAAAGCATGCAATTAAGGCTGATATCGACAAGTCCGAGAAAAAGGAGCTTGAACGGGGTATCAACCTTAGAATCATCGCTTTCTTTGCTCTCGGTGTGCTTTCGGAGGCTTCGTCTGTGTATCATATCGCATCATTGCCTTATTTTAACAGAGGATGGATATTTGAGTATTCGAACGTCATCTCCTCAGCAGTATCGATCGCATTTATTCTATCAGCATGGCTTTTGATTGCCTTTGTTAAAAGCGAGATAAGAAAAAATTACAAGCTGGACTATTAATTTGATTCTTAAGACCGCCAATGGGGCGGAATATATTTACGGCGGAAAAAATGGAAATAACAAACAGATATTTAAAACTTAAAAGGGCACTTTTCGATAAATGCTACACGTCCTTAAACGAAAAGCAGAGAGATGCAGTGTTTACAGTCAACGGTCCCTTGCTTATACTTGCAGGTGCGGGAAGTGGAAAAACAACCGTGCTTGTAAGACGAGTCGTTTTTATCATTAAATACGGAAATGCTTATTATGACAACACAATTCCCGAGTACGTTGATGAAAGATACATTTCCGAAATGGAATATGCTCTAAATTGCAGCGACGTATCTGTGGCAGAGGATATGCTTCAGGATTTTGCCTGTGAGCCCTGCAGACCCTACAGAATGCTCGCGATAACCTTTACCAATAAAGCGGCAAATGAGATCAAGACGCGTCTTGCGACTGCGCTTGACGATGAGGATGCGGCAAAGGATATCTGGGCGGGAACCTTCCACTCAATTTGTATGCGAATCCTTCGCGCTAACTGTGAATTGATCGGGTACAAGAAGGAATTTACGATATATGATGCGGATGATACAAAAAAAGCTATCTCTGCTGCAATGAAGCGTTGCTACATAGATGAAAAGCAAATGCCTATTAAAAGCGTTATTAACGCGATAAGTCACGCAAAGGACAAGCTTTTATCTCCGAGAGCCTATGCTCAAGAGGCGGGATCTGATTTCCGTATGTCAAAGATCGCTAAGATCTACGCGGAGTATCAGGCAACGTTGAAAAGCTCCAATGCTATGGACTTTGACGACATCATAATGAATACGGTAAAGCTTTTCAAGACGAATCCCGATATTCTTGAATATTATCAGAAAAAATTCAAATATGTTTGTGTTGACGAGTATCAGGATACAAATGAGGCACAGTTTGTTCTTACGTCGATGATCGCGGGTGGATTTGGCAACCTTATGGTCGTTGGAGACGATGATCAGTCTATCTACAAGTTCAGAGGCGCTACCATTGGCAATATTTTAAATTTTGACAAGCATTTCTCATCTGCTAAGGTAGTTAAGCTTGAACAGAACTATCGCTCAACAGGGACGATTCTTGATGCCGCCAACGCGGTGATTGCAAACAATGAGGGCAGAAAGGGCAAGAGACTCTGGACTGAGGGACAGCGAGGCGAGAAGATAACTGTTCGTAGACTTGAGGACGAGAACCATGAAGCAAGAAATATAGTTGATACTGTTAATGAGCTTGTTTCAAAGAACGGAAGATCCTATCGCGATTTCGCTATCCTTTATCGAAATAATGCACAATCAAACAGTATTGAGCGCGCGCTTGCAAAGACCGCTACTCCTTACAGAATGCTTGGTGGTGTCAGATTCTCTGACAGAAAAGAAATACGTGACGTTGTTGCATATCTTCAGCTTATTGCAAATCATTCCGACAGAGAGAGACTTTTAAGAATAATCAACGAGCCGAGAAGAAAGATCGGAAACGTCACTATTGATGCCGTTTCGCAGATCGCTGCTGAGCAGGGTTGCTCGCTATTTGACGTTATTGAAAAAGCAAGTAATTTCACGGCTTTATCAAGAAGTGCAGTTACTCTTGAAGGCTTTGCTACATTGATCAACTCTCTTACAGTTAAGGCATCTCATCTCTCGTTACCCGATCTCTTTGATGCCGTTCTTGACGACAGCGGATACAGAAATATGATCATAGCCGCGGGCGAAGAGGAAAAGGACAGACTTGATAACCTTGAAGAATTCAAGTCGAGTATAATTGAATACGTAAATAATAACGAAGAGCCTACTCTTATGGGATTTCTTGAGGAGAACGCGCTCGTTGCCGACGTTGACAGATACGATGAAAGTGCAGATGCGGTCGTTCTTATGACTGTGCATAGCGCAAAGGGACTTGAGTTCCCGATAGTTATTATTCCCGGATTCGAGGACGGAATATTCCCAAGCATGCAGACAGTTGTCGGAACAAGCGAGGATATGGAGGAGGAACGCAGACTTGCTTACGTTGCTCTGACGCGTGCCAAGGAGCAGATATTCATTATGCACACCAAGCACCGTCTTCTCTACGGACAGACTCAGGCAAATCCATTGTCTCGCTTTGTTACAGAGATACCCGAGCAGTACACAGTCCATCAGCAGATGGATTTCGGTGGAGGAATGTTCGGAAATCGACAGGGAACGAAGGTATATTACTCAGAGGGTAGCTCGAAGAATATTCCTCAGCGCCCGACCGCCGTTCCAAGCAGACCCGTTTTAAGGGGATATAATTCGGCAGTTGGCGAGCAGGCTACGATCGGAAAGCCAATTTTCGAAAGATCACAAGCAGCAAGCAAAGAAACGTTCAAGCCCGGTGACAGAGTTAAGCATATGACCTTTGGAGAAGGTGAGGTACTTTCGGTCAGACCTATGGGAGCAGATACGCTTTATGAGGTAATGTTCGACAAAGCGGGAACGAAAAAGCTGATGGCTACTTATGCCAAGCTTAAAAAAGTATAAAAAAATCGGTTGGATTTCTCCAACCGATTTTTTTATTTTAATCAATTTCCTGAAGGAATTTCTTAAATCCTGTATTGATCTGTGTTTCCTTCGATTTAATAAAGGAAGAGAGATTCTGCGTGGATGAGGGCCACATAAGCTCGGGGACTGTGTAGCACACTCCACGGTCGGATGACGTACCTGCACCAACGAAGGTCTGTCCAACGTCTGTAGAAACGCTATCCCAAATGATCTCAAGCATTGCTGCGTCATCAGGCATATCCGCAACCTGCTTACCGAGAAGCTTCTCGTAGAAGGTGATCTTTACGTTCTCGGAATAGAATGCGAGAAGTTCAAGCGCCTCTGCAACCTTAATTGCGTTCTTTTGATATGAGAGAACACCAATGTATCCACCCCACTGGAGCGATTTGTATCCGACGCTCGCCTGGTCAAGATCGTACATCGGGAAGGGAACGACACCAAATTCAATGTTATAGTCAAGATATCCGGGGAGAGAGAAGGTACTGCAGACATGCATCAGTGTTTTGCCGGCAGTGATCGGAACAGAGTTCTTGGAATAGTCGTAATCAAACCACGCATTATTGGATGCACCGAGATCCTTAAGCTTTGAAATAAGGTTGTCTGCTTTAGCACCGTTAAGGTCATTATTAATGGCGATGAGGTATGCACCGCTTTGATCCTGCTCCATCATAGGAATATTACTTGACGTAAGGAATCCGCAGAAGGATACCCAACAGGTTCCCGAGATACCGAAGGTATCGTCGGTTGTCTTACCGTTACCGGTTGCATCAAGATATACAAGGCTTGAAAGGCTGATCATCTCGTCAAGAGTCCACTCTCTGTCACGAACAAGGTCGTACAGAGATTTATCAAGATGAGACTCGTAAAGCTCGAGCATGTTCTTATTGAATGCGATAACGTATGTATAGAGAAGGTTGAAATCACTGAGACCGAGGAAGTAGTTACCGTTGAGTTCAAGGTCATCCATGAATTCCTGGTTCCAATAATCAGCCTCAAGATCTATTCCATCGAATTCGCTAAGGTCAAGAAGATAGTTTTCGGAAATCAGGTTTGCAACACAACCGTTAACGTGGGTAAGTATTGTTTCCATTGTTCCGTCCATATTCTTGATAGCTGATTCAACGTGCTTTATGTACGTTGTATGTCCCGTATTATCAGTGGGCTTGAGAAGAACGAGATCGATACCGAGAAATCTGTTTACTTTTTCCTGTCTGTTGAAGACTGCCTCATCCATGGGGCTACCGTCATTATCATCCTCGTCAGCGAGGAGAAAATAATCAGGGGGATTGGATGCACCCATAATATAGAAGTTTAAGTCTTCTCCGTAGTCCTTTCGCTCGATATCGGGGAAGAAGTCGGCACCGCCTTCATCTCCAAAATCGAATTCACTGTCATCCTTGTCCTCGTTTTCCTTATCACAACCGATGAAGAGTGTGAGAACAAGAAGGAACGACATAAGGAGTGTAATTATCCTCAAAAATTTCTTCATATTACTTTCCTTTCGATGGAATAAAGTTAAAATAACCCATACCATATTTTTTCTCTTTACATTATAACACATTATTCTTGTTGTGTCAATCACATAAGGCAGGATATATTGGACTAAAATGTAAACTTTTCAGAAAACAAATATAAATTTTATTTGTTTACGCGCATTGAATTAATACGCTCTTCATTTGGAGTTACATATGCGCTCCAGTTACTGTTGTATACGACGAATCCGGGCTTGGCTCCGGGTACTTTTTTTACACCCTTACAAAGGAGATAGTCTACGGGTATTTGCTGAGAGCCGTTTGCTTTTGAAAAGAATGCAGCTATTTCGCATGCGTCGGTAAAATCCTGCTCAGGCGGTTCTTCGCCATTTGTAATCATCAGAACGTGCGAGCCAGCAACATTTTTCGCGTGGAACCAATAATCGTGCTTTTCTGCGAGCTTGTGGGTGATGTATTCGTTTTGGTAGTTGTTCTTTCCGCACAAAACCCTGTATCCGTTTGTTGTTCTGAATTCGGATGGAGTAGGCTTATGCTCCTTCTTAGAAGCGGCATAGCCACGCATCTTGGACGCGTAACCGCTTCTGAAAAGCTCGTCGCGGATCTCGGTGAGATCTGCTGCTGTTTCAGCCTTTGTTAATGCATCAAATACAGAATATATATATACAAGCTCATTTTGTGCAATAGCGATCTGCTTTGCAAGCTCGATCTTGGCGATTTTGGATTTGTTATAGAGCTTATAGTAACGCTGCGCGTTAGATGCGGGAGAAAGACGCTCATCAAGGTCAATAACCAGCGTTTCAAAAGCCTGCTTTTCGTCATTCCAGCTTTCATAGTCGGTTATCTCTACGCTTTTATCGCCTCTTTTCAGCATATATATGTTGGAAGTTATGAGATCAGCAAGCTTTTTATATTTTTCGCCGAGTTCACAGTCTGTAAGCTCCTTTTGCTGTGAATCGATTTTTTTAGTAAGTCGTGTCTCAGCATTCGTCAACATGCGCAGAATATCTGATGCGCGTTGCTTTATCCTGTTTTCGCGGTCACGCTCAAGATAAAAGGAATCGAGAGCAGACGAAATATTATCGTAAGCTCTGTACTCAAAATTCGGTCCGTAAAAAGATAGTCTTGTGAATGAATATTCAACAGGAACACCGTTTTCTGTAACGATGGTTGGGGTAAAACTACCCTCATTTATACTCTCAAATACTTTCGAAAAATGGCAGTAAAGGGTGTCCTTATCGCACGTGGCTAAAGAAGTATCAAAACTTCCACTTGCGCGATACGCGATCTCACGCGCAAGTGCGGTTGAGATGCCCATATACGACGAGGTAATAAATTTATCTACTGTCTTTTCCTGAGGATATTCAGAAAATAGGCTACTGAACTCATCAAATGAAGTATTCTGAGGATCCTTTTTGTTTTGGGAGGGAGGTGTTTCGTATCTCATACCCGGAAGGACCTGACGGAGACTGCTTGTCGTAAAGTCGACAGTTTTAAGGGCAGCTGTGACCTTCATATCAGAGTCTAAAAAAATTAGATTACTATACTTACCCATAAGCTCGGCAATAATGTATTTTTTACAGTCAAATCCGAGCTCATCGCGTGTATTAAAGGTTAATTTCGCAACGCGATCAAAGCCTATCTGATCAATTGACGAGAGAAGCGCGCCTGTAAGGTGCTTTCGAAGAAGCATGCAAAACATAGGCGCTTGCATGGGGTTTTCCTTTTGCATTTCAGTGAATCCCATTCTTGGGTTGTTTGAGCCCGCGTTTATCAGAAGACGCTTTCCGCCCTCGTGTGTTCTCATTTGGAATATGATTTCATCGCGCTCGGGTTGAAAGATCTTTTCTATCCTTCCGCCTGACGCGACTGTATTTAATTCTTTGATCAATGCCGATAACAAGCAAGCATCAAAAGCCATAATTTGTTTTTACCTTTCTGTTTGTGCTTATACTATTCTATCACAAAAATACGATAAAATCAATAGGGAAGAGATAAAAGTTGGGGTTGCCTTGCGGCAACCCCATGAGGTTTATCAGTCAATTGTGACAGTTGTTCCTGTCTTAGACCAGTCTGTGTAATGAACGTAAGAAGTATCGCCCTTATAGTCAATAAAGGCTGATGCTTCGTCAAGGTCGTCTACTATCGCGCAGTATGAGATATCGATCTCTTCTGCTGCCGTTGTAAGTCTTATCCATACATCAAGATCGGTATCGGTTGTGTATTGTGTGCCGAAGGTTGTGTTTGTATGAACAGACAGATCAATGACGGCGACCTCCCAAACACCCGGATTGATGTTTTCAACGGATTTGGTCTTTGTGGCCATAGTTTTTCCTGATCCATCGTATTCGAAATCGCTTGTCAATGCATTTAACGAAATATATGCATTATTCGTTGCGCGATATTTGAGAACCAAGTATCTTCCTGTGTCTCCGCTAACTCCGATGAAATTGTTTTGACCCGTAAGGAAGACGTGACCTTGTACAGAGAAATTATATCTTACAAAGTCAATCCCCTCATCGGTTTTAACGTGCAGGACGGGCGTAGAGTTGTAGCCGGTCATACCGAGAATTCCGTATTCCTGGTTGACAAAGCTGTCATCAAAGGGTTTCTCGGGCTCAAGGCCGTTGAGAGATACATCAACTCCGACCTTGCTCCAATCCTCGTAGAACTTATACTGAGTAGCACCAAGCTCAAACATTGCAGCCATTTCTGCTTCGGTGAGATCGTCAACGATAGCTACATATGCAATATCGAGTGTCTCGGAATTAGTTGTAATTCTGAGCTGAATCTTGGTATTATTAAGACCGACGGTGTAGTGTGCAAACTGTGCCAGGTCAATAACCGCGATCTCCCAGTCCTCGGGGACATTGTTTTCGGTTTTAGTAGTCCCGGAGAGATAACCCTTTCCGGATTCGGGAAGATTCGTTCCGTAGTCGTTTGTTCTGATCTCTAGCCTGATATCAGCTTCACCGGATGCTCTATACATGAGAACAAGGTAGCGTCCCGCAGTGCTTATCGAAACATTTGCCGAATCATTTCCTGTGAGCCAAGCATGTCCGTTCTGCACGAAATTGAAGCGTCTGAAGGATACTCCGTTTTCGGTAAGATCTTCTTCAATCGTTGCGTTTGTCATGTTATCGGTTGGATATCCGTTCATATTTGTAAGGGGAAGACTTACGTTAATATAATCGGAAGATCCTGCATTCTGGAGCAAGTACTTTGCAAGGTTTACAGTTACCGTGTAGTCACCGTTGACTGTTGGATATTTCGTACTTGTCGAGGTATCAAATTCAACATTCCATGTTGCGGGATTGATAACGCTGACAGATATGCCTTTATTTCCGATTGCAGCCACAGCGGAAGAAATAGCTGTATTGCGTTTTGATGCATCGCTAGCATTTGAACTGTTACTCAATGACTGAATAACGTAGATAGTAGCACTTGAATTCTTATTCTTAATGCTGGTTGCAAGAGCAGAATAAGTGTTGACAAAATTGTTGATCTCAGTCTGCGTTGAGCTTGCAGTTATAGCATCTGTTCCAAGGAAGATGACATATATGTCGGGTACTCTGGATACTGAAGTTGAGGGAAGTGTATTTCCGACTACTACCGAGTAATCCCAACCGAGGACGTCACCTACACGGTGAGCAAAGCTCGTGTCATAATCAACCATTGAGTCGCCTATGAACTGGATGTATTTATCTTTGTTTGTGAGCTTTGTGATCGTTGAGGTGCTACCGGTCTTAATACCCGAGAAGGTTATGGGTTTCGTCTTGTCAGCGCATGAAAGACGAACAGTGTGTGCCCCTTCTGCAAGGGTGAAGGTCATCTCATCTGAAACGGTGTATGTAACGGGTGCCTTTTCATCAATGGAGACCTTGAAAGTAGTTTCGCCATTGAAGAGGAGTGTGAATGTGTAACCTGTGAAGTTAAATTCAACGTAATCTGCATCTCCGCCCGATACCATTGCAGAGCCGCTGGTGTTCCAAATACCCGTGTATTTGAACGCGGATGAATTTGTAGCAGCATATTCTTTTACAGTGAATGAGTAGGTCTTTGTGTATCCCTCAGCAAAGGATATTGATTTCTGTCCTTGGCTCTTGAGAGAAGAAAGCTGTGCTGCAAAGTGTTCAACGGCATAGATCAAAGCAGAATTTGTTTCTGCGGTGATCACAAGCTGACCGTTAACACACGCAACGGCATACGAATTTGACTTGATCAGATTGCTTTCGCTGTCATTTACAACGAGCTTGATCTCTTTTTCGTAGGGCATTACTGTGGATGCAACGGAATATCCGCAGATCGTTTTGAGTTTTGAAGCGAGGATATTGCCTGCCATAAGGTTAGCTTTATCTTCGGGAACGATCTTGAAGTTGGAGAGGTGTGTTCCTGCAACGTATATATCAAAATCGTGCGGGAAGAGTCCTTCTACGTCGGTTCCGTGAATATCTGCGTAATCTTCGGCGTCAACTCCGCTGATGGTCGTAAGTGTACCTGCTGCATTTCTGTACTTGTTACCTGAAATTTCAACATTGACCGCAGTTGTGATCTTGATGAAATTACCGGGAGCAGATGAGGTCTTAGGATCAAAGATATTATCAATTATCTTTATATTCTGCGCGCCGTCAATGCAGATGCCGTACTGATGTCCGTAATTTAAGAAGTGGCATCCCTTTATTATGAAATTGGTAGATATTATCTTGTGGATATTTGCCTCTCCGTAGGTAGAAAGACCTGAAATATAAACGGGAGCAATTTTAGGATCATCCCAAGTTTCGCCTGCGAAACCTGTATCATCAAATACACAGTTTTCAACCGAAATGTATCTCGGGATAGTGGATTCGCCCCATTCGGGCTCGCAGTTGCCGAGGATACCAGTGCTCTTTATGTGCTGGAACGTACTGTTCTTGATCGTTGCGTTAACGGTCTTGGTGAGTACACCTCGTGACCAGGAATTTCTGATCAGATAGTTATCAACCGTAAAGTTTCCGGATACGGTGTTGATATTATCAACCGTTATCTTATTATCCATTCTGTAATGGTTGTCTTTTAGATCATAACCCTCAAGAGCGGCAAAGTTAACAGATTCGATCGGAACCTTTACGGAATTAACAACGATCTTATAGGTTATGTCTCCGAGATAGTAGAGCTCATTAAGCTGAGATTCGGGATTGCTATGGGTCAAACAAATTCCATCACAGACGATTTCTCCGTCGGGGGTGTAAATGAAAATATTATCACCCTCATCGAAGTACAGGGGATTCATCGTTCTGTTATGATTATCGCTGCTTGTATAAATTCCGTGATAAACCGAGGTTACGTTACCTTTTACGTAAACGGTGGCAGTGCCGTCGCCGTTGTCGGTTATGCCATAAAGTCTTGCGCTGGATCCATGCTGGTTAGATCCGTCGTCACACATCTGCTCAAACAAGCAGGATTCGATGTCAAGACCCTGACGGCTTATTACGTGTGTAGCATCAACGGAGCAGAATCTGGGCTGAGTACCGCGGTAACGACCCTCTGAGTCAACGTACATCTCAAAGTCAACGCCGGGATACTTCGCCTCGAGGGAAGTGAAGTATTCATAGTCTTCTTCGGACATGACATATGGAGAGGTAGGACAGTTATGAACTCTCTCAATCTTAACATTATAGCATCGGCCTGAAACAAGGTGACCGAGCGCCGCGGCATATCCATGAAGGACACAGTCCTTCAAAAGTATGTTTTCTGCATTTATAATACCGATGGATCTCTGGTTATCTCCTGCCATTCTTGTGCAGAGAAGATCACCAACCTCAAGCTTATTGTAATTTTCCTCGGTAACTTGAATTACTATGGTTTTGTCGGAATTAGTCCGAACGTAGGTGTAGCTTGTTTCAAACCAAGGAGTAGGTTCTCCTTTATGGCAAGCGTAGAAGTTGGCTCTGAAAACGCCGGGATTACTGAGACCCCATCCCGCTTCAAGATCAAAGCCTGCAGAGGGAACTACGAGAATCTGATTGTTATCTAACTTTGCGAGTACATTTGCCTGACCGAGAGATTGATAGTTGTATGCATTGGTCATTCCGTGGATACTCAGATTTTTTGCGCCCTCGATTTGAATTATATAGTTAGTTTTTTCGGTTGCAAGATATTCCTCGTTTGTTACGAATTCATGCTCGTTATATACACCGAATGCATATATAACCGTGTTGCTCGCTGCCTCCTTGAGATGCATGTAATCACCCTTAACAGTGGTGTAAGCTCCGGGAGGAACGATGACAACTCCGTTGGTTTTTGCATTCTCTTCAATATAAGTATTTAGATCGTATGAGGTGTCGTTTGCTATATCCTTAACGGTCGTTTTTCTTTCCATATCAATGAAAAGATCCTTATTGGTGTGGGGAAGAAGCTCTTCCTTTGCACCAACCTCATTTCGAGCCGTGACATCCATAAGGCTGTCGCCGTTTACGTTGGAGTTATTAGAGGAAACAACTGTGTGATCTGCGTCACCGTGATATGAGTTGGAATCACAGAGCAAATAGTCGTTATCGGAGAGCTCAAGGCGCCCGCCGATGGAATTCTCAACAATATACGTGTTTGTTGAATAATCCGAAACGATATTAAACACAGAATTGAAGAGAATAACTGTATTCGTAGCATCACCTATTTTAACAGAATACTCAGAGCCTGCAATGTTGTTGTATGCAACAAGAGAGTTAAGTGAATTATCACTCAAAACTATACCGGAGCCTGTGCCAGATACAGTCAGATCGTTATTCATGAAAGAACAGTCGACTCCGTTTGAGGTAACACCGGTTACAGATGCAATGAGCTTAGAATTATAAACGGAAAGCTCGTTTGCACAACCGATTACACAGTCGTCAGATGAAATATACGAATTCTTGATTGATGTATTTCTTGCTGAGGTGAAAACTGCAGTCTCGTTTGCTATGACTCTGCAGTTGTCAATCGTCACATTTGTACAGTTATCATCTATATTCAAGGCTGAAGTATCACTGTTGATCTCTACTGACGTCAAGGTGATATTGTCGGAATTTGCAATTGAAATGTTACCCAGAATAATAAGGTTGCTGACAGAAATTGAATTAACGTTTTCGATAATTACACCGGCAGGCGCTATGATGGCAGCACCGTTTCCGTTGACATTATGTGAAATACGGAGTGTCTCGCCGTCGGAAACTCTGTAGACCGCTCCATTTACAAGTCCGGTAGAAAGCATTGACTGAAGCTGTGCAGACGTCTTATTAATGAAGTTGCCCGTATCGATGTTATGCTCGGTAAGAGCGAACGAGTCATCAGAAAGAGTTGAGCCTGCCCCCGGTATATCGCCGCCGACAAAAGATGCAAAAACAGCATGGAGGGTCATATTGCTAGCCCCAACTGTTATTTCCATTGCCTGATCCTTTGAGATGATTGTTTTATTTTCATCTTCCCAATAAAGAAATCTTCCCAAATCACCGTTGCTTTTTGCAGTTATGGTTAGTTTTGTTCCCGGGATGGCAAATGCGGTATTAAATCCATCGGCAAAAACACCGTCCTCAAGTGTGATCTTAACGTGCTTGTCGGTCGCAAGAGTATCGGTTTTATAGTTAAAATACTCCTGTGCAGATGCACCGTATTCGAGCATTCCTTGAAGAAGAGAACAGAGATCCTCATTTTCGGTTTTTGTTCCGGTGTATCCAAGCTTATTGTATACATAATTCAAAATGCTGTATTTTTCAGCCTCACTGTAATAGATAACACCGTTAACCTCAACGAACGCACGGGCGTAAACTGTATCTGTCATTTGCTTTGCCGCAAGCTCTTTGAAATTAAAAATCGCGCAATTTTTTCCATTAACAGTAGAAAACTCCTGAGGAGTTAAAATAAAATCCTCTGTTCCGACAGTGTATTCGTTTTGAGGATCGTCCCAAACAAGCAATTTGATGCTGGTGGTATCATCGACGTTTTCGCAGGAAACAGCATATTTTATGTAAATGGATTCGCTGAATGAAAGATTCTTTCCAACAATTGAAAGCGAAGGCGTTGCAGCAGAATTATTTGCCAGCGCAAATGCACCAATTAATAAAACGGCACATATTGCTATGACAGAAATAATAATTGAAAAAAATAACTTCTTATTTTTCATACATATCCTCTCGATCTCAGTCGACGTCCCATTCGCCTTGGTTGGGGTCAGATGTGGTAGAGGTGGTTATGATTTCTGCATCAAAATATATTATTGTGATGCGGGGAGTATCATAAGTTTCTTTGCTTGTAACATCAAAGTGGAGATTGTTATTCATTTTAATTTTTCCTTTCATCCCTTATTGGAAACAATTTCACATTCTTATTATACCTTCTTTTTGTCTAAAAGTCAATAGAAAGATAAATAAAGAATAAAAAAGAGTGGGCATACTCACACGAAATAATTACATTCGCGTGAGCATGCCCGAGTGATAGGAAGATTATTCGATTACTTTTGCGATTCCGTCCTGTGACCAATCACTATACTGCACGTATGTAGAATCCCCCATGGCAGAAACGTATCTTTCTGCTTCACTGATGTCGTCGACAAGGGCAAAATAAGAAATATCTACATATTCGCAGCTAGTAGTGATTCTTATGAGAATATCAAGGTCTGAATCTCTTTGGAAATTTGGGAATGCGGCAAGGTCGATAACCGCAACCTCCCATGATTCGGTAATCTTTGTTGCCGGTTTAGCTTTTGTGGACATTGTTTCATAGGGCCTTGAGCTATTATATGGCAGATCGCTTGTTTGCATCTCGAGTCTGAGAGAAGTGTTTGCCTTGGCTCTGTATTTAAGAACTAAATAGTTTCCTGTATCTCCTTCGATTGAAGTAAGATAGTTCCCACCCTTAAAGAAAATATGTCCGGTTTGTGTAAATTCGAATCTGTTGTATCTGACACCGTAATCATCGGTAAAGAGAAGCTTTGTCGGGGCAGTGATCTGACCGGTTGCACCGTTATACATCTGCATAGACTCAAGACGGAAGTTGTGGTTAACAAAGCTGAGATCGATTTCCTCATCCTTATCTTCTTCCTCAATTTCCTCACCCTCTATCGATGTCTTTACACCCTTCTGCTTCCAATCCTCATACATATAGTAGTCATATGCATTGAATTCTGACATTATGAGCAGATGTGCTTCCTTCAGGTTGTCGACTACCGATACGTGAGCGATGTCGATCTCGGTAAGAGAAGTTGTAAATCTGATCTGAACCTTTGTGTCGATTCCTGTTGTATAATGATTGAACTGTGACAGATCAACAACAGCGATCTCCCAATCGGTTGGAACATAGACAGTAGGCTTGGTTACCGTGGAAACGTAGCCCTTTCCGGATTCGGCGACGTTTGTTCCGTAGTCGTTGGTTCTGACGTTAAGTGAGAGGGAATAGTCGCCTGAGGTTCTATACTTGATAACAAGATATCTTCCGGAATTAGCAACGATATCTGCATAGTCAGATCCGCTTATGAATACGTGACCGTTTTTATCAAAATTGTAGCGGCTGAATGTAATTCCGTCTTCAACAACGTTTTTAGTCCACGTTCCGTTATAGTTCTTCATTTTATCGATGGGGAATGTTACGTTTACATAATCAGATGAATCAATATCGGTTGCAATGTAGTTGGAAAGTTTAATTAAAAGTGTTTTCTTTCCATTTGCGGTGGGATTGGTTGTGTCAACCGAAGTGTCAAATTGAATGCCCCAATTTATAACTGTATTAGCGGAGATAAGCTGCACCTTGTTATTTGATGCAATAGCATAGTTATCGTATGAGCTGTTTACAGTAAACGATTTCATTGCAGAAATTGCGCTATATCTGTTGTGTGAGGTGTTGAACATATTGCCGGCATCGGACGTTGAAAGCGCTTGCATAAGATATATCTTCTTGTAATTCGGATATTTTGCAATTATGCTCTCAATCAGGCTCTTGTAAGATGCCTTGAAGGAAGATATCTCAGTTGTGCTCGAATTAGACGTTATCGCATCTGTTCCAAGGAAAATTACAAATACGTCGGGAGTGCGTCCGGTATTTGTTGTCGATGTAGGAAGTGTATTATCTACAAGGACCGAGTAATCCCAATCGAGGACGTTTCCGATCTTATGTGCAAAGCTGTCGGCGGAGTCTACCATTGAGTCACCGATAAACTGAATATAATGCTCCTTATCGGGAGTGCGAGTTAATACAGCATTAAGATATTTAACACCGGCAAAGTTTACCGTTTTGTCGGTATCCTTTGCAATGATCTTGATCGTATGTTCGCCTTCTGCGAGGTATAGTGTTAATTCACTGTCAACTGTATGTGATGTTGCGTTGCCACCGTCAATTGACAGATAAAATTCTGCTTTTTTGGAGAAGAGGAGAGTAATGCTACTTCCCATAATATCCATTTCAACGTAGTCGGCATCAGATACCGATTTCATCGCTGTTCCGCTTGCGTTCCAGAATCCGGTATATTTAAGCTTTGATGTATCGGTTGCGGGAATTGAGTTGAGCGCAAAGGTTCTTGTAACGGAATATCCGTTGTCAAATCTTATTGTCTGACTCTCCTTGTTGAGTTCTTTGACATAATTAACAAAATCTTCAACCGCATATATCAATGCAGATTTTGATGCTGCAGTAATAACGAGGTCTTTACCGTCGCAAGTTATTGTATAGCTATTTGAATTAACAGTCTGATCGTGCAGATCCTTTACAACAAGCTTGATTATATTCTCGTCGTAGAAATTAGATGCAGATACGGCATATCCGCAATGATCTCCAAGCTTGACTGCGGCTAGTCTTGCAACGTCGAGATATGAGTCGTCTGCGGGGAATACTCGCATTTTACTCAGATGTGTGTTTCCAACGTATATATCGCAAGCAGCCTCAAACTCATCACCAACGTCCGTTCCGTGGATAAATGTGTAGTCTTCAGCGTCAATGTTGGTTATTGATGAAAGATTTCCATTGGAATCGCGGTATTTGTTGCCTGAAATCTCAATATCAATTGCGGTAAGGATCTTGATGAAATTACCGGGATCTGCGGCATCCTCGGGATCAAATACGTTATCAATTATTCTTACGTCCTGGGCTCCGTTTACGTAAATACCGAAGTTGTGTCCGTATTCTCTGAATTCACAACCTGTGATAAGGATATTGTGAGTTCTTAGGGTATCCACGTTTGCGTTTCCGTAGGTTGAAAGTCCGGAGATCGCGATAGGAGCTCGTATAGGATCTTCCGTATTGAAGCCTGTATTGTCAAAGAGACAGTTGCTGATCACGATATTTCTGGAGACCGTGCTCTCGCCCCATGATGATTCAATGCTGAGAAGATTTCCTGTGCTTGTAACGTTTCTGAACGTGGAGTGCTTAACGGTAGAATTGATAGTCTTGATAAGAACACCGCGAGCCGTTGAGTTACGTACCATAAGGTTATCTATCGTAAAGCCCTCGCTACAGTGGTCAATGTTATCAACTATGACCTTGTTAGTCATATCGTAGTGGTTATCTGTGAGATCGTATCCCTCGAGGGCAGCAAAATTGACCTCATCTGTAGGTACTTTTACGGACTTTACGTTAATTATGTACCTCATAGGTGTGAGATCGTATATTTCGACAAGGTCGTCCTCGTTTTTGGACGCTTCAAGTGTTGTTGTATCGCATACCAGCTCGCCCTTTGAAGTGTAAACGTATATTCTGTCTCCTGCAGAGAATCCGATAGGAGTCAGCGATCTCACCTTGTTGTCAGAAGCACTATGCAAGCCGAAGTATGTGGATGTGACCATGCCCTTGTAATAAAGAGTTGTGGTTCCGTCACCGTTATCCTTTGCGTCAAGAAGACGGTAGCTTGTTCCGTGCTGGTTAGAGCCGTCGTCACACATATTCTCAAAGAGACAAGAGGTAATATCAAGGCCCTCACTTGAGCCTGACATGTGTGTTGCATCTACAGATCCGACTCTGGGCTGTGCTCCGCGGTAACGACCCAGCTCATCCTGATATATTTCAAGATCAACGTCGTATTCTTCTTCCCAAGCAGCATACATATCATAGGTTTCCTTATCGATAATGTACGGCGCACGAGCCAGATTGTGTATTCTTTCGATCGAGCAATCATAGGTTTCTCCACCGACCACTATCATAAGAGCAGCTGAATATCCGTAAAGCACCATGTCCTTCAGCTTGACGTTTACGGTGTTTGAGAGCGAAACTGTATTCTGGTTGTCACCTGCCATACGGCAAGTCAGAATATCTCCGACGTTCATCTCCTCGTAAATTGAATCGCTTCCAAGCTTGAGAACTATTGTGCCGTCAGCGTTTGTTTTTACGTATGTATAGCTTGATCCGCCAAGTCCGGAGTACAGATTTCCTGCGCTGAATTTTGTTGTGTATGAGTGATGGAAGACGTCTTTATTGCTTTGACCAAAGCCTGCTTCAAGATCGTAGCCTGCTGCGGGTACGACGAGAATGTAATTGTCGTTAGTGACTTTGTTATAAGCATCTACACCCTCAAGCTTTGCAAGAACGTGTACCTGTCCCGATGCCTGATAGTCATATCCCATCGTTATTCCGTGGAAGGTTACATTCTCGGCGCCTGTGAACCGAAGTATCTGATTTCCGCCCTTTTTTGCAAGATACTCTGCGTTGTTGTTGAATCCATGCTCATTGTATACACCGAACGCATATATCTGTGTATTGCTCATGCTACTGTCAATGCTCATAGGATCGCCTGCGGGTGTCGTGTAAGCACCGGGAGGAACGATAACGATACCGTTTGTCTTGGCATTTTGCTCAATGAAGGTATCAAGAGGTAGGGAAGTACCGTTAGCAACGTCCTTGACGGTTTCTTTTTTCTTCATGTCAAGGAAAAGCTCCTTGTTTGTATGAGGAAGAATATCTTCGTTTGCTCCAACGTCGTTTCTTGCGTTCACGTCGGTTATACTGTCACCGTTTACGTTTTTATTTTCGGTCATTGCGGGGACATGATTTCCATCTCCAAAGTAGGAGTTCGCATCACACAAAATGTAGTTGTTATTTGTGAGGATCAGATTACCGCCAAGGGAGTTTTCAACAACGTAGGTATTGGTGTTATTTTCAGCGGAAACGCAGTAACACGAATTCAAAATAACTACTGTATTCGTTGATTCTGAAACTGAAATTGCTTTTGCGGGACCCGAAATGTTATTATAAGAAACGAGAGTGTTAAGTGAGCCCTCATGAATTTTTATGCCTGTCGATGGAGTAGACGAATAAATATCGTTGTTGTTAATCGCTGTGTCCTCTCCTGAGGAGCTGATTCCAAGCGTTTGAGACAAAAGTTGACAGTTATATACCGTCAGTCCGTCAGCGCGACTGTCTACTGCTATATCCGATTTTACGTAGGAGTTGATCAGAGATGTGTTGATTGAACGGTTATAAAGTGCGATCGAGTCAGAGAGAAGGCGACAGTTATCGACAGTTACGTTGAGACATGATTCACTGATTTTCAGAGCAGTGGATGAGCCTCGTATTTCGGTAGAATGGATAGAAACATTTTCTGAATTGTTTATTGAAACATCTCCAACGATAATAACATCTTTAATTGAAATGCCGTTGCAATTATTTATGGAAACACCTGCGGGAGCAATGATAACGGCATTGTTACCGCTAAATGATTTGGGAATGGATAATTCTGCACCGTTTGAAACTCTGTAGACCCTCTTTTCAAGAGATCCTGAGAAGAGCATAGCACTCAGCTCATCCGCGCTTACGTCGATAATATTCGCTTCATCGATAACATGTTCGGTGTTTGCGAATGAATCAGTATCTAAGCTAGCCCCTGCGCCGTCGATCTGACCGCCTTTGTATGATGCATAGACTGCGCTTATCTGCATATTTGATAATCCAACGGAAAGTTCAAACGATTTGTCAAAGGATATTATCTTGCCGCTTTCATCTATCCAGTAAGTAAATGCTCCATTGTTTGTGGATTCAGGAGCGAAAACAGTCAGTTTGGAACCGACTTTTGCAATTTCCGTATTGAATCCATCCTCAAACGTTCCATTTTCAAGAGTTACTTTAACGTGCTTGTCTGTTGCTAAAGCATCGGTTTTGTAGTCAAAATAATTTTGTGCGGATGCGCCGTACTCTAGAAGACCCGAAAGGAGAGCTTTAAGGTCCTCATTGCTTGATGCGGTTCCCGTATATCCAAGCTTGTTATAAGCGTATGTAAGTGCGCTGTATTTTTTTACTTCACTGTAGTATTCCTGACCGTTGACTGTACAATATGCTCTTGCATATATGTAGTCAGTTAGCTTTTTGGCAGGGATGTTTTTATAATCAAAAATAATACATTTAGTTCCTTCAACCGTTTTGGTACCAACGGGAGAGAGAATAACCGATTCTGTATTTTTTGTATATGTGTCACTCGGAGATGTCCAAACCAGGAGTTTGACATCGTTCAAATTATGAATGTTGTTATATTTTATGGCGTATTTAATGTATATTGAATCATTGAAAGAAAGATTGGTTGCAAAAACATCCAGCTCGGGAACATTATTACCGCTATTGTAAGCAGCAATAGCTATTGTTACACATGTGGCGCAAACCATCAGAGCGCAAAAAATTACGCAAATAATGCCACGAAGCTTGATTTTTGATTTACAGTTTTTCATTATTCTTCTCCTTCCACATCCCATTCACCCTCATTGGGATCATACGCCGGTGATTCGGTGATAACATTTATTGATAACTCAACAAAACTTATTTGTGGAGATATATACGTGGGATGTTTGGAATTTGTAAGATTTCTGTCTTGTCGCATAATCTTTTTCCTTTCTTATCCAAAAACATTTATACATTTTCAATTATATCTTATGATTTGACAACTGTCAACACTTTTTTTTAAAACCTTCAAATAAGAATACAAAAAACGGCTCCCCACTACGGGGGAGCCGTAAAAAATTAATTATGGTAAAAAGTGTGATTCACCCGCTGCAGCCCAATTCTTGTAAAGAACGTATGCGCTATCATTACCCATTGCATCGGCATATTGCTCAGCTTCGTCGATATCATCAACAATTGCCGCATATGAAATGTCAAGATTTTCACACATAGATGTGATCCTGATTAGAACGTTATTATTGCTATCGGTAGAATAGTTGACAAATTGCGAAAGATCAATAACAGCCACTTCCCATGTATCAGGAAAAAGAGATGAAGCCTTTGTTATTGTTGAAAGCTGAGATTTGTCCGAGGTTCTGGCATTTATTGAAATACGGTTTGTACTATTCAGGGTTCGATATTTCATTACCAGGTATCTGCCCGAATCCCCGTTAATTGAAATTGGTTCATTTGATCCATCAAAGAATACGTGTCCGTCAGATGTGAAGCAGAAGCGTGTGTATCTTACTCCGTCGGGATCTTCTACGTTTACAAGTGAAGGATTTGTTGTGATATTTCCTACCGAAAGAAACATTTTCATATTCGATATATCATAAATATGGTTGACATAGTCAAGCTTCTTCTTTTGATCTTCCTCGTATGCCTTTTGAGTGAGATATACTGTCTCGCCCATTTCAGCAAAATTATCGTAAACGTACATTTTTCCGGAGCTGAGCTTGAAGCGTGTTACCCAGGATGCCTCTTCCATGGAGTCGACAATTCCTGCATACGCGATATCTAACTGGCTCATTGCAGTTGTTATTCTTACTTGCACCTTCAATCCGGACTGATTGCAGGTGTAGTTGGGGAACTGCGAAAGGTCAACAACCGCGATCTCCCAATCGGTAGGCGCGAGAGCCATCGGTCTTGTAACCGATGACAAAATGTCCTGTCCGTTTTGGTTCGCGCTATCGTTTTTAGTTGATGTTCTCATTTCGAGTGTCAGTGACGTGTTGCCGCTCGTCCTATACATCAAGACGAGATAACGACCGGTGCTGCCATTTATGTTTACCGCGTAGTTATCTTGTTTTGAGAGCCAGCTAGAATATTGACCGCTTATATTAATGTGTCCGGTTTGAGTAAAAGAAAATCCAGAGTAAGAGATATTTCCATCTGTTCCTGTTGAGTCGGGACCGCTCCACTTGTTTGTACCATTGTTGTATTTGCGTATTCCGCTAATGCTGAACGAATGATTGACGTAATTAGATCCGACATAGGTGTTAAGAAGATACTCTGCAACCTTATTCGTAAGCGTTTCATATCCGGAAGCTGTTGGATGTGTTCCGTCAGTGGATATTTCGACGTTCCAGGAGAGAACAGTAGCGGCATCAATGAAGTCGAATCTGTCACCGTATATTGATTCAAGCGCGCTTGCTGCCTGAGCGATTGCAACGTATCTGGGATGCTCTGTGTTATACAGATCACTCGTATTGGACGTTGAAAGTGCTTGCATTGCACAGATCTTAACTGAAGAACCGTATTTCGCAACAATATCTGCTACGAATGACTTATAGCTTTCAACAAAGTTATTGATATCAGTCTGTGATGCAGAATCACCCAAATCGTTCGTTCCCAAGAAAATGAATACGATGTCCGGGGTGTATCCGGTGTTGAAGTCGAAGTCGTACTTGTCCGTGAAGTAGTTAGCAGCGATATCATTGAATTCTGCAGTTCCTGCGGTCATTTTGTTCGGGATTCCAAGCTTGAAGAACGCATCCTCCATACCGATTGAGACAGTGCCGAAGTTCTTATTAAGCAAATAAGCCATAGATCCGGAAGCATATCCTGTCTCGTTTGTAAATCCGTTGTTATATCTCCAATATCCCTTGTCTGCCTGCAGTGAGAGTGCCTCGCACGCGATTACTGAGTAGTCCCAACCTAGAATGTCAGCTGCATTGTGGGAGAAACTCAATGGAGAATCAGAAATCGAATCACCAACAAATTGAATGTAGATGGGACGATCTGCTGTTCTGGAGACCGACTGTCCTTCGGGAACTCTTACACCTGCGAAATACATATGCTCTGATTTGTCACCATAGTGTACTCTTACAGTATGTGTTCCGCTTTTTGAAACAGAGAGCATCAGCTCATCAGAAACAGTATAGGAGATTGCGGCTCCGCCGTCAATTGATACGTTGCATTTTGACGGAGAGGAGAAGAGAAGCGTTACGCTTGTTCCTGTGAAATCAAATTCAACGTAAGCGGAATCCCAATAAGAGACCATAGTAGTGGGGTTGTCAGGATCGGTTGCTTGCCATGTTCCGACATATTTGAATTTGGTGATGTCAGTTGCGGGAGTTATATTCGATTCGAATGTATAGGTGAAAGAATCTCCCGATTTGATTTCTATTACAGATTTGTTTTGCGCTTCAAGTCTTTCAACGAAATCGTTAATCGCATATGACAGGGCGCCTCTTGTTGCTGCAGTGATTGTCAACGTGTTGCCGTTACAAACAACAGTATATTTGTTTGAGGAGATTGAATTGCTTGTATTGTCATTTGCAACTAGGAGGATTGTGTAACCCTTAGGCTGTGAAGCTGAGGTGATTGTATATCCGCCAAGCTCAGACAACGAAGATGCAAGCGATTCAGCTACATCCTTGTTGAGCGCATTTGCTGCGACAACATTATAATGAACAATGTGTTTTCCATTGATGAAGATGTCACACTTTGAAAGAGAAGATCCGCTTACATTGTCACCGTAAATATATCCGTAGTCTTCAGCCTTGCTGATGGTTACAGGGGATACGGTTCCTGCGGCGTTCTTGTAGGTATTACCGGAAATCTCGATATCGGATGCGGTAACGATCTTAACAAACTCACCGGGAGTGTTGGTATCAATGGGATCGAAGACGTTGTTTAGAATGTGAACGTCCTTGGCTCCGTTTATGTAAATTCCGTAGCTGTGACCGTAATCTCTGAATTCATTGCCTTCAATTATTATATTTTCTGAACGAAGGGAATCAAGAGCGGTGTTTCCGTACGTTACGAGGCTAGAAATAGATATAGGGGCGAGTGTTGGAGATGAATCAAAGCTATCGGATCTGAAGCCGGTTTTATCAAACAATGTGTTTCTGACGATAACGTTTCTTGAAACGGTACTTTCACCCCAGGTGGTTTCGATAGACATTAAAACACCGGTCATAGCGAGGTTTCTGAAGGTACAGTTTTCAATAAGTATATCGGTAGATTTTACAAGGAATCCACGCGATCGGATATTCTGAACGAGTACGTTGTCAAAATGACCTCCGGAGCTATTCCTTGAAATATTATCTACGAGAACCTTCTGTGCCATAGCATAATGATTGTCAGAAAGATCGTAGCCTGCGAGAACATCAAAGTTGCAATCAGCTGCATCTACTGTTATCTCATAAATACCGAGAGTGTACGTGAGCGTTCTACCAGACCCATCGGTATACGGGAAGGAGATGCTCGTTGTAGAATTGGAGCTTACCATAGACGTTAAAGCTACCGTATCACATACAAGCTCGCCCTTGGACGTGTAGATATACACGTTCTGCCCCTTAGCAAAATTAACAGGATTTGCATTGGCTTGTGTAGTACCTCTATTAATATTGTCATTGAAGTAATACTGAGCAATATTAGCTTTTATGTAAAGAGTTGCTGTGCCATCACTGTTAATCTTGTATCCATGAAGTCTGGAGCTACTTCCGCGGTGGTTTGAACCGTCGTCACACATATTTTCAAAGAGACATGAAATCGCGGTAAAGCCTTCGTTTGCACCGCTAAGATGAGTCGCATCAACAGAACCTGCAACGGGTGTTGATCCGCGGTATCTTCCCAGAGCATCAATAGAAACAAGTTCAACGCCGTATGTATTTTCCCATTCTAGATATTTGTTGTAAGTTTCTTCGTCTATGAGATACGGAGAGTGAACCGTATTATGAACTCGCTCAAGAGAAACGCCTTGGCTTCCGCCACCACCAACCATTGCAAGTGCTGCGGCATATCCGTATATAGTGCAGTCTTTTAATTTAATATCGTCGATGCCATTGCCAAAATATATCGTGTACTTATTATCACCCGCAAGACGGCAGTAGAGAACGTCTCCCGCAACAATGTTATTGTATGCCTCTTGAGAAACGGTCATTGTCATTGTTCCGTCGGAGTTTGCGGTCAAAGCAGAATAGTTGTAACTGGTCCAATGGATTTCACCCTGCTTGACAAGGTCGAATGAACCACTTGCAAACTTATTAGTGTCAAGTGAGCCGAAGGAATCAACGTATCCTGCTGCTGATACCAAAGTAAGAGTATAGGTTTTATTAACAAGTCCGGAGGAGGATTTTTTCAAAACGTGTACCTGACCTGCGGACTGATGATTGTAACCTACGGTAAGACCGTGTACGGTGACATTTTTTGCGTCTCCGAATTGGAAGGTAAGATTATCAACGTCTCTGCCTGCAAATACTCTTTCGTTGTATACACCGTAAGCGTAAATCTCTGTATTGCTATGTGTTGAGCCCAGTGTGAAATGAGTATTCATTGTATAGTATCCGGGAGGAACAATGACAATGCTCTTGCCGGCAGCATTTGTTGTGATGTACTGACCGAGAGTGAGAGAGGTTCCTCCGATCGCATCCTTTACGGTGCTCTTTGGAGTCATTCCAAGGAAAAGGTCCTTATTTGTATGTGGAAGAAGCTCTTCCTTTGCGCCGACCTCGTTACGCGCGTTTACATCCATCAGGCTATCGCCGTTAACGTTTTCATTTCCTGTCATATCAGGCATGTGGTTGTTGCTTCCCGAATATGTATTGGAATCACAAAGAAGGTAGTTATTATCCTTTAATAAAAGCTTACCACCAAGAGAGTTTTCGACAACATATGTGCTGATACTGTTTTCTGCAACGATATTATATGCAGAGTTGAAGAGTACAGACGTGTTAGTCGCGTCAAGCACCTTAATTGAATCTGCTGATCCAACGATTTGGTTGAATGAAAGAAGGGAATTAACTGCTCCGCTGTTGATCACAATTCCGTTTCCAACAGCAGACATAGTTATAGTGTTATTGTTGATAGCAGAATCTTCTGAGGATGAAGCAACCCCCGATTCTTTTGCGAGGATCTCGCAGTTATATACTGTCAGCTCTTTTGCAGAGGATGTAATAGCGTTTGATGCATTAACGTAGGTGTTTTTAACAACTGTATTGAGTGCATTTGTTGTTATTCCGGCATTAGAGGAATTAATTCTGCAATCATCAAAAGTAATATTTGTTGATGCAGTGTCAACGGTAAAGGCATTTGAAGCTCCCTGAACGTCTACCTGCGTGAAGGTTACGTTGTTCGATCCGTTGACGGTTACGTCTCCGACAAGGATAATATTCCGGACAGTAATTGAGGAACAGTCTTCAACAATTATTCCTGCAGGAGAAATAATAGCTGCACCGTTTCCGTTGACGGAGGATGTAATTGTTAGAGCATTGCCATCAGAAATTCTGTATACTCCATTTGAGAGAAGCTGATTGTTCTTTACAAGATTCGCAAGATCCTGCGCAGAAATGTCAGTCACGTTGGAGCTGTCAACATCGTGTTTGCTCATAGCGAATGAGTTTGTGCTGAGATTTGCTCCTGCTCCTTCAATAAAGCCACCTTGGTTAGCAATAAACACAGCGGATAAGGTTGAGTTTTCTGCTCCGACAACAAACTCAAAGGTCGAGGATGTAGAAAGAATCTTTCCACTCTTGTCCGTCCAATAAGAAAAGCTAGCGGATCCATTTGACGAAGACGCGATGACCTTTAACGTTGCCCCCGGGGTTGCAAGCGTCGTCTTACTTCCGTCAAGAAAGGTGCCGTTTTCGAGAGTGATCTTCACATGCTTATCCGTTGCAAGAGTATCGGTTTTGTAGTTGAAATATTGCTGTGCTGAAGCTCCGTAATCAAGCAATCCGTTTAAGAGATTGGCAAGATCCTCGTTTTCTGTGGGCGTTCCGGTGTATCCCAGCTTGTTGTATATGTATGTCAAAATGCTGTACTTTTTAACATCACTGTAATAATCACCGTCAGACGTGGCGTAATATGCTCTGGCATAAACGTAGTCCGTCATCTGCTTTGCAGCGAGTTGTTTGAAATCGAAGATAAGGCAATCAATTCCATTTACAGTGTTTGTGCCTACAGAAGAGAGAACAGCGTCTTGTGTGCCGAATATATAGCTGTCACTCGGCGAAGTCCACACGAGAAGCTTAACGTCATCCTGACCGCCTATATTGCCTACAGATACAGCGTATTTTAAATAAATTGACTCGCTGAATGAAAGGTTTGTGGCAACGATATCCAGTTGCGGTTCTGCAGACCTTGATGAATCTATGGCTAATGCAGAGAAAACAATGACCAATGAAATCATCAAAAGAATCAAGGCAACTGAAAACATTCGACCATAATTTTGTTTTGTCATTATTCGCACCTCATCAATAAAAAGCGTTTATTACTCGGTATCCCATTCGCCCATATTGGGGTCTGAATGGGATGCTGTAATTATGTCATCGGCTGTTACAGACATAGCGTCTATTTTGGGTTCTTCATATGGTACTTTGTTTTTTTGTTCGATAGCTTCGCAAAATAAAAACATATTTTTTTCCTTTCGGCGCCATAAGCGTTTAATTTTCTTTTTACATTATACAAGATATCAGTTTAAAAGTCAATATATATTTTGTATTTTAATTGGCTTAGAAAAAAAGTGGGAAAAAAACTGCTTAGTTTTCGAAAATATTAATTAAAATTTTACAATTGATATATTTTGAAAAAACTCTTGTTTTTTGTCAGAAACTGTGTTATACTTATGATGCCTATGTGAAAATATAAATAAAATGGAACTTTAGTGCTATTTTTGCATTAAAATATGGGGTTTTATATGAATTTCGATCTGCAAAAAGCGAGTTTGTCTAAAAGACTTTCTGCTTTCCTTATCGACTTTTTGATTTTCTGTCTTGTGGCTTTGGCTATTGCTCCGATAATATCCAATTTGGTTGGTTACAATGCTAAGCTCAATGAGTTCAAGTCGTTTTATGACAAATATGAAGAGATTTACGGTATAGATACCAATATTTCAGCTGAGGAATACAATGCGCTTTCCGATGCTGATAAAATAAAATTCGATCAGGCAACTGCTGCTATCAATAGCGATAAAGAGATGCTCGATATGTACGCAGACCTCATCAGCTTGATCCTTCTGGTTATCTCGATTTCGATTTTACTTTCATTTATTATATTGGAGGTCGTTATACCTCTGATTTTTAAGAACGGTCAGACGCTCGGTAAAAAGATATTCGGAATAGCTGTTATGAGAACCGACGGTGTCAGGATCACACCTTTCCAGGTTTGTGTCAGAGCTATACTCGGTAAATTTACCGTTGAAACAATGTTCCCGCTGTTTTTGCTTCTCTTCGTATCCTTGGATATGATGGGGCTGATCGGCTTCTTGGTTATCGGTGCTTTGCTGATCCTCCAGATAGTTGTGATGATCGCTACCAAAACGAATTCAATGATACACGATCTGTTTGCAGTTACCGTAACAGTTGATCTAACCAGCCAAACAATTTTTAATACCGTTGACGATCTCATCGAATATAAGAAGAGAATTGCCGAGGAAAAGGCTAACGAAAAGCCTTACTGATACTCTTGTCAAAAAATAAAAAAACATATATACATATACCGCGAAAATCTTACGGTATATGAAACTTTCAGGAGGTTATATGAAAGTCGAACTGCAAAATCTAACAAAGATCTTCCCCAGCCGAAACAAAAAGTCGGGTGAGGAAGTGGTGGCGGTAAACGATTTTACCTTCACCATCCCCGACGGCAAGCTCGTCGGACTTCTCGGCCCCTCAGGCTGTGGAAAGAGTACCACTCTCTATATGATCAGTGGACTCCAGAAACCCTCTTCGGGCAAGATCTTCTTTGGAGAAGAGGATGTTACCGATCTTTCTCCAGAAAACAGAGGCGTAGGTCTCGTTTTCCAGAACTACGCGCTTTATCCTCATCTTACAGTTAAGCAGAACATTTTGTTCCCGCTTCAGAACCTCAGAGGAGCTGATAAGCTCGCTAAGGAAGAGATGCAGGAAAGAGCACTCGAGGCAGCACGTCTCGTTCAGATCGACGAGCTTATGGACAGAAAGCCCAGCGAGCTCTCCGGCGGTCAGCAGCAGAGAGTTGCAATCGCACGTGCGCTTGTAAAGATGCCTCGCGTTCTTCTTCTCGATGAGCCTCTTTCCAACCTCGATGCTCGTCTCCGTCTTCAGACTCGTGAAGAGATCAGAAGAATCCAGAAGGAGACCGGTATCACCACTGTATTCGTAACACACGACCAGGAAGAGGCAATGTCTATTTCCGATATGATCGTTGTTATGAAGCTCGGTATTCTTCAGCAGATCGGAAAGCCCCAGGAGATCTATGACGATCCTACCAATTTGTTCGTTGCAAAGTTCTTGGGAACACCTCCTATCAACGTATTCAAGGGCACAGTTAAGGACGGTCAGCTTTACCTTGGTGATGCTGCTGTTCTCGACGTTAACGGCGTAGAGGATCAGGACGTTACTGTTGGTATCCGTCCCGAAGGATTTATTCCGGATGCAAACGGAAAGCTCGTTTGCAAGCTCAACAACGTTGAGGTAATGGGACGTGACGTAAGCGTTGTCGCAGAGCATCCCGCATCTCTCAATCCTGTTGTTCGCTCCATTATCAACGCAGATTATGCTATCGATAACTCCGCTGAAACTGTTAGCTATACCCTTAAGCCTCACAAGGTATTCCTCTTTAACAGTGAAACTGAAGAAAGAATTCGTTACGAGGTGAAATAATGGTTGACAGTAAACATCAATGGAAAGCTTGGATATATCTGTTGCCGGCTATCATACTGCTCCTCATATTCACAGTATGGCCCATTATCAACACGGTAGTTACAGCGTTCATATATGATGTAGAGTTCAACTTAGCTGCCATTCAGGTTGAAGAGACAGAAGACGGATGCCGCTTCTACCGTGCAGACGAAAAGGGCAACAAGTACTACATCAACGCCTCGAAAAATGACAAGGGCGCTATTGAATTGCAGTATTCATCCAAGGCTGATAGCTTATTCGTTTATAACGAGGAGCTTGGCGTTTGGACGACCGCTGTCGGTGAAAAGACATATTTCCTTGGCGCAGATAAGGAATCCGACCTCAACGTCATCGAGCTTACAGAAGACGTTGCTAATAAAATTGGAAACTCAATTTATCCCGCAGGCATATTTGCAGACGTTCCCAACAATCTTATTACGAAGGATTTTGTTTCCAAAACCGGATATAAGATGGGTGTTTTCAAAGGCTTGCCTGAGGCATACGTTTACGTTAATAACGTAACAAGTGACGGCTATATCAACGTAACCAATATACTTGATGATGCCGCAAAGATCTGGCCTGAGACCGTTAAGGTAGACGGCGTGCGCGGATATAAGCTCTACGTTGAAGATGCAGAGCTCGTTAAGCATTACCTTACCGTTGTCGCGAGCGATGACGGCAAGCTTGAGCTTCAGTATGCTGACACAACAGAGAACATCTTCATTTACAATAAGGAAAGCAAGGCATGGACTTGCACTATTGAGGATGCTGTGTATTATCTTGCTCTCGACAGTGAGACAAACCACCTCGGTCTTTTCACGCTTGCTGACGTCGCTCAGGAGGGTATGCCCTCTCCCGTTACGTTCTATATGCACAGAGGTACTGCTTCCGAGGCAAAGGAGGTCTCCTCCCTTATTCAGGATAACGCATACCGTATAGGTGCCCACCGTAACGCAAATGGTACGCAGACATACCTCTCTGATTCTGCCTCTGAAAATGCAGGATTGAGACTCACAACAAGTGTTTCAGGTGACGCTGTATCAAAGGTTGGTATGCATAACTTCGTTAAGGTCCTGACCGATGAGGGAAGTGACTTTATGGTTTGCTTGAAGAATACACTTATTCTTACAGTCATCACCGTACCGATCTCCACAATACTCGCGCTTCTTATCGCGGTTGCGCTTAACTCGATCAAGCCTCTTCAGAAGCTCCTTCAGACTATCTTCTTCCTTCCTTACGTAACAAACTCCATTGCTATAGGAATGGTATTCGCGGCAATGTTTAATATCGTAGGATTGAACTCGGCTAATGAGTCTGTCGGTATCATAAATAACATTCTCGGTGTCTTTGGCATTGAGCGTGTTAACTGGATCAACCAGGGTGCTCCCGCATGGGCAAGCTTTACCGCGCTGATCATTTACATTGTTTGGAATGCGCTTCCTTTCAAGATCCTCATTCTTCTTGGAGGACTTCAGAGTATCAACAAGCAGTATTACGATGCTGCGAAGGTTGACGGCACACCCAAGTGGCGTGTTCTTCTCAGAATTACAGTTCCGCTCCTTTCTCCTATGCTTACCTACACGGTAATTACCAGCTTTATCGGCGGATTCAAGGAATATTCCAGCGTCGTCGGTATCTTTGGTGATGGAAGAGCAGTTCCCGGCGGTGCAAATATGAATACCATCGTCGGACACATTCAGGATCATCTTACTATTACCCGTGACTACGGTCTTGCAGGTGCAGCTGCGCTGATGCTCTTTGCGATCATCTTCGTTGTTACCATGATCAACCTCTGGGTAAGTAAGAAGAATACTCATTATTAAGAAAGGAGGAAACAGACATGAAAAACAATGCACAAGTTAAAGAAAAGTCAAAGGGAATGCAGGCACGTGATATTCAGCAGGTCGCTACTTCTCAGAAGTGGAGAAAAGTACTGTCGAACGTTATTACATATACCTTCCTTGGTATAATGGCTCTTATCGTGCTTTTCCCGTTCTACTTCATGATCATTTCCTCTTTGAAGTCGTTGGATGAGTATAGACTTCCTGTTCCCACGCTTATTCCTCAGTCCTGGAAATTCCAGAACTATACGGATATCCTTATCCCCCGCGAGTGGGCTCTCGAAAACGGACTGGGTCATCTTATTTCCGCAGATGCCGCAAGTAACGATTTCGACCTTTTCACCCTTCTCAGAAACACAATGTTTGTAGGAATTGTTTCTACTATTCTTTCTTTGGTTATTACAGTTCTTTCCGCATTCGCTTTCGCAAGATTGAAGTTTAAAGGTAAAAACGCTCTCTTTGCAGCTCTCCTCGGAACAATGATGATTCCCGGTGAGCTCTTCACGATCACAAACTACGCAACCGTTATGACTAAGGACGGTTGGTTCCCGACGTTCTTTAATAACCTCGGAAATATGTTTGGTCTGTTTGGTGAAGATTTCCGTATTCCTATGATGGATGCAAGCTATGCAGCCCTCATAGTTCCGTTCCTTGTAAGTATCTTCTACATATATCTGTTAAGACAGAATTTCCTGCAGATACCCAATGAGCTTTACCTCGCCGCTAAGGTCGACGGAACAAGTGATTTCAAGTATCTTTGCAAGGTTATGATTCCCTTGGCACTCCCCACTATCATTTCTATTACTATCTTGAAGATGATGGGTGCTTGGAACTCGTATATGTGGCCTCGACTCGTTGCAAACGATGAGGCTCACCGTCTTATCACAAACGGATTGCGTAATGCCTTCAACGACGTATCGGGTAACACCGACTATCCCCGCCAGATGGCAGCAGTCGCGCTTGTTTCGCTCCCGCTCTTCCTTGTATTTATCTTCTTGAGAAAGTACATTATGAAGGGTGTAAGCCGTAGCGGTATCAAGGGTTAATCGCTTTTACATTTTTGTAAGGCTTAACACAAATAAAAAAAACAAACAAAAAAATGGAGGAAAAACACCATGAAAAAGATTCTTGCATTCATTTTGTTGTTCGCTCTTACTGTAGGTTGTTTCGTTTTTGTCGGATGTGACGTTAACGTTAACGTTAATGACGACGAAAAGGGTACAAGCGCTGAAACAGACGCTCCCGCTGAAACAAACAAGGGTAACACAGGCGATGACAACATCAAGGAAACCACCGGCGGTTCCGATGTAACTCCCGAGGAAACCGATCCTGATAACGGCGACGATGACCTTGAGAGTGATGAGGAAGGTTACGACGGAAGCGCAGTAACCGTTGTATTCTATCACACAATGGGTAGCAACCTGTCTGACGTTCTCAATATCTATATTGCAGAATTCAACAAGCTTTACCCCAACATTACCATCGAGCACCAGCAGGTGGGTGGTTATGACGACGTTCGTGAGCAGATCAGTACTGAGATCACAGTTGGTAACCAGCCCAACATCGCGTACTGCTATCCCGACCACGTTGCTATGTACAACGTAACTAAGGCAGTTGTTCCGCTTGATTCTCTCATTGATAGCCTTGCTATCGTTGAACGTGCTGACGGAACTGAGGAGATGATGGGTCTTTCTCAGAAGCAGATCGATGATTTCATCGAGGGTTACTATAACGAAGGTAAGCAGTTTGGCGACGGTAAGATGTACACACTTCCTCTCTCCAAGTCAACTGAGGTTCTTTACTACAATAAGACATTCTTTGATCAGCACAATCTCACTCTCCCCACAACATGGGATGAGATGAAAGCTCTTTGCGCTAAGATCAAGGAGATCGATCCTAACTGCATTCCTCTCGGATATGACAGTGAGTCCAACTGGTTCATCACAATGTGCGAGCAGTACGGTACACCTTACACAAGTGCAACCGGCGAGCACTTCCTCTTCAATACTCCTGAAAACGTTGCATTCGTAAAGGAATTCAAGAGCTGGTACGATAAGGGCTACTTCACAACTCAGGAGCTCTTCGGTGCATACACATCCGGACTCTTTGTTTCTGAGACAAGCCCCAAGAGCTACATGTCCATCGGTTCTTCCGCAGGTGCAACTCACCAGCGTCCTACAAAGGGTAACGATGGTAAGTACCCCTTCGAGGTAGGTATCGCAACTATTCCTCAGGTTAATCCCGAAGATCCTAAGGTTATTTCTCAGGGACCCTCTCTCTGCATCTTTGATAAGGAAAACAAGCAGGAAGTTTACGCTTCTTGGCTCTTCATGAAGTTCCTTACAACTAACATTGACTTCCAGGCAGAGTTCTCAATGGTTTCCGGTTACGTTCCTGTTCTTAAGTCCGTTGCAGAGCACGAGTACTACAAGAGCGCATTCCTTGATAAGGCAGACGGCGGCGACTATATCGCAGCTCTCTCTGCAAAGGTTTGCTTGTCTCAGGTAGATGCATACTACACATCTCCCGCATTCAACGGTTCTTCCGTTGCTCGTGACCAGGTTGGTCTTCTTATGCAGAACTGCTTCGTATTCACAGGCGATAACATCGACGAGCAGATCCAGAAGGCATTCGAGGATGCTGTTGCTAAGTGCAAGTACCTCTCTTAATCTGATTACTTTTTACAGGTAATATATGAATAGTTTTAAGAAAATTCTAGCTGTTGTAATGCTGGCATGCATCCTTCTCGGATGCATGGCAGCATGCGACACAAAAAAAGAAAATGATGGCGATAAGGAATCCCAGAAGATAGAATCTACTGAGACCGAAAGCACACAGGGCACAGAAGTGCCCGAAACAGAAGGAGCTTCTGATCCCGAGAGCGAGTCAGCAAATGAGACCGATCCCGAGACAGATCCCGAAACAGAAGAGCCTGAATTCGTCGACTATGCCGACGAGCTCAAGCTTGATATGAATTCAGATACATTTAAGCAGACTGTTACAGTCAAGTCTTTTATTGACGGTGACACAACACACTTCAACGTTCCCACTTCCGTTATTGACACGGGTGTTCTCAAGGCAAGATATCTCGGTATCAACACCCCTGAGTCCACCGGTAAGATAGAAGAGTGGGGAAAAGCCGCTTCTAACTTCACCAAGGAGAAGCTTTCATCCGCAACGTCGATCATAGTTGAATCCGACAATGCAAATCTGAATGCTGACTCCACCGGTGACAGATATCTCCTTTGGGTATGGTACAAGCCCGCAGGCTCTGATGAATACCGTAACCTTAATATCGAGATATTGCAGAACGGTCTTGCTATTGCATCGAATTCCGCTAACAACCGTTACGGAACAACATGTATGGCAGCTATTAACCAGGCAAAAGCATTCAAGATGGCTGTTTATTCCGGGCAGAAGGATCCCGATTTCTATTACGGCGAAGCTCAGGTCATTACTCTTAAGGAGTTGCGTTGCAATATCGAAGAGTACAACGGTACCAAGGTTGCGTTCACAGGTATCATTACTGTGAACTATAACAACGGTGTTTACGTTGAGAGCTTTGACGAGGAGACAGGCATTTGGTATGGTATCTACGTATATTACGGATTCGGTATGAGTGGATCCGCGCTTGAGATCCTTACCGAAGGTAATGAGTCAAGAATCGTTGGAACCGTATCCTACTACGAAACCGGTGGAACGTATCAGGTTTCAGGACTTACGTACCGTGTAATGAATCCCGATGATCCGTCCAACATCAAGAAGCTTAGCGATGGACATTCTCCCGTATATCTCCCGACCACTCCCGACCGTTTTGTTAACGGAAAGGTTGACATTACTTTCACTGATGACGAGGAAACACAGACAACCGAAACATATAATTATGCTGAGGTCGCTATCAACTCCTCGATCAGCATGGAAGGTCTCAAGGTCAAGAGCGTATACACAACTACAACTGAGTCTAGCTACGGTGCAATGACTCTTACGTGTGAGGCGAACGGCGTTACAGTTGACGTCCGCACAGACGTTTTCCGTGATGAGAACGGTGAATTGATAACTGCTGATTACTACCAGGGTAAAACCATTAACGTAAAGGGAATTATCGATTATTTCTCCGGAAATCATCAGATCAAGGTATTCTTACCTGAACATATTACAATAGTGGAATAAAAATTTTATAAAAAAATAAAATAAAGGAGTCACTATGAAAAGACTAATCGCAATTTGTCTTGCTATGGTACTTTGCCTTGCGGTATTCGTATCATGTGCAGACATCCAGGAAGGTGGCACCGAGACAGGTGACACAAACGCAGGTAACGAGACAGTTGTTGAGACTGATCCTGTTACAGAGCCCGCTGAAACAGATCCCGAGACAGATCCTGAGACAGATCCTGAAACTGATCCTGAGACTGATCCCGAGTCTGCTCCCGAGTCTGAGACACCTGAGGTTGAGTATGATGCAGAGGCTGCTGTAGCGTTCATTAAGAACCTCTACAGAGATGACCTTCTTCTCAACAACGTTACAGCAAGCGACTTCACAGTAGTTGCAACTGTTCCTGTTGGAACTGTTACATACACTGTTGAGTGGTCTGTTGATAACGAGCTTGTTAAGGCTGTTAAGGGTGAGAACGAGTGGACTATCGACGTTGACGAAAAGGCAGCAGAGGCGCATACATATAAGCTCACCGCTACTGTTATTGCCGGCGACGGATCCACAGCTTCCATTTCCTTTGACCTCAATGTTCCCAAGTACAATGTTGCTTCCTTTGAAGAGTACATGGCTGCAGAGTCCGGTGCAACAATCACTATTGAGGGTATCGTTGTAGCAATGAATGGTAAGAGTGTTGGCAACTCCAGAAACCACCTCTTCCTCGCAGACGCATCCGGCAAGGGTGGTTACTACTGCTACCAGCTCGATTCTGACCCCGTAGCTGAGGGTGTTAAGATCGGTATGACCGTTTCCGTAACTGCTGTTGTATCTCCTTACTCAGGCATGCAGGAGACAAAGGGCGGTACATTCACTATCGTTGACGAGACTATCAAGACTGTTGAGCCTCTCGACATTACTGAAAAATTCGCTTCCGGCGCAGATCTTAAGAACTATGTTGGTCTCGCTGTAACCGTCAAGGGTGTTACCATTGCCGGTCAGGAGCTTGGTGGAACAAGCGAATACCTTAAGTTTGAACTTAATGGCAAAACCTCCTATATCAGAACATACATCACAGATTTCCCCACAACTCTTTCTATCGTTAAGGATGAAAACGGTTCTGTAAGTAGCGCTGATAAGACCGCTATCGATGCAGCTCATGCAGAGAAGTTCGGCTGGACAGCAAATGCAACCGGTATCCTTGTACTCTACAGCGGCAATCCTTACCTCATTCCTATGGGTGTTGATTGCTTCGAGTATCTTGAGCTCGTAGAAAAGACTCCCGAGGAAAAGATTGCAGCAGAGCTTGATGCTCTTACTTTCAGCACATCCTTTACTGCTGATACAGTTGTTGATCTCCCTGCAGTTGGTACATACTACAACGAAGTAACCCTCGCATGGGCATCCGATAAGGACGCAATTGCTATCGCAGATGGCAAGGCAACTGTTACTGTTCCTGATGAGACTGTTATAGTTAAGATTACTGTTACTGCTACATGTGGCGATGCAACAGCTACAAAGGAGATCGAGGTTAAGGTTTCCAAGGCAGTTACTACAATCGCTGACGCTATTGCTATAGGTTCAGCTCAGGCTCACAATACTTACACTACCGGCAAGTATATTGTTGCAGGTATCATTAAGGATGTTTACGGCGAAGCATATGGCAATATGCACATCGTTGACGAGCTTGGCAACGAGTTCACCGTATACGGAACCTACATTGACGGAACCAAGTATGGTGATTACACCGGTGCAAAGCCTGTTGCAGGCGACTACATCGTAGTTATCGGTGCTCTCGGTCAGTATAACGGTACTGCACAGATGAAGAACGCTGATCTTGTATCATTCATTACTCCTACATCCATTAAGGATGCTGCTGATAAGGGTGCTGCTATGACACAGGACACCTTTACCAACGAAAAGTATGTTGTAACTGGTACCGTTACCGAGATTAAGAGTGACAAGTACGGAAATATGACTATTGTTGATGCAGAGGGTAATTCCATTTACCTCTACGGTCTCTACAGTGCAGATGGTACAACAAGATACGACGGAATGACTGTTAAGCCTGCAGTTGGTGATACAGTAACAGTTCTTGGTGTTGTTGGTAATTACAACGGCGCGCAGATGAAGAACTCTTGGCTCGTAGCTCATACAGTAGCTTCTTCCGATAACCCCGATCAGGGTGGTTCTGGTACACCTGATGATGGTGGCGATGAACCCACAACACCCGATACCCCTGCTACAGGCGTAGTTGATCCTGTTGTTGGTACTGCATACAAGTTCGGTATGGTACAGGGCAATCTTGATAACGCTGTTTACTACCTTGCAGGTGGCATGAACGGTTACTATATGGAAACAACCACAGATGCTTCTGCTGCTCTCGATGTATATCTTGAGACAACAGAGGGTGGATACTATATGTACTGCATGGTTAACGGTGTAAAGACTTACATCAACTTTGTTGTAAGTGGAACACATGTAAACGGTGCTTACGAGACCACTGCTTCTACTGTATACACTTATAACGAGACAAGCAAGACGGTTATCGCAATCGTTAATGATACTGAATACTGGCTTGGAACAAGAAATGACAAGACCTATACAACAATGGGTCCCTGCGCAGTTTCCTATAACGGATTCTACGGTCAGTTCTACGTATCCGGCGGTGCAACTACAGATCCTACTCCCGATCCCGATCCCACTCCCGATCCTGAGCCTACACCTAGCACAGGTCTCGTAGTTGGAACCGGTTACACCATTTCCGCAGCTAACGCAAACGGTCTTCTTTACTTCGATGGAACTGTCTCCAGCGGTCGTTTCAACGGTTCTAATGATGCTTCTAAGGCTGCTGTGGTTTACGTTGAGAATGCAACAAATGCAGGCGAATATCTTCTTTACTTCTTTGTAAATGGTACAAAGAACTATGTTGTTATGGAGGATAAGTCTGCAGGTGGTTCTTTTGCTACTGATGCAGCAAATGCAACCGTGTTTGAGTGGAACGCAGAGAAGAATACTCTCGCTGTTGCTGAAGATTCTAACAACCGTGCATTTGGTGTTGGCGCAACAAGCACATACTCAAACTTCAGTGCTTACGATCTTACCGGCGCATATAACTGAGGTCAGTTCACTGCAGTTGAAGCAGAATAAGCTTTTTATTAGCTTTTATTCTAGAATATAATTTGAACCGCACCTTCGGGTGCGGTTCTTTTTACTTATATACTCTTGACTTTATGTACAAAATATGGTAGAATAGGATGATAAGTAAAACGAGGAAAAAGGTGTATGAATAATTTCTTTTTGAAAAAGAGTTTAGCATTAATTCTTGTATTAATGCTGTTATTTACAGTTGCTTGTGATTCTAAAGTTGATAATAATAATCAAAGTACAACAGGGGCTGAATCCAACGTTGAAACGTCATCGGATATAGAGACGAATACAGAAGAGGAATCACTCTCTGAATCCGACAGATCAAGTGAAGAGATAACCGAAGAGCAAACAGAACCGGAAACAGAGTCACAGTCATCAACAGAGACAGAGGAAGAGACTACCGAAAATATTAGCGAGACTCACACAGAATCAGATACTGAAACAGTATCTGAAACAGAGAGCGAAAAAGAGACCGAAACACTTGATGCGGTAGATGAAGCAAGCAGAGACGAATTCTATGGGGATAGCGATCCCGCAGACAGCTATGAAGAGGCAATCGATCGCGCAACAAGAGGTGAAATAGCAGGAGCAGATACAGTACCGGATCAGGCGCCGACAATTTCAGAATACAGACCCTCAGTTGACGGTATATATGTAAAAAACGTACATCCTTATTATATTGATGAGAACACTTACGTAGTTGTAAATGCATACGGACAAGAGGTTTTAAGAGTTTACCGCGGCGGTGGATATATCACCCTCGAGGAAGTCGCGGCGTACATTTACGCTTTTGGTGAGCCTCCCGCAAATCACTCGTCAAGCAAAAGAACTAAGCCCAAGGATAGCATCTGGGGAGAGTATCTTCGCGTCAATAATACTAAATTCAGCGGAAATACAACCAGGTATCCTTATGAGCCCGTTCTTCCTCGAATAAATGGGTGCGGGGGAGATCTCCAATACTGGGAGATGGACATCGGCACTACCGGTAACGATTGCGATCCTTCATACTCGCCAAGAATATACAATAACGGTACTACGATCGTACGCGGTGCATCGCGTATAGTTTATACCTGGAATGATCTGAATAACAACGGAATAACAGATTCTACTGATATCGTTTACGTATTCTATACTTACAATCACTACAACGATTTCCAAGAGTATCTGAATTATTTCGGCGGTTGGGGAGATATGTTCGGTAATATCACCGGCGGCGGAGAAATATCCAGCAAAACGAACTATAATCCCACTCCCTACGTTCCAGTCTATAACGGATCACTTGTTGATAATAACACAACCGAGACAACAAATGATGCTTACATCATTTCCGTTATTCTTCCCACGGATCTTTATTATATGAACAAGTACAGAATTGCATAACAAAAAATGCTTGCCTTAATCAAGGCAAGCATTTTTAATTGCGTTATATACAGAGAACTCTGTTCTGTCGTTTTGCATTGGGGTAATTGATATTAAATTATGATTTACTGCCACGGCATCAAGTTCAATATCATTCTGATCCTTGTCGGGGGTATAATAGCCCTTCTGTGCGTAAAGATTGTTTCCAACGGGTATAAATTCATCAGCGAAATAAGCGCGTCCCTGACGTGTAATCTTAACTCCATCAGCTACAGGGGGAATATTGATATTGTATATAGGATTGATATTTAAAAGATTGTTGTTTACAATGTAAGCATATGCTTTATCGAAATGCTCGGCGGCTGCTTCAAGAGTATCGGGAAAGGTGGAGAGAGCCAAAGCCTTATGATCGAGCGCGGCAGCTTCGAATATTGCACCGACTGTTCCAGAATAAACAATATCTTTTCCGAGATTTGCCCCCTTATTTATGCCCGAAAGCACGAGATCATATTTTCTCTTCATACCGAGAATACCGTATCTTACACAGTCGGCAGGCGTCGAGTCAACAGAATATGCCTCAACACCGTAAAGATCTGATCTGTCAAGCACTTCAATTGGACGGACAAGCTCGATTCCGTGACCTTTTCCGCTTTGCTCGACCTTAGGTGCCACTATTGTGACTTCACCAAGCTTTTTCGCCCATTCAACAAGCAGTTTTATGCCAAGGGCTTCAATTCCGTCATCGTTTGTAATAAGAATTCTCATAACCAGCCCTCGTGTGTGGATTTGTATTCCTTAAGAAGAGCATCGGCCTCGGAAAGAAGCTTTTTTATCTCCTTTTTGTTGAGAAGGGTAGCACCGCATGCAGAAGCATGTCCTCCGCCGCGATATCTCTCGGCAATTTCGTTTACGTGAAGGAAACGGGAGCGAAGTCGCACTCTGATTGTGCCGTCGGGAGAGTCAATAAATGCGACCCAGATAAGAGAGCCTTTAATTGAATCAAGATAAGAGACCGCGGCACTTGCATTTTCCATTGTCAGATTGAATTTTTCCTTGATAGCATCTGTAATGTGAATATATGCGACTCCGTTTTCGGTTATCTTCATCTTTTGGTAAACAAAGGACTCAAATTTGAAAAGCTCGAAATCCTTCATATAAAGATTTGCAAAAATCCATTCGGTATCAATGTTCTGTCGAAGCATAAGGCCCGCGAGTCTCATAGTCTCATCCGACACGTCGCGGAAGCGGAAACGACCCGAGTCTGTAACCATTCCGGTGTAAATATACGTTGCAGCCTCTTTATCTATAACGAGTTTATCGCTTAAAGCCTCATAAAATGCCGCAACCATTTCGCAGGTTGATGATCTGTCCTCTTCGACCCACTCAAGAGTACCGTAAGATTCAAGCGGAATATGGTGATCAAGCTTTACCAGCTCTTTACAAAGAGCATACTTTTGATTTGATATACGCTTTGCGTTACCGGTATCAAGAACCATACCGAGAGAGGATGCATACATCGAATCATTGATCGGCTTATCCTCCTCTCCGAGAAAAGCAAGATATTCGGAAAAATCATCATTCTGAAGATAGATATCTTTTTCAGGAAATGAAAGCTGAAGGATTCTCTGAAGACCCTTGGTAGAGCCTACCGCATCTCCGTCGGGTCTGAAATGACGGAAAATAATGATCCTGTCATATTCCTTTATTTTATTGTATATTTCTATAATCTTTTCTTTGCTCATTATTACACCTCAGTGATTGCGTTAAGATCGGCAAGCATGCTCATCGCCTCGTCGCGGTTTTTGAGTGTTGCTCCACTTGCCTTTGCATGACCGCCACCACCGTATTTAACGGCGATCGGGTTAATATTATACTTGCTTGAACGGATCTCACAGAGAACACCTGCGTCGGTTTCGGTAAAGTTTACCCAAACATCAACTCCGCGAATATCAGACATCGTGCTGACCATTCCGCGAGAGATAGAGAAGGTATCAACGTTGTACGAGGCAAGCTCGTCCTTAGTTGTATAAATATAAGCGACGTTTTTCTCTGTGAAATTAATTTTAAGAACAAACTGAGCTCTCAAACGAATGTAGCTAAAATCATCCGCATAAAGATTTGCGTAAATATCATTCGTATCAAATTTCTGCTCCATCAAAAATGACGCGAGTCTAAAGGTATTGGAGTTTGTCGAGTCGTAACGGAAGCGACCGGAATCGGTTACCATACCTGTGTAGAGCGATTTTGCCGCAAGGGAATTGAGCTTGAGTGAACACTCTATTGCGAATTCTGCGATAAGTCCGCAGCAGCTTTCGTAAGTTGTGTTACGAATCTCAATATCAGTAAATTTTTCGCAGAAAATGTGATGGTCTACACATGCAGTAAGCTCCGCGGTTGCGTAACGGGCATCGCTGATAAGGGCAGTTGCAGACGTGTCTAGAACAATTGCAAGAGCACCGTTGTAGTATTCATCGGGAATATCGTCGGTTTTGGAGTCCTCCATAAAGCCGAAGCGAACCGAAGAATCTCCAACAGCATAAACCTCTTTGCCGGGGAAATTTTCCTTGATAATGTTCTTGAGTCCTATCTGACTTCCAAGGGCATCGCCGTCAGGGTTTGAGTGACGGTGGATTATTATTCTATCATATTTCTTTATTGCCTCTATAAGCTGTTCAAACATATCTATCTCCAAAAATTATTTTTTTAAATGCTCAAAGTATCCCTTATATTCAATATGATAATCCGAGTCAGGGAAAAGGAACTGATGAAGCTCCACAAAGTAATCGTCCGTCATACTTGAAATAAAGTCAACTACGATTTGATTCTTTTCGGTTTCAATGTAAGGCGAGATCCTTTTGTAAGGTGTTTTTTCAACGAAAGCAATGTGCTCGGAATATATCGGTGAATCCTCGTTACCTTTTTCCAGATCATACATACAACGCTCATATATATCAGCCATCATAGGCTTGATAGTTACGTCAAGCCTTGCAGAGGATACTGTCTTGTTATATATCTTTTCATAATTGTCGCGCTTTGACTGACGCAATGCTTCAAAGTGCTTCTTGTCCATTTTAATGGATCTTTGTCCGTAGCTGTTTTCAATAATATTGACCACAAGATTGTTAATTATCTCTGAATTGATCGATCCGATCTCCTCGTTGAAGAAATCCTTCTCGTTGACGTTCCTCGTTCTTATCGCATCCTGTCTGTCTTTTCCGAGATAAGCAATAATATCCGAAATGCGAACGACTGCCCCCTCAAGTGTGCAGGGGAGAAGCGCATTTGCTGTTTTTGTGTCCCATAGACATTCCTCCATAAGCTTGTCAAACTCTTCGAACGTCGGAACTGGAACGGGTATATATTCTTGAAGCTCAAGCTCTCCGTTGTGACTTGCTATATCGTGAAGCGTCTGAAGGCTTATATTATGCGGAAAGAGCTTGTCAAAGACACGTACGGACTGAATGTTATGATAAAAATGCTTTCCGCAGTGAGCAACGAACAACTCATTGAGATATTTTTCGCCTGTGTGAGCAAACGGTGGATGCCCCATATCGTGACCGAGAGCAATCGCTTCAATAAGATCGGTATTTAAGTGAAGAGCGCAACCGATAGTGCGTGCTATTCTTGAAACGAGCTGTACATGAAGACTTCTTCGTGTCAAGTCATCATTTTTATATAAAGAATAAACCTGGGTCTTATCTGAATATCGGTTGAAATACGGGCTGTGCATTATTTTGTCGATATCATGCACGAACGGTTGACGCCAAATGGTTGATGTGTCTTTTGCAACCTTGTAGCGTCTTGTGACACAAGCGTTGTCGAAGCCAACCTTTAAGTAAGTTCCGTTTTCGCTTTCGTATTCCATTTTTTTTGTAAGTTCGGGGGATACTACCTCGAATTTAGGCATATACTACCTCTCATAATTCTATATTTGTACACTATTCTTTATTATACAACAGTATTTGTTTTTTTTCAAGTATAAAATTATAACAATTTATAAATAACGGACGAAACAATTGGCTTCGTCCGTTGTAGGTTTACTTCCATCCACCGTTTTTGATAAATTCAGCAAGCAGGTCTCTTGCATACACACCATCGTCGAATCTTACGATCTCTGTCAGGCGATTGGAAGAATATGTAGAGGTATAAGTGTCAGTTATCAAATAATAAGTGGCATTGGGATCTATGCTGTTTTTGATGCTTTCGCCGTATTCACCGCAGTAAATGTAGTAATTTGAGTTCGATGTCTCTAAAAACTTCTTATTAAGATCAGAGCCCTTTATCGAACAGAGAACAAGCTGATTATCGAAGGGAAGAAGCGACTGAAGATCGGAATATTTCACCTGTCCTGCATCAAGATCGTACGGACTTCTGGTGGATATGAATCCGCCTCCGAGAACGATATCATACTGATCTCCGAAAAGCTCAATACCTCTTTGGTAGTAAAGCTGAGCTACAGTAGCCTTGATTTGAGACGAGTATTTTGCAGACGAGATCGTTCCGAGTACTTCATCCCCCTTTGCTATCTGGTCTTTATATTTCTCAAGAAGCTGATCGCGCAACGGATCTCCATCAAAGCTTGAATAACGTGAGGACTCAACGAATTCTGCTACACCGACAAAGGAGGTGAAGGTTACGGAGTTTATAGCGATCTCGACGTGTGAAATACCCTTGTTTTCGCCTCCGTTCTGAAGATGGTAAACACCGTATTCATCTATAAGCACATATCTTTGATGTGTATGTCCCTCAAAAACGAGATCAACGTATCCGTTTGAAAGCTCTGTATCGTAGTAGCTTGCAAGCTGCGCGCTACTCACTCTCGTGGGTGAATATTTGTTTTGTCCAAATCCGTCGTGAATTGAATATACAATAAAATCAACACCTATAGAACGTAATCTTTCTGATTCGGCTTTAACAAGAGCAGTAAGATCATTTCCGACCTTGAAATAAACGGCGCTTGATTTATCGGCTGAAATTGAGGAATAGCAATCGCCAATTGCGCCAATTATTCCGACCTGGATTCCGTTACACTCAACGATTACAGATGCCTCGCAGTAATCTACTCTTTGGTTTGTCTCACGGTCGTAGATATTAATAGCGAGAAGAGGGAATTCTGCAAGCTCGCAGTTGTCCTCAATGATCTCCTCACCCCAATCGTACTCGTGGTTGCCAAGAGTCATTGAAACAAAATCAAGCTCGTTCATCCACTCTGTGATAATAAATCCGTTTGTCAGATTTGATTCGGAGCTACCTTGCCACATATCTCCGCTTGAAAGGAATACGGAGTTATCATCTGTATTCAGTGTGCTCTTTAAATAGGCAGTAAGCTCGTCAACACCGGAGTTTGAATCAGTGTCCTTGAATTTACCGTGAAGGTCGTTCAATGCATAGAAATCAATACTGATAATTAGGGAAACGTTACATACATCACATTCACCGTCGTCGTTTTGATCTGTGTGTTTATCACAGATGTCACTTGTATCGGTTTCTTCTTCAGTTGTTGTACCGTCATTTTTATCAGTATTGTCTTCTGAATCAAGTTCAGTTGTTTCTTTAGTTATAGAATCAGAATCTGAGCTTTCGATTTCAGGTGCGGTTTCTTCTACCGCAGGGCTATCGGAAGTTTTTTCCGATTCAATGTCCTGTTCGGTAGATATGTAATCTTGTGTTTCTTGTTGCGTTGCATCGGTTTCTTTTTCTGCGTTTGTTAAATCACATCCGCAAAAGAGAGATATCAAGAGTAAAAGTGAAAGAGCGAATGATAATAATTTTACATTATATTTCACAAATTCATTCCTCCTATCAAAGATAGTTTATCAATAAAGCAATCCCCTCAATAATTACAAGATGTACGGGATAAAAGAAGTAGAAGGCATACTTTAGCTTTTTGTTGCCTACCTTGCCATTATAAAAAAGAACAAAGAGTACAGATATGAGACAGAAAAACTGTATGCCCGTCATTCTGCCCCAAATGCACAGCGGGATCAAGCCCAAGGTGAAGGAGATTATTCTGAGCCAATGAGTGTCCAAATGTTTTAGCGTGTCACTAACCGGTATATTCTTAAAATCGAAGAGAGATGTGAATACAGGAACGAGCATTCCGCAGAAGCCGTACTCAAAATGAACGATCTCGAAAACAAAATACCCGCAAGCAAGTGCTATGAGGAAGATCAGAACAGCCCCAACTTTATTAATAAGTGATTCAGAGCAGAACAGCTGCTTTTTACTCCATTCAAGCAGGTAAATGTAAAGCACAGAAACGGAAAAAGTCATAAAAATATTTCCGTATATCTGACCGCCATAGAAGAAGTAGAAAATACCAAACAAAGCACCGATAGTAAAAAGCGTCAAAAAACGCTTCACTTTGTTTTTTGTATATCTGCATCCCTCTGCAATAAAGAACGCAAAAAGCGGAAAGGCAAGTCTACCAATTATTCTGAATGGCAAGTAGTCATTAAGAAGCTCAAGTCCTATGTGGTCTATTGCCATTAGAACACAAGCAATGATCTTTAAGGTAGAGCCGCTCAAAAATCCAATTTTATTATAGCTGTTTTCAATATGCATCATTTATGCGTTGCTTTTTTCCAGCAGCTGTGGCACATTGCAACGTATGAGTCATTACCGCCTATAAGTATCTGACCGCCGCTTGTAACAACGTTGCCCTCTCCGTCAATTCTTGCGTTTACGATCGCCTTACTTCCGCAAGAACAAATCGTTTTGATCTCGTTTATTGAATCGGCAATTTCAAAAAGACGTCTGCTACCCTCAAAAAGGTTAGTCAAGAAGTCTGTTCTCAGTCCAAAGCAGAGAACGGGAATGTCAAGCTCATCAACGATTCTTCTAAGCTGATCTATTTGTTTAGCGGTGAAGAACTGACATTCGTCAGCAATAACTGCGTGATAACCATCAAGCTTATTAAATTCAGCGTAAAGATCTGTTTCGGGCTTAGCAATATAAGCGTGTTCGGAAAGACCTATTCTTGAACGAACTATATCAGCACCGTCTCTGTCGTCAAGCGAGGGCTTGATAAGCCATACTCGCATGCCTCTTTCTTCATAGTTAAACTTAGTTATAAGTGCATTCGCTGTCTTGGATGAGCCCATTGCTCCGTATTTGAAATACAACTTTGCCATCTTAATTCTCCTCAATCGCAGTATTCAAAATAAGTCTTTCAACGATATCAACGACTTTGTTCAAGGATTCAACCGAAAGGAACTCAAATCTTGAGTGGAAGTTTTCGCCGCCTGTGCAAATGTTGGGACAGGGAAGACCCATAAATGAAAGTCTTGCTCCGTCTGTTCCTCCTCGAATAGGGCAAACAACGGGAGTTACCCCAACCTCAAGCATCGCTTTTTTGGCACGGTCTACTGTATACATATGATCGTCAATGATCTCTTTCATGTTGTAATAAGAGTCCCTGACTGTTGCAATGCAGGTTTCAGCACCGTATTTTTCATTTATCGCGTTCGCACAATCTGTAAACAGTCTCTTTTTTTCGATAAACTTTTCCTTATCATGATCGCGAATGATATAAATAAGCTCGGCGTTTTCGCAGTCGCCATTCATATCGCAAAGATGGAAAAATCCTTCGTAACCCTCTGTTTTAGCTGGGATCTGATCGGGCGGGAGCATTGAATTGAATTCCATTGCAACAAGCTGTGCATTTTTCATTTTATCCTTTGCGGAACCGGGATGAATTGAAATACCGTTGAATACTGCCTTAGCTGCAGCAGCATTAAAATTCTCATATTCAAGCTCGCCAAGCGCGCCGCCGTCAACCGTATATGCGTAATCTGCTGCGAATTTCTGAACGTCGAAGTGATCCGCGCCTCGACCGATCTCCTCATCGGGAGTGAAGCATATCTTAATGCAGCCGTGAGGAGCGTTGCTTTTAATAATGCGTTCTACCGCGGAAACAATTGCGCACACACCGGCTTTATCGTCTGCGCCGAGAAGCGTTGTTCCGTCGGTAACTATAAGATGATCTCCAACGTAGTTTTTCAAGTTGGGATAATCGTTTTCGGTAAGGTATATTTCTTTTTCGCTGTTGAGACAGACGTCTCCGCCCTTGTACTCAACGATCTTCGCATTTATGGGATAGTCCGCGCATGCGTCCGAGGTGTCTACGTGAGCGATAAGGCCCAATGTTACCTTTACCTTGTCGGTGTTTGCGGGAAGAGTTGTGTAAAGATAGCCTTTTTGGTCGAGTTCTACGTCGGAAAGACCGAGCGAGATAAGCTCGTCGGCAAGATAACGGCTAAGGACAAGCTGCTTATCAGAGCTTGGAACCGTGTCCGATCCTTCGTCAGACATGGTGGGGAAAGAAACGTATTTTAAAAATCTGTTTGTGATATCCATAATATCCCTCGTTTCGACAATTTCATATTTATTACATTATATCATAGTTTGAATCTTTCTACAAGCATTAAATCAGGATTATTTGAAAAAAATTTGACAGGTGATGAATAAAGTGATATAATTGAATTGTAAATCAAAAAGTAAAGGATCTATCTGACAATGAAAAAATACATTCTTGCCCTTGATGAGGGAACAACAAGCGCACGCGCGATACTTTTTGACCGTGAATCAAATATTATTTCCGTTGCACAGCACGAATTTCCTCAGTATTATCCGTATCCCGGATGGGTTGAGCAGGAGCCGATGGAGATTTATGCAAATCAGTATGCGGCACTTACAGAGTGTATCGCGAAAAGCGGAATCGATCCCGAGGAGATTGCGGCGGTCGGTATAACCAATCAGCGCGAGACTGTCATTGCATGGAATAAAAACACGGGTAAACCTATTTGCCGTGCTATTGTCTGGCAATGCAGAAGAACTGCCGATATTTGCGATAAGTTAACAGATGACGGTCACGGCGACTATATAAGAAAAACAACGGGACTCAGAATCGATCCGTATTTCAGTGGAACAAAGATCAAATGGATACTTGATAACGTGTGTGGCGCTAAAGAAATGGCAAGCAACGGTGAACTTTTGGTAGGTACAGTTGACACTTGGCTTACATGGAAGTTGACAGAAGGAAAGGTTTTCGTCACAGACGTCACAAATGCGTCCAGGACCATGCTTTGCAACATACATACCGGTCAATGGGACGAAAGAATGCTCGAAATACTTGATATCCCGAGATCGATATTACCTGATATTAAAAGCAGTAGCGAAATATACGGATATTTTGAGTGTATGGGATCAAAGCTGCCGATCGCAGGAATGGCAGGAGACCAGCAGGCAGCACTCTTCGGACAATGCTGCTTTGAATCAGGAGAGGCAAAGAATACCTACGGAACGGGATGCTTCCTCTTGGCACACACAGGAACCAAAGCAGTAGAAAGCCAGAATGGACTCTTGACTACGGTTGCCGCGACAGAAAAGGGAAAGATGTTGGAGTATGCGCTTGAAGGTAGCGTTTTCGTTGGCGGGGCAATTGTCAGATGGCTTCGAGATGAGCTTAAATTTATCAGAAAATCGTCAGAAAGTGAGAAATATGCCCTTGAGGTTGAAAACAATGGCGGAGTTTATCTTGTCCCGGCGTTTTCCGGACTTGGTGCTCCATTCTGGGATATGCGCGCTTCGGGAACTATCGTAGGTCTTACAGCCGGATCAAATAAAAACCATATTATTCGCGCCGCTTTAGAATCGATAGCATATCAGTCAGAGGACGTTATCTCTGCTATGAATGAAGATATTAAGCTATTTAAAGCCGATACCACTGAAATTATTTCAAGTCTCAGAGTTGACGGAGGCGCATCTGCAAACGATCTTCTGATGCAAATGCAGAGTGATATTTCGGGTATTGAGGTCATCAGACCAACAAGTGCCGAGGCTACTGCCGCAGGCGCCGCCTATCTTGCGGGACTTGCAACAGGATTCTATAAAAGCCGCGATGAGCTTAAGGAATTAATGAGTATAAAAAACACCTTTATACCCACTATTACTGAAGAAGAAAGACTTCAAAGCATTACCAAATGGCATAAGGCTATCAAGGCGTGCCGCGCCTTTTCAGAGGAGGAATAACAATGAGTATTGAAATAATAAAGAAAAAAGTGCGCTCAAGCGACGGTATACATAATCTTGCAGGTGTTATCTATCTGCCGCAAGGTGAAATCAAGGGAATATATCACGTTGTACACGGAATGACCGAACATATCGGAAGATATGACAGATTTATGAGAGATATAGCCGATTTGGGATTTCTCTGCTTTGGATATGATAACCTTGGACACGGGTATACCGCAAAAGATAAAAGTGAGCTTGGCTATATTGCCAAAAAGAATGGCTGGGATCTACTTGCCAAGGACGTTAAGGTTTATTCGGATGCAATAAGAGCAGACTACGGAAAGGATCTGCCGTACTATCTTATGGGACACAGTATGGGCTCATTTATCGTAAGACTTGCAGCTGAAAAATATGTGACACCCACAAAGCTTATTATTATGGGAACAGGTGGACCTAATCCTGCTGCAGGTGCCGGACTTGCTGTTATAGAGACTATCAAGCTCTTCAAAGGCGATAGATATATTTCAAAGTTTGTTGACAAGCTCGCATTCGGCAGCTACAACAAAAAGTTTACCGATAACGATTCAAATAACAGCTCTTGGCTCACAACTGATATGTCAGTCAGAAAGCAATACTGGTCGGATGATTTCTGCACTTTCAAATTTACCGTTAGTGCAATGGGTGATCTTATCCGTGTAATGAAATATTCTAACCGTAAAGCATGGTTTAAGAATATTTCATCAAACCTTCCTATTCTTCTCGTATCAGGCGAGGAAGATCCCGTAGGAAACTACGGAAAAGGAGTTATCTACGTAGGAGAAACATTAAAAAAGCACGGTAAAAATGCCGCTTATATTTTATATAATGGTGCAAGACACGAAATACTCAATGATTTTACCTATGATCAGGTAAAAAATGATATTATTTCGTTTATTGAGGGAGAATAAAAAATGAATCATAGCGAACTGATTAGAGTCCGTCAATCCTGCCGCGCATACGATCACGAAAAAGCAGTTGAAAAAGAAAAGCTTAATGCCATTCTTGAAGCAGGAAGGCTGGCGCCGTCTGCCTGCAACGGTCAACCGTATCACATAACCGTTTGTGAGGGTGAAACTGCTAAGAAGGTTGCCGAGTGTGTGACAGGACTGGGAATGAATAAATTTGCTAAGGATGCACCTATTCTCCTTGTTATTTCCGAAGAGGATTACGTTGCAAGCGCAGCTTTCGGAGCAAAGGTTAAGAAAAACGATTACAGATCAATTGACATAGGTATACTTGCAGCTTACCTTACAAGTGAAGCAGCAGACATAGGTCTTGGTACGTGTATACTCGGCTGGTTTGACGATGAGAAAATAAGAGCAATTTGCTCACTTGATAAGCCCGTCAGACTTGTAATAACTCTTGGATATCCCAAAGCAGATGAAAAAATTCGCGAGAAGAAGCGTAAAAATATTGACGAATTGGTTACGTATAAGTGAAAAAAAGGCTTTCCCTCCTCGGGAAAGCCTTTAAAATTTTAAAAATCAGTTTTTGAAATCCATAAATCCTATCGCACCCTCAAGATTGATCCTCTCAATGGTCATCGCGTAATAGAACATAGTATCAAGCACGCCTTGGAGCTTGTCCTCGTATTTCCATGCAAGATCGATAGACTCGTCACGGAGCTTGTTGCCGCCCTCAATATCTCCGTCAAGACGGATAACGATACCTCTACCGAGAGTGAGGTATATCTGTCTGTGAAGCTCTAAAAGCTCCCAGGATGCCTTGTGGCAGGGATCGGTAACGGTTGAAATTCTCGAGGAAATAAGAGGCTCGATTTCCTCCATCGCTTTAACTGCTGCACGCATATCTTTTTTGAATTGATCGCGGTCAACCTTTACTTGGCTTCTTATAGCGCCGATATCAAATCCTCTTGAAAGGGTTGCAAAATAATTGCAAAGATATTCAGTGTCCTCATTACCAAAGCTTGCAGAGTAAAGATCCTTTTTAACCTCATTAAAATCAGTATTGATATTCCAAAGCGTTCTCGCCATCGTTGTCATTGCGATCGAGGTAGGGAACGCGTTTCTCTGAAGCTGACAGCTGATAAGACCGCTCATACCGAGACCCGTGAAATTCTTGATATCCTGATGAAGCACCTTTGCGATGCATTCACCGCCTGCATCGAGAATATGGTCCCACATAAGATGATAGTCAAAGTCAACTGCGTCTCCCTCGGGACAGAACTGCTCCCATACGTACATTGAAGAAAGATTTTCGTCAACAGAACGAGGCAAACTGTACGCATTGATTTGATATTTTGGCACAGTCTTTATCTTGTACTCGCTTGGGAAAGATTCGCCAAATGTCCTCGAGATCGGAGCAAACATCATAATTATGTTGTCGCTATGCTCGATCTTCTCATGAATGGGTGGATTGGTTTTATTTCCGCTGATCGAGAAGACGACCTTGTTCTTCCATCCGCGCTTGTTGAACTCTCTGGTTATAATGTTGACCATATTCACGTAATAATCAGAGTAATGATATTTTGTGCATTCGGGGCATTCGCAGGTGTTGTTCGGGAAATCGCCAAGCCAGAAATGAATAACGTCTGATTCGGGATTTTTCTCAACGTAATCTATAACCGCACCCGTCATTTTCTCGATAACATAAGGATTGGAGTAACAGAGCTGTGTTGCAACCGGAGAGTTTTCGTAAACGTATCGTTTTCCGCCAACCATTGCACATATATCCTTGTATTCCTGCGGAATGGTATCGGGATCTACAGGATCCCAACCGTTATTTTTGATTCCAAAGGGCTCGCACGTCCAACCGTGTCCCATTCTCTGAAGGAGAAGACCGCGTTTCTTGATCTCACGTGTCATTATCTTAACGTATTCGACTGCTTTTTCTTCAGTAAATGTCTCCGGTTGCTTATAAGGATTTTTTCTGTGACCGTACCATCTGTCAAAGAAGATAAATGCATCGTCAAACTGAATATAATACCCGTTCATACCGACCTTGGGAAGCCATTCTATCATATCCAGAACGTTCTCAATGGATACTGCGCCCTCTATACACATAACACGGTGACGGCGGTCAGCTGCTTCGTGAATATTCACGTCGCAGGGAATACAGTTCTGAGGTATGTATGTTCCTTTTTCGCCGGGACGGTTCCACTTTATACCCCACTCGCTGAGCAAGCGGTAAACGCCTATAAGAACACTTCTTTCGTTTGATCCCGCAATGAAACCTTTTTTATCATTAACCTTGATCTCAATCGCGTCGTCATACACCTTATCCTTGATCTTTTCATCGGTTATTCCGAGATCGTCAAATAGTTCAAGATCGATTTCGGCATTAACTCCGATAATCGAAAGATATTTGTCAAGCTCTTGTCTTGCAAATCCAATAACATCGTATTTCAAAATAGCACCTCCAAGATAATCATCATAAATGATGTCCATAAAATGATTGTATCACATTTTACTTGAAAAAACAATAATAATATTGCATATTACTTGCACTATATTGATATTTTGGAACATAATACAACAAAATAATTATTTTATTTTTTTATGTTGAAAAAAAAGTGTTTTCGTGTTAGAATATATTATAAAGTCAATGAAAGGAGCTGGAAGGAAAATGTTAAAAAGGATTGCTTCATTTATATTATCTATCCTATTTGTTTTAGGATGTGCGGTTGGTTGTAGCGGAATATATCGCGAACCTCAATCAGCAACCTATTACGGACTGTTTGACAGCTATGTAACGATAAGCTCCTATTCGTCTGATTCTGAGGAGGAGTTTCTGTCCAATTGCGAGGCAATTCATGAAATGCTCCGAAAATACAACAAGTTATTCGATATATATCGGGAATATAATGGAATAAATAACCTATGTACAGTCAACAGAGAAGCAGGTAAATCGCCCGTAGAGGTTGACGGTGATCTGCTTGATTTTATAGATTTTTCCATACAATTATCCATAAAAACAGATCTTGAGGTCAATATCGCGATGGGTTCGGTTTTAAAGCTCTGGCATGACGCCCGAGAATCTGCAAACGAAGATTCCAAGCCATATTTACCCGAAAAATCAGCTCTTGAAAGCGCATTTGCTCATACTGATATTGAATCAATAGTTATTGATAGAGAAAATAGCACAATCTTCATCACGGATCCCGAAACACAAATAGACGTCGGAGCTATTGCAAAGGGATATGCCGCACAGAAGGCAGCCGATCTTCTAAGGTCAAGAAATGCTGACGGATATATTCTTGATCTTGGAGGAAATATCGTCGCTGTAGGAACCAGAGAAAAGGGTAAAGGCTGGACGACGGGAATAAGAAATCCCGATAAAAATTCTTCTGAAAGCTTCATTGCAAAAATTGAAATATCCAACGTTTCATGCGTTACTTCGGGTGATTACGAAAGATATTTTTCCTTTAATGGGAAGGATTATCATCATATCATTGACAAGGATACACTCGAGCCTGCCGCTTATTTCAGGTCAGTAACAGTACTTTGCTCAGACAGTGCCACGGCTGACGCTTTGTCAACAGCACTATTCTGTATGTCGATTGAAGACGGTAAAAAGCTTATTTCAAGATTTAACAACGTAGAGGTCGTTTGGGTACTTTACGACGGTAGCATTCAAAAAACAGACGGAGTCAAGATTTTAGCACAATGATAAAGTAATTTTTGTCAATTTTGTCTTTTTACTTGACATGTCGACACAAAAAAGATATAATATATATTGTTAAATTAAATGCACATGCGGCATAATTTTGGTTGATCCATATTTTTGCCGCATAAATTTATTTTACCGTTTAAAGAAAGGGTATTGGTTAATGTTTGGAATTCGATACATAGGAAACACGCATATACCTCACTATAAGGAGACGGCAACACTTGCCTCAATTGATATGCCTGCTCCGCAGAGCGTCCTCTTACCGATGGTTCAACACATCGGCGCTCCTGCCACTCCAATAGTAAATCCCGGCGATACCGTCAAGATCGGACAGAAGATCGCCGAGGCATCAGGATACGTCTCATCGCCTATCTTTGCTCCCATTTCCGGAAAGATTGAAAAGTTTGAAGAGTTTCTTCGTCCCGATGGAAAAAAGGTGCAGGCTATACGTATCACCTCCGATGGTGAAATGGCTATCCATGAAAGCGTACAGCCCAAGAATATTGACAATCTTGACGATCTTATCGTTGCAGCTCGTGAATCGGGAGTTGTTGGTCTTGGCGGTGCAGGGTTTCCCCTTGCCGTTAAGCTTGACGTTTTAAAGAAAGAGACAATAGATACCGTTATCTTGAACGGTGCGGAGTGCGAGCCTTACATAACTAGTGACACACGTACTATGATCGACCGTGCGAATGATATCAGATACGGCGTTGAGCTTCTTTTAAAGCACGCTCCCGCGGTAAAGCAGTACGTGATCGGAATCGAGAAAAACAAGCCCGAAGCAATTGTAAAAATGCGCGAGACCTTTGCTGACATCTCAAACGTTACTGTAAAGGCGCTTCCTCCCAGATACCCTCAGGGAGCTGAGAAGGTGCTTATATACAACACGGTTCGCCGCGTAGTTCCGGAGGGCAAGCTCCCGAGTGACGTTAACGTAGTCGTTTTGAATATCACTTCGATCGCAGTTCTTGCAAAATATTGCAGAACAGGAATGCCTCTTGTCAGAAAAAGCGTAACGCTGGACGGTAGCGCAGTTGCGCACCCCAAGAATATCAAAGCGCCCATAGGAACGTCGGTAAAGGAGATCATTGAGTTTGGCGGTGGAACCAAGGGCGAGGTCGGCAAGGTGCTCCTCGGCGGGCCTATGATGGGTAGCGCTATCGCATCCACTGACGATCCGATCATAAAAACAACAGGTGCGATCACTATTCTGTCTAAAGAGGACGTACGAATCCCTGAGCATACTGCATGTATCCGTTGCGGTAGATGCTCCGAGGCTTGTCCTCATCTTCTCAAGCCCGTAAATTATTCCGATGCTTTAAAGCTTACAAGCAGAGAAGACAAAATGAAAATTCTTGAAAAGAACAAGATAATGCTTTGCGTTGAGTGCGGAAGCTGTTCATTCGTATGTCCCGCAGGACGCCCGCTCGTTCTCAACAATAAGATCGCGAAAGCGGAATACCGCGAATATCTCGCGGAGCAAAATAAAAGGTAAGGAGGCACAAAATGGATAATCATCTTATCGTTACATCATCACCGCATATTCATTCTCACGCTACAACGAGAAACATTATGCGTGACGTTCTGATCGCACTCCTTCCCGCGACAGTAGCATCGATTGTCCTTTTCGGCTTCAAGGCTGCGCTTATGATCGCTGTTTGCCTTGTAAGTGCCGTTTTATCCGAATTCTTTTTCAACATCATTACGAAGAAAAAGCAAACAATCGGTGATTGCAGTGCGGCAATAACGGGGCTTTTGCTCGCACTTAACCTTTCAACAAAGGTTGAGCTTTGGCAATGCGCTATCGGTTCAATGTTTGCTATAATAGTAGTTAAGTGCCTTTTCGGAGGTCTTGGCAAAAACTTTGCTAATCCTGCGATCTCAGGAAGAGTATTCCTCATAATAGCATTCGGTGCAGTTGCAGGTGGCGCGCAAACACAGTTTGCAGAAATAGCAACAGGTGCAACTCCCTTGTATGCCATCGAGAACGGCGGAACTCTTCCTTCGCTTCTTGATATGTTCCTCGGAAACAGAGGCGGAGCTATCGGTGAAACGTGTGCTCTTGCATTGCTTCTTGGACTTGCCTATTTGTTGGTCAGAAAGATAATCAGCTGGCATATTCCCGTGATATATGTTGCTACGGTTTTTGTTCTTTCGCTAATAATCAAGCAGGATCTTACTATTGCACTTTACGAGGTGCTCGGCGGTGGACTTCTGATCGGTGCGATCTTTATGGCTACCGACTACGTTACCTCTCCGTCAGGAAGAACAGGCAAGATCATTTTTGCACTTGGATGCGGAATAATAACCGTTCTTATCAGATTCTGGGGATCATATCCCGAGGGTGTTTCCTTTGCGATACTCTTTATGAACATCCTCACACCTTATCTTGATCAGATACACGTAATAAAGCCGCTTGGAGGTATTAAAAATGCTAAAAAGTAAATTAATGCCCACAATCGTACTTTCAGTTATTTGTGTTTGCGTTGTTGCGATCCTTGCGACAGTAAATATCTTTACAGCACCTGTAATTACAGCAAGTCAAGAAGCAAAGACACAACAGGCACTCCTTGAGGTTATGCCCGATGGAGGTAGCTTTGAAGAGATAACAGACCGTACAGCACTCCCCACAGAGGTTACCGCGGTCTATAAATCATCAAACGGCGGTTACGTTTTCAGAATGACGGCAAAGGGATATAAAACCGGACTTGTCATTATGTGCGGAATCGACGAAAACGGAGTTGTAACGGGTGCAAAATACATTCAGTCAAGTGAAACTCTTGGAGCTGAGAACGAGCTTGGCACAAAATATGTTGGAAAGAATGCAGCTGACTATGCATCCGTAGATATTATTTCCGGAGCAACTCTTACTTGCAAAGGATATCAAGAGGCGATCTCCATTGCATTCCGTTCATTTGAAATACTTACGGGAGGGGAAGAATAATGTCTGATAAGAAAAAGCTTTCAATACTTCTCAAGGGTATTATTCAGGAAAACCCCGTCCTAATACTTGTTCTTGGAACCTGTCCTACGCTTGCAACTACTAACTCGGTTATTTCCGCTCTCTCTATGGGAATTGCCGCTACGGTTGTACTCATTTGCTCCAATCTCGTTATTTCATTGCTTAGAAAAATTATTCCCGACACGGTCAGAATTCCGTGTTATATAGTAATTATTGCAGGCTTTGTAACTGCAGTACAAATGCTTCTTCAGGCATATCTGCCGTCAATTTACGATATGCTCGGCGTATATCTCGCGCTTATCGTAGTTAACTGTATAATACTCGGAAGAGCAGAAATGTTCGCAAGAAAGAATCCTGTTGGAGACTCAATTCTTGACGGTCTCGGAATGGGTATAGGCTTCCTTGTAGCGCTTCTCATTATGGCAACGATCAGAGAAGTGCTTGGAGCAGGCTCATTTGCAGGATTTGAAATTCCTGTACTCTCTCAGTTTAAGATTCCGATACTCACTCAAGCTCCCGGCGGTTATCTTGTATTTGGCATAGTAATTGCTGTAATGAATGCGATCACCGCAAAGCAGGGAGGAGTCAAGAGAAAATCCTTCTCCTGCGAGGGCTGTGCTATGAAGGACGGCTGCTCGAAGGAAAGCTGTGAAATGAAGGAAAAGGAGGATAAGACTGATGTATAAGGAGCTTATACTTATCCTCATGGGCGGAGTCCTTGTTAATAACTACGTCCTTCAGCAATTCCTTGGAATATGTCCTTTCCTGGGAGTTTCAAAAAAATTCGATCAGGCAAGCGGAATGGGTATTGCCGTTACATTCGTAATGCTTTTTGCAACGGCGGCTACTTGGCCTATTTATACCTACATACTTGTACCCTCCAAGCTTGAGTATCTTCAGACGATCATATTCATTCTCGTAATTGCAACACTCGTTCAGTTTGTTGAGATCATCTTAAAGCGTTTTATTCCCGCGCTATTCAAGGCGCTTGGAGTATATCTGCCTCTTATCACTACAAACTGTGCAGTTCTTGGTGTTACGCTTAATAATATAACCGACGGATATAATTTCGTTGAGTCTATGATCTCATCTCTCGGAGTCGGCGTTGGCTTCTGGCTCGCTATGGTTCTTTTTGCGGGTGTGCGCTCGAGAATATCAGAGACCGCCCCCACAAAATCCTTCCGCGGACTCCCCGTGACTCTAATTGCTGCATCAATTGTTGCAATGTCATTTTACGGATTCTCGGGCATTGTTGAGAATCTCTTGGCATAAGGAGGCAAGAAAATGGAAATATTGATACCTGTACTTATATGCCTTGCAATAGCCGCCGTATGTGCAGTTATTTTGACACTTACGTCTCACTTTTTTTCAGTCAAGGTTGACGAAACAGAAGAAAAGATAAGAGATTGCCTCGCAGGCGCTAACTGTGGTGCGTGCGGATACAGCGGATGTGACGGTTACGCAAAAGCTCTTGCCGATAAGTCCTGTACTAAAACGAACCTTTGCACCCCAGGCGGTGATTCAGTCTCAAAGCAGATCTCTGAAATACTCGGTGTTGAGGCGGAAGATGTCGTTGAGATGGTTGCCTACGTTGCTTGCAACGGCAACTGTAACGCTCTTCCTAAGCGTTATACATACCAGGGAAATAAGAGCTGTAAGATTGCCAATATGAACTATGCCGGAGACAAGATGTGTACGTATGCATGTCTCGGTTACGGCGACTGTGCGGCGGTTTGTCCCAACGATGCTATAAACATAGTTGACGGAGTCGCTGTTGTTGACAGCAAAAAATGTATCGGATGCGGTCTTTGTGCAAAGACCTGTCCTAAAAAGATGATTCATCTTATCCGTGATGAAGAGCGCGTTATAGTCGCTTGCTCAAATCACGATAAGGGTGCAGTAACAAAGAAGATCTGCTCAAACGGATGTATCGGTTGCGGACTTTGCAAGCGCAACTGTCCCGAGGGTGCGATCACAATCGATAACAATCTTGCCGTGATTGACTATGAAAAGTGTGTTAAGTGCGGCAAATGTGCCGAGGTATGTCCCGTAGGATGTCTCAAGGAATCCTGCTTCATTGGCGCAACCAAACAGTAAATTTGCGGAGGCAAAGCGATCATGGAAAAGAAAAGAAGCACAAGATACGATATTCTTTTGATTTCCGCGTTGCTTTGCCTTTCTTTAATTATTGGACTCGTTGTTTTCCTTACAAGACGTGAAGGTGCCTACGTAGTTATTGAAATAAACGGAAAAGAGACTGCGAAGTATTCACTCAGCATTGACGGAGAGTATTCAATAAATGGAGGAACTAATATTTTAGTCGTTAAGGATGGGGAAGCATATCTCACTTATGCCGACTGTCCGGATAAGACTTGCGTAAAGACAGGGAAGATAAAACACGTTGGAGAGAGCATTATCTGTTTGCCAAACAGGGTAGCTATCACAATTAAAGGCAACACCGAGGACGGTGTCGATATCGTTTCATGAGGTGGTTATGAATAAGAATAAAAAAATAGCTTTACTGGGTGTCCTTGCTGCGCTTGCAATAGTGTTATCCTATCTTGAATCCCTTATCCCGCCTCTTGTAGCTATACCCGGTGTTAAGATCGGACTCGCAAATATTGCAGTCATGCTTGCCCTATATAAATTGAGCGTCAAAGAAGCCGCTTTGATCTCAATTTGCAGAAATCTTGTGATCTTTCTGCTTTTCGGTGGTCTTTTAGCACTTTTATACAGTCTCGCAGGATCAATATTGAGCCTTACGGTGATGTTCATTCTTAAAAAATTCACACCGTTCAGCGAGATCGGCGTAAGTGTAGCAGGTGGTGTAACCCACAATATAGCACAAATCGTTGTGGCAGTCTTTACATTCAGTACACCGTCATTGATGCTATACCTTCCTGTTTTGCTTGTATCAGGCACAATAGCGGGCATAGTTATCGGAATATGCTCAGGTGTAATCATAAAAAAAATCAAATAATCTCTTGGAGATATAGAGGATAATATAATGACTAATAAATTTTTAATTATACTGATAGTTTTGATGAGCGGAATTTACCAAACCGTTCTTAATATTGTAAAACACCGTTCTGCAAACAACCCTACTCCGCAAAACGTCTCCGACGTTTATGATGCTCAAACGTATGCAAAATGGAAGAGATACAGCGCTGAACACTGTAAGCTGAGTATTGCTTCGGGCATAGTATCGTGCCTTATATCGATTGCACTTTTGGCGACAAATACTTACAGCCTATTTGCTTCACTTTTTTCAAACGATCTTTTTATACAGCTGCTTGCTGTAATTATTTTGGAAACAGTAGTAGGAACTGTAGTAGGATGTGTTGAAAGCTATATTTCAACAATGAAGATAGAAGAGAAGTACGGCTTCAACCGTTCAACGATGAAAACCTTTATCTTTGATCAAATAAGATCACTCTTACTGGCTCTCGGCATCTCACTTGCTATCTCTTCCTTGCTAACCCTTTATTTCAGCATCGGCGACTGGATCTTCATTCTCTTTGCAGGAGTAATGTTCGCATTTGGACTTCTAATATCCTTCCTTTATCCTTTCTTTTCAAGGATCGGCAATAAATTTGTCCCTCTTGAGGAGGGAGAACTTAAGGATATGCTTATGGAGCTTCTCAATAAGCACGGATACAAGGTAAAAGCGATAGAGGTAATGGACGCTTCAAGACGTACTACCAAGCTCAACGCCTACATCACGGGATTCGGTAAAACTAAGACCATAGTTCTGTACGATAACCTCGTAAATGCAATGACCCCCGATGAGATATGCGCAGTATTTGCGCACGAGCTCGGTCACGGCTTAAACAGAGACGTCTTTAAAAGTCAGCTCTTCAATCTCTTGCAGTTTTTCGTAATGGCAGCAATTGCGTGTCTCTGCGTCCGCGAGCCGTCGCTCCACACAGATTTTGGATTTACAGAGGTCAACTTCGGCTTCGCCTATATACTTATTGGTGTCATTTTAGGACTTGTCCAACCATTTCTTGCCTTGTTCAGTAATGCAAGAAGCAGAAAAGCAGAGTACAGAGCCGACAGACAAGCCGTCAAGGAAGGCTACGGCAAACCGATGATATCTGCACTCAAAAAGCTTGCCCGTGATAATTTTGCTCACATTTCACCATCGAAGATTAACGTTTTGCTCGATTATAGCCATCCGCCGCTTGCAGACAGAATAGCAGCGGTGCAAAAAGAGCTCGACAAAATATCGGAGGAATAACAATGCTTAAAATTGGCGATAAAGCACCGAATTTCATACTTCAGGATAAAAACGGAAATAGCGTCTCACTGTCAGACTTTCTCGGCAAAAAAGTAGTGGTATATTTCTATCCGAAGGACAACACACCCGGCTGCACCCGTCAGGCGTGCGCTTTTGCATCAAATTATGAAAAATTCAACGCTCTCGACGTCACGGTCATCGGAATCAGTAAGGATAGCGTAGCATCGCATCAAAAATTTGCCGAAAAATTCGCACTTCCGTTCATTCTATTGTCCGACCCCGATCTTGATGCAATCAAGGCATTTGGTGTATGGCAGGAAAAGAAGAATTACGGAAAAACTATAATGGGAGTCGTAAGATCCACCTTTATAATTGATGAAAATGGCATCATCGAACACGTAATGCCCAAGGTCAAGCCCGATACAAACGCCGAAGAAATACTCGAAATACTTAAATAAAAGGAGAACGAAATGTCAGAATTTTTAGCAGCCGTCGAATCGGTCCACCCAATACTCGTATGCCTTCTTGTATGCGCGGCGAAAATTGTAGAAATAACAATTCAATCTCTCAAGACCTGCATGATGGTCAAGGGTCAGCGCCTTAAGGCGGCAGGACTCGGCTTTATCGAATGCACGATTTGGGGTCTCGTTATTTCAACTCTCATCGGATCTCTTGGAGACAATCTCTTCCTTTTATTGTTCTATTGCTGCGGTTATGCAACGGGACTTTTCCTCGGCTCAACGCTTGAAAGCAAGATAGCGCTCGGAACATCTAACCTTGAGCTTATAGCGAATGACACAAGCACAGAAAAGATCACCGCATACCTGAAAGATAATAACCGTGGATATACCGTATTTGAAGGACACGGATCAAAAGAGAAAATGAATATGATCTTTATCGTACTCTCAAGAAAGGAAACTCCAAAGGTTCTCAAGGAAATACGTCAATCCTGCGACGGTAAGGTGTTCGTCGTTGCCTCTGAAATAAGCAAGTATGCAGGCGGCTACGGAATGGTAAAATAATAGGTGAGAAAGATGAAATTTGATTTTGATTCAATAATGGACCGACACGGTATGGACGCAATGGCTGTTGACAACCTCGGAAACGGTTGGGCGCCCGGCGCACCAATGGAGGGCTATGATGCCATTCCAATGTGGGTTGCTGACATGAATTTTCCGACAGTCCCTACCGTTTGTGAATACATAATTAAAAGAGCATCCCATCCCGCGTTCGGTTACTTTGAAACAAGAAACGAATATTACGATGCAATTATCAATTGGCAAGGCGCAAGGAATGGAATGAGTGGTATACTTCCTGAAAATATCGGATACGAGAACGGAGTGCTCGGCGGTGTCCTTTCTGCCATTGGCACATTTACATCTAAAGGAGACAACGTACTTGTCCATTCACCTGTATATCTAGGCTTCTCGATGTCTCTTAAAAATGCGGGATATAATATTGTTACAAGTCCTCTTTATCTTGATGAAAACAACATCTGGCGCATTGACTTTGACGATATGGAGAAGAAAATTGCTGAGAATAATATTCACGCCGCAATCTTTTGCTCACCTCACAACCCGACAGGACGCGTGTGGGAAAAATGGGAGATAGAGCGTGTTATGGAAATATATAAAAAATATGACGTTTACGTGGTTTCTGACGAGATCTGGTCTGATATCATCCTAACCGGGCACAAGCATATCCCAACTCAGTCGGTAAGTGAGGATGCCAAGAATCGCACTGTAGCGATGTATGCCCCCTCAAAGACCTTCAATCTTGCGGGACTTATAGGAGCTTATCATATAGTCTATAATAATCGCATACGCGACAGGATAAAAAAAGAAGCATCGCTTTCACACTATAATTCGATGAACGTTCTATCCATGCACGCACTTATCGGTGCATATCAAAGGGAAGGACACGAGTGGGTTGATGAGCTGTGCAGCGTTATCACACATAATATCGAGTATGCCTATGCATATGTGGGTGAAAACTTCAAGGGTGTAACTGCATCAATGCCGCAAGGCACTTATATGTTATTTATTGATTGCAAGGACTGGCTTGAGGAACATAAAATGACACTCGACGAGCTTTTGAAGCGCGGTTGGGATGTTGGAGTAACCTGGCAGGACGGTAGACAACACGGCGGAACAACTCACATAAGACTTAACCTCGCCTTGCCTCTCAGCAGAGTCAAAGAAGCATTTGACAGAATGAATAAACTTGTTTTTAATAAATGATAAACTGGTGGCAGAAGATTCTGCCACCTTTTTTGATGCAAAAGCATTGACAAATTACATTATTTGCTCTATAATATATAATGTATATTCGCTAAAGCGAACAGGAGGCAATATGGAATTCATTACCGTAAAGCAGGCAGCAGAAAAATGGGGTGTCAGTACAAGACGTGTTCAAGTCCTTTGTGCGCAGGACCGCGTCAAAGGGGCATACCGTTTCGGCAGGTCGTGGATGATACCCGAGAAAGCAGTACTACCCAATGCGTACCGCACCGAGGAAGAGAAAATGCCAATGCCAAGACGCAGTCCTTTTCTTGATATGACCGATCTGTATAATAAGGCAGGCGGAGCTGATGAGTGTGCTGAAATGCTGATCAACCGCCCGGAAGCATACGCCCTTTTCGAAGCACAGCTTGCATACAGACGCGGTGAGATCGATAAGGTATACGACCGTGCAAGATTTTTCCTTTCGTCACATTCGGGCTTTTACGCGATACTAGGCGGAGGAATGTTGCTTGCGCAGTGTGCAATATGGCGCGGAGACTTTGCTCTTTGGACTGAGGCAAAAAAACACATTTGCGAAGCACCTTGTCAGACAAAAGAAGAAAGGGAAATAATTTCACTTTCACTTGCAATAATCGACAGTTCTGTCTATGATAACAAGGATTATCCCGAATGGTTCAAATCCGGAAACTTCGAAACCTTGCCAGCAGATGCACATCCTGCGGCAAAGGTATTTTACGTCAAGTATCTCTATATGGCGGCTTACGCAATAGCATCCGGAAAGCTTCAATACGAAGGAGCGCAGGGGCTCGCCGTAATGAAAATGATCCCGAATGCTGTCGAGCCGCTGATCACACAATCGGTTGTTGATAAGACAGTAATTCCCGAAATATTCCTCAGAATGTCCTGCGCAGTGGCATATCACAATTCAGGAGAAAGAGAAAAGGCTATAAAGCACATTGATAAAGCAATCGCCTTAGCTCTTCCCGATAAGCTATACGGCATTCTGACTGAATACATAAGGCATTTTAACGGCCTTCTTGAGGAGAGGCTTTTACTTGTTGATGAGCGTGCTTTGAACGAGATTAATGAACTATATGACAGATATAGGCTCGGATGGGCAAGGCTTTCCGGGCAGGTAAGGAACAAGCAGATTGCGACCAACCTTACACCCAGGGAACACGAGGTTGCAAAGCTCAAGACATTCGGCTTCAAGCCAAAGCAGATTGGAGAGATGCTTTATCTTTCTGAGTCTATGGTGAGATATCTTATCACTCAAATAGCAAATAAAGCCGGCTGTGATGAAGATGACTTTTCGGAAATTATTTAACCTGTTCGCGTATGCGAATAGGCTTCAATGGCGAACTGTTCGCAGTGGCGAATAGATTTGATTGAACAAAATAATGACTTTCATATCAAATGACGTGATTTTTCTCTTTTTTAAAGGAAAAATCACGTTATTTTTATCTTACCAAATTGCGTTTATTTGGATAAAAACCGCAATAATAATTGTTGAAATTCGCCGATGTTCTCTAGTGACAAATCTTTTTTCCGTATGATATAATGTTACCACGATCAAAGGAAAGGAGAACCCCCTCATGGAAAAAAGAAGAGAAGGCGATCTCTACCAATCAGTCGAAATCTACGGCAAAGTATTCGATATATACTATGGGTATTACGAGGATTTTGAAAGAAACAGTAAGTATAATGATCCCGTGCCGGTGTATCCCGATCTGGTGACAAATCCCGAGTACAACGATGAAGCGTACAGGATCGTAACACAAATGCAGATTGCGTGTGACGATTATTCGGGCAAGCACGGCGAGGACCGATGCGGTCTGTGTTCTCATTTTGAAAAGGGAAGCAATCTATTCGGACTGTGTACTTGTGAGAACCAAAGAAACAAAGAAAATAAATAATTCACATACATTTTATTTAGTTGGAGGAAAACACCATGAAAAAAACCAAAAGCAAAATCGGTCTCTTATCACTGATCGGACTTACGTTAATGCTTAGCATAATAATTGCTATGGGCATTATCTCATCGAGTGCAACCGATGAAACAAGCGGATCAATATTGGATGATGTCGATATACCACCTGTCGCGTATCCTCATCAGGACACATCTTCCTTTGATGTTGACATGAATGCATTGTATTCATGCTTCTCCGAAACACTTGAATTAGATTATGCTGACGGAATAGTCAGAATAGAAGATATGGAATACGCAGAAGTTTATTATAATTCTCCTAACGGGTTTTTTCCGTTAGAACTTGTGGATGGATATTGGACAGCCGAGATTGGGGAAAGAAGAAACGATTATTCAAACGGTGATTACGAAATAGTCAATATAACTTCTTCAAAAAATAAAAACGGCATCTATTGGCGCATAAACTACATCGACGGGAAATTAGATCCCTATATTAACTTTGTTAAATACGAGCCATACATTGAAATGATCATTAATGCCAAATCAGATTCATTAAGATTTCTCTATATGATTGATGAATATAACGTTGATGATACATATTCAAAGGGTGTTCTGCAAACCCACAGTGTAAGTAACAATAATGTCGAGCCTAGTAAAACTGTTTATTATAATCCGGATAAAACAGCAAAATACGCTACGGTATATTTAAACGGATATTACTACTATTTCCCGGGCCAGGGCTGGTCAAGTAATTGGTCAATATTCACCCCTTGCGATGCGCCTGCAGGATATGAGGACGCAGACGAAATATACTTTACGTCAGATTGTCCCTCATTTTTCCCCTGTGAGCATCCTGAATGGTCTGAGGCGAGTTGTACTTTGCCCAAAACATGCATGAAATGTGGCGAGACCGAGGGCGAATCTCTTGGCGGTCACGTCTGGGGAGAGCTTGGAAGCGAAAACAGATCTATCTGCACGGTTTGCAATGAAAAAATAATCCCTGATTTTGATTTTATCGTTGGAGCATACAATGATCTCAGCGAAGCTGGATTCCAGTCACAAAAAATCAGAGATGCGCTTCCTGCTGAAATCGAGGTTAAATACGAGAATGGCAAGTATATGGTAAAAGACTTCGGTGGTGTCACCGCAACCGGATTCACCGACATCGATTATATTAGAACCGATCTCACACTTGTCGACGGATACTGGATATACGAGGTAAGCGAAGAAATATACAATAGCGATGACATATCGATTTACGTGGAGTTTTTCGGCGAGGATGATATTTGGGAAATTGAGTACTGTGACGGAATTTTCTACGGTGCTATTCAATTGGTAGATAGGACACCCAACAATTATAAATGTATTCTTATTTACCTTGACTACGATTTAGTTGAAACCATTTACGTGGTCGGAGAAAGGGAATACAGAGACGAATATGTGAATGGCATATTCAACGCTCAACAAGTTTTTTCCGAAGTTGATGGTTACGGCGTATATGTAGAATACGATTCAACCGGCAACATCGAATATGTGAGTGCATATGGTGATGATCATAACTTCTATTACTACTATCCCGAATACGGCTGGAAGAATACACCGGTTAGCTACGATGATCCTCAATACTCCTGCGATGCCCCGAAGGGATTTGAAAACGCAGACGTTAACTTCTTTATGAGCGTAGCCCCCTTCACACTGGGCTGCACCCATGAGGAATATACCCCTGCTAACTGCACTAATCCCGAAAGATGTGCAGTATGCGGAAGAGCAAAAGATGGAACCGAAGCTCTTGGACATACAGTTGTCACTGTAGAGAAGAAAGAGCCCTCTTGCTCCGGTGTTGGGTATTCGGAGTGGACTTATTGCTCGGTTTGTGAAGAAATACTTGAAGAACCTGATGAGATCCCATCGCTCGGACATGACATCGTCACCGATGCAGCAGTTGCTCCCACATGCACAGAAACAGGGCTTACCGAAGGCTCTCACTGCACAAGATGCAGCGAAGCAACCGTAGAGCAGACCGAGGTTCCCGCGCTCGGACATGACAAGGTAACCGATGCAGCAGTCGCTCCCACATGCACGGAAACAGGCCTTTCAGAGGGATATCATTGCTCAAGATGTGATGAAATTATCACAGAGCAGACCGAGGTTTCCGCGCTTGGACATGACAAGGTAACCGATGCAGCAGTCGCTCCCACATGCACGGAAACAGGTCTTTCAGAGGGATATCATTGCTCAAGATGTGATGAAATTATCACAGAGCAGACCGAAGTTCCCGCACTTGGACACGATTACAAGGACGCAACCACTTCAGCTCCCAAGACCTGCAAGTTATGCGGCCATACAGTAGGTGATCCGCTTCCCGTAGAGTCCGAAACAGATGCGGCAGACGAGACCGAGAAGACAGAGGAGAGCACAAAAGCCGAGGCGACCAAAAAGCCCGATGATAAGAAAGAGAAAAATAATAACGGATGCAAATCAAGCATCGGCTTCGTTTCTATATCTGCTGCAGTTATCTTGGGTGCGATCTGCATCTTCAAGAAGAAAAAGAACTAAAGTCTGATAAATAGCGAAAACACAAAATAGCATGCCCTTGGAGAGGGAATCAAGCCTTCTCCAAGGGCTTTTTATATCAAAAACGCCCTATTTTGCCACAATTCAAAAAAAATTTACATTTATTTCAAAAAACATCTTGCACACTGTATGCGTAAATGATAAAATGTTTCTATCCAGCATCCAAAATACATTTTGTGGAAGGATTTGTTATGAAAAACACAACAAAAAAGATCGTTTCCAGTGTTATTGCACTCGCACTTTCTTTTCTCATGCTCATCGGCACGACTTGGGCATGGTTTACAGACAGTGTAACAAGCGCAGGAAATAAGATCCAGGCAGGAAACCTCAAGCTTGATCTTGAACTTCTTGATCAAGAGACAGGCGTATGGAATTCCATCAAGGACAGTAAAGAACCCCTCTTTACACACGAGAATTGGGAACCCGGCTATACCGACGTAACCATTCTTAAGGTAGAGAACGAGGGAAGCCTTGCTCTCAAATGGGAGGCAAGATTTGTCTCTGCGAACGGTGTATCCAAGCTCGCAGAAGCGATCGACGTCTACGTAAAGCCCAGCGAGACTGAATTGTCCTATCCCGCAGGCAGAGATGAGATCACCGCTGCAAACGGCTGGGAAATGGTTGGCTCACTTGACAAATTTATTGACACACTTTCAGATACAACCTACGGAGACCTTCTCCCGGGTAAGTGCGCATACCTCGGTATCGCTCTCAAGATGAGAGAGAATGCAGGCAACGAGTACCAGAATCTCACACTCGGCGCATTTGATATTCTCATCGTTGCAACTCAAAAGGCATATGAATCAGACGACCTCGGCGACGATTATGACAATAATGCAGAATGGCCCGAGTTCGAGATGAACTTCGAGACAACAAAGTCTCTTGACGGCGTTGCAACACTCTATAACGAGCTTGCCGAGGATGTAATCATCCGTCACGAGGCAACAGGCGCGTATGCGGTCGTTCCCGCGGGCGTAAAGCTTAAGGATGGCGCAACCGAGCTCAAGTTCTCGGGTAAGTCCTTAGCAACGGGCGGAACCATCTCCGACTCCGCGAGAAACTACGATATCCACATCGAGGGAATCGCTGATGATAACACCAAGTGCATCACCGTCTACATAGGCGCGATCCTTCCCGCAAACCTCGCTGATACAGCGCTCAAGCTCTACCACGAGGACACTCTTATGACGAGAGTCAATAGCGTATCCGATTTCGCTATGAACAACCAGTTCACCTACGATCCCGCAACGGGCGCAGTAGTCCTCTACGTCGATAACTTCTCAGTCTTCTCGGCAGTGCAGTCAAATGCTGACGAGTGGGACGGCACGTCCGACACAACCTGGTATAACGAAAACGATACCGAGTTCACTCTCACAACCGCAGAGCAATTCGCAGGCTTCAGAGACCTCGTTGACGGCGGAAATACCTTCGCAGGTAAGACTGTTAAGCTCGGCGCAGACATTGACCTCGCAGACAAGCCCTTCGACCCCATCGGCTTTGGTTATTACGACGATGATAATTCTGACGGCAAGACAAACTATAGCGTCTTCATGGGTACCTTCGACGGTGCAGGTCGTACCATCTACAACCTCTACGAGAATTGCTGGGAGCTTGACCCCGATAAGACAAACTACAGCACCTACACATACAGCACCGCGGGCGCAGGACTCTTCGCATCCATCAAGGACGCAACCATTAAGAACCTCGCTGTAAGCGGCGCAGAGATCGTTTTCGAATGCGTAGATATGGGCGTAGTCGTTGGCTACGCGCAGGGAACCTGCCACTTTGAAAATATAGTTGTAACAGACTCCAACATCGCAAACTATAACCGCTACACAGGCGGCGTAGTCGGTGAGGTAAGCTACGGTCCTTACGGCATCGATACAAGCCTTGGCTACAGCCACACCTTCAAGAATGTCACCGTCGACTCCTCTGTTAAGGTCTCAGGCCTTTGGGGATCATTCGGCTGCGGAATGGGCGGTGTTATCGGCGGTAAGTGGGGCGATGCAACCGTTAAGATGGAGAACGTTATCTCCGCTGCAGAGATGGACGTCTACAACGACGTCGTATCCGCATACCAGTGGTATGCATTCCGCGGATGCGGTATGCTTATCGGACATACCGAGGAGCCTTATTCCGACGGTAGACACTCGGGCAACGCGACAGCAAGCTTCCTTACCTGCGAAAACGTCAAGGTCTACTACGGCGATTGGGTAAATTACCACTACTATGAATTTGAAGACCAGGATAACGCAACAGGTCGGAGTTATCCTTGGGTAAGAGCCGAGGAAGGCGAGTATTGCGACCCATTCTCTAACATCAGATACGGCGTTCCCACCCACGAAGGCGTAAAGGTCAGCGACCTTACCGAGGAAGAACTCACGGCAGTAGCAACCGACTATACCCCCATCGTCTTCGACCAGCTCTACGGCGCCGACCGCGGTATGTACGGTACCGCCACGCACGAGGGTGTAACTGTAAACAAAACGAACGTAAAAACCGTTTATATTCACAATAATGAATCTTGGACCAATCTCAAACTTGATTATTGGTATAAGAATGGCGAAGACACTTGGACAAACCTCCTTGAATCCATTGTTCTTACCCCTGTTGAAGGCGAAACCGATATCTATAAGCTTCAAATTCCTCATTATGCAGATAGCTTTAAGATTACTGGTGACAATAATAAGGAAATCACCTTCCGTCTTATTGATGTAGCAAATAACGGATTCTATACCCTTGAAGGAACACATACACATGATTTCAGCGTTAATGACAAATGCATTTGCGGATGTATAAAAGCAACGCTTAACATTAAGAATTATGCGGAAGCAAACAGTTGGGAAAACGGTGAACAATATGCAGAAATCGTTATTAATAGTGATATTGAAGTAACCGCCAGCTCCAACGGAAATAATGCTAAGTATTATACTAGCGGAAATAACTGGAGAATTTATCAAAGTGATAGTGGAACATTTAAGATATCTTCCACAAGCGGAAACATCATTTCTGTTAAGGTAACTTATAGTTTTGGCAATACAGGTATTCTTACATTAGGCAATGAACAAATAAATTCAGAAGCAGTAGTTGAGGTAAATGACGTTTCCGCAACGTTTGGTGTAGGTAATACCGGAAGTGCTACTAACGGTCAAGTTAGAATAACCGCTATTGAAGTAATTTACTCAACAGCACTTGCATGTGAGCACAAACAAATTACAACTGAAACAAAGAGTCCTACTTGCACAGAATCTGGATACACAGCTAAAAAGTGCGTTGAATGTGGAAAGATAATTGAAAAGGATGCTGGTGATCCTGCAACAGGTCACTCTTATAGCGGAGAAGTTACTAAGCAACCGACCTGTACAGAACAAGGATTAACGACCTTTACTTGTGCAAAATGTCAATCAAGCTATCAAGAAAAAATCTCTGCAACAGGACATACGGATGTTACTACCGATAACGACCACAGATGTGATGTTTGTGGTACTGAAAATGTGACAGAACACGATTACACTGACGGTGTTTGTAATTGTGGTGCAGAGGAACCTAGTTTAGAACCCGAGCATACATGCGAAAGCATATGTAGTACATGTAAAAAATGTACTGATAAAGAATGCAACGACGCCGCATGTGCCGACAAGTGCGTTTGCTCGACTGACACACCGGCAACTCCTACTTGGGAAAAAGTTGATCTAGCTGATATCCAATCCACCGACGTTGTTATTATTGTTTGGACTAAAGTAACCGAATCATGGGCAATGTCCAATGACAATGGTACAGGTTCTGCGCCTGCCGCCGTCAAAGTAACAGTCGATGGTAACAATTTGACTGGCACAATTACTGACAATATCAAGTGGAACATTTCCAACGATAATGGCTATTTAACTATCTATCCCAACGGAACTACTGAAACATGGCTCTACTGTACAAATACGAATAACGGAGTTCGTGTAGGTACAAATGCTAATAATAAAGTATTTACCATCGATGCATCAAGCGGCTATCTTAAAAATACGGCAACAGAACGTTATCTTGGTGTCTATACAACAAATCCTGATGTTCGTTGTTACACTAATACAACGGGAAATACTGCTGGACAGACACTTTCCTTCTATAAATGTTCCGGCTCCGAAGGTGGAGAAGAAACAACTCCTTGCGAACACACCAACATAATCACAACAACAGTAGATGCAACTTGCACAGAAGCAGGTTCTACCACCGTAACTTGTGATGATTGCGGTGAAACCATTAGCTCTGAAGTAATCGAAGCAACAGGCCACCAATATGAAAATGGTATCTGCTCTGTCTGTGATGCTAAAGAATCCGCATCACTATCAAATGCAACCTTAAGTTTTACAGACAGTACATCTCGTACTGAATTCAGTACTTTGAAACAGGTATGGGTACAAAACGGTATAACATTTACAAATAACAAGTCATCGAGTACAAATAATGTTGCAGACTATTCTAACCCCGTTCGTTTGTATGCAAATTCTGAGGTAATTGTTAAGGGGGCAGGCATGACGGAAATCGTTTTCGATTGTAATAGCTCATCTTATGCTACAGCACTTCAGAATTCTATTGGAACTGTAGACGGTGCAAACGTAACTATCAGCAGCGACAAAGTAACTGTTACATTTGATTCTGCACGTGATAGTTTTACCATTGCAAAAGTTACTGCACAGGTCAGAATTGATTCCATTACAGTTAACCCCCAGTAAAAGACACATTCCCAGCACGCGCCTTCGGGCGCGTGCTTTTTTCATCCTTAACACACAAATGCCAAAAGGCCCGACAACAAATCCCAGCCATTTTAAGATCCCAAACCTGTAAATGAACCATAAATAAATTAATAAAATGTAAATATCCGCTTGCATTTTTTCACATTTAGTGTTATAATCACAATAGCATAATGTGCAAAATATATAAATCTCAACAGAAAGGGTGAACAACTTTGGAAAATTACACCAAAAACTTTGGATTCAAACACAAAAGCGGCATTTTGATGCCGATAAGCAGCCTCCCGTCAAAATACGGAATCGGATCGTTTGGCAAATCAGCCTACGATTTTATCGATTTTCTTGATAAAACAGGTCAGAAATGTTGGCAGGTACTGCCGCTCAACCCCACCTCGTACGGAGACAGCCCCTACCAGTCTCCTGCGTCCGCGGCAGGCAACCCTTATTTTATTGATCTTGATATCCTCGTCAAAAAGCATCTTCTTACCAAAGAAGAGGTGCTTGCTCTCAAGAACGACTCAAAAAAGATCGATTATGGCTGGCTCTTCAACACTCGATACAGCGCGTTGAGAACTGCTCACTCGCGCTTCGTTGAAAACAAGGAGTATAAGGCATTCCTCAAGGCAAATGCATCTTGGGTAGAGGACTACGCGCTCTTTATGGCACTCAAGATCCACTATAATTACTGTCAGTGGACTCTCTGGGCAGACGAGCATCGCGACTACTCAAAGGCTCAGCTTTGCAAGGACGAATTCGAGACAGAGATGTCATTTTGGCGTTGGGTTCAGTTCGAATTTTCAGCTCAGTGGCAGAATATAGTAAAATACGCGCACTCAAAGGATATCGTCATTATCGGCGATATGCCTATATACGTCGCACACGACAGTATGGACGTTTGGGCATCGCCCGAGCAGTTCCTGCTTGATGAAAACTTCAATCCCACGGTCGTTGCAGGATGTCCTCCCGACGGATATTCTCCCGACGGTCAGCTTTGGGGCAATCCTATCTATAATTGGGCTCTTATGAAGGAGCAGGGCTTTAGCTGGTGGATCAAGAGAGTTGGCTCTGCATTCCGTCTCTACGATATCCTCAGAATCGACCATTTCCGCGGCTTTGCAGGCTATTACAACATCCCGCACGGCGATAGCACCGCAAGAAACGGCAAATGGGATTCCGCACCCGGAATCGAGCTTTTCGAAGCTATCGGAAACAAATATCCCAAGTCCAAGATCATCGCAGAGGACCTCGGATTTATCACAGACGACGTCCGCGAGCTTCTCGTAAAGACCGGATTCCCCGGAATGAAGATGCTCCAATTCGGCGTTTACAAGGATGATGACGAGTATATGCCCAGAATGTTTACAACACCCAACTGTGTTGTATATCCTTCCTCCCACGACTCCGACTGCACTTATACCTGGCTTTGTGAGCTTCCCGAGGATGCAAAGGCGAGATTAGCTCGCGAATGCCCGAGAAACACAAAGCAGCCAAGAACCTATGACGTTATCGAGCTTGCGCTCGGAAGCATCGCAAACCTTGCCATTATTCCTATGCAGGACTATCTTGTTCTCTCAAATGAAGAGGGAAGAATGAATACCCCCTCAACCGCTTCGGGCAACTGGGGCTGGAGAATCAGCTCAAGATACAACACCGAAAGCCTTAGAAACAAGATCCGCGCTCTCACAGTTAAGACCAAGCGCCAGAAATAAAACTTTATAGGATAGGAGAAGAATTATGAAAAAATATATCAGAATTCTTTGCTTGACACTCGTAATTATTATGTCTTTTTCGGTTATACTGACATCATGTACAAATACCGACAAGGGCAATGAAACCTCGCCCGAAACAAACACAGAAGCCCCCACAGAGGGCTCTAACGACGAAAAGGAAACCACTCCGGAGCATAACTATCCTGATTACGAATACCAACTTCCTCTCGAGAACGGTTACAACCAGCTAACCCTTTACTGGAACTACAACGGCACGTATGAAAACTGTGACGTTTGGATCTGGTGGGGAGACAAGGCTGGACGGGGATATCTTTTCCACGAATGTGAATACGGCGCAAAGGTAGTCATTAACGTTCCCGAGGACGTGACCGAGGTCGGATTTATCGTCCGTAAGGACTGCTCTGAGCCCGGCGGCAGCTCCTGGGGTTCAGCCACCAAGGACTACGATCAGGACAGATTTGCGATCATCGAAGGTAAGGAAACTGTAATCTACCTCAAATCCGGTGACGCATCACAGTATAAGAGCAATGATGGGGGAAAGACTCTCGAAATGATAAAGAAGTTCTCAATTGCCGGAATGGCAGACGCGCACAAAATTGAATATAAGGTAACTCCCAAGGTAACTATCTCAGACCTAAGCCAGGTCAAGGTCTACGAGGGAGAAAGAGAGATCAAGGTCGCATCTGTCTCCACTCTCGGCAGATCCGCAGCATCAGGCTACATTGAGGTTGAAGAAAGCCTTGATCTTGCAAAGAATTACAGAGTTGAGATAGAAGGCTACGGCTCTAAGACAGTTGTTCCAACAACAATATTTGACAGCGATTATTTCGCTGAAAACTTCCACTATGACGGCACCGACCTCGGTAACGTCATAAACGGTGACACAACCACCTTCAAGGTCTGGGCGCCCACCGCATCCAAGGTCGTTCTCAATCTCTACAGCGACGGTCACACAGACTCTCTTATAAAGAGCGTAGATATGGTTCTCGGTGAAAAGGGTGTCTGGTCACACACCGAGAATTGCGGACACGGCACGTATTACACTTACACAGTAACAACTTCCGTAGGAACCCAGACGGCAACAGACCCCTATGCAAAGTCTGCAGGCGTTAACGGAAACAGAAGTATGGTCGTTGACCTCTCGCTTACAAATCCCGAGGGATGGGAAAGCACAAGCTTCACTTCAGACATCGATAGCTATTCCGATGCTGTGATCTGGGAAGTACACGTAAGAGACTTCTCAAATAAGATTGCATCCTCACAGTATAAGGGCAAATATCTTGCATTTACCGAGCGCGGTCTTGTCAACGAGCATGGCACCCCCGTTGGAGTTGACTATCTTGTTGAGCTTGGAATTACACACGTGCATCTTCTTCCCGTATACGACTACGCAACAGTTGATGAATCAAATCCAGATGCTGAATTCAACTGGGGATACGATCCCAAGAACTACAACGTACCCGAGGGAAGCTATTCCACCGATCCTTATAACGGTGAGGTCAGAATCAAAGAATTCAAGCAGATGGTGATGGCTCTTCACGCAGCAGGTATCGGTGTTGTTATGGACGTTGTTTATAACCATACCTACGATGCAAACAGCTCGTTTAACAGAATTGTTCCTTATTACTATTACAGATATACCAATACAGGCGCTAACTCATCTGCAAGCGGCTGCGGAAACGATACCGCGTCCGAGAGATATATGTACGGTAAGTTTATGGTCGAATCTACCTCGTATTGGGTAAGCGAGTATAAGCTTGACGGACTTCGCTTCGACCTTATGGGTCTCCACGATCTTGAAACCATGCAAGAGGTTGAAAATGCAGTTCATACGATCAATCCCAAGGCGATCATTTACGGTGAGGGCTGGACAATGGGATCGACTATCGACGGAAGCAAGCAGGCAAATCAGTCCAATATAAGCGAAATAGTTCCCGCAGACGGCGCAATCGGTGGAATTGCCGTATTTAACGATGCCATCAGAGACGGACTCAAGGGAAGTGTATTTGACAAAGCATCCAAGGGATATATCAGCGGCGCTTATAAGGCAAATACGTCCAAGGTTGTATTCGGAATCAAGGGCGGTACAGGAACAGGTATCGGTTGGGCAGTTGATAACGCTATGGTCATCAACTACATGAGCGCACACGATAACAACACTCTCTGGGATAAGCTTCTACTCTCGAATCCTGATGATAGCGATGACAATCGCAACAAGATGAACAATCTCGGTGCGGCAATCATTATGATCTCCAAGGGAACACCGTTCTGGCAGGCAGGAGAGGAAATGCTCCGAACAAAGGACGGCGATGAGAACAGCTACAAGTCCAGTGATGCTATCAATAATATCGATTGGAGTGTTCTTGCGGAAGGTAATAGAGAATATTCAACTATGCTCTATTATAAGGGCCTTATCGAGATGCGCAAAGCATACGGTATCTTTACAAACGTAAGTGCTCAGATCACCCATGTCGAAACGGGAAGCGGATTGCTTGTTGTTTCCTTTGACGACGGTCAGGGTGGAAAAGCAATGGCGGTCATCAATCCTCATAAGACAACTCTTCCTTATAATCTTGAAGGTGAGTGGAATCTCATAGCCGACGGAACCGGCGCAGGCGCGCAGGCAATAGCACGCGAAAACGGAAGCGTTTCTGTCGACTCGTTAAGTGTAAGAATTTACGTAAATGACGCGATCCTCGTAAGCTCCGATAATACAGCTAACTGATAGGAGGATTTATGAAAATCAATAAATCGTTATTGGTATCTCTCTTAGCTTTACTCATCGCGCTTCTGACTCTGTCATCCTGCAATGTTCCTGAAGGGACAGAAAAGGATACAGAGGGCGAAACACAGATAACTTCTGATTGGAGACCCAACGATATGAATCTAAATCTTTCTTCGGATTCACTATATGTAAAAAAGGTTGAAAACCTGACTGACGACTTCATTATGGGCATGGACGCATCCTGCGTTCCTGCCCTTGAAGCGGGCGGAGTCAAGTATTACGACTATAACGGAGAAGAGAAAGACGTCTACAAGATACTCGCCGAAAACGGTATCAACTATATCCGTGTGCGTGTTTGGAATGATCCATTTGATGAAAACGGCAAGGGATATGGCGGCGGCAATTGCGATATTGAAAACGCGATCGCAATCGGCAAGCGCGCAACCGAGAACGGAATGAAGCTTTTGGTCAATTTCCATTATTCTGATTTTTGGGCTGATCCCGCAAAGCAGATGACGCCTAAGGCGTGGGTTGGAATGACCATTGATGAAAAATCAGATGCTTTGTATAAGTATACAAAGGAATGTCTTGAAAAGCTTATATCAGCAGGTGTCGACGTCGGCATGGTACAGATAGGAAACGAGACTAACGGAGCTATGTGCGGCGAATCAAGCAGCGCTCTCGGCGGATGGAAAAAGATCACTCAGCTTATGTCAGCAGGCTCTCGCGCAGTTCGTGAGGTCTGCCCTAATGCGCTTATAGCAATTCATTTCGCTAATCCCGAAAAGACAGAAAGCTACGTAAGCTACAGTAAAAATCTCGATTACTACGGCGTTGATTACGACGTTTTCGCATCCTCGTACTATCCTTACTGGCACGGAACACTTGATAATCTTGCCGAAGTATTGACCAAGGTAGCCGAAACATATAATAAAAAAGTAATGGTTGCCGAAACGTCCTATGCTTTCACACCCGAAAATACCGATTTTTACGGCAATACCGTTGGAGAAGGTGACGGATACGTAAAGAATTACCCGTATACTATCCAAGGACAGGCAAATCTCGTTCGTGACGTGATCGATACAGTTGCGAACAAGACCAAAAACGGCATCGGTGTTTTCTATTGGGAGGGAACATGGATCTCCGCAGGAGGAGACAGTTATGAAGAGAATCTCGCTCTTTGGGAGAAGCACGGCTCGGGATGGGCATCATCCTATGCCGCAGATTACGATCCCGATGACGCAGGACAGTGGTACGGTGGATGTGCCGTAGATAACCAGGCATTCTTTGATGCAAGCGGTAAGGTAACTGAAGCATTGAAGGTATTTGCGCTTGTAAGAACAGGGAATTCTGTTGACGTAAAGGTCGATGCTGTTGAAGACGTTAGTCTCATCATCGATTTAAACGGTGATATCGTTCTCCCTGAAACCGTGAATGCGATAATGTCGGATAACTCAAGAAAAGCTGTTCCTGTAGAGTGGCATAACGTAGATACTGAGGCTATGAAGCAGGGCGGTGTAGCGAAATATGATATCATCGGCACAGCAGACGGAATGACATCACATTGCTACGTTTCAATGGTCGAATATAATTTCCTTGAAAACTGGAGCTTTGAGGACGGCGAAACAGCCTGGACCGCTAACGCAATCAAGAGCTTTGACGAGCTCTGCATTGAAAACAAGGTAACCGATTCTCTCACTGGCGATAAGCACTATCATTTTTGGGGCGCTGCGGCAAACGCGGTCGAATTTACACTTGAGCAAGAGGTTAAGAATCTCAAAAGCGGAAAATATAACTACTCCATCTCGATAATGGGCGGTGACGGAGGAGTAACGGAAATCTACGCATACGTTAAGATCAACGGCGAGATAGTTCATACCGCCGACACTCAAATCACCGTCTACGATGAATGGCACACAGCTACGATCAACAACATTGAATATTCAGAGGGCGATACTATAACAGTTGGAATTTACGTTAAGTGTGCAGGTCCCAACGCATGGGGCAAGATAGACGATGCGCTCCTCAATTCAGTCAAGTAAGCAAAACAAAGGTCACACTATGAATAATATGAAAAAAATTATTAAAATTGCCGCAGGTCTCTTTCTTTCGGCTCTGATGCTGCTTTCGGTGGTATCCTGCAATCAAACTCCTGTCACTCAGGATCAGCCCGAATCAGAAAAAGAGCTTGAGCCGATGAAGGATCCTATTGACGACAATTACAGAACATTTTATCAGGTCTTCGTTGGCTCGTTCTCCGACGGAAACGGTGACGGAATAGGAGATCTCAGAGGTCTTATCAACCGTATAGATTACCTCAATGACGGTAATATTAACTCAGGAAAGAGTCTCGGTGTTCAGGGTATCTGGCTCTCGCCAATCTTCTCCTCACCCTCGTATCACAAATACGATGCAAGCAACTACTACAAGGTAGATTGGAGATTCGGTGAAGAAAAGGATCTCGTTGAACTTGCAAACATTTGCGAGGAGCGCAATATCAAACTGATTATGGATCTTGCGATCAATCACACCTCAAATCAGCACGCGTGGTTCCAGCAGTTCAAGGAAGCACGTATGAACGGTGATACCGAAAACAAATACTATGATTACTATTCCTGTGTAACGTCCGAGGAAAAGCAAGGTGGAATCCAATATCAGAAGATCGCAGGTGTAGATTTTTGGTTTGAATGTAACTTTGACGGAGCTATGCCCGAGCTTAACTTTGATAATCCCGAGGTAAGGGAAGAGATGCTCAACGTTGCAAGATATTATCTTGACCTCGGAATTGACGGATTCAGATTTGACGCTGTAAAGTATATCTATTACGGAAATACTGCCAAGAGCGTTGAATTCTGGGAATGGTATATGGACGAGCTCAGGAAAGATTATCCGGATATCTACTGTGTAGGAGAATGTTGGTCGGGTGAGACCGAGATCCTTGAGTACTACAGTGCTATGAATTGTTTCAACTTCGCGATGTCGCAAGCAGAAGGTGTTGTTGCCACAGCAGCGAGAGGAAATACTAATATAGCGCAGTACTTGAATTATATTGATAGTTTTCAAGCAAAAGTTCTTGAAAAGAACCCCGACGGAATGGTAATGCCGTTCCTCTCCAATCACGATATGGATAGAATAGCAGGCGCATTTGTTACTGAAAATAACATGCGAATGGCTGCAAACCTCTATCTCCTTTCCCCCGGATCTCCCGTGATCTATTACGGAGAAGAGATTGGAATGAGGGGCTCGCGCGGAAGTGAAAGCACAGATGCTAATCGCCGTTTGGCTATGCTTTGGGGAGACGATGATATCATCCGTGACCCCGTAGGATCTACTTATCCCGCAAAGAATCAGATCAAGACAACAGTCGCCGATCAGCTTGAGGACGAAAACAGTCTCTACAATTATTATTGCAAGCTTATCGCCATAAGACACAAATACCCTGCAATCGCGCGCGGTGACTATAATCCTGTAACAACCGGCGAAAAGAATGTCGGCGGATTTGTTATTGAATACAATAATGAAAAGCTCATTCTTTTCCATAACACTTCAACCAAATCAATATCTATCGATCTTTCAAAATGTAAAGACCTTGACGGATATTCCTTCTCACAGATATGTGACAGTATTGGCGTCGGCAATGCAAAATTGGAGGGAACAATTTTGACTATTGAAGGACAGACAAGCGTTTTAGTTAAATAAAGTTGCTTTAGCAAATCGCCGAAATTTTCAGGACTGATTTGTGAAAAACGCCAAAAATCAACTTAAAGTTGTTTTTATTATTGACAATTTGGTGAAATAATAGTATAATACATTAGGTACGGCTAAGTACTAAATAAAACATTTTAACGGAGGTTTACTTATTATGAAAATGAGTAAAATCTTATCTCTGCTTTTGGCGCTCCTTATGGTCGTTGCATGCTTCGTAGCATGTAATCCCGCAGCCAACAACGGTGACGGCGACGAAACCAAGGCTCCTAACAGCGGAGATGAAGGAAACAAGCAGCCCACTGTTGAGGAAATAGTTGAAGCATACAAAGGCACCTATGACATCAGCATTTGGGTATCCGAACTCGCAGGTGTTGCTGAGCTTACACAGCAGCAGATCGACGCGTTCGAAAAGAAGTATCCCGGAATCGTTATTAACGCTTCCATCGAGGGTGTTACAGAGGCAGACGCAGGCTCTAAGGTAGTTGCAGACGTTGCTTCCGCTCCCGACATTTACTGCTTCGCACAGGACCAGCTTGCTCGTCTTGTTCAGGCAGCTGCTCTCGCAGTTCCCCCCGAGGTTATTGCTAACAACCTCAAGGCTAACAACGATGGCGGTTCTGTAAAGGCTGCTTCCGTTGCAGGAAACCTTTACGCTTATCCTATGACAAGTGACAACGGTTACTACATGTACTACAACACCAGCATCATCTCCGAAGAGGACGCAGAGAGCCTCGAGAAGATCATCGCTGCATGTGAGAAGAACGGCGTTAAGTTCCGTTTTGCACTTGAGAACGCATGGTACACAGCATCCTTCTTCTTTGCAACAGGATGCCATTCCAACTGGACAATGGACGCTGAGGGTAACTTCAACGCAGTTGACGATACTTTCAACTCCGCAGCAGGTCTCGCAGCAATGAAGGGCATGCAGATGCTCGCTCACTCTACTTGCTACGATTCCAACGCTGATATCTTTACCGATGCAGGCGTAGTTATCACAGGTATCTGGAACGCTACAGCAGCAGAGGAGCACTTTGGTGCAAACTTCGGTGCAACCGATCTTCCTTCCTTCACCGTTGACGGTGAGACATACCACCTCGGTTCTTACACCGGTAACAAGCTTATGGGTGTTAAGCCCCAGTCCGACGAAAAGAGAGCAGCTGTTCTTGCTCTTCTCGCTGAGTTCTTGACCAGCGAAGAGTGCCAGATGCAGAGATATACCCAGTTCCAGTGGGGTCCCTCCAACAAGAATGCTCAGGCTTCTGATGCAGTTCAGGCTAACCCCTCCCTCGCAGCTCTTGCAAAGCAGGGTGAATACGGTCAGCCTCAGGGCCAGATCCACGGCGCATGGTGGGATATCGCAAAGGTTCTCGGAGCAGACGCTAAGGCAGCTACCTCCGATGCAGACCTCCAGGCAGCTCTTAATGCATACGATGCAGCAATCGAAGCAGTTCTCACTATGAGTGACGAAGCTAAGCAGGCATGGTCCGTTATCGGTAGCCTTTGCGGAACTTCTTGGGACACAGACTTCGCAATGAAGGCTGACGGCGAGAACACTTGGGTATCTGATGTTCTCGAGCTCAACGCAGGCGATGAGTTCAAGGTACGTCAGGGTGCAGCTTGGGACGTTAACTTCGGTGCTAACGGTGAGCCCAACGGTGCAAACATCGTTGTTGAGACAGCAGGTAAGTTCATCGTTAAGCTCGTTTACGACGGCACAACAGCAACAGTTGAGCTTGTTCCCGCAGAATAATTAATAAATTTGAAGGTTTTGGGGGCGCAAGCCCCCAGCCTTCGGGAAAAAGGCATTGTTAGCCGAAATACAAGGACAACAAGCGTCTTGTGTAGCGGCTAACAATGCCTTTCATTATAAACCCTTATATAATCATAAAAAGGAGCTATATAAACTCGGTTTATATTTTTACTATGAAAAGATTAAGCGATTTAGAATATTTAAAGCTGAATAAATGGAAGGCTTTTTGGTATAACGTAGCCCTCTTTATATGTTCGATACCGAACTTTCTTTTAAAGGGCTTGCGTGCCATTTGGAAATTGATTAAAAATATAGGAATTGGAATAAAGAATGAGTTCGTTGATATCGGCTCTACCTTTATCAAAGGAAACTGGGCGGTTAAGCTCTCCTATATTATTTTTGGATTAGGAAACATATACTACGGACAGGTAATGCGCGGAATATTCTTCTTCTTGTTTGAGGTAATATTCATTGGATATATGCTTGTTCCCAGCGGCGGTCTTTATTGGCTTGGAAAGAGCAATCTCTTCCAAGTTGGTCAAACTGTAGGTACCGTAGGTCCTCGTAAAGAAGTAGTTAGCGGACTTTTGGGTAAAACAGAGATAACAATTTACGGTGACGACTCCGTAAAGGTTTTACTTTACGCTCTTTTGACAGTTTTCTTTATGGTAGCGTTCCTCTATACCTGGAGACTCCAGGTAAAGCAGTGCCGCATCTGTATGGACATCACCGCAAAGGGAAAGAAGGTCAGAAGCGGCAAGGAGGATATGAAGTCCTTGCTTGATGACCAATTCCATAAAACTCTCCTTTCGTTGCCTCTTGCAGGTATTTTAATTTTTACAGTTCTGCCTATCATTTACATGATACTCGTTGCTTTCACAAGCTACGATGCTGCGCACGACGGTTATTCAAACCTCTTCTCGTGGGTAGGACTTGAGAATTTCAACGCCTTGTTCGACTTCGGTTACGGCGGTCTCGGTCTTGCATTCGGAGAGATCCTCTCGTGGACTCTGATGTGGTCATTCTTCGCAACATTCTCCAACTACTTCCTTGGAATGCTCGTTGCAATAATGATCAACAAGAAGGGAATTAAGATCAAAAAATTCTGGAGAACCGTACTTGTAATGACGATTGCGATTCCTCAGTTCGTTTCACTTCTTTACGTATCTCACCTTTTCGATTCATCGGGAATTATTGGTAAGCTTCTCGGTCAGATACCCTTTATAAGCAATTATCTCAACGCAAATCACTTTATTTCTCTGTGGGATTCACCGGTTGTGGCGAAGATTCTTCTTATCGTCATAAACATTTGGGTAGGTATACCTTATATCATGCTTATGGCAACCGGTATTCTTATGAATATTCCCCAGGACCTCTATGAGTCAGCGAGAATCGACGGGGCAAGCTCCTATCAACAGTTTACAAAGATCACTCTTCCTTATATGCTCTTTGTAACAGGACCTTACCTTCTTACCAGCTTCGTAGGTAACCTTAACAACTTTAACGTTATCTACCTTCTGTCAGGCGGTAACCCGCTCAATACCGACATCGGTGTTGCGGGAGGCGCATCTGTAGGACATACAGACTTGCTTGTAACGTGGTTGTTCAAGATGACCTTCGGAAGCACGGAAAGCAAGTACTATATGGCTTCGATCATCGGTATTCTTGTCTTCCTGGTCGTAGCGATACTCTCGCTGATCGTCTACAATGTAATTCCGTCAACTAAGAATGAGGAGGATTACAAATAATGCGTAAAAACAAAGATAATAAGATCCGTAAAAGAGGTCTGGGTGCGAAAGCAAGCAGAAACCTCGGCAATACGATAATTTACATTATCCTCATATTGATCACCCTGGTGTGGCTGTTCCCATTCTTTGGAATTCTCCTTGAGTCCTTCAAGGTTGAGACAAGAATGCAGACCAGCTATCTCTGGCCTCAGAAGTTCGGATTTGATAACTATATCAGACTCTTTAAGGAAACAGACTTCCTTGTTTGGTTCAAAAACACCGCTATAATGGGTGTTGCAACGTCTATTTTGCAGACAATTTTCATTCTTTCAATGAGCTACGTTCTTTCAAGACTTCGCTTCAAGGGAAGAAAGGCACTTATGAACTTCATGCTCATCCTCGGAATGTTCCCCGGATTCCTTACGATGATCCTCATCTATAAGGTATTTTATGATTTTGGACTCACCGCTAATATGGCGCCTTTAGGACTTATAATTGTCTACTGTGCAAGCAGTGGAATGGGATATTACGTATCAAAGGGATTCTTTGATACTATCCCTAAGAGCCTTGACGAAGCCGCAAGAGTTGACGGTGCAACGCGCTTCCAGGTATTTTATAAGGTTATCATGCCTTTGTCAAAGCCTATCGTAATCTATACGATACTTATGGGCTTTATGGCACCTTGGGGTGACTTCATGATGGCAAGCTATCTCATCCATGAGAACAGCCAGGGTATGAACGTTGCAGTCGGAATGTTCGAATGGCTTTCAAGAGCGAATATGAACTTAAATTATACTATGTTCTGTGCCGCAGGCGTTATCGTGGCAATCCCCGTCGTAGCAGTCTTCCTTGCATTGCAGAAGTACTATGTAGAAGGCGTTACGGGCGGAGCAGTAAAAGGATAAGAGGTAAATATTATGGCAAGTGTTAAATTAACAAACGTAAAGAAGATATACGGCAAGGACACGGTTGCGGTTCAGGATTTCAACCTTGATATTGCCGATAAAGAATTTATCGTTTTCGTAGGTCCCTCGGGATGCGGAAAGTCCACAACTCTCCGTATGATCGCAGGACTTGAGGATATCTCTGCGGGAACGGTTGAGATCGACGGTGTTGTAGTAAACGACCTTCAGCCCAGAGACAGAGATATAGCGATGGTTTTCCAGAACTACGCGCTTTATCCTCATCTTACAGTTTTTGAGAATATGGCATTCAGCTTGAGACTCAAGAATGTTCCCAATGATATCGTATATGAAAAGGTTACTCAGGCAGCTGAGATCCTCGGCATCACAGATTACCTTACAAGAAAGCCCAGGGCTCTTTCGGGCGGTCAGAGACAGAGAGTTGCGATCGGACGTGCAATGGTAAGAGACAGTAAGGTATTCCTTATGGATGAGCCTCTCTCAAACCTCGACGCCAAGCTCCGTAACCAGATGAGAGCTGAGATCATACTTCTTCGTCAGAAGATCGATACAACCTTCATCTACGTTACACACGACCAAACCGAGGCTATGACGCTTGGTGACCGTATCGTAATTATGAAAGACGGATTCATTCAGCAGGTTGGCACACCTACAGAGGTGTTTGATATGCCTCTCAATCTCTTCGTTGCGGAGTTCATCGGTGCACCTAAGATGAACACCTTCAAGACTAATCTTGTATGTGAGGGCGGTAAGTACTATGTAACTCCTTACGGCTCCAAGATCGAGGTTACTGGTAAGAAGGCAGAAATGCTTAAGAGCAAGGGAATTACCTCCGGAGAAATCATCCTTGGTGTGCGTCCCGAGCATTTCGTGCTTTCCAACGCAAGCAATCCCGGAGCAATTCCTTGCAAGATCGTTGTAAACGAGATGATGGGTAGCGAGCTTCACCTTCACGTGCTTGAGGAGAACGGCGATAGACTTATCGTTCGTATCCCCACAGTATCACTTGATGATGATCAGCGTAATATGCTTACCTACGGACATACCATCTACGTAACCTTCGAAGGAAAGGTAATGCATTTCTTCGATAAGGATACAGAGCAGAATCTTCTCATCTGAGAAAAATAACAAAAAAGCATTGAAGCACAAAAGGCTTCAATGCTTTTTTGTTGTAATAGTGACATGTAGATCAACTTCTGCTTTCCGAAAGCTTACGCACGAATTCTGTAATCTCGTTACCTATTCGAGTAAGCTCTTCAAGAAATTCCTTAGCCGTCATACGTGATATACCCGAATGAACAGCAGAGAATTGCAACAATCTGTCATCGGTCACCATTCTGATGCTGTAATCGGGACCAAGCTCGTGCATCAGCTTTTCAATATATGCATCCGCAGTTTGATCGGATTTAGTATATACCACCTTGTATCCGTCATGCTCAAACTCAGAGCCCTCGCCATCCTTGACAAGATAAGCATCGAATACAAGTACTAGATCGGTCTTTGTGTATGAAACGTAGTTGCTAAGGAGATCCATAAGCTCCTCGCGAGCCTTTTCAAGACTGAAAAGAGAAGTCTTTTTCAGATTATCGTCAGAGTAAATAAGATTGTATCCATCCACAATAACCATATTTCTCTGCGAGCGTATCACCTTTGATTTATGTGGCTTTTCTTTCTTGTTTTCGGAGATCGATTTAGGCTCACTGTATCTTCTGCGTTTTATCGGTCCGTAAATTCGAAGCATAATTGCTTCAAGCTCTTCATCACTTATACTGTATCTTCGCGCAAGTGTTGATGCTCTCGGTATTATGGTCTCGCTGGATGCTGAAATTTTCACGTTAGCGTCGAGATGCTTATATGAGTCGACTTCACTCCAATGCAAAGTAAAACCCGCGCCGTGAGCACAAAAAACCGAGTGAGGAGGGTTTTCAAGGTCTCCCTCGGGATCATAACCAACACAAGAGACGATTTCATCTTGATTGTGGCACGGCTCATACCCGTCAGAGGTGCAGAAAAGTCTGCCCTCGCCGCGTGTATAAGCAATCACGTCTCTTGTATAATCGTAAAGGGTAGCGACAGGCGCTCTGCCGCATATGGTAGTGCGCTCTGTATCAGATCCATCAAGTTCAAAGTCTGCAAAACGCGCTTGAAGATCAGACATGGCTCTGCCAACACAGGACGATGGAATTTCAAGCCTGAATTTGTAATATGGCTCAAGCAAAGTGCATCCCGCTTTCATAAGTCCGTGTCTGACTGCTCGATAAGTCGCCTCGCGGAAATCCCCGCCCTCAGTATGCTTAAGATGTGCTTTACCGGCAACAAGAGTTATCTTAGTATCTGTAAGTAAAGCGCCGGTAAGCGTGCCGCGGTGATCCTTTTCATAAAGGTGAGTCAAAATTAGCCTTTGCCAGTTGAGATCAAGCTGATTTTCAGGCAAACGAGTGTCAAAGATCAATCCGGTGCCTTTAGGTTGAGGCTCAATGAGAAGTTGAACCTCTGCATAGTGTCGTAAAGGCTCAAAATGACCGACTCCGACTGCCTTTTGCGCAGCTTTTTCCTTGTATAGAATTTTTCCGGCACCAAACTCACAATCAAGTGAAAAACGGTCCTTTATCAGTCGCTTAATTAACTCTGTCTGAACCTCACCCATAATACGCGCTTCTATTTGCGCGAGTTCTTCGTTCCACATAAGGTGTAATGATGGCTCTTCTTCCTCAAGCTCCTTAAGCTTGGGGAAATAAAGTCGCTTATCACATCCGTCGGGGAGGAGAATAGCGTAAGAAAGCACAGGCTCAAGTATTGGCTTTTGAGTATCCTGCTCAAGTCCCAAGCCCTGACCCACATAAGACGCGGAAAGTCCGATAACAGCACATATTTCTCCCGCGGAGGCATTATCTACCTGCTCAAACTTATCGCCCGAATAAAGCCTGATTTGACTGATCTTCTCGGTAGTGCGAATACCGTCCTCAGAAAGATATGTTATCTCATCCCGAGCAGAGAGAGTCCCGCCGGTGATCTTCATATAGGTAAGCCTCGTGGCACCTATACGTGAAATTTTGTAAACAGTTGCGCCAAAACGTTCGCCGTCATATTGTGACGGTAAAGTATACTTATCAAGCACGTCAAGAAGATGATCTATACCTTGCATTCTCAAAGCGGAACCGAAAAGACAGGGAAAGAGCTTGCGGTTGCTAATAAGATAAGCTATATCCTCGTCATCGATTCCTTCGCCCGAAAGATAGCTCTCCATGAAATCCTCGTGAACGTAAGCCAGCTTTTCTTCAAGCTCTTCGCGCCCTTGGGCTTCCATAAACCCGACGCACAGAGGCGAAAGAACGTCCGAAAGATCTTTCTCAATATCTTCCTTGAGCTTTATTGCAAGGTCGCACTTGTTAACGAAAATAAACGTAGGAACACCGTAATGCTCAAGAAGCTGCCAGAGAGTGCGAGTGTGATTCTGAACTCCGTCAGATGCGCTTATAACTAAAACAGCGTAGTCAAGAAGGGAAAGCGTGCGCTCTGTTTCAGTGGAAAAATCCACGTGACCCGGTGTATCAAGAAGGATAAAATCGCAATGCTCACTTGAAAATTTCGCTTGCTTGGAAAAAATGGTGATCCCGCGCTCGCGTTCAATTACATTTGTGTCGAGATATGTATTTTTGTGATCAACTCGCCCCAAAGTCCTGATCTTACCCGAAATATACAGTAACGCTTCGCTGAGCGTTGTTTTGCCTGCATCAACGTGTGCAAGTATACCGATAGTAATCTTCTTTTTCACTTTCTCCCTCCTTTCTGTGTTACAACACATTTATTATACCATATACTAAAAAATGTTTCAATAGAAAAAACACATATTCAGAGTTAACATCTTTTATTTTTCATTGCTCCTTGCAATAGCGCAAAATGCATATAATACAAAAAGGAAGAGATTAGCACGGGGAAGGTAGAAATCGATATCAATCAAATACTCTCGTATCAAATGCGGTTGCTTTGCAAGACGCTTCTTGAGGCTTGTCATAAGTTTTATTCCGATCCCGAAAAAGTTAAAAAGTACGAGGAATGGAAGCGGTCCGGAGAAGAGAACAAGCAATAAGAAAAGGCGGCATCGAAAGGTGTCACCTAATTCTATTTGCACCGATAGATCACAGAAAATGCACCGCTTATTTTTGAAAACTGCATCTCCTAAAAAGCATAATTACATTATAGATATAAGCCTTATTTCGTCCTGAAAATGACCTTAAAATGTAACGAAAAGATTTACGTCATAAGAATTATAATGTAACGCTCAATTTAGGGGGGGTGAAAAAGTGTTGATTTGACAAGGGTTTTAAGTAAAAAAATAAGAACTACCGTTTCAATACAAACTGTATCAAAATAGATGTATGTGGGTGGACGAAACGTACAGAGTCGTTCTTTTCGGTCATCGCTACTTTGAAGGACATCGAGCACTCGATGAGCACCTTGAACCGCTTTTGAAGGATGTTATTCGAACGAAACCCTTCGTAGAGATATACATCGGTCGCAACGGAGAGTTTGATATCTATGCTGCATCGGTAGTGAAGCGAGTTCAGAATGCGATGGGAAAGGAAAACAGCGAATTTATCTGCGTGCTGCCATACCCGGAGAAGGATATGGTATACTAAGAGGCATATTACGATAATGTCATGATCCCCGAGTGCATCGGCAGAACTCATCCCAAGTGTGCCATTACCAAGCGCAACCGCTGGATGGTAGAAGCGTGCGACCTTTTTATCTGCTACGTTGAGAGGGAAGATGGCGGCGCTTATACCGCAATGAAATATGCAAAGAAGCTTGAAAAGAAAGTAATCA
>SVRT01000021.1 GCA_015064685.1 Oscillospiraceae bacterium
TGATTGTCCTGGCAAAAGAATATGGTGTTGTACTGTCCAACGAAGCGGCTGAAGCACAGTTTGCTGAATTACACGCCAAACAGGGCGAGCTCTCCGATGACGAGCTGGATAATGTGTCCGGTGGTGGCTGCGGAGAATATCATTACTGTCCTGTATGCGGGGCAGAGCCTCTTTGGAGTTCCAACGGGGATGGCGGTGTGATTATTCGTTGCCCAGGCTGTGGTGAAATATTAGATCACGATACCGATACCGGTGTATACACGGTCAAGCAATGACGCAGAGTTCATTACTTGACAATAAATTCGTATGGAGGTAAATGAAGAATGGATAAAGACTTAATCCAAAGAGCCAAATCTGCGAAAACCGCTGATGAGCTTCTTGCGATGGCAAAAGAGAATGGAATCACGATGTCTGCTGAGGAAGCAAATGTAAATTTCAAAGCTCTCCATCCTGCTTCCGGGGAGCTTGCAGATGACGAGTTGGATAATGTATCCGGCGGCGGTTGCGGCTATGCAAGTGCTTCTCTCGACGGTCATTATTATAAACTTGTGGATGAACGGTCAGACAGTTGTGAGAGATTTGTTTGCCTTGTGTGTGGCGGTGGTCGTGGACACCATGCGGCAGGCTGCTCGGCTCTTGATAATCACCTGGGAAATGATTTGAGTAATAAATGCATGCATTGCATATATTGCGGAGGGCATCAAGTAATCGGTGATTACTGTAAGTTGGATTGGAAATAAACTACGCACATTGCCGAAGCGATAATATATTCTGATAGGAGAACGCCCATGAAATACATACTTGCACCCCATATCGGACTGCGTTCCTGGCATCTTGTTCCATGGGCTTACTATGTGAAGGGTGCTCGAAATGCCAAAGGCTTGAAACAAGAAGAATATGAGTTGTTGAGGCGCTGTGATGGAGTACACGAGATTGATGAATCTCCATTGGTATTCTCATTACAGCAGCGTGGCTTCTGCCGCCCTGCCAACGATGGCGAACTGCTATCTGATTGGCAACGCGAGAAGATCTGCGACAACCGCTATTTTCCGGCGATGAATTGGATGATTACCGGCAAATGCAACTATAACTGCCTGCATTGCTTCAATGCTGCCGACAACAACCGACTTCAAAGTGAGTTTAGCTGGAAGGAAGCCGAAACCCTCATTGAGGAAGCGGAAAAATGCGGCATCAACGCGTTTACTATTACAGGCGGAGAACCGATGCTGCACCCAAACTTCATGGCGATTCTGCACCGCATCTACGAGCGGGGAATGTTCGTCGAGGAGCTGAACACCAACGGGTATTTCATTACGCAAGATATTCTGGATAAGATGAAGGACATTGGGTGCCGTCCACTGATGAAGATATCCTTCGACGGTATCGGTCATCACGACTGGCTCCGCAATCGCAAAGGTGCGGAAGAAGATGCCCTTCGTGCCATCAAGCTATGTGTTGAGAACGGATTCCGTGTGAAGGCTCAGACCAACGTGCATCGCCTGAACATTCACACCATGCTGCCGACAGCAAAGCTTTTGAGTGAAATGGGCGTTTCGGAAATGCGGATCATCCGCACAACGGAGGCGCCTCGTTGGGTGCAGAACGCCGGTGATGCTTGTCTGACACTGGAAGAATACTTCGACCAAATGCTGCTGTTTTTGCAGAAGTACATAGACACAAGCAGCAAAATGGAAATTGACATCTGGCAGTTTGCCCATCTCTCTCCTCGGTCCAAAACCTACCGTCCCCGACCGATTGAATGCGGCGAAGGTGAATATCGTGACAGCCTACCTGTATGCCGAGGCAACAGAGGAATGGTTGCGGTTGCGGCAAACGGTAATTTGTATCCTTGCCATCAAATGTCCGGATACTATGATCAGCACAGCTGGCTTCTCGGTAACGTGAAAACAGATGGTTTGCAAAAACATCTGCAATCGGGAATGTATTTGCAGGAGGTTTGTACCACAATAAAGGATTTGGCGCAATACAATGAAAAATGTGCTGTTTGTCCGTGGTTCAAATACTGTTGCGGCGGATGCCGCGCGGTAGGTCTTGCCCTTACAGGTGACAAGCTCGGCTCTGATTTATCAAAATGTGTGTTTTTCAAAGGCGGATATCTTGACCGACTAAAAGAAGTATTGTGTGATTATACAAACAGAGCCCCAATAGAATAAAATTAAGTTTATACGTAATACACAAATCAAGGATGCCACCGAAGCGGCATCCTTGATTTGTGTATTATTTGCAAAATATTGTGTAATATATATTTTTCACAGAAAATCCCCTTGACAAATTCCGTCTTGATGGCTGATACTGTATGATTAGAGGTAAAAACGGATAATACAAATATCGAACATTGAAATAAAGCTTCGCCTAGTAGACTTTACCGATTTGAGAGCATAAATGTTTGATGCTAGGTTAACTGTCGTGATAAAATATCAAAATATAAATATAGAGGTGCTTAAGCTCGTTTGATTTGATAAATTTTGTCTCAAAAATATATAGTGAACAGTCTCTTATCCTCGGTCATGATGTTAGTGCCAGAAGCGTAATCGCAGATGGTGTATTCGAGCGTTTCGCTGCCGTTTGAAAGGGTGAGACGGAACTCTGCGTTGATGCCTTCGCGCGAGGTGAGTCTTTCGCACTTTACACACTTGTATTCGGGGGTCAATTTGAGCCCTCCGAACATCTCGTCCTCGGTGTTGCCGATAAGCTTGGATCGGCATAGGAGCATTGCACCCTTTTTGATGATGCAAGCCTTGCCTCTGAGGTATTGATCGGGGTCTGCAGAAAGGTATTTGTAAAGATCGTGCGTATCGTCGCTCTTGGAGATCCATCGAACCTTCTCCCATGCAAGATCACCGAGCGTGGGATGTGAGGTTATCTCTGTGACGGTAACGGGGGCATCAAAATTGAGGCTGATCTCGCACGTGGGTGTTGTGACGACGACATCAAAAAATCCCTTGTCCGCACTGTGCTTTTCGCTGCCCACCGTAACGGTGGCACTATTGCTCCATCTTGGTATACGCAGCTTTACGTGCAGTGTGCTTGAAATGCCTGAAAGTGTGACCTTTGCGTTATCGGTTGCGGGATAATCTCCGTCTATCTTTACGTTTACGGTATTATTTCCTATCTTGATGCTACCGTCAAAGGTGTTGTACATATTTACGTAGAGCGTGTCATTATCACTCATCACACAGCTCTCGGCAAAATTAAGAAGCCCGCGCGGAAGATTGTTAACGCAGCAATGATTGTGAAGCATATCCGCCTGAATTCTTGCGACCATGTGTCTGCCTGCGGTACGGATTGCGCGTGCGCCCCAAAGACCGTCCTTGAAGATAGAGGCGAAGAGGGCGTTGTATGCTGAATCCTCAAATTCGTCTATATATTTTATGTCGCCGGTGATAAGGAAGAGCTCGTGTGCAAGTCGCATTAGGTGGATGACGTCGCAGGGCTCGCTCATACAGTTTAAGTCGTATGCCGCATCTCCGAAAACGTCGTTGAAGGCAACGCTTGAAAGCAGATTCTTCTCGTGCACCATAAGAATATCGAAAAATTCGCGTGTTGCGGTTAGATACTTGTCTTCACCTGTTACTCTGTAGAGCTCTAAAAGTCCGTCAAAGCAGGACATCATCTCGTATGCCTTTGCCCATAGGTCACTGTCGGGATACCACTCGCGGATGCGCTTTCCCGAGAGAGAATTTGCTATAAGTCCGGGCATTATATCGCTGTTCTCCCATCTGTCTGCAACGCCTTTGCAGAATTTGAGATATTTTTCGTCCTCGGTGATGCGATAAAGAATAAGCATCGGCTTCATTATCGAGCAAGAGGCGAGACCGTTGAAGGTACCCGTGTCGCCAAGCTCTACTCCAAGCACGTCAAGCTCACCTATAAGATGATCCGCAATGCCACGGGCGCAATTCAGTATATCCTTGTCGCCAATAAGATCATACGCCTCAAGCATACCCCAAAAGGTGTATTTTCTGCACCAGATATTCCAGTTCCAGCGAGCGGGGAAGCCAAGTGCCTTGATAGCCTCCTCCTCACTTGGAGGAAAGACGTAGCTTGAATTCTTATACGTGCCGAGATAGCCGTCGGCTCTTTGGAGAGTCATCAGCTTTTTTGCGCCGTTATGTATAAAAGTGCGCAGATCGTCCGAATTGAGATATTTTGCGGCTCTGCACGCGCTGATTATCCATTTTCCCCAGAATTCACCCTGCCAGAGTCCCGCGGCGGTCTTGTCGTCAAGCTGATTAACGAATGCGTCCTCCGCCTCCTTGTATGCTATCTTTTGTGCATATTCCGAGGTAACGCGACCCTCCAAAAAGGTATCGATGGAATCTCCGTAATAGCCGCCGACACGAATAGAATCGAGCGCGGCTCTTGAAATCTTATTTTGAATCTTATAGCTTATCATAAAAACCTCCCGTGTTTTTTAAAATTATAACACGGGAGATATATTTGCTTCAATATTGAATTTTTACGCAAATGTGGTGGATTTTTACCTTTTTCGGTATTCGCTCGGAGTGCAGCCAAACTCAGATTTAAAGAGTCTGTAAAACTGCGAGGTGTCCGAAAATCCGCATTTTTGCGCTATCGCGGCGGCGGTCTCGTTTCCTTCGCGAAGCAAACGCGCGGCGGCAAAAAGCCTTTTTTCGTTTACGTATTCGCTGAGATTCTTACCGAAATAGTGCTTGAATCTTCTTGAAAAATATGATGGATTATAGAAGCAGTTTGCGGCGATGTCGGATAGCGTTATCTTCTCGAAAAGGTGTTCGTCAACGTATTTTTCGATTCTCGCGGTGTGAAGATCGGTGTCGGGCTCACCCTCCTTAAGCTTGCGTACGAGCATTGTGATAAGCACGTCTGTGTAGCCGAAAAGCGCCGTGCGCCAGCCCTTTTTCTTCATCTCGTATTCGTCGAGCATTGCATCTATGAGATTGGTGACGGTGATGAGCTCATTGCCGCTAAAGGATACTATCTCGCTTGGGGAGAGCTCGCCGTCGATCGATGAAAATTGGGGCAGGGAAAAGATGTCGAAAATATTTTCGGAGGAGATTAGTCTGTCGCTTATAAACTCGGGGCGCAGAAGGATGTGTATGAATTCCATCCCCGTGTTTGAAAATGAATGCTCGCGCCCGAAATTGACGAAGAGCATATCTCCGCGCTTGACGGTATGCGAAACGCCGCCGACAGTCTCGATGCCCTCGCCCGAGCGGATGAAGATTATTTCAATAAATTCGTGCTTGTGCGGCTCCTTGTCGCGGCGGTCGGTCTCCTTTTTTACGAGAATGCCCTCGCCACACTCAAAGATGTCGTCTGCCTTATATATTTGCATATCGCTTCCTCATTGTTCTGATGTCAATTTTATTTCCATGCGCTCGGCGGCATTCCGCAGATCTGCTTGAAGGTCTTGCTGAAATAATACACGTCCGAAAAGCCGCAAAGCTCGGATATCTCGGTTATCGAGATTCCCCCCGCAGAGAGCAGATCCTTTGCTTGCTCGATCTTTTTTACCGTTATATATTTGCTTGGTGTTATTCCAAAGGATTGCTTGTACAAATCCCTGAATCTCCTTTCACCGAGCTTGCTTTGCTCAGCCGCTACCTTAAGGCAATCCTCTTTTGTGAAGTTGAGATCGATATGCTTTTTTGCTTCGATCAATCTCGGGTCTTGATGAAAATATTGCTTTGTGCGTACCGCTTCAAGGATGTCGCAAAAATCATAAGCGATTGAAAAGAGCTTTAATTCGTTTCCCACCGCCTTGAATGCTCCTGCCTTGTTTAAGAGTGATATTGCCTCGTATACGTTTGCGATCGGGAGGCAAAAGCTTTCGGTCTCGATTTCCTCATCGGTAGTGAAATGGATAGACAGCGACTCCCCGAATTCATATGATTTAACCCTATAATCGTCCTTTTGGTTCAGAAAGTAGACGCATCCCCCACTCATTACGAAGCTTTTTTTATCCATAATGTGCAAAGCGCTGCCGGAAATTTTGATGCCGATAATATGATCCCTTCGATTAAAAGCCGTCCACTCCGCAATGGTGGGGCGATATTTGATAACGCTTATTACGTCTTTAATTCGAATGTTATTCAATTTCAAAGCAAAATCACCTCGGTTTCTGCTTTGATTTTACCACATTCCCGCTCCTTTGTAAATACAGGATGCAAAAAAACATTTCCGTTTTTTACAAAATTTCAGTTTATTGCATTGATTTGAAGTCCAAGCAAGTGTACAATGGATAAAAAAGTAGTGGAGGATACGATTATGAACCAAAAGACTCTGAGAAGCGAGCTGTACGACTTTTATCTTCACGGTGACGGAGAGCGTGCAAAGACCTTTGCTGATAAGTGCTTTTCTATCCTTGACGCATCGGTGAGCGACAAAATGTCGGTAACACAACAAAAAATGCTTCAATATGACGTGATCACGGAAGAATTTGAGCCCGTGATCTTTCGTCACGTCCCGTTCTTTTACGAGACAGGTGTTTTGACCTCGCTTTCCGACGGAGCAAGATATGCCAAGGGGCATAACTTTATTCAGGCGAACGGTTGGGCGTTCTGTCGTAAACAGAATATTTTTTGGGATCAGGACATGGAGCTATTCAAAAGACGTCAGGCACATGCAAAGGAGAGGCTTTATCTTATATGCGGTCCTTTTAATGATACGTCACAGCACTTCAATTTCAATTCGCGTCCCTTTTTGGAGGAGGGCGCTAAGGGCATATATGAAAGAGCAGAGGCGGAGCTTTCCCAAGCCCCGGCCGACGAGGAAAGAGAGTTTTTACAATCGGTGTGCCACGGTATGCTCTCACTCAAAAAAATGGCTGAGAAATTTTCAAAAAAAGCCGCCGAAATGCTCAAATCCGAAACTGATGAGGAATGCAGACGTTATCTTCGCTTGATTGAAGAGAGCGCAAGGAGAATTCCGTGGGAAGCTCCGAGGAGCTTTTATGAGGCGTTGGCGGCTCTTGCCTTTTTGCGCACCGCGATGGGCTCGCTCGAGGGAGTGGGACCCAACACCTTCGGAAGGATCGATAAGGATCTTATATCCTTCTACCGCGCGGATATATCAAGCGGTGCTATGACAGAGGAGGAGGCGTACGAGCTCATCTGCCAATTTCTCATCATATGGGACTGTCATTACGATCACGATATGCCGATGGAGGGCTATGCCGACCACGAGCTTGAAAACACCTATACCTTGGGTGGGTGTGACGATAACGGCGAGCCGCTTTGCAACGAGCTGACATTAGCCTTTTTGAGAGCGACAAGAGAGGAAAAGATCATTTTCCCAAAGATCAAGTGCCGCTACTCGAAAAATTCTCCCAAAGTCTATCTTGAGGAGCTATGCCGCGCGATCGTCTCGGGAACAACTACCGTTCTTATACAGAATGACGACTCCACCATCCCCGCTATTCTGCGCTCGGGCAGACCCATAAGCGAGGCGAGAGATTATTATATTTCGGGCTGTTGGGGAATGGGCACGAATCAGGAAAAGTTCGATCACGGAAATTACCTTAATCTTCTGAAGCCCTTTGAATATTCGGTTCACGACCGCCGTGAAAAGATGGAGCTTGTCGGAATCAAATTTGAGAGCTTTGACGAATGCCAAAGCTTTGAGGAGCTTTACGCGAAAACACTTAGAAACTGCGAGCTTGTGCTCGATGCCAAGCTTGACGTTCAAAGGAGAGGCGGTCAGGTCTTTCATCTTGTAGACAGATTCCCGATATTTTCATCCACGCTTGAGGGTTGCATAGAAAAGCACCGCGACTTCACAATGGGCGGCGCAAAGTACAGAGACGATCATCAGCTCCTTGTCGGTCTGCCGAATATAATAGATTCCTTGCTTGCGATAAAAACGCTTGTTTTCGACCAAAGAAAATACACTCTTTCCGAATATCTCGGCGCGGTACGCGCAAATTGGGAGGGATATGAGGAAATGAGACAGGAGGCTGTCCTCTGCCACGGCTGGGGAGACGGCAACGAGGACTCTTCAAGCCTTGCCAACCGCTTCAACAACGATCTTTATTCGATTTTTCAAAGAAAAGAGGGAGCGTACGGCGGACGTGTCCACATGGGGCATTTGACCTATACCGAAATACGCTTTTGGGGCGCAGAAACGCTTGCAACCCCCGACGGACGAAAAAACGGCGAGTATTTTTCGCAAGGGCTTACCCCGTCGCGCCTTAAGCGCATCCCCTGTGTCAACGATGTTATAAACAGCCTCTCCTGCCTTGACGGCTCGACTATGGCGGCAAACTCGGTGGTAAATATTATCCTTCCTTCAAAAATCCCGCTTGACAGATGCGTGGGCTTTCTCCGCGCGTGTGCGGACACGGCAATGCAGGCACTTCAGCTTAATTGCACATCCAAGGAGGAGCTTTTGGATGCTCAAGAGCACCCCGAAAATTACCCCGACCTTATCGTTCGAGTCACGGGATTTTCAGCAAAATTTACAAGCCTTTCAAGGGCTTGGCAGGATGAAGTGATTTCGAGAAATTTTTATGAATGATCTGAAAGCGACGATATTTGATATTCAAAGAAACTCATACGTTGACGGCCCCGGTATACGCACGACGGTGTTTTTTAAGGGCTGTAATCTAAATTGCGCGTGGTGTCATAATCCCGAAAGTCAATCAAAAAAGCCTCAGCTGATGTTTTACAGAAATAAGTGCAAAAGCTGCGGCAAATGCGCCGAGGTGTGCCCGCATAATTTAGAAAAATGCGAGCTTTGCGCAAAATGCGCCCTATATTGCCCAAATCACGCAAGGGAGATGTGCGGCAGGGAATACACGGTCGATGAGATTTTTGAGATAATAATCAAGGACAAAAGATTTTACGATGCCTCGGGCGGCGGTGTTACATTCTCCGGTGGAGAATGCATGCTTCAGATCGATTTTTTAGTCGAGATATTGAAGCGATGCCACGAAAACCGAATACCTATCGCCGTCGACACGGCAGGGCACGTGCCTTATTCTTATTTTGAAAGGATATTGCCGTATGCCAATCTTTTGCTGTACGATATCAAATGCCATGACTCCGAGATGCACGTCAAATACACCGGTGCCGACAACGGCACGATCCTTAAAAATTTGGAAAAATTGTTGTTGACAGACACCCCCATATGGGTCAGAATTCCGATAGTATCCGGTGTCAATGATAGCGAAGACGAAATGCGAAGGATCAAAGGCTTCCTTGAGTCTCGCAAAATGCCGCAGAAAATAGAGCTTCTTCCGTATCACGCTATGGGTGAGCATAAATACTCTGCGCTTAGCAGGGAGCTTACAAAATTCAGCGCCCCGTGTGAAGAGCAAATGCGAAAATTTAAGGAAATTTTCAATATAAGTGAGGTATGAAATGATACCGTTTAACAGAGATTGGTTGTTTTTTAAAGGTGATATTTCCGCTCCCGCCGAGCGCGGCTTTACCAAAGCGGGTGCTTGGTGGCAAAACGGCGCGGCAATAGCTTTTGACGATTCAAAATGGCAAAAGGTTCATCTTCCGCACGATTTCATGTTCACAAGCGGCTTTTCAAAAGCCCCCGTTGATCAAACGCGCCCCGATGACCTTCCCGATATGGGAACGATAGACAGCATCCATTCGTCTCGCGGCTCGATCTCGGGCGGAGTTGCCTGGTATAGAAAGCATTTTTATACCCCTGAGAATTCGAAGGGGAAGAAGGTCTACCTGCGCTTTGACGGCGTTTGCAGAGATGCGACCGTTTACGTAAACCAATATAGAGTATTGTCCCATCTGAACGGATTTATGGGATTTGTTGCGGACGTTTCCGATCTTCTGACGTATGAAGGAGAGAACGTTCTTGCGGTTTGTGTTGACACGACAGAAACCGAGGGCTGGTGGTATCAAGGCGGAGGAATCTACCGCAATGTGTGGCTTGACGTAAGAGAAAGAGTACACTTTAACCGCGATACTCTCCATATTCTTCCCACGGTCGATCATAAAAGCCGAAGTGCCTCGGTCAAGGTAGGGTTTGATATTGAAAATCACACCGAAAAAAGCGTGGATAGCAGCGTGCTCGTCCGCACGTATTCACCGAGCGGTAAGCTTGTAAACGAGAGCACCTCTACTCTGTACGTGCCGAATATGGATAGGGCACGCGGCGAGCTCGAATTCAACCTTCACAACCTGGAGCTTTGGAATTGTGATACACCTAACCTCTACCGGGTGGTGCTGACAACCGATAGCGATCAGATAGAATCTAATATCGGCTTCCGTCACATTGCGTTCGACACGGAACAGGGATTCTTCTTAAATGGCGTCAAAACCAAGCTGAAGGGCGTATGCGTTCATCAGGGACACGCTTGCGTAGGCTCTGCCGAGTACGACGGACTCCACGAATTTAAAATAAAGAAGCTGAAGGAAATGGGATGTAATGCCTATCGCACCGCCCACCATCCCGTATCAAGAGAGCTTCTTGATGCCTGCGACAGACTTGGAATGCTTGTAATGGAAGAGACCAGGCTTATGTCCACGGGCAACGAGGATAGGGCGATATTTGAAGAGATGATTAGGAACAACCGTAATCATCCGTCTGTCATAATGTGGTCCATCGGCAACGAGGAGCATATGATACAGTTTACCGAGCAGGCGAATTATATTTGCCGCACGATGAGCGCGATAGCACATAAGCTTGACCCCACAAGACCCGTAACCGAGGCTCTGCTTATGTGGGATATGGAGAAAAAGGAGCTTATCAGGGACACACAGCTCGCCGCGCCCGTAGCGGATAACGTCGATATCATCGGCGTAAACTATTGCTATGACACGTGGGACAGCCTCCACACGGCTTATCCCAATAAGCCCTTCGTCGTTACAGAGTCCACCACCGTGAATACAACAAGAGGAGCGGTGGTGAGAAACGATGCCTTATGCAGGATAGCTCTCGGACACAATATTGCTACCGGAGTACACGCATGGAGGTGCACTGCGGAAAAAGATTACTGTATTGGAATGTTTGCCTGGACGGGATTTGACTATTTCGGAGAGCCCACACCGTTTACGTATCCTGCAATTATGTCAAGCTTCGGTATTATGGACGTCTGCGGATTTCCGAAATATCCATACTACTATTACAAGGCGAATTGGCGCGATGATATTGACACGTTTGAGCTTTGTCCCCATTGGAATCAAGTTGACGGGGGAGAGAGGCGCACGATGTATCTTTTCTCAAAGTGTGACGAGGCGGAGCTTTTTGTAAACGGAGCTTCGGTGGGAAGGAAGAAGATAGATAAGTATTCCTATGCCTCGTGGGAGGTCGATTTCGAGCCGGGAGAGGTAACCGCAGTAGGCTACAAAAACGGAATTGAGGTCAATCGCAAAACACTTGCCACAACGGGCGATACCGCAAGGCTATTTGCTAAAGTTGAGCATATGAGCAGAGATAAAAACGGCATTGTCCGTGCTATAATCAAGCTCTCCGCGCTTGATAGCGAGGGGCGAGTAGTACCAACGGCTGACAATGATTTTGATATTATCACGAGCGACGGAGTTACGCTCGCGGGAGCAGGAAACGGAAACCCAATATGTCACGACAATCCTCAAAGCACTTCATATCCGCTTTTTGCAGGGCTTGCGCAGGTGATTTTGCAGAGAGATGAGGCGGATGGCATAGGTAAAGCAATATTTTCCATCAAAGGAATGAATTCGGTTGCGGTAGAGTTTTAAATTTTCCGAATACCCATTCATTTTTTAATGACAATAAACAAGCCTCGGTTGAGCGAAAGGCTCTCGACCGAGGCTTGTTTTAATATGTTTTTCTGAAGGCCTTACTGATATGAAAAAATATGTTTGCCCTTGCGGATATGAATACGCCCCCAAAGTTGGAGAGCCCAGCCAGGGAATTGCCCCCGGCACGCCTTGGGAAGAGGATGCAGAGAACTTCGAGTGTCCCATTTGCGGACTTGGCAAGGATGCTTTTGAGGAAGCATAAGTTTTAGAAAAGTGATACAAACAAACTAAACATAACAACCGCCCTTTGCAGACGAAGGGGCGGTTGTATTATATAAAGTGTTTCAATTGTTTTATCTGGATTTCGTACTAATTAACAGGTTTGAGTTGAATTTTATCACTTTTTGAGCTCTGACAGGATTTCAAGACCGATCTCTATGATCTTTTCGGCGACTCCCGCCTTGAAGTTTGAGCTTCTTGCCTCGTATCCGCCCTCCAAGTAGGAGTCGATCATTGGGAAATAACCTTCCTTTGCGTTTGTATTACAGCACGGAAGCACCAATTTCCAACCTTCTGCCTCCTTGATCGCACGTCCCACACCCGTAAAGGGCTCACCGGGAATACCGAACAGCGCAACGTCACCTATAGCGACCGCGCTGAAGAGCATGGGGAAGGTATCGGGTGCGTTTTCAAGCCGCACCATTCTGGCTGACTCTGCAACAACGGTCGTCAGCATCATTGCCTCGTAGGGGATTAGATCATCTCGACCGGCTTTATGCCAATCGTTGTATTGGTGTGCAAGCGGAAGATCCTTCGGGTCTGCCTTGTTAGATGGAATATCTACAATTTTTTGCACGTATTTGATATCGTCAACGTCAAGCCATTCGACCTTGTCGTAGACAGACATGACCGCGCCCGTAACGACGCGCGCGATATGGCGCGAGTGACCGTATCCGCGTGAGCAACCGTCGAAGTCAAGGAAAAGATCGTTGAAATCTCCCGCCTTCGGGTGCACGTTAACGTGGTTAACATCTCCTTGAGCACCGTTGAAGAATATGCACGCTGAGTCAAGTGATTTTTCAACGAAGCGGCGTGTCAAGGACACCCAATCTCCCGAGATCTTGTTGCCGCCGACCACATCGGGGTGGTTTCCGAAGTTAACAAGGACTATGCTTTGCCCCCCTTCGCGGTCAAATCTGAGCACGTTGACTCTTTCGTCGACCTCGCCTATTGGGGCAACTATATCGGGATTATTGACTCCCGGATTTGTCCTTACGCTGCCGTCCTTCATGCGAAAACGGCGGATGAAGGCGACATTTTTTGCTTCACCGATGCCGACACCCATTTTCGCGGGTTTTAGGTCGTCTAATGCTTGGGCGGCTACCTTGCCGATGCTTGTTTTAAGCTGATCCTCGTATTCGCGAATGAGTGGATCGGGATTGTTTTTATCGAGCAGGGGACCTTGATGAGTATGAGTGGAGTGGATAAAAATTGCATCTGCACTCACCCCTGTGCTTTTTGCTATCATCTCTCTCCACGGTGTCAGATATTCTTTAGTGATACCGCAATTATCTATAGTCATTAAAATTGTTTTTTTCTCGCCTGATGATATGGCAAGGGCGACGACCTCAAGATCGTCGAGGATGCCTTCTGCACGTCTTTCAATAAAATATCCGGCAATGGGAATTCCCATAGGCGGATTAACTGTCAAGCGGGCATATCCCGCAGAAAGATTGTTAGCCATAAAATCTCCTTTACTTTGTTTTTTGTTCGACCTTTGAAATCTTTACTCGTTTTTGGTTTATTTTTGATGGATTTGGTGAGGGGTTTGCATACAGCTTGCGATATTTCAAGGGTGTTACGTTATATTTTTCCTTGAAAATACGGTTGAGATATGACAGGCTTTCTATGCCGACGAGATCGGCTATATTTTTGAGCGAGTAATTGGTTGTTTTAAGGTAATATTCGATATATTTCAGGCGCGTGTCCTTGGGATATTGGGAAAAGGTAACTCCCCAATGAAATTTGAATCGGTGAGAAACGTAGGATTCACTGTACTGTAATGCTTTGCAGCTGTGGGGGAGATATACTGTAGCTTGTTTTCTGTACAATATACTTATATGCGTGCTCTACCGAAAGCCTTCCCATGAGCATCCGGTTTTGGAATATGGTTGCGGACACTCTGCCGTTTTTCCTGTTTGAACACAATAATAAGCGCAACGCATTCCATCAATACCGTAACGAGACAGGAGACGGAAGACGAGAGGTGAACCGGTGCAACGCTTTGCGGAAATATCGCGTTTGCAGCTATGACGCAGGCGATCCTCACTCCGCAAAGACCTATGAGCGACAACGTCATGGAAACAACGGACTTATTCATTCCGTTAAGAGTATTTGAAAGGCACTCAACCATTCCGTAAAGGAAATAGGGCAGGGTATATGTCAGAATTCTGAGCATTCCCTCACGGATCACCGATCCGTAATTGAGACCGTCATCCTCCGACACGTAAAGTCCGAGCAAGTGTTCACCAAATACGTAAATAGCCAGTCCCATAACAAGACCGATTACCATCACGGAAAGAACGATTACGATAACTGCTCTTTTAACTCGGCCATATTTCTTCGCTCCCATATTCTGGCTTACAATGGTGAGGAGTGCGACAGCCAATGCGTTTGTGACCGATTGGATGTAGTTGGTCAGGCTGTTTGCCGCCGCAGAACCCGCGATGACCGCGTCGCCGTGCAGATTGATATATCCTTGAACAAAAATGTTAGCCAATGAGAATATACTGCACTGCAGCCCTATCGGAATACCGCAGCGAAGAAAGCCTTTCAGTGAATCCCCGAACATAGCAAGCTTTTTAAAGCTGAATCGGCACATTCCGTCAAGCCGCATCATATACCCGAGTATCAGCGCGACTCCGACTATCTGCATGACCGCAATACCGACTCCCGCCGCAATTGCACCAAGCCCGAAGCCAAATACCAAAACCGCCGTAACGAGCAAATTTGCCGCGCCCGCGATCGACATGAATATCATCGTGTGATAAGTGTCTCCCGATGCCCTGAGTGACGCGGCCATTGAGTTTAGCACCATCATAAGCGGAAACCCGAGGTAATAAGCCACCATATACGCGGTCGCCTCTGCCATCATCGATTCGGGCACCTCGGTAAGTATCAAAAACGGCTTGATCGTCGCGATGCCGATGATCATCAATACTGCTCCGCCGATAAATGAAAATACCGCCGAGCTGTGTATGTATTTTTCAATCGCCTTTGCGTCGCGCGCGCCGATCTTTATCGCAACGCAGATGCCCGTTCCCTCCGATATACCTACAAAAATATTCATTAAAAAGCTGAGCATCGGATATGCCGCGCTTGTCGCACCGATCGCAACAGAGCCCGCAGACGAGAATTTTCCTACAATCATCGTCGCCAAAGAGACGTATAGGGCTTGCGAAAAATAATGAACCAATAAAGGCAAGATGAAAATAGCGATTTTTTTTAGGATATTTCCTTCTGTAAAATCGATAGTTTTATTCTTTTTCAGGGCATTCATGTTATCACTCCCCAAATACTAAATATCAATATTGACCTCACCGATAGCCGTAGGTATCTTCATTTTAATGTGTCCCGCTATCTCGGGGATGTGATGATCGCCTACCGTTCCGTCAAAGGAGACACCAAGCAGGTCTTCGATGAGGACGGTAATGGGCGCACTTGCCCAAGGATGGCAGAAGCTGGTATTGTCTTTTTTGTCCTTGCCCCATGCCTCAATGCAGGCGGTCGCACCGTCGCGAATCATATTATACCACGAGTTCTCGCCCTTACTTGTGATGAGATCGTAAACGAAACCGTGTTTGCCGAGCTTGCAAAGTCCGCGCATGTAGAAATATGACATATAAACTCCGCAGACCATACCTTTATTCATAAGGTGAGCGGCAACACTCTCTTCATATCCCTTTGGTACAAAACCAAAGAACGGAGCCAACATATTTGAGTGAAGAGAGGGGTGATCGCTGCCCTCGCGGTCAACGTAAACACCGAGATCCTTTCTGAAAAACGCGCTGTTGAATACTTCGGCAAGCTTTTTGCCATCGTTTTGGTGAGGAATACCGAGAATATCCTTTATCTCCTCAACCTTTAAAACACTTCCGACGTAAAACGCGTTGATAACGTTGTGCGCACCGTCACCGATGGGCTTTACAAGCTCAAAATCGTAGCTGTCGCGAAGATTACGCGGCCAGTCAACAAGATTCCACTTGTCCTTGACTCCGTCAAGGAGTCCGTCCTCGCGGGCATATTTTGCAAAATGCGCAAGCATATCTTCGGCAAAAGGAAGCATTGATGCCAAAAATTCCTTGTTACCTGTAAAGGCATAGTGACGGAGCAGGAGAAGAGGAAATTGGAGCGAATAGTCAGCTATCTCCTGCATAAGAGCACCTGAAAGCACCGCCATAAGCCCCTTGCATATCTTTGCGCTTCTCGCGTGGTCAAGTATTCCTTTTTCCAGCATATATACGTCACCTGTCAGCCACAGGTGTGCTCCTGAGGTTACCGTCATATCCCCCGCATACTGTCCCTTTTCTCGGGACGGGCAGTCTACGAAAACCTCCTGAGAGCCGTATTTCACTCCGTTTTTACACAGATCAAACACCGCTTCAAGCACCTTGTCATCTGCTTCTAACGTACAAGCATTATCGTCAAAATTCATGTGACGGACAACGGCTTTGATGCTTTTTATATCAACGTCCTCAGATGAGGGGACAAGCGTCATATAGCGGAATGCCTTGTAGTCAAACTGGTCAAGTGTGTTTTCACCGTCGGCAAGTATCCATTTTTCATCATAAAGACAGTTGCAGCGCATCATATAGCGGACCTTGTATTCGTTTTCGTCAACTTCCTCGCCGCAAAGGATACGGATCTCATCTCCGCTCTTACCGTTGGCGACAAGTCTGACCGTCGCGGTCTTTTCCGTGCCGAAATCGCAGAATATCGCTCCGTTTTCAAGCTTTTCCACGCGCACGGGTTCGATCTCGTAAACGTCAACGGGGCGAGTGGGTGCGTCGGCGAATATTATATCGTCGTTCTGTTTAAGAAACGCTTTTTTGAACTCACCCTTGGAAATTCGCGAATCGTAATTTTCCACAAACTGTACTAATTCTCCGTAAAAGCCCGTTGTGCTGTAATTTTTAAGCTCGGTATACGTCCAACTTTCGTCTGTTGAAAGGATAACCTTGCCGTCGGGAGCATAAAGGTCGGCAATAAGACCCATTCTGAGGTCCGCGCTGATCCAGACACGGTTTCTGAGTCCCTGATAGTAAATATGTGCACTCAGCTCGTTTTCACCGTTACAAAGCAAGTCGGTAACGTCGAACTCATTGTAGTGATAGGATTCAATATATCCCGGCGTAGGTCCCTGACCTATAAAATTACCGTTCAGATAGTATTTGCCGTAGTCGTCTGCGGAAATTCGCAGGATATACCTACCGGGGGTTTTGCGTAATGTAAAGCTTTTTTTGAATATGTAATGAAGGTTTTTGGGATCGTTCTCGCTTAAGTTAAATAATGCGGGAGAATGCTCCTTGTGATACATATTCCTCGGGATCAGATGTGAAAACTCTTCGGCACAGATCCACTTTCCGTGAAAGGTTTTTTTCATTATGATTCTCCTGCTTCGTCAGGCTTCGTATCCTAAGGATTTTAAGTAGTCGAGACTCATTTTGAGGCAATCGAAGGGATCGCGCTCAAAGCACTCGTCCTGCTCAACGTATGCGTATTCAACACCCAGGTCTGCGGCGACAGCGCATATCTTTTCAAAGTCCATAACGCCGTATCCTACGGGAGCATATCGCCTTGTGCCGTCCGGAAGTATCTCCATATCCTTCAGGTGTATTCTCTGAACTCTGTCCTTGTGTCTTTTAAGCTCGGAGACAACGTCAATTCCCGCGTACTCTACCCAATAGGTGTCAAGAGTAAGACCGAGATCCTCTGCAGGGAAGCGGTCGCATATATAGTCCATAATGGTAGTACCCTCAAGGGCATCGTACTCAAAAGCATGATGGTGGTACATAAGACGAGAGCCAAGCTGACGCAGACGGCGCGAGGAAGCATCAAATTGATCGCAAAAGCCCTTTACCTTTTCAAGCGAATCGCGGTATTCGGGCGGCATCCAGCTCACACCCATATATTTGCAGCCAAAAACGTTATGGTCTGCCACAAGCTTGTCGGGATCCATGATTTTGTCCATTGCATCGTGTGTAAGAGTGCAGGTCAATCCGTTTTTCTCGAGCTGTTCTTTCAGCCATTCGGGCTCGTAGGGGCAAACTCCCGACACCTGAACGGTTTTATATCCCATATCTGCTACTTTTGAAAGTGAGGTGGCGAATCCCTCGAGAGTCTGATTGTATTTGGCTAAAGTATAAAGCTGTGCGCCGATCTTCATATTTTTGTCCTCCTGTTACTTTGCAAATTCTGTACCGAGCTTAACGTCCTCAAGGAGCTTGACAACGCTCAATGCCTGCTCGCTTGTGATGGGATAAGGCTTGTGATTTCTGTAAGACTCATAGAAGTAATCCCAGATCTCCTCGGTTTCGTGAGGATCGAAGGGCATTTCAATAAGCTCTTCCTTCCATACAAGAGCCTCCTGACTTCCAAAATCCGCGCCCTCAACGGGAGTTTCGGGATTCGCCTTAATGTCGGGAAGCTCTACGTCCGGATCGAGATACCTGATGCGGAAATTTTTGCCCTCGCTGACGATAGTTCCTCGAGTTCCGTACACCATGTATTCGGGAGTTTTTATGGCAACTCCGCCACTGATCTCCATATCGACTACTCTGCCGTTTACGCCCTTAAGCATTATTTTGATATGGTCCTCGGCATCACCGACCGCCGCAACTCGCTTGATGTCAGAGAAAACAGCCTCGTATCTGCCGCCGCAAAATTGGATCGCGTGGTCTGCTATGTGAGGTCCCCAGTTGAGAAGCTGACCGCCACCGAACTCCTTGATGGTCTGCCAGTCGTCTCTGCGCTGATAGTTGTTTCTTGCAAGTCTTATCTCATACACTTCACCGAGGATCCCGGAATCTATGATCTCGTTGACCTTAGTGAATCCGCGCTCCAAGCGACGGTTGTGGCGCACGTATACCTTTGGTCCTTGAGGCTGACTGCCGAGAGCGATAAGCTCACGGGCTTGTTCATACGTCTCGCAGAAGGGCTTTTCCACGAGAACGCTCTTGCCGGCAAGCAAAGCCATCTTTGCATGCTTGTAGTGATCGCAGGATCGGGTCGCGATGTCTACCACCTCAACTTCGGAATCGTTGATAAGGTCTTCGATGTTGTCATAACCGCGACAGCCGAATTCCGCCTGATATTTTTCGTATCTTTCTTTGATGAGGTCGCAGGCGGCGACCACCTCATATTTGTCGGGACGCGCTTTAAGACAGTCTTTATGTACCGTCATACCGATTCTTCCAAGTCCAACCACTCCGATTTTAATAGGCTTGCTCATTTTTTATCCTCCAAAAAATGTTATAACAGTGATTTTCAATTTTTTAATATTCAACAACCACACACCCCATACTTTGGGCATGAATATCAAGATATATTTCCGCATATCCGTCGCGGATATCAACTTTCAAAGGCTTATCGTTCCACGCATCGTAGTAGGTTGCCCCTTCCGCGTGCTTGACACGCAATATCTTTCCTCTGTACGTGGTGTAAGCTCTGTTATATACTGTATATACGTCTCTGCCGTTGCCCGGGAACTTGTTCATACAGATCGCGGGAGAAAGGGTATCTATCATGGTCTCAGGATGATCAGAAGCAAAGCAATCGGCATATTTTTTCTTTAACCCGTATGCTCTGCAAGTAAATTCATGCCCTGCTGATTCCTCAATGTCCCAAAAAGAATCGTAAATCGCCTCTCCGTTAAAGAATATAAATTTCTGCGGATGCCACGAGAGCTGTCTCATAGCCATAGGAAGCACGAGCTGAACTATCTTCGGGAATGCAAAACGGTAAACGTCGGTCAGAACCCGGTCGTATCTGTTGTCGCCGTCCTCAGCGTGCCATGCGGTCTCTATCATATCCACAACGGTGTCGATTATCGAATAACTGATATTGCAATCAATGTATCTTGCATTGACGTCAACCGCGGCATATTCACCGTAAAGGATAACGTCATCGGGCATAATCTCTTTAAGGCGGCTGATAAAATTGCGGTCGGTTTTCAGCAGATTAGAGGGAACCTCGTGCCCATGTGAGTCGGCGTAGCATCGGTTTTCGATTCGCAGGCTAAACTCGTCCACGTAAAGAATAGGCACCTTCAATTCCGAATAGACTCTTGGGTATATCTGAAGCGCGAATTCGCGCCAATCCTCGTTCGCGTGACACATGCGGAAGCTGTCGTTTCTGATACTGATATTCTTGCCTTCCTTTGTTTCCACCATAAGATGCTTAAAGCGTTCATACTGAGGATAAAAGCTTGTAAGAAGGGTAGGGTGGAGATATACCGACGAGTAAACGCCCGTTTTCTCCATAAATTCGTGAATCGCTCCGCGGAAATTCTCAAGTCCGCCGTAATCGTTGTACTCGCTTTCGGAATAATTTCCCCATTTTTGATTAAAGGAGCCGTCGGGCAGGATTCTGTTTGCCCAAGCCCACATGTGGAGAATATCGGGGTAGTAGCCCGACAGAGCCTTTTGCTCCTCGAGAATATTCAAATAATTGAATTCGTTCTTTTCCTTGTCATACCAGATGGGGAATTTGCAGATTTCTTCGGTCTCAAAGAAGTCGGAAATTTCGGCAAGAAGCCAGAAAGACTCGCGATACCACTGTTTATCCTGACAGTGATAGGGCTCGTACCAGGAATCAAGCCATTTTTTATAAAGTCCGAATGCTGCGCGCCAGTCACCCTTGTGCGCCGTAAGACAGGTTGGGGAAGAGATAAAGGTCTCGCCGGGAGCGATCTCGCAATACATATCGGGATACTCCACGAAGAATAAAACCTTTTCCTCCTTTTCGAGCGAATATTTACGCACGGTAAGGTCGCGCTCGCGGGTAGTCAGAGCCAGACCGCCCTGCTCCTTGGGACTGTAAATATCCATAAACTGCATCGGGAAGGAGGGAGCAGACTCCTCGTAAATGTAAACCGTTTCGTTGCTGTCTATATTCTGATATTTGGGAACAAAATAGTGGCTATCGTCGCGATCCGAGTATTCGATACCCGAAAGATAGGGGAAAATAATACCTTGACGCTGTGGTGCGTCGGTTGCATTTGCGATAGTCATATTCCAGAGAATATTGTCATCGTCTTCAAAAGTAGCGATAACCTCAAATTCAAGACCGGAGGAGGTAAGTTTTACTTTGGCAGCTTCCGCATCTGCGGAGCAACAAACGACCTTGAAATCATCTTCTATCCTGTCGCCGTGTCTCAGCTTTATCAGAGAATCGGGCTTGAAGCAGAAAACGGGAGTGTATAGGTTTTCAAATCTGTCAAGGAAAAGACCGAGCGAGAGGTCAAAGCTCATAAGTATAGAGCCGTTTTTCAGCGTGAGTCGGTCGCCCTCAAGCCTCACGTATCTTTCACTGAAGGTCTTGTGCTCGATAGTCTCGGGCATATCGGGGATCATCATATCGGGGAAAAGACGATTTTCGGTCTCGTTTACCGTAACGGCTACTATTAAAAGATCATTATCAAGATGTCTGTTGCGGAAGATCACGCTCTCAACCTCACTGCCGTCGGCAGGAATGGCGTAAAGCGAAAGGTCACCCGAGACCGCGTGTCTACCCGTGCATATATTCAAAGGAAAGGAGAGATCGCGTCTGCCATCCTTATAAACTGTCTCAACCGCGAAATCCTCAATATCTGTCAGAAGCAGAGGCATAGTGACCTCGTTTCCGTATGCGCCGAGAATGGTAGATTGACTTGCAAAGCCGCAGCGCTGATATCTGCGTCCCTCAATAGCCATCAAGAAGAAGATTTCGCTTATCCTCTTTCCGCCAATTTCGATCCTTGTCTCGCCGTCACGGCTGATCGGACGGCATAATCTTCTTTTTGCCCGTGCGCCGAAATTATCAATGATATCCTCGTTTTCCGCCGGGGGAGGGGGAGGAGCTATACAATTAAGCTCACCCACGGGGATTCTAAACGGAATACCCGCAAGATTTGCACTCTCGCTCTTGAAAAATCTACCGCCCCCAAGCTTCACGTCATAGCCGTCAGCCGAAAAACTGTGATTATATCGGCCGCTAAGGTCTATCACTGTCAGCTCTTTTGCTTGCTCGGTCATAAGAGCCGCACAATATTCCGGAAGCTCGTCCTTGGTGCAGGTGTATATATTATGTATTGTAAATTCTGTTTTTGCTCGCTTTCCCCTCGTGAAAGTAAGGATCAGCTCTTTGTATTTTCCCACGGGGAGATTCGCGCAGGCAACGTAACGCTTGCCGTCAGCTGTAAGATCGTCGTAGGCGAGAAGCGGAACAGTCTTTCCGTCGGCACTTTGCGCGGTTATACAGCTTCCGCGGTGAATAGAGGGACGTCCCCAACCCATAGTGCTGTATTCCAAAACGAAATAACCGTCGGAAGAGAAATCTCCCTTGGCAAAAATCGCGCATGCGGATACCGTTTCAGGAAGATCTGCCACAAAAGAAATATCCGAATCAACTCGTGTGATCGCTCCGCGATCCGAAGAGTATGTCAAGGCTTTAAGATCAGTCATATCTTGCTCCTTTCGGGTTTTGAAATTTTGATATTGACCCAAACGTATTACGATTTTATTATATCAAAGTAATTTCTTTTCGAAAATTGCATATTTTATTAAAAATATTGCAATTTTTACTTTTTTGTGCTACAATCATACACAACGTAAGATTTTTTGGTGAAAGGAAAATCGATCATGATAAGGTACACCGATCTCAGCGACAAAAATATGATAAATTGCGGCCACAACGTCCAAAAATTCCCACTTGAAAATCTTGATCTTTATAGCCGACATTTTCACGAGTGCGGCGAGATCCTGTTGCTTATCTCCGGAGACGTCAGATACTGCATCGACGGTGAAAAATACGCGCTCAAGCCTTATGACGTGTTACTGATCCCGCCTACGAAGTACCATTTTCTTATCCCCATGTCCAACGAGGATTACGAAAGCTACGTCATTAATATCAGAATGGATTTTTGGGGCGATGAGAGACTGAAAAAGCTCTTTTCACCGCCGTATATAATTAATATTGCAAATGACAAAGCGGTAAAAAGAATGTTCGGGCATCTGGATTATTATTTTGAAAATTTCACGCTCGAGGATTTCAAAGAGGCGGCATTTCATACGCTAAACGAGATATTGATCTGCCTTTCATACAGGGATAAGAACGAGATTGACGTCACACTGGCGCGTGAAAGCGACCCGATGGTTATGCGAATGACGGCATTTATCGATGAAAACATAGAAAGCGAACTAAATGCTTCGGTGTTGGCAAGCTATTTGAATTTTTCGGAATCATACGTCCAGAATCGCTTTTTGAAGGTAATGGGGATCGGACTCAAGCAATATATAAATCGGAAAAAGATATACGCCGCCCGCGCCGATATCATAGGCGGAATGTCGCCTAACTCCGCTGCGCAGAAATACTGCTTTTCGGATTATTCCAGCTTTTTCCGACATTACAAAAAGATACTTGGTATCTCACCGAAGGATGATAAAAAGCAGGAGAGATAACGAAATGAAACAACGGATTAATTGAGAGAAAACGATAAGGCTTTAATTATTGGTAGGGCATACGGATATCGAATACGTTTGCCCCTGTGGATATGAATACGACCCTGCGATCGGCGATCCCGACAACGGCATCGCCCCCCACAACCAAGTGGGAGGACATCCCCGAGGACTTCGAATGCCCCGTCTGCGGACTCGGCAAGGACGCTTTTGAGGAAGAATAATTTAAAAAGCTCGAGGATAGCATTTTAAAATTCTCAAAAAACAAACAAAGCTTAATCGGCAGCACCTCTCTTAAAGATTAAGAGACAGCGCTGCCGATTTTTTGACGAGTCCTATATTGCGTTTTTTTGAAAATGTGATATAATTGTTTTGGAATTATGCATCGGATAATAAAAACATTGTGAATTATTGGAGGTTACTATGATAAATGAAAAGATGGCGCAGGATCTTGCTGCACTTGGTATAAAAGAAAATGACACGGTATTGGTACACGCGTCGCTCTCTTCGCTTGGGTTTGTCGAGGGCGGTGCCGATACGGTCATTGATACGTTGATCTCGGTTCTTAAAGACGGAACTTTGCTTATGCCTACACTCTCTTTCGATTCCGTAACGGTAAGTGAACCGGTGTTTTTCGTTAACGATACGCCGTCGTGCGTAGGTAAGATAAGCGAGACCTTTCGCAAAAGAGCAGGAGTTATACGCAGCATGCACCCGACTCATTCGGTTGCGGCTTACGGAAAGAACGCGTGCGAGATTTGCCGGAGGCATATTGAGTCTGACACGCCCGTAGGCGACACGTCGCCCTTTTCGCTTTTGCCCAAATATAACGGAAAGGTTCTGATGCTTGGTTGCACCTTGAGTCCAAACACCTCAATGCACGGCGTTGAGGAGCTTATAAAACCCGATTATCTGCTTTGTCCCGAAATGACCGAATATATCCTGATCGACAAGGATGGCAAGGAGATCAAGAAGAAATATTGGAGACACTTTTTCCATGCGCCCGGTTACAGCGCAGAGCAGAGATATCAGCGTCTTGCCAATCTTATGGATATCCCTGTCGGAAAGGTTCTTTGCGCCGATGCTTATCTCATTGATGCTCAAACCATGTGGGAAAAGGGCTACGAGGCATTGAAAAGGGACAACCATTATTTTGTAGAGATTTTCGAGTGATCAGGGAACGCAGACTGTGTTAACTTATTCAATTGTCGACGAGGTTATAAGTTCGTTTCTGTATTGAGAGGGAGATAATCCCGTCAGCGCCTTGAATGTGCGAGAAAAATCATATATTCCGGAAAAGCCCGCGGATATGGCAACGTCGGTAAGCGACGAATGCTCTGCCGCGAGCATTTTCTTTGCCATATTAACCTTGTACGAGCGCAGGTAGCTTATCGGTGACAGTCCTGTGACCTTGGTGAAGGTCTTGCGGAAATAGACGGTTGACATTGAGCATACGTCTGCCAGCGTTTCGTTTGTAATATGCTCCGTATAATACTTTGCTAAATATTCAAGCGCAGGCGAGATGCGTTTTTCATCTCGGCCGGGGATATATTGACGTTGCTCGGATGCCGTGAGCGTCAGGATAATAGAATAGAGATCTCGGATACTTTCCATATCACTTGTGGGGGAGAGGAGATCGCGCTTGTACTCCAGCTCCTTTATCATTTTGAAAAACGCGTCGCCGTTGCGCAAGGAAAACGAAATGGGGGACGTGTGTCTTGCATCACATTCGAATTCCAAGAACGTAAAATGTCCGCTCTCGGTGCATTTCCAATCGTAAGAGCAGCCCGCTGGTAGCAAAACGGGATGCAGATTATCCGAAAAGAACTCTTTTCCCTGTGAATGATATACGCTTTTCCCCTCGTATTTAAGCACCAAAGCCCAAGTGTCGCGGTCTGTATGCCGCATCGTTGGACTTGCCTCGGTGTACATTGTTATAACTGTTTTGACGTGCTTTATTACCAATTTTGATAAAATATCCGTGCTCATTTTTACCTCTTTTAGTGCTATAATGTTATTATTATAGCATTTTTTATTTTAAAAATCAATATTTTGTATCAATTTTGATAAATAATATCACTTCGGATATTTACACGCGGCCGACACGGTGATATACTGAATCTAATAAAACGATCGGAGAAATTGACGTGAAAAAGCTTAGAGTAGGTCAGATAGGAATAGGTCACAATCACGGGGATGCCAAAATGGAGGCTATACGGAAGTTCCCTCATCTTTTCGAGGTTGTGGGATATGCCGAGGAGGACGAGGCGTGGGTAGAGAAGCGCGGTGGATTTCCCATGTATGCAGATCTTGCACGAATGAGCGTGAATGAGATAATAGAAAAAAGCGATCTCGTGCTTATAGAGAGTGACGTATGGGATCTCATAAAATACGGCAAAATGGCGATAGATGCAGGTAAGCATATCCATCTTGACAAGCCCGCAGGCGGCACGCTTGAGGATTTTGAGGAGCTTTTAAGAGCTGCAGAGGAAAAGAAGCTAATTGTTCAGCTTGGGTATATGTATCGGTATAACCCCGCGGTTAAAAAGTGCTTTGAACTCATTGAGCTTGGAGAGCTTGGGGAGATATATTCGATAAATGCAGAGATGGGCACCTTCCATTCTCCCGAATACAAAAATTGGTTGCGGAATTTCAATGGCGGTATAATGTACATTTTAGGCTCACATCTGATTGACCTTGTGGTATATATTCTCGGCGAACCGCAGAGGGTGGAGCATTACCTGAAGCATACGGGACTTGATGAGATCGATGTTGAAGACAATAATTTGGTCGTTTTTGAGTACGAAAAGGCGTTAGCGCGCATCTTTGTTTCATCGGTTGAGGTAAATGGTTGGGGAAGACGTCAGCTTGTAGTTTCGGGAAGTCGCGGAACAGTAAGCATTTTGCCGCTTGAAAACGTATGTAAAATGACTTTTGCCTCTCTTGACGGAAGGGTCGATCACTATGCCGATATAAAGGATGAGATAGAGATCGAGGATAACTCGGTGACGGGAAGATACGACGAAATGGTCAATGACCTTTATGCCTACGTTACTGGAGAGAAGGAGAATCCTTTTTCCTATGCGCACGAGCTTGCGGTGGCAAGAGCTATCGATTGCGCTGTCGGAGGAGCTAGCTTCAGGGATGAAAAAATACACGGATGAATGGAGAAAACAATCATGAGAAGAATAGCATTTGTAACCGGTGCGGGTGGATTTATCGGATCGGCGGTAGCATATGAATTGGCGCGTAACGGTGTAACGGTCGCGGTTGCGGATATAGATGAAGGATCGGTGTCGAGAGTTACGAGGGGACTTCGTGCAAAGGGGTATGAGGCTCGTGGATATATTTGTGACGTGACGGAATCGAAAAGCGTAGATGAGGCGATGAATCTTGCCGCAAAAGAGCTTGGCGGTATAGATATAATGGTACACGTTGCGGGCGGAAGCGCGCGAATCGCCGGTGAAGGAGCAAAATATGTAACACTTGTCGAGCAGGAGGATTACGTGATCGACAGAGTACTAAAGGTCAATCTTTACGGAGCGATATACGCGAGCCGCGCCGCCGCGAGAATAATGATCGCTCAGGGCAGGGGTGGAAGGATAATAAACTTCTCGTCCGTTGTGGGCTTCAACGGGTTGAAATATTGCACAGAATATGCGGCGAGCAAGGGCGGCGTTATGTCGCTTACCAGATCTCTTGCCAAGGAGCTTGGCGAGTACGGAATAACGGTCAATTCGGTAGCGCCCGGAGTTGTCATCCGACCCGAAGAGGATATGGGAGAGGGATATGAGGTGGACACCAACTTCCTTGGAAGACAGTGCAAGGCAGAGGACGTAGCCGACCTTGTCGGATTTCTTGCCTCGGATAAGGCAGGCTTTATAACGGGTCAGATATATGCGATAGACGGCGGAAGAAGTCTTGCTATGAAAGGAACGGATTGAAAATGAAGGCAATTCTTGTTGATAAAGAAAAAAATCTCGTCTGGAGTGAGGTCAATGATCCCACGGTGGCATCGGATGAGGTTCTGGTTAAAATAGAGGCCGCCGCGCTAAACCGAGCGGATCTTTTGCAAAGACATGGGAAATATCCGTCACCCAAGGGATGCCCCGAGTGGATGGGACTTGAAATTGCGGGCGAGATCATCGAGATGGGTTGTGAAGCTCAAACAAGCTCCAACTGGAAAAAAGGAGATAAGGTCTGCGCTCTTCTTGGCGGCGGGGGATATGCGCAATACGTGTCGGTTAAGTACGATATGCTTATGCCTGTACCGAAGGGCCTTACCGTTATTGAGGCAGCGGCTCTGCCGGAGGCATATGCTACCTCATATCTGAATTTGTTTATTGAGGGTCATCTTGAAGCGGGCGATACGGCATTTATCCCCGCAGGCGCAAGCGGACTTGCCTCGGTAGCCATACCTATGGCGAAGTCATTTGGCGCACGGGTAATAACGTCGGTGCTCTCGGATGAAATCGCAGAAAAAATAAAACCCCTCGGCGCAGATCTGATAATAAATTCTTCGCGTGAGAGCGTTGAGGATATTCTCAGAGCCGAGGAGGAGCGCGGAACACCTGTCAAGGTATCTATGGATTGCCTTTGTGGCGAAACTCTCGGAAAATCTCTTCCGTATATGGCGGAGGGAGGATATTGGGTGGTTATCTCTACTCTTGCGGGAACGGAGACAAATATTCAACTCCGTCCTCTGCTTACGAAGGGACTGCACTTGGTCGGCAGTATGCTTCGCAAGCGCACACCCCAATTCAAGGCGGCGCTTCTTGCAACACTTGTGCGTGAGGTGTGGCCGAAGATCGAGTCCGGCGAGATCAAGCCATCAATATACAAGGTTCTGCCCATTGAGAAGGCATCTGAAGCGCACGCAATACTTGAACGCGGCGAAAATATCGGCAAGGTCGTTTTGACAGTTGACTAAACGCTTGGAAAAAGGACAGATTTTATTGATTAAAAAAATACACTTGCCCTTGTGGATATGAATACGACCCCAAAGTAGGAGAGCCCAGCCAGGGAATTGCTCCCGGCACGCCTTGGGAAGAGGTTTCCGAGAACTTCGAGTGCCCCATCTGCGGACTTGGCAAGGATGCTTTTGAGGTTGAGGAATAATAAACAATAAATACAATTAAGGAGTAGGCTCAGGCTTGCTCCTTTTGTGTTTCGGAGGCTCTTTTTTATTTAATTGTTTTTTATAGAGATTTGTGGCTTTTATATTGGCAAAATGGGTGAAATACTGCTATGTTTATGGGTGTTTTAATACATTACAAAATATTTGTGTAAAATTTTGGTATAAGCAAACAATAAAAAGGGTTTACAAACGATTATAAAATTGTATAATGGAATTGATAAAAAGGTTCTGAAAATATCGTGGTAATTAAACAATAGCAATATGTAGGTAGAGGAAATATAGCGTATGAGGACGTATCTTCGGCATAAAATTGTTAATGTGGTGGGCGTGAAGGAGTTGGTCGCCCTTGAATATTTGGATTTCTACGGGAAATACAAGGACTACACGGAATCTCATGGGTTCTGGGAAATCTGCTTTTCGGAAAGCGGTGAGATTGGATTCTGTCTGAATGGAGAAAAACGAGTTTTGCATAAGGGAGAAGTTTTATTCGTTCCTCCACATGCTGAGCATTCATATACTACAAACAGTAATGAGGCTCGTGCGTTTGTCATTTGCTTCGAAAGCCCGTCTGTAACCCTGAAGCCGCTTGGCGGTATCAGTATGCATATTGGAAAAGAAGAAACTGAAAGCATTAAAAGGATCATTGCTGAAAGTGAACGCACTTTTCGTATGAGTGAAAACGGAACTCTTGAAACTGTGGAAAATCCTAATTTTGGAGGCCAGCAGGCGATACTGCTGCATTTGGAATATTTATTGATCTGTGTTTTACGCTCACTTGCTGTTGAGAAAAACTCTGACATAGTCTTTTTGGATGAAAAAGCATTTTACGCCGATCTGTCGGATGTTATTATAGGTTTTTTTCGTGAAAACATAAGGAGAAAAATGACCCTTAAGGAGATCTGTGAAAAATTAAATTACTCTCCGTCCTTTCTATGTAACACCTTTCGAAAACAAACGGGAGAAACCTTGTTTGCATGTTTTAACCGCATGAAAATCGAGGAAGCTAAGAGGATGCTTGAAGAAGGAGACATGTCGGCATCGGCTGTGTCGCGTGAGCTCGGATTTTCAGAGCCCAAGTATTTTGGAGCACTCTTCAAACGTCTCGTCGGTGTTTCACCCGCGGTATATCAAAAACAACACCACAGGAGGTAAAATATATGAAACTCAAGGAAAAATTATGGAATTGGGGACATCTTGAAATGTCACATAATGAATGTACGGGGCTTGACTGTTCAATGACGCCTGAGCAGTTTGCGCAAGAGTATGGGGTTCCCAACGCGTTTATTGTATCTTACGGTGGAAATATACAGCCTCCTTTTGACGCGTTTGCTGAAAGATTTAATGTGCTACGAGAGGTAAAATGGTCTGTGCTGGGGGATGCCAGTACTCCTTTGCCCGATGCCGAGCTTGGAAATACCGAGGACATTTTAGCTGTACTTGAAAAGGGCAAAAACATTACGGGCGGGATAGTGGACGATTTCTTCTCTGAAGAGAGGATGGAGCGATTTCCCCCCGAGGTGCTTTCAAAGATCAAGCAAAAGCTTAACGGCGCAGGCAAGGATTTTTGGTGCGTGCTTTATGATAACCAGCTGGACCTTGAACTTGAAAAGTACATTGAATGCTTCGACGGAATTACGTTCTGGCATTGGGGCTGTGAAAAGATAAGGAATATGGAAAACAATCTGGATCGATTGTTCAATATTTCAAACGGAAAACCCGTGATGCTGGGCATGTATCTTTGGGATTATGCAGATCCGGATAAGCGGCCTATGGATAGCGAACTGTTTGAAAAGCAACTCAAGCGCTATTTCGAACTGCTTAAAGAAAAAAAGATCGAGGGAATCGTGTTCTGTTCGAGTACGATCGGAGACGCAGATCTTGAAGCGAATAAGATCTTAAAAGAATACGTCGTGAAGTACGGTGAAGAGGAGATCTGACCTATGATAAATACTGTCCTGGGGGAAATGAGAGAGGATGAACTCGGTGTAACATCATCCCACGAGCATATTTTTATCGATATGCGTGCATGTGTAGATATTACAGGGAATGAGCCCGAATGCTTTTACGACAAGATCAATATAGAGAATCGAGCTGAGGTTTTTTCAGACCCGTATGCCATTCTCGATAATGCGCTTTTGGATGGAGTGGATGCTGCTGTAGAAGAGCTGAACCATTTTAAAAAATGGGGCGGACAAACTATAGTTGATTGCACTCCGGATGAGATCGGGCGTGACCCAAACACGCTAAAAAAGGTTTCGGAGCGTACCGGTGTTAATATTATCGTAGGATGTGGACACTACTACCACAAGGCGCATTTCCCGTATGTAAAAAAAGCGACTGTTGAAGAGCTTGCAGATGAAATGCGTAGGGACATTTTGATTGGGATCGGAGACTCGGGGGTAAAGGCGGGAATTATTGGAGAGATAGGAACAAGCGCTGTGATGAGCGAAGATGAAAAAAAGGTACTGACTGCGGCGGGTATCGTTGGCGCAGAAACAGGCAAAGCCGTTCACGTTCACACCGACCTTTATACCGAAAACGGATTCGAGGTGCTTGATATTTTGACACGTGAGGGAATGCGACCTGAAAAAATATGTATCGACCACGTGGATGTGTGGATCCGTCCGGATTATATCCGTGCATTGCTTGATCGCGGGGCATTCGTGGAGTTTGACAACTTCGGAAAGGAATTTTACGTCTCGCAGTCGCGCAGATTTGCATATGATCTTGATCGAATACACATGTTAAAAACCCTTTTAGACGAAGGATATGGAAAGCAAATTCTGGTGTGCAACGATATTTGTCTGAAAACGATGTGGAAGAAGTATGGCGGTACGGGATATGCGCATATTTTACGCACCGTCAGAAAAATGGCAGAGGAAAATGGAATTGACGCTGATACTTATCAAAGTATTCTAACAGATAACGTAAGAGATTTTTTGAAATAAATAATATAAAAGGAGATAACAATAATGAACTATGCGAAAATCGAAAGCCGGGAATATTTGCAAAGAGTGAACGCGCTTCGTGCAGAGATGGCAAAGAGAGGGGTTGACCTTGTGGTCGGTTTTTCCAATCTTTTGGAGATAGGTATCGTAAGATATTATTCGGGATTTGCGCCCGTCAATGAGAGCGCGGCAATAGTTATTCCGCTTGAGGGTCAGACTGTAGTTTGCAGCGGACAAGCATCGTACGATTATTGCTTGGTGCAGAATTCATTGCCGGAGAGCCGCATTGCTATTCTGCCCGAAATCGGCGAGGTCAGCGGTTTTGAGTATGATACCGAAGGTCAGCTTGATTTTGAGGAGCTTTTTCAGCAGATAAAGGCAGAGCATCCGGGCGTGAAGAGGGTTGGCTTTATCGGAAGACTTATTTTCCCGTCCATTATTATGAATAAGCTTAAAAAAGTGTTTGCTGATGCGGAGATCGTGGATTTTGACGACGTACACTACGAACAGCGTATAAGAAAGAGTCCGTGTGAAATCGAAGTTTTAAAGACGAACTGGGCGATGGCATCTGAAATGTTTACTAACGTTGTTCCTAAGATTCAGGCGGGTATGACCGAGCGCTATATCGAGGGAATGTTTGAGGCAGAAATGATGAAGCTTGGAGCAGAAAGTTACGTGCAGGCTTTTGCTCCTATGGTTGCGACAGGTCCCCAAAACTCATACATCAGTATGTGTCGTAATACGATGCGTCAAATTGAGGAAAGCGAGATAATAAATCTTGCGGCAGGTGTTTCATATGAAGGATACAACGGCATAATTTGCAGTCCGCTCGTATTGGGGAAAATTCCTCAAAAGATCAAGGACGCGGTCATGTGTGCGTATGACGCGTTGAATTACGCTTCCGATAAGATGAAGGCGGGAACACCGTGTGATGTTGTTCTCAATGCATATACAGAATATCTTACAAAGTATGGGTATATTGATTATTGTCCTTATGGAAGCTTACATAGTACGGGAATGCTTGAATGCGAGGCACCTACGTTTACTGTGGGTAACAAGCGCGTGATCGAGGAAAATATGGCGATTTGTATAGACGCATATTTCAAAGGAATGGAATGGGGCTCGTTCCGCATTGAAGACTGCTATCTGATTGGGGCTGACGGTGCAAAGCGTATGACCACGTACAACGATAAGGCTATCCCCGAAATCTTCAACAAATAAGGAGAGAGAACAATGATTGGAAAGAAGAATTGGGTGTTTTGCGACGGATATTTGCCTCCTCATGGAGACAATCCTGAATTTGAGGGACACGAAGCCCTTATGATAACCAATCTCAACGAAGATAAGACGAAGATCGAGCTTATATTCGTGTTTGAGGACAAAGATCCGATAAAAGATATTTTCTTTGAACTTGACGGAATGAGAACGACTTGCGTTCGTTTGGACAAGCCGCTCGGAGATAAAGGAATCATGCTTGGAGAATCGGTTCAATACACTGTTTGGGTGAAGAGCGAAAATCCCGTTTGTGCCTGCTTTGGACGTCTGGACGTCAGACAAACCAATATGGCATACTACAGTGTAGAGGGATATTCTTTCGATTGACATTCGGAACCGAATAAGAAAATATCGTTATAGCGGTGTTTCAAAATATCGTTATAACGATATTTTTTAAAAAAATATCCAAGACTTTTTTGAGGTAAAATATGAAGATCATCAAAAAAACAGCATCATATCTTGCAATTTGCATTATTGCTACCGTTGGCGCACTTAATTACGCGGTCTTTATCTTTCCGAATAGCTTTGCACCTGCGGGTATCGACGGAATTTGTACGATGATACAAGACGTAACAAATATAAACATTGGGTATCTTTCACTCCTGGTCAACATCCCTCTTGTCATTCTCGCGTTCCTTTTCTTAAACCGTGAGTTTGCGGTTAAAACGACATTATACGCAGTAGTTTTCTCGGTTGCCTCAATTCTGATAAAAAGCTTTCTGCCCGAGCAGCTGCTCTTTTATACCGAAAGCGGAAGCAGCGCTGTCCTTGCACCGATCGCAGCAGGTGTGATCCGCGGAATTCTTTATGCCTGCGCGCTATATCTTAACTGTTGCAGTGGCGGAATTGACGTTATCGCAGCACTGGTCAAAAAGAAGCATCCTCACCTTGATCTTATGAACGTCATATTTTTCATAAATTTACTTATTTCATTTAGTTCTTATTTCGTTTACGGAATGAGAATGGAGCCTGTGATCTGCGGTATCCTGTATTCCTTTATCACAAGCAACGTAAGCAGTCACTTGCGCGCCAAGGAGCATAGTGCAATAAAGTATGAAATCATTACCTCCAATTCAGAGGAGTTATGCGAACAAATAGCCCAAAATCTAAAGCAGACTGCAACAATAGTTGATGCCAAGGGTGCATATTCGGGCAGCAGTAAAAAGATGGTGGTCTGCGTTGTCAATAAACATAAAGCGCCATACCTTGAGGAGATGATTCTTTCTCTTCCATCCCCGGTTGTCTTTAAAAGCGTAGTGGACAACAGCGTTGCGGGGGTTGACTATAAATGAGAAGGAAACGTCCCCGGCGGTTATTAATAGCTTTGAGCAGGAATAAAACAAGTTAAATACGATTAAGGAGCAAGCTTCGGCTCGCTCCTTTTTTACTTTGTTTTGGCATATACTATGGAGTTTTTGTGGAGTTTTCCGCTTTTTGACAGAGCTGAACAGGGCAAAAGTGGAAGTGCTGTTTGCACATATGTACATTTTTATTTTATTATAGCAAAAAAGCCTGCTCTTGCGAACAGGCTTTGGAAATTGTTTGCGGAAAGGTTGCGATTGTGACACGTATGTCTTTTGATAAGAGAAAAGCGACCCTACTTACGCGGGGTCGCTTAAAGTTTTTTATTTTAAAGGTTGTTAAGTTATTTCTTTGCTGTGACCTTGAGAGTGTGTATCTCAAACGCGCCGAAGGGGAGTGATACGGTGTTGTTTTTCACGGCGAGCGCGTGTATGGTGTTTTCACCCATATCGCAAAGCCATACGCTCTCCACGTCAAAGCCGAAAGTTATCTCGGCGCGTGTCACGGAATTGGAGCATTCGAAGAAGCGGAATACAAGATCCTCTCCGTCCTCTGCCTGCTTGACTACCTCGCAAAGAATATTGCTCTTATCAACTTTTGCCATTGAGTAAGATGTGGGGATCATGTTTTGGTTGCCGCATGCCCTGATAACCGTCATGGGATTGTTGAGCTCATATGCGTGAGCATACAGCTTAGCGGCATTCATTGCTCCCTCGTGCGGGTAGATTGAGTAGGTAAATCTATTCTCACCCATGTCAGCATCGGAATCGGGGTAGGTAGGCGCACGGAGAAGAGTAAGCGTCATGGTCGTTCCGTGAATGTCGTAGCCGTATTTGCAGTCGTTGAGAAGGGAAACACCGTAGTTGCCCTCCGAGAAATCCGCAAATCTGTGTCCGCAGACCTCGTATTTCGCTCTGTCCCAGGAGGTATTCTTGTGTGTGGGACGCTCTGCAGTACCGTACTGTATCTCGTAGGTCGCACGAGATGAGTTGATATTCACGTCAAATGCCGTCTTGATGCCTTGATGTTTTTCTCTCCAATCTACAATGGTCTCGAAGTCTATTCTATCGATGTCGTCGTAGAGCCACACGTTCTGCGTAAAGGTGGAGCTCATGTACTTGCGCACGATCCTGAGACCCGCGCGGACACCGTCACTGATTTGCTCAACAGACTCAACTTGGTCAATCGTTGAGTATTTGTCTATGGTATATTCGCTCCATTCCCAAGCATCGTACTGATCAGGATAGTCGGCGTAAACTCTGAATTGGTTGCCCACGCCGCCCTCGCGAATGACCTCGCGGCAGTTCTTCTTGTCGTATATCGAGCTTATATTCATATTGCCGTCAAACTCAATGCGGAAGAAGTCGTTTTCGCATGAGCTTTCCGAGGTTTTGACACTGTTCTGCGTTTTGAGGCTCTTTACGCACGCATATCCCTTTGCGGGTATATTCTCCACGTATGCGCTCACTCCGTCCACCTTGACTATGCCGCTGCCGGTGGTTGGATTGGGGTTAAATACTACGTATCCCTCGGATGCGTCTATATTCTTTGCTATCGCGCCCAGCGCGGGATCAAGGTGCATGTGAGCTATTCTTTGTATCTCCGCATAATCCTTGTCGCACTGCTCGTACACCTGCTTTATCGAGGAGCCGGGGATAATATCGTGGAACTGATTTGTAAGCAGCATCTCCCAGCCACGGTGGAGCTCTGCCTTCGGGAAGGCTGTGCTGAGGAGCTGATTGTTTATGCTGCAGATAAGCTCGGTGTTGAGATAGAGCTCTTCGGAGCGTCGGTTGTTCTTTTTGTTCTTTGCCTGAGATGTGTAGGTTCCTCTGTGGAATTCAAGATAAAGCTCGCCTTGCCATACGGGGAGACGGGGATTGTTTTCCACTCTTTCCTTGAGACGTGAGAGAAAGTTGCCCGCAAAATCCATCTTGAACACGGGAGTTCCGGGTATGCCCTTTTCAAGACGGCGCGCCATTTCGAGATGATCCTCGGTAGGACCGCCACCTCCGTCACCGAAGCCGAAGGTCAAAAGGACCTCGGGGGTAAGCTCCTTTTGCTGAAAACGGTTATAGGTTCCCGCAACGACGACGGGGTTAGTTCTTCCGACATACGTTGTGTGGCGCGTGGGGATGCGGTCGGGCGCGATCCTCTGAGCACTCAAAAAGTAGGTGTTTATCTCGGAGCCGTCAAGACCTTTCCACATAAATGTATCGTACGGCATCATATTGGTATCGTTCCAGCCTATTTTCGTGGTGACAAACCAATCTATGCCGTTCTTTTTAAGTATTTGGGGGAGTGCCGCGGAGTAACCGAAAACGTCGGGGAGCCAAAGGATGTTGTTGTCAACACCGAATTCCTCTTTGAAGAAGCGCTTACCGTATACCACCTGTCTTACAAGGCTCTCGCCTGAGCTTAGGTTGCAGTCTGCCTCTACCCACATAGCGCCTTCACATTCCCATCTTCCGCTCTTTATATGCTCGCGTATCTCATCGTAAAGCTCGGGAGCTTCTTCCTTGAGATTCTGGTAGAGAAATGCCTGTGAGGACATAAATTTATACTCGGGGTATCTTCTCATAAGCTCGAGCACGGTGGAGAATGAGCGTTGAACCTTTTCTCTGGTTTGCTTGAGTGTCCAGAGCCAAGCGCAGTCTATATGAGTGTGTCCGACACCCGTTACTGTGACGAAGGTTTCGTGAGCAGAGCAATATTTTCCGTAGAATTCCTCGTCCATATATTTGCTTGCGACGCTTACGGACCTATAGAATTCCTCGGACGGAACAAGGTAAAGCTCAACGAGGTCGAATGCCTTACTGAGCATGTTGAGTATATTTCTGTATTCTCCGCTGTTTTTATCGAGATAAGAAAGCGTTTCAAATGGCGTGTATATATCATACCAGAGCTTTTCGACCTCGCGGTTGAGTTTGAATAGCTCGAGAGAAAGCTTGGCAGACATCGGTTTTATACCTGTGTAGGCATAGAGAATGACTTCGTGCTCTCCGGGGGAGGAAAAATAGAGCCTTGTGTGGTTGATATCAAGTCCCTGTATCATTTTGCCGTCTATGTACGCGATGAACTGGGGATTGTCGGGATCCCATCCCGTAGGGAAATTGGTGATCACCTTTATAAATACGTCGTTCGGATCGCAATCTTCGGGCACTGTGACGTTGAATTTAAACCATGCGTGGCTATCGTATCCGTTTCCCCAGGTGTCCTTTTGGGTATCAAAGGGAACAAGAGCCTCGTCTTTCGGGAGCTCTCCCGCGCCTTTATAGTCGCATGGGCAATATCTTACGTTTGTTATCTTTCCAAGAGAGATCGCGCGTTGCTCGTTGAGGATATCGAGGTACCGTACCACCTTTTTGTACAATGCTTCCATAGTTATCTCCTTATGTTACCGAATAGCCTTTTGGTGAATTTTGTTGTATGATTTGTTATACTTTTCTGCGTTTCTCACATCAGAAGTGCCGCTGCCCCGAGAAGGCCTGCATCGTTTTCGAGCTTTGCGGTTACGATCTTTACTTCAGGGCCCTTGTCGCCTGCGAATATGTTTCGGTCGAGTATCTTCTGCAAGGGGTCTATCAGCCGCTCGCCCTCACTGCACACGCCTCCTCCGAGAATGACGACCTCGGGACGTATCATGTTGGCGATACTGACAATTCCAACACCGAGCATTTCGATGTAATTGTCTACGACTTTCTTTGCGGTTTCATCTATGTCGTAATAGTCAAATGCGGTCTTTCCGGTTACTTTATCGATCGACGATATCTCCCACATCTTGCTTTGTGTGTTCTCCAGCATTGCACGCTTGGTATCTCTGATCAGAGCGGTAGCGGATGCATACGCCTCGAGACATCCTCTGAGTCCGCACGTGCACTGCTCTCCGCCTGCCTTGACGATCATGTGTCCGAGTTCCGCCCCTGCAGAGCGGTTTCCCTCAAACAGCTTGCCGTCGAGAACCATTCCGCCTCCGACACCCGTACCGAGTGTCAGCATGACGGAATTGCGATAATCCTTTCCACATCCGAATTTTGCTTCTCCGAGAGCCGCAACGTTGGCATCGTTTGCAATCTTGACGGGCAGCCCCAGTGCTTTGGATACGTTGTCTGCGATCGAGAAATCCTTCCAATTCAGGTTGTTTGAATATACGACCTCGCCTCTTTCACTATCGATCATTCCCGGAACACCCATTCCGACACCCGAGAGATCGGATGCGGAAAGATTTGCTTTATCCATCAGGTTGTTGCAGAGCTTTATAATGTTAGCAACGACACCGTCGGCGCCCTTTTCGCTCTCGGTGGGGACCTTGTCGCGCAGAATTATCTCTCCGTGATCGTCAACGATTCCGCCCTTGATGAACGTACCGCCAAGATCGATTCCAAGATAATATTTACGCACATCTGTCATAATTGTCGTCATCCTTCCTTCAAGTATATAATTTCCATATCCCGCAGGGACAAAGAAGCTATCGCCTTGATTCATTTCGATGCCATTGATCCGTCCTGCGCCCTCTGTACAGGTAATGCAGTTAAAGCTTTTCTCATTCGCATTCAGAGAAATGGAGCCATCTACCTCGAGCTTTTTGACGTTAAAATACTTGCTCACGCCAAGTGTGTTATTTGAAAGAGTGCGGAGAGTGTGCTTTTTGCGGTCTGTCACAAGCAGAGCCTTATCTATATGAAGCTCGCGGGCATTTCCGTTTTTGTCGCGGCGACCGTAGTCGTACACGCGATAGGTCAGATTGCTGTTTTGCTGGATCTCACAGATCAGACATCCTGCGCCGATCGCGTGGATCGTGCCGGAGGGTATAAAATAGCACTCTCCCGTCTTCACAGGATAAAAATTAAGTAGCTCGGTCAGAGTGTTTTTCTTTATGGCACGTTCGTACTCCTCAAGTGTTACGTCGCGGTTGAATCCAAGATAAATACCCGCGCCCTCATCTGCCTCGACGATATACCACATCTCTGTTTTTCCAAGGCTGTTCTCGTGTGTGAGAGCGTAATCATCCGATGGATGGACCTGAACCGAGAGATTACTCTTAGCGTCGATAAATTTGATGAGCAGGGGAAAGAATGAAAAATCGAGAATGTTTGTGCCAAGCTCTGCTTTAGTAAAAGCTTCCTCTAAAGTCAATCCGCCAGGGAGCATAGTTTTGCCGTCGGGATGAAAGGATAACTCCCAGCTTTCTGCGCAAGGATCGCAAGCGGTTTGCTTGCCGTATTTATCTTTTAATTTGTTTCCACCCCATAGATAGTCTTTACATGCGGGGATCAGCTTTTGTATTTTCACGTTATGGTAACCTCCATTAGATTGCGTGGGTTCTCACATGTTTTCAAGGTAAAATTATACCATGTTAAACGGCAAATGTCAATATCCTACATCATTCTTCTCCCGATGTACGCAAACTCTGCACAGCTCAAGGGCGGCGCTTGAAAATCCTTATACGGGGTTTGATACGATCAAGGAGATCGAGTCGGACACACCGCTTTTCGTCGGTTGCTTTGAAAAAGAGGAGGGCACGGGACGCGCGTTTACCATTGTAAATTACAGTTAATTGAATATCAAAAAGCCCGTTTTTGTGAACGGGCTTTTTGTGTTGGGGAACTATTATTCACGTGAGAAAGCAAAAATGTTGCGGGTGGAGATGCACAAAAACGTAAATTCACGTTTGATCTGTTTTTTTTTTGGAAGGCGGTCGACCAAAGACTTTAACGTATGCACGGTAAAAGGACGAATAATCCGAATATCCGCAATCCGTGTATATTTTCGAGGGCCGGTGACCGTTTATTATAAGTTCACGGGCGTAGATCAACCGTCTTTGAGTTATATAGTTGTGGAGCGAGATGCCAAGCTCCTTTTTAAAGCTATGTATTATTCCGGAGGATGATATATTCACTGCGCTTGCAATGGTCTCGACGCTGAGATCTCCCGAAAGATTTTCTGATATATAGCGTATTATTTTGGGAGCTACACCCGACTGCTCAAGGGCGGCGCCCTTGCTTTGATCGGCTCGCACGTCAATTTCTTCAATAAGCATCAAAAATGCCGCGTAGGCATAAAAAGGTTTTTTTTCGCTGTCTTCATCCTGCAGAATACGGATCAGCCTGTTCAAAACGAAAGAAACCCCATCGGATAATCGATCGGTTACGCTTAGGCTATTCATAATGCTGTCAAGCGGAATGGAAGGGTTAAGATGCTCGGGGATCGATATTTTAAGTCTGAGAAAATTCGATTTGAACAGCTTGAAAAAATGATAGGTCTCTCTCGGAATGATGAGCAGTGAACGGTTGTTAAGCACACGCCGACTGTTTTCGGTCAACAGCTCAGCCTCCCCCTCGATAAAATATAGAATTTCGTGATACGTGTGTATTTCACGCTCATCCGGAGTAGACTTATCCGTAAGCTGGAAGGTGACCCCGTTACAGGTCAATTTGTTTTCAAAATAATTACTCATGGGACAAGTATATCACATCTTTGCCATTTTTGCAATATTTTTTGCTTTTTTAACAATTTTTATTTCTAAAATTATATGTTACACTTGATATAAAGATCAATGTGTTGGAGGGAGTATGAATAAAAACGAGATCACAAGTCTGCGCGGTCGCGGAGAAGAGATACAAAACGACGTAGTCAGCTATCGTCGCGCGCTTCACAGCATTCCCGAGCTTCGCATGGACACTCCAAAAACCGAGGCATTAATTATAGATTTTTTGCGGGAGAACGGTGTCACGGATATACGTTCTCACGTGGGCGGTCACGGTGTGTGTGCCACTATTTATGGGGCGATGCCCGGGAAATGCTTAGCTATCCGCGCCGATTGCGATGGATTGCCGATAAAGGAGGAGACGGGACTTCCTTTTGCCTCGGAAAACGGCAATATGCACGCTTGCGGACACGACAGCCATACCGCTATGGCGTTGGGCGCGGCGAAGCTGTTGATGGAGAACCGACATCTATTAAAGGGCTCTGTAAAATTCATTTTCCAACCGTACGAGGAGGGTGACGGCGGCGCGAAGCTTATGATCGGTGACGGCGCGCTGAAAAACCCCGACGTTGATGCGATCATCGGTCTGCACAATCACTGCACGCCCGACGAGGATTACCTGCTCGGAGACGTTTTGGTGACAAGCGAGCCCATATCCGCCAATATTTATGCTTACGAAGCGATCTTTCGCGGCACGACATCTCACGTCTGCTTGTCACACAAGGCGAAAAATCCCGTATATATGGCGTGTGACGCGGTTTCCAAAATCGCCGCGATGCAAAATAGCGGGGAAGACATGGTGAATGCGGTTACTATGGTACACGGCGGAGTGCGCAACAATATTATTCCCGAAACCTGCACTATTTCGGGATCGATCCGCGCTTTTGATAAAAGTAAGCATAAGCTCATAAAACGGCAGGTCTGCGATATTATCCGCGACAGCGCGCTTTCTTTTGGGGGCGAGGTTGAAATAAACACAACTATCGATCTTATGGGAACCGAAATAGACGAGAGGCTTTACAGCGTTTTTTTCAACACGGTGAATAACGTGTATCCCGAAAGAAAATGCATCTGCTTGAAGGAAAGGGAGTTGATCGGGGAGGATTTTGCACGGTTTGCAGATGTCGTGCCTGCCCTGTATTTCAAGCTACACACTAAACCCGAGGGAGAATGTTACCCTCTTCATCACCCGAAATTCGACGTTAACGAATCGGTTTTGCATAAGGGAAGTATAATATTTGCCGCGTTTGCTCTTACGTGGCAGGATTGATTTTTGGGGAAGATAATATGAAGAACAAAATAGATCTCGGTATATACGACAAAAGCTA
>SVRT01000022.1 GCA_015064685.1 Oscillospiraceae bacterium
AATCCTTATGCCACAAAACAAAATCCACGATACACCCGTGGCGCGCGTCCTAATGGCGACCTCCTCATCCACCACCTTCGGTGGTCCCCCTTCTCCGCTGGAGAAGGCTATTCGCAACACTCCGACAAATCAAAATTTGAAAACTACTCTACCAATTCAACGCCGAGAGGAAGATCGACCTTCACATCGAGCGAGCCGTCCTTATTTCGCGCATATGAGACCGAGATGATGCCCTTAGGAGTCTCGATAGACCCCGAGGCACGGTCGAGTCCGGGGATATTTGCGGGGGAGACCGTGATTTTTTCGTATCCGTAAGAGCCGTCGCATTGCTTGATACCGAGAATGTCGTCGAAAAAGCTTGCCACTACCGAGCCGAACATGGGATGCGAGAGGGAGCGCGAGGGCTTGCTCCAATATTCCCAGAAGGTCGTAGCGCCCGCCTTTTTCCACGCGCCGAAGCCGCGGGGAGTATCAGCGGTGAGGAGCTTGAGTGCAATGTCGCCACGCCCATATTTAAAGAGCATCCTGATCACCACCTCGGTGCCGAAAATACCCGTATCGGGGGCGTCGATCTTCTCGTAACGGCTGACAAATGCGCTTACGGTGTTCTCGTTGCCAAGACCGATGTCAAGCGCGAATGCATCAGCACCCTGAACGCCACCAACGAAATGCGAGCCTATGCCGTATTTGGGAAAATTCTCAAAATACGCCGCCTCCATAACGCTCTTTCGGTATTGTATTCTGTCGTAAAGATGCGCAACGTCGCCACTGCGACCGAATGCCTCGCCCATCTCAATGCACATCTGCATCGCCTTGATGTAAAAATATGTATTGACAAACGCGGCAGGCACCTCGGGAACAAGATCCGGGAGAGACCACTCGCCAAGACACCAAGCTGTTTTGGGGATAGTGCGCGTGACGAGACCGTGATCGCTCATATACTCAAGGAACTCGAGATAAGCGAGCATACCGTCAAAGCCGCGTCTCGCGGGCGCATCGTCACCGTAGTATTTCCAGAATTCGTAGGGAACCTTGACTATCGCAATGCCCCAGCCACCGGGTCCGCCGCCCGAGCTTGTGTATGGCGCGGTGTTCTGAACGTGCCCCGTGCGCCTGTCTTGGCAGTCGAAAATATCCTCGATCCACTTTTCGTAAAATGCTTTTGCGCCAAGCGTTCTGAAGACTGCGGGGCAGGTGATCTGTCCGTCGCCCGTGTATCCGCGCCTTTCAAGATGAGGGCAGTCGGAGGGCATACCCTCGTGCATATTCGAAAGCATCGTGTGAACAAAGGTGCGGTATATCCAATTCAAGACCTCATTGTCCGAATCGAAGGATGACGTCACCTTAACGTCAGCGTGTGTTTCGTGAACCGATTCAACACAAGCGTCGCCATTGACTGTAAAATATCTGAAGCCAAGCCAGGTAAAGAGAGGGAAGAGCCTCTGCCCCTTTTTGGTGTTTTTGAATATTAGATACTGATATTGTCTGTGCTCGGGATCAAGAAAGCCGCTATCCAGAATTTCTTCCGAAACAGTGACCTCAACGTCGCCGCCGTTCGAGATCAGAACGGGATAGCCCGTGAGATTGACGCCTGCATCGTATACGCCTTTTTCGCTGACAGTCGGTATGATCTCTCGTATCACCCTGTCGCAGGGGCAGTCTGAGAAGAGGTAATCGGTTTGAAGAGGCCTTACCGCGCAAGCGTTTTGCCACTCGGAGTCATCGAAATCTTTCTCGACTATCTCCATTCCGCATTTCTCAAAATCATATACCTCGCCCGCATTGTATTCGGATTTTTCAACGAAATAAGGGCTGAATTTTGCACTTTCAGAGGAAAAATGCTCGCGATCACCGACGTTTATTCGGTAGCAGACCTTCGGCTCACCGAAAGCTCCCTGAGTAGCGCCCGCAAAGGTGTCAGATCCCGTGTACCAACCGCCGCCGAGAAGCACCGCGACAGAGTTTTCGCCGTCGCAGAGCAGATGCGAAATATCAAACTCGGAAACGTAGCACCTTGTAGCCATCTCTTCGTCCGTGGGAACGCCCTTCCTTTCTACGTTTTCGTAATTTGTGCAGAGGGGAAGGAAAAGCTCGTCGTGAGCGCGAGAGCCGTTGATAAAAAGCACGAAATGACCGAATCCGAGTATTCGGATAATTGCCTTTTCACCCTTTCGGGCAGAGAAGCGGTCACGGATAGCAATATAGCCCGATCCCTCGGGTGCGCCTATCCATTCGGCACCGCCAAACATCTCCTCAAATCTCATAGCCATCCTCCTCTTTGTATCTTCGATGTAATTCTACATCAAACGGATCGCTTTGTCAAGTATTTGAAGCGCGTAGAGACGCTTTTGATGTAGTGTCGAACAGATATTTCGTCGAAATATACATATTACCCCCAAAAAAACGCAATAAAAGGACATAAGTGACAAATTTCATCTTTTTTGAAAAAATTATTGAAAAAGAGAAACACCAATGATATAATTACTACAATAGGAAAATTTTTTCTCATTTACATTTTTAAAAGGAGTGGAATTATGAAGAAGAAAAAGTACGATCCTGCTGAGCTTGAGATAATCTGGTTCAAAATGCAGGATATCATCACCGCATCGGACGGAGGTTCCGTGCCGGACGATGACGATGAAAACGGCGGAAGCGGCATCGGCGGCGGATACAACCCCGACGGATGGTCGTGAGCGCAACACAAGCAGACCCCAACAGAAAAAAGAAAGGACAAAAGAAAATGAAAAAATTCAGTTTCGCAAAAATCGTTTCCTTGATTTTCGTGTGCGCTATGCTTATGTGCGCGTTCACGGTAATCGCATTTGCCGACAATACACAGGAAGCAGGTACGGTTGTAGAGATCGTGTCCAATAACGTGTACTACGGTGAAAAGTATCAGCTTATGTTTGCAGTAAATGCTCCCGAGGGCGCTGAATTGAGCGCGACAGACTCTAAGGGAAATGCACTTACTGTAGTCCCCTTTGCAGAAGATCCCAATCCGACAATTAACGGAGTAGCTTGCAAGGCATACATCATCAAAGAGGGTGTAGCTGCACAGGCTATCGACGAGGTTGTTACTCTTACAGTTAAGTATAACGGAGTAACAGCAAAGAAGAGCTATAGCGTTCTTCAGTACATCTATGAGCGTACACAGGGCGTAAGTGCAAACCAGGCAGAGGGAACAGAGCGCGAAATGTTCAATACCCTCCTTGCATACGCAAATGCATCCGATATTCACCTCAACGGTGCGACAGAGGAAGATTGCATTGCAAACTATAAGTACGTAACAGTTGAGGGCGGAACTCTTGACGGATCAAACGTTGCAGGTATGTTCCTTCCCGGCGCAACTCCTTTTAAGAACATCGTTTCCAACCGTGTTCTCGGTGTAAACGAGGGCATCATGTGGGAAGTATATTCCAACGGCGATTACGTAGGCACGTATGAGTATGCAGATATGCGTGATCTCGAGGTAATATACGGCAATATGACAGTTGTCGCAACTATTGTTGAACTCGAGTGCTCGCACGAATGGACAGACGCAACCTGCACAGCTCCCAAGACGTGTAAGATCTGCTCTGCGACAGACGGAGATCCTCTTGGACACGATTTTGCTGAAGCAACCTGCACCGAGCCCCAGATATGCAGAGACTGTGGAGCCATCGGAGAAGGAGCATACGGACATGAACTGAACGATGCAACCTGCACCGAGCCCAAGACATGCAAATACTGTGACTATACAGAGGGTGATGCACTCGGACACTCTTGGAACAACGCAACGTGCGAGGATCCCAAGACCTGCTCTGAGTGTGGCGAGACCGAGGGCGACGCTCTTGGACACGATTGGGCAGACGCAACCTGCCAGGCTCCCAAGACATGTAAGACATGTGGCGCAACCGAAGGCGATGCTGTTGAGTGCAATGACGGCGACGGGGACGGCAAGTGCGATTCTTGCGGAACTATTCTCAGTTATAACGAAGTAACCATTCCCGAGGCAGCACAGCTTGCAGACGGTGCTCCCGTTAAGGTTTCGGGTACAGTTGTTTCTATCGATACACCTTGGAATGATCAATACAACAATATCACTGTAACCATCCAGGATGCAGAGGGTAACAAGTTTACACTTTATAGACTTGGTACTAACGTTGTAAAGGGCGATATTATTATCGCTACAGGCGTAATCGGCTCACATAATGACGTAAAGCAGCTCGCACAGGGTGGACTTGCGGAAATTACCGGTCACGACGATAGCTACGATGTAGGACCTGTTGAAATGACGGTTGCAGAGGCTCTCGAGGCAGTTGACGGTACCGATGTAATTGTTACAGGTACAGTAATCAGAATAGATACCGCTTGGAGCGACAGCCACGGCAACATTTCCGTTACTATCAGAGATGAAAACGGCGATGATCTTTATATATACAGACTCGAAACAAAGGTTGAGCTCTATGACATTATTACCGTAACCGGTGCTATGGGTACCTATAACAACGCAAGACAGATCGCCGCAGGCGCAACTGCTGAGATCGTCGGTACTCATGAGTGCACCAAGTTTACTGAAGCTACATGTACAGAGCTTGCAAAGTGTGTTATTTGCGATAAGCCCAACGGCGAACTCGCAGCTCACAACTACGTCAACGGAATTTGCACAGTTTGCGGACTTGGAGAAGGTGTTTCCACATCCGAAAATAAGTATACATTCGGCGATTATGCAGCGGGTACGCAGTACGCAGAGAATGAAGAGCATGTGCTCGATTCTGTCGTAACTGTTATAACTACCCAGTGTCACTTTACATCCGAACTTAGAATTTACTCAAGCAGCGCTCACGACGGTTATGCAATAATTAAATCTGAAACTTCCATTACAAAGATAGCTCTAAATGCAGGTAATAATGCAGATACACTTGTTGTTTACGGCTCGAATGATGACGGAGCTACTTGGACTGAGTTGGCGAAAATATCAGTGACAGGCACATATACTGACTACGAGGCAGATCTTGGTGGATCGTACAAGTGGATAAAGCTCGATGTTGCAGGCACACTGCAGGTAAGACTCAAGTCCATTACGCTTACAACTATTAGTTGTCCCCACAGCTCTACCACAACTTACACAACAGATGCAACTTGCACCGAGGCAGGCTATGAGGTTACTGCATGTGCAGGCTGTGGTAAAGTTATCAGCAAGGAAGAGGTTGAGAGCGCACTTGGCCATTCCTATGGTGACGGTGAAGAAACAACAGCTGCTACATGTACGAAAGCAGGTGTTATGACATACACATGCTCAACTTGTGGTGATACAAAGGAAGAAGAGATCGAGGCTCTTGGACACACCACAGAGCAGGGTGTTTGCGGTAATTGCGGACAGGAGATTGGTGGTGCGACCACTCCCGATGAGCCTGCTGCCCCCACTTGGCAGATAGCAACTGAGCTTAACGTAGGCGATACGATTGTTATCGTATGTGTAAGTAAGGGGATGGAGCTTACCTCAGTTGGAACTGCGGGATCTTATGGTAGCGGAACAGCATATTCAGGAACACCCAATGGAACATACCAATTAACGGTGGTAGCCGGTTACGCAAATGGAACTGTTGCTTTCCAGGATGGTAGCGGAAAGTATTTGAGTTGGTCCTCAAAAAATACTTTAGTTTTAAGTGAAACGCTCAATGCTAACTCTTCTTGGACAGTTGACTTCAGCGGTGACAATGCAAAGATTCTTAATGCTTATGATGCATCACGTAATCTCCAATGGAATGCATCAAGCCCCAGATTTGCTTGTTATGCATCTGCACAGACAGCAATTGACATATTTGTTCTCAAGTAATTTAGCCAATACCCATTAATTTTGCACGCGCCTTCGGGCGCGTGCATTTTTTCTTGACAAACAATTCCGACGGTGTTATAATTATATTACATTCTAGTTTATCTTCCATATCAGGATAAATTATGCAAACTTTTTTCATTTGGAGGAACAGAAAATGAAAAAGACATTATTAGCGCTTTTGCTGGTTTTGGCTTTATGCCTGCCGACCTTTGTGGGATGCAACGGTACAGAAGCGCAAAACGAAACAGAAAAGAAGCCCTCAGACGACGTTGTCGAGCAGGATACGACTGCTGATGACGGAAACAAGGGTGAGGACGAGAACAAGGACTACAGTGAGATATACAAGAATCCTTACGACATTTATGAGGAGCTTACGAGCAAGGGTTACACGGGAACCTTTGAAGAATGGGTTGAGTCTCTAAAGGGAGCTGACGGCGCGGATGGAAAGAGCGCGTATCAGCTTGCTGTGGAGAATGGATATACGGGAACAGTTGAGGAATGGCTGCTCTCTCTTGTCGGCGCGCCCGGTAGGGACGGAGCTGACGGAAAAGACGGCGTTGACGGCGCTCCCGGTAAAGACGGTGAGGACGGCGAGGATGGAAAGGACGGACTTGACGGAAAGTCTGTTTACGATCTTGCCGTTGAGAATGGATTCAAGGGAACAGTTGAGGAATGGCTGCTTTCTCTTGTCGGTGCGGACGGAAAAGACGGTGTCGACGGTGCGCCCGGTAAGGATGGTGCTGACGGAGCGCCCGGTAAAGATGGCGAAGACGGCAAAGACGGCGACAAGGGTGACAAGGGAGATACCGGTGCTGCAGGTAATGGAATTCTCTCTATTGAAAAGACGTCATCAGACGGACGTGTCGACACTTACACAATAACGTTCACTGACGGAAGCAAGACAACATTTACAATAACCAACGGTGCTGACGGCGAAGATGGAAAAGACGGAGTCGACGGAGCACCCGGCAAGGACGGAGTCGACGGCGAAGACGGAAAAGACGGTGCCGACGGTGCGCCCGGTAAAGACGGTGCTGATGGCGCAGACGGTCTTACACCTTACATCGGTGAGAATGGAAACTGGTGGATAGGTGACAAGGATACCGGTATTAAAGCCGAAGGCAAAGACGGCATTGACGGTGAAGATGGAGCCGACGGAGCGCCCGGTAAAGACGGCGAAGACGGTGAAGACGGAGCCGACGGTGCGCCCGGTAAAGACGGCGAAGACGGTGCCGACGGACTCACGCCTTACATTGGTGAGAATGGAAACTGGTGGATAGGTAACGAAGATACAGGTATTAAAGCCGAAGGAAAAGATGGCGCTGATGGTGCAGACGGTAAGGATGGCGCCGACGGCGAGGATGGAAAAGACGGAGCTGACGGAGCACCCGGTAAAGACGGTGCTGATGGCGCAGACGGTCTTACACCTTACATCGGTGAGAATGGAAACTGGTGGATAGGTGACAAGGATACCGGTATTAAAGCCGAAGGCAAAGACGGTGTTGACGGCGAAGACGGAGAAGACGGTGCCGATGGTGCGCCCGGAAAAGACGGTGCTGATGGTGCCGACGGACTCACACCTTACATCGGTGAGAATGGAAATTGGTGGATAGGTGACAAGGATACCGGTATTAAAGCCGAAGGCAAAGACGGCATTGACGGTGAAGATGGAGCCGACGGAGCGCCCGGTAAAGACGGCGCCGACGGCGAGGATGGAAAAGACGGTGCCGACGGCGAGGACGGTAAAGACGGTGCCGATGGTGCGCCCGGTAAAGATGGCGAAGACGGAAACGGAATTGCATCTATCGAAAAAACCTCGTCCAACGGACTTGTTGATACCTACACAATAACCTTTACCGACGGAAGCACAACAACATTCACTGTAACAAACGGAGACCAAGGCGATAAGGGAGACCAAGGCGATGCCGGCGTAGGAATCGATAAGATCGAAATCGTCAACGGCGAGCTGATAGTTACATATACCGACGGAAGAGAGGTTAACCTTGGAGCTGTATCAGAAGGATCTAACACAAGCTGCTTGAGTTTTTATCCGCTTCCCGACGGAACCTATGCGGTTGGTGTCGGAAATGCAAAATATCTTGAGAAAATTAGCATTCCTTCGTCTTATTGCGGCAAAGCGGTAACCAGAATAGCTGATGAAGGCTTTGCTTCAATGACAAATCTCGTGACTCTCACAATTCCAAGTAGCGTCAAGACGATCGATGCCAATGCGTTTTATCATTGCATCTCGCTGACAACGGTGATTTTTGACGGCGAAAGTAATCTTGAGTCAGTAGCACAAAGCGCATTTGACGGATGCTCAGCACTCTCTGAAATAGCATACAGCGGAACGGTTGACAAAGCAAAAGCCCTCTTTGCGGATGCTTTTGAGTATGCGCAGATTGACGTTTGCATATCTTGCTCAAACGGAAATTATTATCCGCTTGATGACGGAACGTCCGGTGATATTCCCGTTGATCCTGATAACAATTACGGCACTCTCACCTCTCCCGTATCCACAACGACCGCATATAATGCCTGCTCGGGTCTTGCGAGCGGATCAGCATCAGCCGAGCCCTTCTACGTAAAGGGAACAGTTACAGAGATCGGACAGACGGGCAGCTATTATAAAAACGTGTATTTCACCGACGGCACAACGAATATGCTCATTTATACCATCAATATGGGTGAGGGTGTCAGCGGCTTTGAGGTGGGCGACACTATAATAGCCTACGGATACGTTAAGAACTATGACGGCACCATCGAGATGGCGACCAACGGCAATACCTTCGTTATAGTTGTTGAAGTATTGACTTCAAGCGGTTCAGATGGCGAGCCTGACGGCGGCGATGACACCGAAGAGCATACATACACGGATTTCACAAGCGAAGAAAAAGCAATTTTCACTGAAAGCGTGGGATTTGTCATTCCGTTCATAGCGAATGATGAATATTACGTAGAGGAATATTCCTCCGAAGAGTATGGAGAATACGGTGTGAATTTCTATGCCTTTGGCAATACGACGGAGGAGTTTGAAGCATATCTTGAGCTTTTCTCGTCCTATACAAACGACGGCACCGATGTGGATGAATACGGTGACACGTGGTATTTCTTCTCAAAGGGCGACGTGTACGTAGATATGACTCACTATTTCTACGAGAGTGAGTACGTAGTTGACGTATACGTATATATTGTGGAGGAGGAAGGCGGATCTACCGGTGGATCTACGGGCGGCGATGAAAGCGAATCCGGAAACGGTACTCTCACCTCTCCGGTATCTACAACGACCGCATATAATGCCTGCTTGGGTCTTGCGAGCGGATCCGCATCAGCCGAGCCCTTCTACGTAAAGGGAACAGTCACAGAGATCGGACAGACGGGCAGCTATTACAAGAACGTGTATTTTACCGACGGCACGACGGAAATGCTCATTTACACTATCAATATGAGTGAGGGCATCAGCGGATTCGAGGTCGGCGACACGATCATAGCTTACGGTTATATCAAGAACTACAATGGCACCATTGAAATGGCAACAAATCAGGGTGTTTACGTGTACGTTGTTTCAGTAGAGTCATCGGGGGGATCATCGGGTAATACCGATTCAAACCTCATGACAAATGAGGGTGCAGGCCTTCCCGAGGACAGTGATGGAGTATATGATGTAGATTTCACAAAGGGAAATTACGTTCAGAATGTAACGGAGCAGGGTTATTACATGGACGGATGCCCGACCACGGGTACTCCTGCGGTGCTTGTAATTCCCGTTGAATTCAGTGACATTACCGCCGCTAGCAAGGGATACACTATTGAAGATCTTGAAAAGATATTCAACGGATCTGTGGGCGATACCTCTTACTACTCACTTCACGACTATTATTTCATATCGAGCTATAACAAGCTTGACCTTGACGTGACCGTGCTTGACAGCTGGTTCCGTCCCGCAAACAAGAGCAGCTACTACGCGGATGCTACGTATGATTACTACGGCACTGAGATGAGCATAGGAGATCAGCTCATTCTCGACGAGGCGCTCGCATATCTGTCAACCGTAATGGACCTTTCCGAATTTGACTCTGACAAAAACGGAATGATAGATGCCGTTGTTATGGTAAATACGCTCGACATTGACGCTGAGGAGGAGTTCCGGTGGGCGTACAGATATTGGAACGTATATACCGATGACGAGGGATACTATTTCGAATACGATGCCGTATCCGCGAACGACTATATATGGATGTCCTATCAGTTTATGTTTGAGGCATACGACGAGGAAACGGGCGAGGTCAACTACGACTCGACTAATCCCCTCAATCCTTATACCTTTATCCACGAGTTTGGACACGTTCTCGGAGCGGACGACTATTATGACACCTCGTACGTGACAAGTCCTATGAACGGTCTTGACGTAATGGACGCTATGGTTGGAGATCACAACCCCTACACCAAGTTCAATTACGGTTGGATAACGGATTCAAGACTCGTCGTTACCGACAGTACAGTTACGCTGACACTTGAAGCGTTTGAAAAGAGCGGAGACACCCTGATACTTGCGAGCAACTGGGACGAAAGCCTTGGAGCATATCAGGAATATTACGTAATAATGTACTATACCGCAACGGGTCTCAACTCGGGCGAGGGAGGGTATTTCCTTCGTGACGGAGTGGTGGTATACCACATAAATTCCACGCTTTATGCCGAGGATTACGGCGACGAGACCTACTACGACGTATATAACAACAACACCGACGTGTCGGATGAGAGCGGTACGAAGGATAATCTTGTAGAGTACGTTCAATCCTCTGCCGGCAATTACACCTATGCAGAGGGAGACACTCTTCCCGAGGTTGTTGACGACCTGGGAAACACTCTCGGATATACGTTCACAGTAGACTCCGTAACGGCAGATTGCGTAACAATAACCTTTGAAAAGATCGGATGATCTGAAAAAAAGCCACGGGATCCCGAGGCGAACACGTATGTGTTCACTTGAAGGATCCCGTGGCTTTATTATGCAAAAATTACTTTATTTCGATCGTAATTCCGTTTGTGCTGTCCTGGGTGTTCGTTACGGTGAAGGCAACCGTCTCGCCCTCGCCCTCAAGAGTGAGGGTAAGAGTGCCGTTTGCGTCGGGGGTGTATGTCGTTCCGCCAACGGTTACGCTTACGTTTTCATCATATATGGTAAGCGTTTTGCCGACCTCGGCGGTAAAGACGAGCGATGCACCCTCGCGTGCAGAGTAATCTACCGTTTCCTTAATAACGGGAACGGGATCAGCCTCGGTTGCAGTATAGCATCTGAGAGCTATGTCAACCGTGACCTGGTTTTTGTCGTCTGTGGAGGCAACCGAAATTCTGATAGCATCGCCACTTGAGACCGCGATGTATTCACCGGCAGAGCCTGCGGTCAATGCAGATACGGCGTTTGTTGCAGTATTTGTAAGAGCAATGTTGTTATAAACGCTTTGAGAGGAAACGAGAAGCACACCATCCTTATCCGCAGTCCAGAGGTAATGGATCGCCTCGCCTGCGGGCACGGTAACGATGGCCGAGCTTTCTTCAAGAACGATGGGATTGTCCATCGATCCGAGAGGAGAAACAAGCTCCATAAGTGTTTCGATCTTCTCGCTTGAGTTGTTCTTGATGGAGAAGCTTGTCACCTGTCCCATCTCAGGCTCGAGAACTACAGTTACTACACCGTTGACTGCGGTATAGGTATTTCCGTTATATGTAATGGAAATGTTTTCGTTCTTTATCTCAACGTGTCTTGAGATCGCGCCGCGGTAGTTGAAATAAAGCTCGGAATTTGCTTCGATCGAGACAGATGTCACGTCCTCGGAAATGAAGAAGGGCTTTTGAGCCGAGCCGTCGGGATTGTTGTCAATAACTAAGAGCGTGACATCGGTAACGTCCTCTGTGATCTCGACCTCAAAGGCATCGGGGAAGCATCCTGCGGGGAGAGTGTCAAAGTCGTAGGATATCGCGTAGACACTTGCCTTGAGCGAAGCCTTTGCCTTTCCGTCCTCGCCGCTTGTGAGAGTGATCTCACTTCCGTTTGCGCTGAGTGTAAACGTAGCGCCCGAAATAACGTCGCCGTTATCGAGCTTTATTAAGAATGTGTATTCCTTGTTCGCAGGAATTACGACCTCTTCGCCGTCGTCAAAGTCTGCGCCGCAGCTGTCACATTTTTTGTCGTCATCAGCATCCTTGTGCGAGTCGCAAGCCTTTGTTTCATCTCCGTCGGTGAATGATGCGGAGCAGCTGTCGCACTTGCCGTCGTCGTTGGCGTCTCTGTGCGATTTGCAGGTCACATCGTCCTTTTTGTCACAAGCGAAAAGAGCGACGGAGCAAAGAATGACCGTGAGCGCAAGAAAAAGCGCAAATATTCTTTTCATATCAAACAAAATCTCCTTGACTATTCGAAATATAGATAATTATACCACCGTTTTCCGGATATTGCAAGAGGTTTTAAAAAATATGCCCTTATCATTGTTATATATAAGATAAATATATTGACAATAGCGCGCAAAATGTGATATAATATTATGATTAATGACTTCTGAAGGAGAAAAAATGAAAGGGAATTTTTTGAAATTCAAGCGCAAGCTTTTGTTAGCTCGAATATTCAAGTCTCTCTTGGCAGCACTTTCCGTGGGCGCGATCGCAGGCGGGGTATGTCTGGGACTTTCAAGGCTTGCGATAGTCGGCTTTGAGCCGATGCTTTCTCTTCCTATCGGGGCAGGCGCATTTTTGTTGACGTTTATCATATTTTATCTTTCGCTGAGAACCTCTGATAAGAAGCTTGCGCGCAGACTCGACTCTGATTTTGCGCTTCACGAAAAGGTGCAGACCGCACTTGCATTTGAGGGTGAGTCGGGCGGCATGATAGAGCTGCAGAGAGAGGATGCGGAGGAAACGCTGAAGGGTATCCGAACAAGGCGCTTTAAGGTGAGACGCGTGTGGATATACGTTCTTGCACTGCTCTTGGGCGCAGCAGTTCTTGTGAGCGGATATCTCGCGCCAAATAAAAGAGATTACGTGCCTCCAGAGGTGATCGTCCCATTTGAGATAAGCGAGGTGCAGATCGCGGGAATAGAGGAGCTAATAAAGTTCGTCGACAGCTCACAGATGGAGGATCCGCATAAAACCGAGATCTCGGATGCACTCAAGGTATTGCTCGAGGAGCTTAAGGCGGCAACGACAGAGCCTGAGATGCAGGCGTCTCTCGCCACCGCGCTTACCGCTATCACAGAGGCAACGTACGATTCGTCCTCAATGACCGAGATACTCAACGCGATGTGGAATAGCTCTGACGAGCAGGTAAGGCTTTTGGCAAAGGCACTCAACACAAGCAGCTGGAGCGATCCCGATTGGGGAGACTATGCGGAAAAATACAGTGAATATCGCGCGTCGTTTGACGTCGTTGGCGACAGTGATGAGGAGCTTAGTGAGGAGGATAAAGTCCTCAGGCTCAAATGGATGCTTGAAAACTTTGCCTTGAAGACGGGTAACGCGCTCGTTGCATCAAAGATACCGCAGACCGATCCGCTCTATACGTCACTCAATAAGCTTGTAAGCGTTGGAGCGCTTAGCGAGAACGGAGATGCGGTAAACGGTTTTTCCGCGATTGCCGCGGAAATGGACGGAAAGACGTACAGCGAAACGATGTCTGATGTCGATGGGATACTTGATATTATGACCGACGAGCTTTATGCGGTCATATCACAGCAAAAGATCAACACAAACGTCGGTGAATATACACTCAAAAAGCTCTCAGCGCTCTTCGCTGTCCCGATCCCCGCATTTGAAAGACCTGAATTTTCAAAGAATAGCGAGAGCTCGGGAAATATCGGAGAGGATCATGAGAACGACGAGGACGGACCCGTCGGAGGAGGAGTCGGAGAGGGAGTCGTATTCGGAAGCGACGATCTCGTGCTGAATCCCCTCACGGGCGAATACGTCGAGTACGGTGAGCTGTACGCGATATACAACACACTTATGATAGAAAAGCTCGGTGACGATAAGTACGGATACACCGAGGAACAGAAAAAAGCGATTGAAAAATACTTTGCCTTGCTTTACGGCGGCTTTAAGGATGAGGAAGGAAAATAAATGAGTAACATTACAGAAACGGTAAGTAACGAAAAGGTAGCGGTATTCAGCGAGAAGATCTCCGCTATTAAGAGAGAATTAGCAAAGGACGTCGTAGGACAGGAGACAATAATAGAGAACGTAATAATCGCAATCGTGGCAGGCGGCAACGTACTGCTCGAGGGTGTTCCCGGAGTTGGAAAGACGCGTCTTGTTCGCTCGCTCGGACGAGCGCTCGACCTTCCTTTCTCGAGAATACAGTTTACCCCCGACCTTATGCCCTCCGATATCACGGGTACGAATATCATCGAGAAGGACGAGAACGGAAGACTCAATACCGTGTTCCGCGAGGGACCGATATTTGCAAATCTCGTGCTTGCGGATGAGATAAACAGAGCAACTCCCAAAACGCAGTCCGCGATGCTCGAGGTAATGCAGGAGCATAAGATCACGGTTGGCAATCAGTCGTACAGCCTTGCCGAGCCCTTCTTCGTATTGGCAACCGAGAATCCGATCGAGCAGGACGGTACGTATCCGCTTCCCGAGGCGCAGATGGACAGATTTATGTTCAAGCTCATAATGAAGTTCCCTGGAGACGAGGAGCTTGTTGATATCGTTAAGATGACGCAGGTTACTATGCTTGAGACAGCCTGCGCGGCTATCAGCGGTCCTGAGATCCTTGAGATGAGAGAGCTTGCAAACAAGGTTCCCGTAACAGACGACGTGATCCACTACGCGATCCGAATCGTATCGGGAACACACCCCGAGCTTGACGGTGCAAACGGAACGGCAAAGAAGTACGTCAAGTACGGAGCTTCTCCAAGAGCGGCGCAAGCGCTTATCACCGCTGCAAAGGTCCGCGCTCTTATGGACGGACGCTACAACGTGTCCTACGAGGATATAAACGCGCTTGCATTCCCCGTACTCAGACACAGAATTAAGATCAACTACACCGCGATAAACGACAGGCTTTCGGTTGATGACGTAATTGAAATGATTTTGAAGGAAGCAAAAAAGGGTCGTTAAATGAAAAAAATGGTAATCGACGAGGCGTTCTTAGGAGAGCTTGAATCCCTCCAGACGCTATTAAAGAACAATATAGCCGGATCCTTTGGCGGCAACCGCCGAAGCAAGAATCTCGGCTCGTCGTGCGAATTTGCGGATTACCGGGACTACGTAGCGGGCGATGACGTCACCAAGATAGATTGGAACGCATACGCCAGGTTTGACAAGCTTTACGAGAAGCTCTATTATGATGAGCGCCAGATGCACACGAGAATATACATCGACGTAAGCCACTCGATGAATCACGGTATCGATGCGGAGAAGGCGGAGCAGGCGATAAGGATCGCCGCCGCGTTCGCGTATCTTTCGGTGTGTGAGATGGACAAGGTCTCCATCTACGCTATGAGGGGTGATGAGCTTGAGGAGGTCGTTTCGTCAATGGTCGGAAAGGACTCCTACCTCAATTGCATCAACAACCTCAACAACATCGAGTTTTCGGGTGAAGCTAGGATAAGCGAGGCGATAGTGCCGTCAAACGTCGGAAGAGGAGACGGATTTTCGATAATAATTTCGGACTATCTGACCGATGAAAACTACGAGGACGCGATAAATAAGCTTTGCGAGCAGAGAAGAGACGTTCTTTGCATACAGATACTCTCGCGTGAGGAGCTTAATCCCCAGGTGAGAGGAAGGATGCACCTGCTCGACTCCGAGAATTCGGAGAGATTTTTCCGCAAAAAGATAGATCAGGACGTAGTACGCGCCTATAAGGATGCCTTGAAATACGTAACTGACAGAATAAGACTCTACTGTGAGTCTCGCGGCGCAAATTATATGATGGTAGCGGCTCACGAGCCGATAGCGAGCATCTTCTTCGGAAGACTGTCGGATATGGAGGTGACGAAATGACCTTCTTATTCCCGCTCGGACTTATCGGACTTGTCGGAGTGCCGATAATAATCATCATCTACATACTGAAAAACAAGTATAACGAGCAGACCGTCACATCAACGTATCTCTGGGAGCTCAGTGAGCGCTTTTTCAAGAGACGAAACCCCTTGAGCGGTCTGACGGGCATTATCAGCCTTATCTTGCAGATCTTGACCGTCATCGTGATCTCTCTGCTCATAGCCCGTCCGATATTCACGATACCCGATAGCGCGGGCGAGTACTGCTTTGTGCTCGACGCGTCGGGAAGTATGAACATGAACGACGGCAAGGAAAGCCGATTTGAGCGCGCAAAGGACGAGATCTCCGAGGTCATCAAGGACGCGAAGCTCGGAAGCACCTTTACGCTCGTTACCGTGGGAGACGAGACCGCGGTAGCGTACGAGAGAATAAGCGATAAGGATCTCGCTCTCGATATGCTCGAGGAGCTTGAATGTGCCGACGTCGAGGTCGATTATTCCGAGGCTATGGCGCACGCGCAGAGGTTTTTTGACAAGAATCCGTCGTTTTCTGTTTATTTTGTTACGGATATGACGGTAAACGAGCATAAGAACGTTCAGATAATCAACGTAAGCTCGCAAAATGACAAGAATTATTCGATAGGTGACGTAAGCAGTACCTTCCTTGGCGGTGAGCTTTCGGTAAACGCGAGCGTTACCTCCTATACGACTGACGAGACGCTTGAGATAGCGCTTTACCTCGACGGAAACGATAAGGTGGCAAAGACCGAGCGCATCTCGGTCAAGGCAGGGGAAAAGACCCCCGTTACACTCACGTGTAAGACAGAGGAGTACGATTCCTTCCGAATCGTTATCAAAAATAGCGATTCGCTTGCCGCAGATAACGAGTTTGTAAGCTATAACCTTAAAAACGAGACGTCATACAGCGTGCTTATCGTAAGTGAGACGCCGTTCTTCTTGCAGGCGGCGCTCGACGTCCTGACAGACGCAAGGGTAGACACAGTCGAGCCCGATCAGTATAATGGAGAGAGTGACTACGGTCTTTATATCTTCCATTCCTACACCCCCGAGTCACTTCCCGACGCGGCGGTGTGGCTGATAAATTCAAGCGAGAATATCGACGACTCGGGCTTCGGCGCGAGAGGAGTTATCGAGCTTGAGGAGCCCTCGGAGATAGAGAAAACGGCATCAACGTCCTCAGTTGCGGGAAAGCTCCTCACGGGCGTGTACGGCAAAGATATTTATATTTCCGAGTACGTAAAGTACAGCGGAATGTATACGAGATTTACAACGCTTTTCTCGTACGATTCAAATCCTCTGATCTTCGCGGGAGTAAACGGACTCGGTAACCGCGAGGTTGTCATAGGCTTTGATCTTCACAAGGCGGACTTCTCGCTCTCCGCGGACTTTGTTCCTCTGCTTGGAAATCTTCTTGAATATTCCTGCCCAGATATACTTGAAAGGTCGGGATACACGTGCGGCGAGGAGGTAGAGATAAACCTCACCGCGAACATTAAAAACGTAAAGGCGATCGCCCCCGACGGCGAGGAGCTTTACATTGATACATCAACGGATATTGGCGTCTTTGAGCTTGACAGAGCGGGAACGTATACGGTAAAGCTTCTGGCATCGGGCGTAGAAAAGACCTATCGGGTCTATTCGGGCGCGCCTCTGTCGGAGAGCGACCCCGTGCAGAGCGAGGAGAGCTTCTCGCTTGTCGGTGAGCAGCAGTATGAGAGGACCGACGGTCAGTTTGACCCCATGATCATTCTCTTTATCTGCCTTGCCTTGATATTTATTGCGGATTGGATGGTGTACTGTTATGAAAAATATCAGCTTCGATAATCCGTATTGGCTGTTTGTAGCCATCCCGATCCTGCTCGCGCTCATCATACCGTTCTTTATTTCGATAAACAGGGATAATAAGAGTAAGGGTTGGATAGCCTCTCTTATCCTCCACGCGATCATCGTGATCTCGACCGTGCTTGCCGCGGCGGGGCCCGTGTATACGAGGGTAATGACGAGAACCAAGATATACGTCGTGGTAGACGTGTCCTATTCGATGCACGAGAGCTTCGACGAGATAGACGCATACATAGAAAAGATATCCGAAACGATGCCGCAGAATTCAAGGCTCGGTATAGTTTGCTTCGGTCGCGACAGTGTGATACTCACCTCGTCGGGAACCGCAATAAAGAGCGTTAGTGAGGCAGAGGTCGACGACAGCGGAACTGACATCGCCGCGGCACTTGACTTTACCTCAACGATATTCAGTGAGGGAGAGCTGAAGAGAGTTATCCTTATCACAGACGGATGTGACACAACGAGCGAGGGAAGCATCGTATCTGCGGTCGAGCGGCTCAAGGCGAAGGACATCAAGCTCGACACCGTATATTTTGACAGCAACCTCAAGGAGGGCGACTCCGAGGTGCAGATATCCGACGCGAGCTATACTCCCTCGACCTATCTCGATCATGAGACCGAGCTTAAGCTATTGGTAGAGTCGAATAAGGATAGCGATGCTATCGTCGATCTCTATTCGAGAAAAGAGGGCGAGAGCGAATACACAAAGCTCGACACTACCGTTACCACGCTCGAGGCGGGACTTAATATAGTCTCCTTCAAGCTCCCGACGGATACCGAGGGGGTTTACGAATATAAGGCAGAAGTCAACGCCACAAACGACACCTCGCCTCATAATAACGCGTATACGGTCACTCAGTCCATCGTCGGAAAGAGGAGAGTCCTTCTCGTTACGGCAAAGCAGAGTGACGTTGAAGCGATCACCTCACTTTATAGTCTGAGCGCGGAGATAGATCCCTATCTCATCAATAACAGAAACAAACATATCCCATATACCGTTGAGGAGCTCTCGCAGTACGACGAGATCATCCTCTCAAACGTCGATATAAGAGAGATAAATAACATCAGCGCGTTCGTCGATTCGGTAGACATCGTTGTTTCAAGATACGGTAAGAGTCTTATCACTCTTGGCGATCTCTCGATGCAGAATAAGGACCACGAGGTCTTTGACAAGCTCGAGGAGATCCTCCCCGTAAGCTTCGGCAACGCAAACAAGGATGATAAGCTTTACACAATAATCCTTGACGTATCGCGAAGCATGAACGATATGTCACAGCTTATAATGGCAAAGGATGCCGCGATCAAGCTTTTGTCGCTGCTCAGCGACAGTGACAGCGTAGTATACGTTCCCTTTGCGGGCAAGGTGCTTGTAGAGGAGGGCTGGAAGCCGATGAAGCTCGGCGATACGGTCGATTTTGACGGCGCAACCGAGGAAATGACGTACAGAGAGTGGCTCTACCGAGAGATACAGGAGGCTGAGCCCTATCAGGGAACACTGATCGGAGCTGCGCTTGAGCAGGCGTATGCAAATATCAAGGATCTTTCATTTGGAGAGAGCCAGGTAATGCTTATAAGCGACGGCCTTTCATATAGCCACGAAAACGAGGATGCCGTTGAGCTTGCAAGAAAAATGCGCGATGACGGTATCACAGTCTCCGCCATCAGTGTATTGAGTGAGGGAAGTATTCTTTCCTCGGTCGCACAGGCGGGCGGAGGAACTCATTATTCGCTCAACAGACCCGAGGAGGTCGCACAGCTTGTCTTTGCAACGATAGCGGACGACCTTACCGAGTCGGTCATAGAGGAACCCACCGCGGTGAACGTGGTGACCTTCCGCGACGACGTGCTAGACGGAATAATATCGCTTCCGGACATAAACGGATACTTAAACAGCAAGGCAAAGCCCGATTCCACAACTGTTCTGTCGGTCGATTACAAAAAGAATGCCGAGACCACCACTCCGGTGCCTCTCTATGCTTACAGAGATCACGGTAACGGAAGGATCGCGAGCTTCACAAGCAGTCTTTCGGGCAAATGGCTTGAGGGCTGGAGCGAAGAGGATAAGGATCTCTTTTTCGGCAACGTGCTTGTCACGAATACCCCGAGTGAGAGAGTCGACTATCCCTTTGACATCAACGTGATCTACGGAGGAGACAGATCGACGGTGGAGATCCTGCCCTCGCACTTAAATCCCCGTGCAACGGCGAAGATCAGGATAACCTCGCCCGACGGATCGGTGCTTGAAAGGAAGCTTGCCTTTGACCTCAACAGATATTTCACCTCGATCGAGACGGCTGAAACAGGCAAATATCACGTAGAGGTGACATATACTTACGGAACGCACTCGTTCTCCGCTAAGTCGTATTTTGAGATCCCGTACTGTCCCGAGTACGATTCCTTCACTGCATACGATATCACGAGCGTGCATAGCTTCGTGCGCGGCGCGGGAGCAGTATATACGCAGGATGAGGCGATCGACCTTGCGGTCAACAAAAATGAGGTCGATACATACGAATACAGCTACAGAATACCGCTTTTGATATTTGCGGTTGCACTCTTTGTAATTGACGTATTCATCAGAAAGACCAGGTGGAGAGACATAACAGGCTTTTTCCGCCGCAAGCGCGCGAAGGGAGGACGTTGAAATGATTTTTAAGAGAATATTATTGTTTCTTTTGACGGTAATCCTTGCAACGTCGCTCTTTTCCTGTGAGGAATACAAGGAGGGACTGAGATTCGAGGGCGAATCTGTAACAGAGCCCGCCCCGACACCCGGAGGAGAGATGGACGCTGATCCGACGAATGACTTTACTGTCACGCTCTACCTCAACGGCAAGCCATATAAGCCGCTTGTCGGTCTTGACGTGTATTGGAGCGACGGATATGACGTATACGTAGCTCCGGTCGATGAAAACGGAGTCGCAAGGATCGACGGACTTGACGGAGATTATCACGTGACTCTTTCAAGCGTTCCTTACGGCTGCGCGTACGATTCAAACTCTTACGTAGCGACCAATATTAACCGTAACATCATCCTTGATCTCTACGATCTCAACCCTGTCAGCGGAAAGGGATCGGGTCTTTACAGCTGCTATCAGTTGGGTGAGACCGGTATCTATTCCGTAACAGTCTCAGAACCCGGGGAGATGGCATATTTCGAGTTTGCTCCGCAGATGAACGGAACCTACACCGTCGAGAGCTGGGCAAGCATAACCGAGGATGAGGTAAACCCTATCGCGATCGCATACTACGGCAGTTCAAGCTATAAGCACTCGCCATACACTGTTGATGACGTCAGCACGGTGGGAAGCTTTACAAGAAATTTTCTCCACACGGTGAAGATAGCAGATCAGATGATAAGCGGAGGCGGCTCGCAGACCTTTACGTTTGCGCTGACAGCGGAGACCAAGAGCGGAGTTTACCCCGTGACCTTTACCTTTGCTATCAAGCGAGACGGAGGCTTTGACCTTGATCTTACCGAAAGATCGATGATCCCGGTTCGCGCCGATATGTCGCACTTCGATTTTGATGCATTCAACAGCCTCGCGGGAGGAAAGATCGTGGGTGCGGAGACCTTGTTTAAGGACAAGGACGGCAACGAAAAGGAGGGTGCGTACGTCTTTGACGAAAACGAATATAAGCTCTGGAGAACAGAAGACGGCGGAGACGGTGTTTATCACGTCTATAACAAGGAAAAGTATCCCGAAACAAACGGATACGGACCCGTGCTCGTCGCTTATATCACGTCCCCCTGCCGCTTCCTTGATCAGCCCCTGACAGCTATCGAGTATTTCGGCAATAAGGCGCTGACGGTAAACGGAGGAACAGAAAACTATAAGCACTTTATCGAGGGTTATGGCGCTCTTGTTCAGAATAACTACTACTGTATACCCGAGTGCAAATGTATGGAAAAGGCAGGGCATACAGGTGCCTGCACCCCCGAGTGTACCGATTGCCACGCGAACTGTAACCGCTGTCCCGAGGATATGATCGGTAAGGAGGGCTACAATGCCTGGTGTAATGCCGACGGAGTTGCGCCCGTGACCGAGGAGCTTGCTGATTTCTTGCAGAAATTTGCAATAGCTCAAAGGTATTTTGCCGACGGTGACGGATGGGCAGAGAGAAGAGGTATATACGCTTACGAGGAGTCACAGTGGCTCTTCTGTTGCGGATATTACAAATAAACTACACACAAAAACCTCGGAGAAATTCCGAGGTTTTTTCTCATCTTTTCGCGTCTTGAAAATGTATATATTCATTAAAAAATGAATAAATATTCAGCATATTCAACAAAATCCCCAAAAAACGGTACCGTCAATTGACAAAATAGTGGAAAAAGTATATTGAAATTTGTAAAATATATGATATAATATAAGATAGGTAGGTGTTCACAATTGAATATCCGCTAGAAAATTTATTTGATTGCGCGATCGGTTATATTGCCTTCTGATTCTGACCGTGCAACAAAAACTATTTGGAGGTTTTTATGAAAAGAAAACTCTTAGCGCTTCTTTGTGTTGCGGCTTTGCTTGTTTCTGTCCTCGCTGCCTGCGCCCCCAAGGATCAGGGTAATGACGACGGAACAAAGGACCCCACAACAGAGTGCAAGCACACCTTCAGCGACAAGTGGTCGAGCGATGCCGAGAATCACTGGCACGCGGCTACCTGCGAGCACGGCGAGAACAAGGATTCTCTCGCTCCTCACGCTGATGCAGACGAGGACGGCAAATGTGACGTATGTGCATATGAGGTCGGCCACACCCATACGTTCGGTGAGAAGTGGATCTTTGATGGCACTAATCACTGGCACGCAGCAACCTGTACTCATACAGATGAGAAGAGCGACGTAGCTCTCCACCAGGATGCTAATACAGACAGCTACTGCGACGTGTGCGGAAACCACACACACATCGTTGATGCATCCGGATACTGTACCGTTTGTGATCAGAAGGTAACGGATATAGAGAATCCCGGAAATGATGACGATGATGACAACAAGGACGAGGATACTACTATCAGCGCGATCATTGATGCAATAATCGCCCGTTCGCCCAGCAGGGTCGTAAGCGGTAAGGTAGTTTACGAGAACGTTATCCGCGGACAGGGCAGTGAGATCAAGCTCGGTCACACTGTTGACTACTCGATCTTTACCGACGGTACCTACACAAAGCGCACCGAGGGAGACGTAGTAATGGAGCTCTGGATGGAGCTTATCAACGCGGAGAACGAAGAGATCAACGCTATCTACGTAGAATCTGAAAACGGAAGTGTATACAACGCAGAGCCTGTATCTGTCGGAATTGACGACCTTTACGGCTACTATTACTCAGTATCCACTCTCGCAGACGGTTACGGAGCTGAGGCTATCCTCAAGGCTCTCTATGAGCTTGCTCAGCTTGATGCCGCATCTGAGTATGTTGTTGAGATCGATAAGGACAACAAAACAGTTAAATTCTCCTACAACGTTCTTATCATTAACACAGACACAGCTGCAGGCGAGGAAGACGGAGTTGCATACTATGAGGTAGAGGTAGGCTTTGGCTATTCCGAGGACTACATACTTACAAGCCTCAATATCGTATGCGATTGCTACACCAACTCTCTCGAGAACGAGGCAGAGAACGACTACACATACGACCAGGCAACTCAGACTATCACTATGAAGGACGGCGCAATGGCTGATACATACACCTTCACAGTAACTCAGACCGCAGGCGATAGAAGTGCCATCGATATGGAGGCCGCAGAGGACTATATACCCGAGAGCTTTGAGCTCTATGCGACCAACGATATGGCAAATGCTCTCACAGCGATCACCGTTCCGCTCGTATTTGATCCCATGAATCCCTCTCCCGACGTTGCAGTAGTATGCCCCGAGGGAACCTTCATCAAGTTCGTTAAGGATGCGCTTGAGATCTCGGTTACCAAGAACGGCGCGGCTTCCAGTGGCTTGGGCGTATATCTCGTTGGCGAGGTTCTTCAGCTCCTCCCCAATGCTGCAGGTGAATACACTGTCACCGTAACTCTCGGTGACTTCTCCAAGAGCTTCAACGTTACAGTTGAGGGCAAGAGCGGTGGAAACGACGATCCCGCAGGAGAGCACTCCTTCGAGTTCACAGGTACCGATAACAATACCTTCGACGATCAGCTCTACAATTTCGTAGCTCCCGAGTCCGGAACGTACACATTCTTCATTCCCGCAGGCTGCGGCGCGTTCGATGCAGAAGCATACGATAGCGGTAGCTTCAGCGCAATGCCTTACGTAGATCCCGTTTTGTCTCCCGAGGGCGGGTACTTCACAGTTACCATAGCAAAGGACGATACGTACAGCTTCTACATTATGGTTCCCACAAAGAACGAGCCCTACACCATTACCTACAACTACGTTGCACACGAGGTTGAAGGTGGCGATGACGACGAAGAAGACGACGACCAGGGCGGCAGCGAGACTGATAACGGAACTGTAAGCGTTGGCACAAACTCTGTAATTATTACTCAGGCTGAGTATGATGCGGACACAGCAACAAGAACGTTTGCAGTAACGGCAGCAGGAAACTATAAGTTTGCAGCAGGCGCGCTCTATGTCAGCGCAGTTACTGATGCAGAGGGCAACACAGTTGCTAAGAACGACGACTATACCTACACTCTTGAGGCAGGTAAGACCTATACACTCACCTTCTCTAAGCTCCAGATGTTCGGCGCACAGGTTGGTGCAAACGAGATGAACGTTACAAATACGTCCGCTGCAGGTGACGACGATGGTGGAGACGAAGGCTCCGGTGTAGTTGAGGGCACCTACACAGGTACAGACGCTTACGGTAACGCATTCCTTACAGTTACTGTTACCGCTGACACTGTGATCTTCACATTCAACCATCCTATGATGGGTCTCTCCGAGAGCTACTACACATACGCTGTTGTTGACGGCGCGGCAGTTCTTTACGACGAAAACGGAGACGTTCTCAATCCTCTCGCAGGAACCCTTACTATCGACGCGGACGGAACGCCCGTATCCGCTGATTACAACGGCAACACCTACACACTCGCTGCAGGCGGCTCCGAGGGTGGAGACGGTGAAGGTGACGGCGACGATGACGGCGAGATCACTGTCTCCGGCACAATCTATGACGAAGAAGAGAACGTCGTATCCATCACAGATGATGACATCGATGCCGGCAAGATCTATCTCAGCTTCATGCCTTACCAGAGCGGTGAATACGACTTCCTCAGCAACGACTTCTACATCAGCGGAGTATATGATGCAGAGGGCAATCTTTTCGAAAGAAATGACAACGGCTTCTTTGAGCTCGAATCTTATGTGACATACAACGTAGAGATCAATACATCCTGGATCTATGGAGCAGGCGATTATACCTTGACTCCCAAGTACGAGTACCCCGAGGGACATCAGCAGAAGCCCTTCTGGCTTACTCTTGACGAGGAGACCACTGCGAACTACGCAGGTGGATACGCTGAGCCTGTTTGGTATCAGTTCTATGCAGGCGCAACCGGTACTCTTACCGTAAGCAATCTCTCCGAGTTTGATAAAGTCGTTCTTATGGTAACCGCTGTGTTCGGAAACGAAGTAAGCAGCCAGACTTACGATGACAACTGGAATGCTGTCTATAATGACTCTGTATCTCTTGCAGTAACTCAGGGCAGACAGTATTATATCGGCGTGTACGCTGCCGAATCCGAGTCCGCCGTTGAGATTACATTCAAGGCTACTATTGTTGAGGGTGATATCACTACCGACGGTTCTGCAAACATTCCTCATAACGTAGTTCTCGACACCAATACCGCAAATTACGTTGAAGCCCCCGTATACTTCGCATACAAGTTCGATGCATCGGGCACGCTTACTCTTACCACTGACAGCACTAACTGCTACTGGTATGCAACCACTGATCTCACTGAGTGGGTTGAGGGTACAACCGAAACAACTCTCAGTGTTCACGGCTACGAGGGTGATACAGTTTACATTGTTATTTCGACTAATAACTGGATGGCAGATACCATTAACTTTACCGCGTCTGTCAAGGCAGATCCCACAGAGATCTGGTACGAAAATGAGGTGTTCACTGACGGAACAGCAATGGAGATGGTTCTTACAGACAACACATTCACGACTATCACGCTTAACGGTACAGGCCCTTACACTGTTGAATGGGATAACACAGGCGCAACCGTTGAGACTGTTTCTTGGGGTCAGCCCAATGCTCCCGTAGCAAACGGCGGAACAGTGACAGGACAGATGTACTTCGGAGTTACGCTCAAGATATACTTCCCTGAGTACGTAGCAGGTACAGTTAACATCAAGATCACAGAGGCATCTGCTCCCGCGGTAGACTTTGGAGTAGGCGAGAACACTGTTTCTGTTACAGATTCGTGGAACGGAACAACAGTTACACTTACCGCAGAAGAGGCTGCAACGTACGTTATTATGTCCGGTACAAATGCAGTAGTAGGATATAATTATTCCAACTATTTTGCAGGTGAAACACTTGAGATCGCACTTGCAGCAGGCGAGTCTGCTGAGCTTGTAATTCTCACAGAGGATTACTCCACAGGTGACGTAACCGTCACAGTTGCAAAGAAGGCAGCAGGCGAAGAAGGTGGTGCATCCTTTACTGCGGGTCAGTACAGATACATCGATCCTGCATCCTGGAAGCACAGATGGGTACTCGTGTTCAACGAGGATGGCACAGGCTACTTTGCAGAGCAGAATTATGATCCAAGCACATTTATGTGGAGCGATGCATCAAATTATACGTTTACCTATACCGCAAACGAGGGTGGCGTAACCATTGACTTCGCAGACGGTGCAAGTGTTGCAGACGGAACTTACTCTTTGGGTACAGTTGCAGACAATAACGGCGCAAATACCACCGGAATCGTTGGCGTAACGATCGGCGATGCTGTTGCTGACTTCTTCTTCTACGAGTAATTTGTCAATAGCATCATAGAAATATCAAAATTTTTGGCACTCCGCTTTGGCGGAGTGCCATCTTTGTTTATGCGATGTAGGATGCTTTTGGAGGCGCACTTACGCTTTCTCAAGCCTCTGTTTTACTCTGCTTGTAATGACCTCGGCAATGCGAGCCACACCGTAGATGTTCGGGTGTACCTCGTCCGCGGACATGTAAGACGCGTTGTCAAGCACGTCGAGACCGTTTATGTAGGTCACGTTTTTGTAATTGAGGCGAGATACGGTCTCTTCGACTATTCTTCTCCAGACCTTTGCTCTGTCTTCCTCGTTTTCATCTCCGCAATGGTAGAATGGGGAGATCACGAACACAGGCTTGTCGGGATTCCTTCCCGCAACCTGATTGATAATGTTTTCCGTGCGCTCTCTTATCTTCTCATCCTCCCAGAGCAGAACGTTGATCCCAAGCTCCAGGGTGGCAATATCCCAGTTGCCCTTTTCACCCTCGGAGGCGATATAGTCCGCCATAGCGGGCTCAAGCGCGCAGCTGCCCGCCATACCGAGATTGCGCGCATCCATACCGAGACTGTGAGCCAGGAGCGCGACCCAGGTGTGAGATTGGTCGATTGAATTTGAGCCGTGAGTGATCGACGAGCCGTAGGAGAGAAGCGTTTTCCGAGGTATTTGGCTATCCGTCGGAGGTGTAACGTCACCCAAAACGTCGTAGATCTTATAGCTTCCTCTGTCAAATATGATGCGGACTACCTCGCTGTCAAAGCCGTATCCGTATTTGTCGGAGATCTTTTTGAGCGTGTTGGAATTCCATGATTTTCTGATGACGAAATCCTGCACCTCGCCCGTCACGTGACGGTGGACCTCGTGATCTTCCCATCCGCCTTGAATCCCTCCGCGAAAGACGTGAAAGGTGGAGAAGGAGTGCGGATCGTTGTTGCAGGTGGACATTCTTACGGTTGCGGACTCGCCTTTGATAACGAAGCGAAGCTCAACACCCGTAGAATTGCACGCCATAGCCTTGCCCTGATCCGATTCCATTTTGGAGTGAACCGAGGAGGGAACTCTTTTCCAGGAAATGCTTCCGTCGTCGTTGTGTATCAATTCAGCAGCATTGTGTATTTCAAAATTCTTGTAGATCATATTGTTTTTCTCCCAAATTTTTAGCAAGGCGCAGTTGCCTTTGCTCATATGAAATAATTGTATCATAAACCTCGTTGTTTGTCAATATTGACAATTTGATTGATTTATAGTATAATTTACGTGTTAGCTTGAGCTATGAATGACTTTTTTTAGGTTTAACCGTGCCAAACAGTGTTTGGTTTGATGACATTAACAAAGTGAGGTCTTTGTATGAAGAAATTTGTTTGGATAAGTATTTCGGTAATTGTTGTTATCGCCCTACTCGTTACAGCGTTTTTTGCTTTGCAGCATTTCGGCGTTTTCGATGATCTGTTCGATTTTGATGACGACGTTGAGCGGGATGATCATGATGATGATCATGATGATCGCGTCTCTGTTTGTACGGTAACGTTTGACAGTAACGGAGGAAGTGACGTCCCGTCACAAAAAATAAAGCGCGGAGAGCTTGCAGCGTATCCGCAGTTTCCTGTGAAAGAAGGCTATCTCTTCGTTGGCTGGTACACGAACGCAAAATTTGAGGAGTTGTTTGATTTTTCCGCTCCGATAAAGAAGTCGTGCAAGGCGGTAGCGCGCTGGATAAACGTTGATGACGCTACGGATACGGACTTGGACGGCTTGACCGATGCCCTTGAGGAGTACTTCAACACCGACAAGGCAGATCCCGATACAGACAGTGACGGATTGACGGATTATTGGGAAAAAATACTCGGCTTAGACCCATTATCCGCTGACACGGATGAAAACGGGATCGAAGACGGTTACGATGACGTTGATTGTGACCGGGTTAACAACGCGCAAGAAATCTATTTGGGTACTGATCCCTTGCTTGCCGATACTGACGGCGACGGATTATCTGATGGCGATGAAATAAACACATACTATACAAATGCTTTGCTGTCGGACACGGACGGCGACGGCGCCAATGACTGCTGGGAGATCGAAAACTACTTTGATCCCTGCGCGTATAACGTATCCTTTTACGTAACCGTCGCCTCTGACGGCGCAATTGATTCGACCGTGACTGCGACAGTAGAAATGGAAGCCGATGGCAAGCAGGCATCTCTCTTAACCGTCGAAACTGTTCCCGAGGACGAAAACATACTCCTGTCAGCTTCAATTCCCGGATATCTAGGTCAGGCGTACGAATTTTCCACGCTCGGCGAGTTTGACAGTGCGACAATATCGTTTAGCTATCCGCTTTATTTCGGCGAATTGAGCGAGGATTTTCAGCCTAGGATCTACTATTTTAACGAAGAAGAGAGCGTTTTGGAGGAGCTTGATAATCAAATAGTAACAGACGGAGTGGTTATCGCCGAGGTGTCGCACTTCTCCAAATACATACTTCTGAACAAGGCTATATATGATCTTGCTTGGGAAAGTGATATCGTAATACCCTCTATGGCAGAGGAAAGAGGCGTGGACGTTAAGACGGATAGCAATTACGACGGCATACCGGATTATTACAGTGAACTGATCAAAGAGGGAAGGTTGTTATCTTCTACGGGACAGGACCTTTTTGGCGGTATAGATTTCGGTGACGTAGCAGACTATGACGGTGACGGAGTTGACAACGGCGATGAAATAGTAGTCGTTGAGGTTGCATATCGCGTTTTCTATATAGTAAAATCAGATCCTACCGTGTCAGATTCGGATCTTGACGGATTATCTGACGGAGAAGACCCAAATCCTCTGATATGGGACGTAAGCTACCGCGATCTCGCGCTTCTTGCGGAGGCGGTCTATTATGATATTCCCGCAGGCACGTTCCTCACTGATGCGCAGGAGATACAGAGAATTATTATGCTCAGCGACGACCTTGAAATGGTGGTCGGTCGCCTGGATGAGCTTAGGGGATGGAAGGTCGTTGAGGCGGTTTATAATCCGTTTACGGGCTTTGAAGCATCCGCGTATGCGAAGGATAATAGCATCGTAATAGCAACAAGGGGAAGTGAAAAGCACGACACCGCAGACGTGTTGCAGGATTGGGTGACTGCGGACGTTCTTGGCTATCTGTTCGGCTTTAACGCGCAGCTGCCCGCAATGGAAACGTTTATCGATTACGTTTCTCAAAAATACGGCGATAGCTACGATAATTTTTACGTTACGGGACACTCCTTAGGCGGTTATCTTGCGCTTATGTCAGCATCTCAGCTCGTTGAACACGGACTTGGTGAAAAGATAGAGGACGTAATAACCTTTAATGCTCTCGGACTCAGCAATACTTTGCTAAACACAATTGGATGGGTCTTTGATATTGACGATAACGTATATCTTCAGCTGATCAGAGGAAAGATCAAAAATTACAGAACGCTTGCTGACGTTGTTTCGATCATCGGATACACTCCCGGAAATGACGTAACTGTCGATTCCTCACCGTATTTCAACGCGATCAACGTTTTGGACGCACACCGTGTAACCAACTTTATCGAGCGTTTTTCCAATGAAGCAAGACACCCGTATTACGATGTGACGTTGTACGGATTAAATGATGAGCTTAAGGAGGGCAGCGGTGATCCGGGTCCTTCTGACGGCGACAGCAACGGCGATAGCACCGATCGCGTTATCGATACCCCGTATTACACGTTGACGGTGCCAAAGGAATGGACCGGAAAATTCGTTCACGAGGTAATCAGTGAAAATCACGGTACTTATGAGCTTTACCATCTGAACATCGCAGAGAAAAAGTCATACGAGCAGAACTATACCGGAGTTGTCATCGCCCTCTTTATGTCTAACCGAAAGGACGGATGCCATTACGAGAACGCGGGTGTTGTCAAGTCGTTTATGATGTACGGTGAAACGTATGACATTTGGGTATTGACCTTGACAGATATGGACGTCATCCCCGACGGTATCGAGAATTATCAATTATTGTGCTCCGGAGTGGATGAGGTTTTAGAGTCGATAAAGCTGAAAAACGTAGTAACAGAGGTTACTGACGACGGAGAAACTCCTCCTTCATCAGGCAAGATCTGCCTTTCTGAGCTTGATCCGATATTATCAGAACATTACGAGGGCAATGAAGGGGATAGCAGATTCTTTATTCTCGAAGGCGAAGAATACCGAAACGGCAACGTCGGTATGAACGGAGAATACTATCAGAACGGCTTTGAGGTTTGGCTCGCAAGATGGAATAACGAAGAGGAGATGAGCTGGGTCAGAAACGTATATGATCTCGGCGGAAGATATACGAATCTTTCCGGAAAGACGGGATTGATAGCCGAGAGCTATAACGTGGACAACTTTAATACCACGCTATATCTTTACGGTGACGGAGCTTTGCTCGGTTCGATGACACTGACAGGTATGGAATACGAAGGCGAGTTTGATATCGACGTTACAGGCGTAAACGAGCTGGAGATTATCGTTGCGGACAACGTGGCGGTATGCGGCGGTACGTCACTTGCGTTGTACGACCTGTTTTTGACCGTGGATTCATCCGGCTCCACAACACCCTCAGGCCCCTCGGATGAATTCTCTTGGGAATTTGACCCCGAGACCGGAACGGTGACGTTAAGAGGAACAGGCGCTATGCCAAACTATCATTGTGATAACAATCCTTCTCCTTGGGACGAGCTGTTTTATAATGATCTTGTGAAGCATATCGTAATTGAAGAGGGCATTACCAGTGTCGGTAGCTTTACGTGCTGGGGAGTAACTGAAAGTGTAACGATACCAAATAGCGTAACGCTTATCGAGTACGCTGCATTGGACTGCGCACAGTTGCAAACGATCTATTATCAGGGAACGGAAGACGATTGGGCTGAAATAACCATTATCCCCCAAGGCAACTGGGCATTGGAGGAAGTAGAAATAGTCTGCCTGGGAGAGAGCAATTAATCAATGTGCTTCGGTCAAGATAGTATGCAGAAAGGACGAGAAAAATCTCGTCCTTTTTTGCTATATATGAGTGTAGAAGAACTATATCTCCTTGAATCTCGCCTCTGACATTACGTTTATATAGTCCTCGCCGTACTTATGAACGGAACGGAAAATGCCCTCGTCAAGTCCCGCAATGCTGTTTGGTTTGCCCATAACAACGAAGATCCTGACACTACTCTTGATCGGCGAAAGGGAGACGAGCGGCTCGCGCACCCCGTGATATCTGCCGGTGATACGGGGCATAACGGGGAACTGCTCCCACTCGATAGTGTTATTGTTACAATGAATAATAGAATATCGGTTTGCGCGTCTTCTCGGAAAGAAGATCTCGTAATTCTTGCCGTCAAGTTCAAACTTGACGAGAGCTATTTTGTCCGTGAAGGAATCTCTCGGCGCCGGCTTTTCAGCTTTTTTGAAGCACTCGTATATCTTACCCACTGTGTTATCTCCTTTCGTTTTGATAGATCAAATCATAAGGTCAAGAGCTTTTCAAGCTCACCCGAAAGCGAGTCCTTTTGAATATCGACCTTTATTTCATTTGAATGCTCGTTGGTTCTAAGGTGCAGAACAACGCTTGCGATCCCGCGCCTTTGACGACAGGGCGTTGTAACGTTTTCAACAGCGATCAGATTTTTCGCTTTAAATACGGTAATGCTTCTGTTAAATCCGCCGCTGTATACGGTAAGCTTTCCGTCAAGGGATGCGATTCCGTTGTTGCGGTAGCTGAGTAATGCGCTTGCCGTTTTAAAAAGGATCACGATAACAGCTACTCCCAAAATTGCAAGTGCGACCGTAGCTGTTGCCGCAAAGGGCGCTCCGAGCACCGACATGACAGCAACAGTTCCCGATAAGACTATTCCCGAGATCCCGCCGAATATCAGAAGAAACCAGGATATAAAGGGGAAAAAGGATACCGAGCTTGTTTGCTTCTCGGCAGGAATGTAGTCGGGCAGGACCTTGCCGAGTATCTCGCCGATCTCACTGTATTTGCAGAACGGGACGAGTACACCTATGTCAGCGTTCTTACTGTCATCTCCGCTGTCGACGGTGTATCCGATCACCTCTAGCTTGATGGAAGCAAAGCCGAGAATTCTTTGAACAAATCCCTGCGATATTTTCACCGCCTTGATCCTGTCGTAGCTGAAGGTGTTGGTGTGCTTTTCCAAAAGCCCGTAGGATATCTGAATGTTTTGGTCGCGCTTGGTGATAGAAAAATCATAATATCCGACGAAGGAGTGAATGATACTTCCGATAAATGAGAGGAAAGAGAACAGCAGCACACCTCCCGCGGTAATAAGAACCGAGTAGAGGAAAAATTCTCCCCAGGTGCCGAGAGTATCAAGCTGCACCAAAGCCTTGCAGATACCGATGACGGTAAAGATCAATAAAGCAAATATTGCCGTAAAGAATGCGGTGGACGCTATGTTGAAGAGCGTATACAGCATTTTTTTGGCTGATGTGAAGCGGTATAAGCTGTCCTTGTCGGACAGAAGCACCTCTTCTTTTTTCGTTTCGACCTCGCCGCCTCTGACACCGTTTTCCTTCAACGAATTAAGCTCCTCCAAAAGGGCGTCTACGACATTGCTTTTTTCGATGATGGTAATTTCCGCTTGGTGTGAGGTGTTGGCAGAGCCGCTGTCGACCGTCAGGATGGCGATGCCGAATATCCTATGAATAATATTCTGTTTTTTATTGATGGCGTGTACCTTTTTGTATTCAAGGACAGAGCGTTTTCTGAAAAGCACGCCGCGATTACATTTGATCTCATTATCGGTAAGCTCATAGCCCGAGGTTCTGTAAAATAAGATCCTGTAAGCAACGAAACACATAAAGATCACTATGTAACCGACTACGAAAAAGGGAATAGCCGCAGATATGTCATCGGGGTTTGACTCTTCACTGAGAAAAAAGTCGTTCAGGAAAATAAAAACTGTGACAAGACTGTAGAACAGATCTGCCAATAAGCTTGAATAAATATATCCTTTGTCAAATCTCTTCATCTTTCAGTTCCTCGACTCTTGCCTCAAGATTGCGCTCAAGATCATCGATCAGGCGATCCGCTTCCTCGGTCGTAAGGGTGGATATATCGAAGTTTGACCCTGCGGTAGAAATGGTCACTCCGCTAAGCTTAAGCATCATCATAATGGGTCCCTGCGTTCTGTGAAGATCCTGGATCTGGCATACGGGGATGACTACCCTCTGCCTGAAGATCACGCCCTGCTTTACCACGATACGCTTGTCGTCATATCCCCAAGCGTACATTTTGTAGCGCAGAGCGGGTAATATCAAAATCAGGCAAAGGAGCAGGAAAACGGGGATCCCGACGCCCAATAAAACGCCTGCGATCACGTTGCTCTCAGCCCCCGTCGAGATCAGGATCACCGATATGCTGACCAAGATCCCGATTAGTACCAAAGCGCCGATAAACGCCCTTATGTACCATAATTTAAGTACGCTTTTGTCTAATCTGTTCATTTTCATAATGTCTTTCTCCTATCGGGTTTCGTTTCGTCATAGCCGATTATTTTTATTATTTTGATTGTTGTTTTTTATAGACAGAACCGTTTTTTTCAGCGCGAGGGCATATATTTATCGATCTCTGTTTTCGTCGGAATACTGTGTAGAATATATCTTCTTCCCACCTTAATAGCAGCCGCAACGTTAGCCCTTTGGCAAGCGGCTTTGATATCCTCTCCGTCTGCAAGGCAAGCCGCCAGCACTCCGTTGAAGACGTCTCCGGCACCCGTGGAATCTACGACGTTTTCCACGCGCTCCGCAGGAACTGTCAGCCCTGATTGTCTGATAAAGCATCCTTTTTTGCCTAACGTAACTATGACGTTCCCGTACTCATCCAAGCCGTCTCTTTCATGCTCGTTAGGAGTAAAGAGGTCAATTTTATCAAGAAAATCTTTATCGTAGGAACAGGATGGCGCGGGATTGAGGATCACCGTAACACCGTGTTCTTTGGCGATATCAACGGCGCGGCGGTTGACCGAAGCAGGGACCTCATTGTTAATGAGAAGTATATCCGCAGCCTTTATTTCGTCGGCGAAGTGATCAATATCGCACTCTGTAAGTGACGCTCCTCTATAAACACACACGCGGTTATCTCCCGTCCTGTCTGTTGTAATTACGGCATATGGGCTTCTTTGAGGTTTGCCCACAAAAAATGCTTTTACTCCACACTGCTCGGAAATTTCCGTAAAGGTTTTCACATCTTCACAGTATGCAGCCGCAAGAAAGGAGACCTCCGCGCCGTAATTTGCCGCCGCGACCGCTTGATTAAAGCCCTTGCCGCCAAGCTCACTGTAAAAGCTATCCGCGACTGTCGTCTCCCCCGTTATTCCAAAGGAATCGACCGATAAAAACACCGATTCTCCCGCAATTCCAATTACCGCGATCTTACTCATAGATGCTTCACCCTTCCTAAATACAGATCCTCAAGCACAACGTTGTGATCGCGACCGCCGTCAACGTTTCCGCTGAGGTATATCGGAGGAACAACGCCGTCCTCAAGGGCATATTTTGCTCCGTTTATAAGGCAGGAATTGAGTATAAAGCAGGCTGTCGCGGTGGAAAGACCGCCCATCCTCGCGTCTCCCACGTCAATGCACGCGTCACCATACGGCACTTTGCAATCGATAGCTATATCAACGTGCTCGTGAAGTCTGCCTCCGCGATCAAAATATGACGAGGATGATACGCCTACGCTTTTGACTCCCGCCTCACGCGCCGCATCTCCCATCTCAACGGGAACTTGGTTTTTTCCCGATGCGGAAAAGATAAAGATCATATCCTTTTGTGTGGGAACGTATCTTCTGAATACCTCACGCGCGATACCCGACATCTTTTCCATTCGACTTGATTTTGCCGCTCCGTTATGAAGCATAAGGTCGGTGTCGAGCATAGGAGAAATGTTTGCAAGACCGCCCGCGCGGTAAAATGCATCGAGTCCCGGCAGATGTGAGTGTCCGCACCCGAACACGAATATCAGTCCGTCGCGCTTTATCGTTTCAGCAACAAGCCTTGATGCGATTTCAATTTTTTCACTTTCCTCGTTCTCAATACGGTATAAAATATCGGTTATTTTGTCTAAATACTCTGACATATTGCCTCCATAAAAATTAGCGTTCTTTCGAGACTCTCCTGTAATGTCCCGACGCTTGGAAATATTATTTGTTTTTCTTTATAAACGATCGCTTGATTCTTGTCCAAATACCTATTTTAGGCTTTTCCTCTTCATGCGGCACTTCAAGCACCCACGGCAAGCGAACGTTGTATAAAACAATTTCAAAGCAACGCCCCTCCTCTTGCTCGTGAGGGAATACGGGATCCTTGTTAATAACGAGACTTATGACCGTCCCACCGTCCTCTATGTCGATTTCGTATTCTCCGCACTTAACACATTCACCGACTGCGGTATATGAAACAGCAAAATATCTATCCTCGCCCCAGTGATAAGTAGAGCAGATTTCATCGGGACGCGATATATCAATACCGAGATCCGATAAATAATCTTTAAGCTTCGGAAAAGCAGACTCGGCTTGGCGATAAAAGTTTTGACATTCGTTGCAATCGCATAAGGTTCTCGTTGCGTAGTATTCTCTCGTTTTATCTATGTCAACGTCAAATACATAATCTTCCTTTTCTATGATCGCCATACCGTCACCACCTTCATTGAAATAATTATACCATATTTCCAATAAAAAATCAACAATATTCCGGCGAATAAACGGGCTATAATTCCGACGAATAAACGAGCGGCAACGCACAAGCCGACCTCTTGTTTCGTGCTACGCGCCGCCGCGGCGCATGTAGCTTTCGTAAGGTCAAAAGGATACTCAATCCTTTTTGCTCGTTTGCGAGGCGAGCTACGCTCGTCGGCATAACCCGAAGGGCAGAAAGCTAAAATCGCACTCCACAGGCAAAAAGGAAAGGTAGGACGATGTCCTACCTTTCCTTTTTATGTTGTCTTGACAAAATAAATGTCTGCTCATCCTATGTATTTACTCAAAGTAAATCTCGCAAGCCGTATGTGCTTTCTTGCCACGGTGTATGACATTGCAAGCTCGTTATCATTGTAATATTGAATGAATGGATAAAAGCAGCTTGTGTGCATCTTAGCCTGCAAAATGACTTCGCTCTTGCTAAGATCTTCGAGATTGATCTTTATGATCCCGATATGCTCACGGTCGATCGGCGCATGGAAAAGAAACAAGGCGCCACGGTAAAGTATGAAATCTCCTCTTGATTGACAATCTTCGATCTCGACAGGTTTGTCCCAAGTGTCAGTAAGTAAATTGTATGCAGTTAAAAAACCGCATTGATTCGTATCCTGCTGACGAACAAAATAGTAAACCTTATCGCCAAGCACGTAGGTTGCGTTTTCCCATTTGGAATCATTGATAAAATCAGGCTGTGAAACATACTCCCACGTGATCAAATCGCAGCTTTTGATAATGCAGGTGAAGTCGCCGCTATAAAGTCCGGAATAGCAATAGTTCACACCGTTTTCCAAACGGTAAGATTGCTTTTGCATAATGCCTATGTCGGAATATGTTTTCTTGATTGGAAGGTCATTTTCCGCAAGAGCTGATCTTATACCGCTTGCTGAAAGATCGTTGACAATGTCGCCCACCTTGAATCTGTTTACTCCTATCTCGCCAAAGCTTTTTCTCCTTACGTCGAATGGACAATAAAAGCGGTAATAGTTTTCTTCCGTGCGTGCCGTCCACATAACGTATAGGGTGTTCTCATCCTTGCGCATAAGGATCGTATCATAGACCATGTCGATCGTTTTATCGCCTACAGTGTCACCTGTTGTTTGTAGATCGAAATACGTTTTATTGTCAATATCGTCGACCGGCGCCCAGACCAATCTTGCGGTTTGATTTTTGGGATCCTCGGACGGCTCCTTGGTATTGGCATAATAGGTCATATATATCGTATCATCGATCACGATAAACGTTGATACGTGCGACATTTTATCCCCTGGCTTTTCAAAATCGGAAATGAAGAGGTCGGTTATTTCCTGTGCAAATTCATTTCCTTTTTTGATCAGAACCCCGTCAACGTCGGCGCTAATCCTTTTTGCAACATCGGCTATCGGAGCTCCCGCCGATGTTTTCAATTCTTTTTTGGTTTTGAAATCAGCAGAAAAAATATTCGTCATTTTTTGTTCCTCCGTTTTAAAAAATATTTTATTAAAAAAATCAAAATGGATAAGATCGAAACAGATTCATTCACTATCCCTATGTAAGAGCCTATGTAAATATCATATATCATAAAGGATACGCAAACGGGAATGGACAAAACCTTTGTAAGCAACGGGTTATCGATCCAAAGCAAGACTGTTACGAGAGCGGATGCGGCGATAGGAAGTATATTAAATGGCGAATGAAAAGTTCTGATTGCAAACCCGAAGTTTATAAGTATAAACAAGACAGGCCATAAAATATGATCAGCCCATTTGTGTTTTTTGCGATTTGCGAAAACCAGCTCCCTGAATATACCAACAAAGTTTGGTATTGCTCCGGCTATACCACCTATGCACAAGTAATGTATCACCCAACACACGTCTGCAGAAAGCTTTGACAAAATGATTCCTTTACGGGTTTTCTGCTGATATATGGAAAATAGGGCAAGCATTGCTCCTACTCCGAAAATTATTGAAACTATTTGCATTTTAGCATAAGCTCCTTTTTTAAAAGTCAATATGGAAATATGGAAAATTATCGCTGTTAAAGTAAACCCCAATTTGTCCATTGACAGATAGCTACAATTGTGATAATATTATATTGCATATTTATTGATATTTCAAGCATCTATTTTGGATAGTTCTAACACTATATTGGAGAAACACTATGAACCTGCGCTATGAAGAATACACAGATATACAAGGACAGGTGCCTTTTGTATTAAACAAAAATATTAAGCGAACTGCTGCTTTGCGTAGCGAAAGTCAAAATTGGCATGAAAATATTGAGATACAATTTTGCAAGGAAGGGGAGGGATTTGTTCTGATCGACGGGAAGTGCCATGCATTTTCAAAGGGCGATATTGCTCTGATCGACTCGGGCGCAATTCATTATACCTTCAGCAATACAAATATGATCTATTCATGTATCATCGTAAGTACCGATTTCTGTAAGCAAATGGGAATCGATCATCACAAACTTTCGTTTGTGCCGCTGCTTAAAAATGAGAAACTTTCGGAACTTTTTGAAGAAATATGCGGTATATATAAAAATGAATGCAACCTTCGCCTTGCAAAACTTAATTATCTGTTGCTTGAAATGCTGATCGAGATCGTGAACGGCTATTCATCCGTAAAGGAGATGGCAAATATGGAGCAAAAAGAGTTGGAGATCGCTAAAAAGGTTCTTTTGTATATTAGAGAGAATTATCAAACAAGGATAACACTCGATTCAATTGCCAAGCTCGTGCTGACGGATAAATATACATTGTGTAAGATTTTTAAAAAGTGTACGGGGCAGACAATTTTTGAAAATATAAACGCCTATCGGTGCATGAGGGCGGCGGAATATATACGGGACGGAAAAAACGTTTGCGAGGCGGCAAGTCTGTGCGGCTTTGAAAACAATTCGTTCTTTACAAAAACATTTAAAAAACATATGGGAGTATTGCCTTCAAAATATTTAAGTCAAAAAAGTTACCTATAAAACGTAAAAAGAGAAGATAGCGCGATTAAAGAATCGCAAATCTCCCCTGAAAAGTCGATTATTTATGTTCAAATCCCGTCCACACGGCGTTTTTGGCGTTTGGCATCTACCCAAATTGCACTGTGAAAATGGGTATAAAAAAGCCCAGAAGCCTTATGGCATCTGGGTTTTTGGGGTTGGCATCCAAATTGGATGCATAACATGGCATACAATCCCCAACTCTATACAATGCACCACTTTTTCAGAGGGTGGTGCATTTTTTACGGCTCGGTTTCGCATTTTTCCGCAAGCGGATAATGGGGACAGAACGGACAAACGGCAGCTTGGGCAAATGTTCCCATACCACAGTTCTCCCAGTATGCTTCGCATAAATTCACCTCCTTGTAGCAGGAGATATTACCATACACACGCCCATAAGTCCAGATAACTTTCTGTGAACGAAAAGACCGACCGCATAAAGCAGCAACGCCCGGTGCAATCGGTCTTTATTCGTTTTGGTTGTCTTGCGATAAATAGTGAAACCGCTCCACCCGTAGTCGGGATGCCATAGCCGATAAACGCTGTTTTCTGGGAGCTTGCTCCGTTCGGCTACGATCCACTCTGCCTTGTACCAGGTGCGAAGCGAAAGCTCTCCCTGGTGATAAAGCGTGTTGAGAATCACCATTACCGTTCGATATCGAATCAAACGTTTGTGAAACCAGTCCTCATAGCGTTTTCGCCTGGGAGCGCGCACCTCGTTGATGTGTCCGTAAGCCACCGCCGCACCTCATTTCTCTCATAACACGGTATGTTACCATAATACAGAGCGAAAATCCAGCGGGTAGGGGGGAAGCTATAGATTGTTATTAAATGCTAAAAGACAACCTCATTATGTTTTCACGTCAAAAATCGCAAGAATTTGAGAAAGTGTGCTATAAATGTTATGAAGTCTATTGAAAAGATGATGAATATATGATATACTGTATATAGCGACTATTATTTTCAAGCGAGGTTATCATGACAAAGCAAATTCGTTACAACAAACTTTGGAAAATTCTTGTGGATAAGAAGCTCAGCAAGGCTGATCTTCGTAAGGCAATCGGTGCAGCTCCAAACACGCTGACCAAGCTCCGCCGAGACGAAGAAGTATCAATGTCAATTCTCATCCGCATTTGTGAATATCTGAATTGCGATATCGGAGATATCGTATCTTTGGAAGATGTATGTGAAGTGGTAGAAGCAACCGAAAAATAAAACCGCACCCTGCGGTGCGGTCAAAGATCATTAAAATTATTTCTTATCATCGGAGGAATCCGTGCTGATATTGTCAAGAGCATATTGCAGACACTGCACAACCACCTTGTTCACGGATGTGTTGTTCTCTCCGGCAAGGCGTTCAAGCTGTTCGACAATATTAACGGGAATACGGAAGGTCTTATTTACGGACTCATAGCCCTTTTCAATTTCAAGCATTACAAATCACCTCTTCTTTGTGTTATATTATACCTTATTTTTATCAGAAAATATACAAGCAAAAGTGCATACACTTTGCAATATGAACATCTTTCAAAATCTGCAGTTGTGTGTTATAATATTAAATGAAGAAGTGTTTGTTTTCAATGCATCAGAAAGGAAGTGCTGACATGAGAAAATCAAAAAAACTTCGTACCTTAATCAAACAAGCCAAAATGGGTAAGCCCTACGCTATGTATCAGCTCGGCATTTGTTATCAGCTTGGTCGTGGGCGTACACAAAATTTAAACGAAGAGGCAGTTTGGATCGCCGCTTCTGCCGAAGCAGGCTACGTCCCTGCAATCGAATGGATGAAAGATTACTACTTTGATGACGATGCCTGTGTTCAGGCAGAAGTATAAGAGAGGTAAATGGTAATGGCTAATAATGAATTCAGCGTTATTTTAGAGAAGGTTGGCGATCAACCGTTAAAGACCACAAAAATATTATGTCAAGTTTTAGGGCTTGGACTTGCCGCCGCTAAAGGCATGGTGGATAAAGCACCCACAATCGTGGCAACGGGAATGGACCGTGATAAAGCTCTCGCGCTGAGAGATGAATTGGAAGCTATAGGAAACACCGTGTCTATACCCGGTATGGCAATAAAATTGGAAACTCCTGCCAAAATCAAAAAAGTTGCCGAACCGAAGAAATTAACGGGGAAAAAGTCTGCACCTACTCCGCTGACAGTAGCTACACCGTCCAATGATGATTTTGATGCCATCTTTGGCGGTGGTACGGTAAAAAAGACGACAGCTCCGGCAAAAACCAATGATAGTGCAAAATCTACGCCCAAGGCAAAGGCAGATAAGATTTTTGCAGCTCCTAATGATGAGTTTGACGCTATCTTCGGTAAAGGTAAATAAGATTAAGGGGGAGTAACTATGAAACCGGAAATAGCATTAAAACTTCAATATCTTTTAGATAAATATACGAGAGAGCAGATCGAAACGATTCGTGATGAGTGGATCGCCGCTTACCGCGAAATAGCGGAGAGCGATTCTTCCAAAGAAGAGCTATGCGATT
>SVRT01000023.1 GCA_015064685.1 Oscillospiraceae bacterium
TAATTTGATCGGGATCCTCGTCATCGTCTTCCACGTTTTCAATGCTTCCGTCATCCCGCACGACAATTCCGCACTTTCTCTCCAAGTCTTCTTTTGCAATCTCAAGAGCAAGCCAAACGTCTCTGAGTGTCGTAAAATACTCAACAGGTGCATAACGATAGTCATCAGCACTAAAATAATCATCACCGACACAGGGGGCTTCTGCATCTAATAACTCCAAATATCTATCTCTCAAGTCCTCATATCGCCATAACAGTTGCTCCTCAAATCCGTGATAGCTACGGTCTGAGTATTCCTCTTTTCTTACCAAATCTAATTCTGAAAAGTATCCCATATCATTCTCCTTTTACGTTAATACAATTATCTGTCTGCCGAGGTTCAAGGTTCTGTCAAACAGTGCTGAGATGTCGATCGACTCGTCTAACCGTTCCAGAAAATCCTTGATCACAAAGGGCTTTTTCACGCTGTGCAAATTTCGTATTTCTTCAAAGCCTTGCCAAAATTCAGCTGTTTTCAGAAAGCATAGATACCGAAACAGCGTTTGCTCCGATTCGCTCAGATAAACGGGCTGCTCTCCGTCGTCCATACAGCGAACCCCGTATAATCCGTTTTTTTCTAAAACGATCTCATACCGTTTCCCCTCTCTCAGCGGTTCCGGTTTAAAGTTCTGAACATAATCGAATGCGTAGGAACGAAACGCCTTGATATGCAACAGCCCGTCAGCGGAGCGATCCGATATCTCGGGATCATTCAGGCAATTCAAAATCTTCAAAAATGCGTGTTTTTCGTTTCCGTTAAAAATATCAGACAGGTCGTGCTCGGCGCAGTGAGAGGTTAGATACAGATACTCCGCAGTAACCTCTTGATCTAACTCATCAAACGCCGATAATTTGATTTTATTCAAGTCTTCGTTAGGCGTGATCCTTATATGAAACGTTTTTGCGTTTATGGATACGATAGCATCTATCCTCGACTTCTTACATATCCATATCGGCGGAGGCATGCAAGAAGTCGATTTGTTGTGCAATACCGCCGTAATTGCGCAACACAGTTCATCAGAATATCTTTCCTTCACCACGTTCAGCGAGTTAGTAAAATCCCAACTGAAATTTTTGATACCGCCAAGATGGGAAATACTTATTTTTTCGAGTAGCATCACCGTCAATCCATCTTTAGCAAAAACCGATTCTTCGCTTTTCGGTTTTCTTGACAGTGGGAATAACGATATCGTCCGCCGTGATAGTGGTGATCTCGTCGGCAGTAATGGATTCAAAATCCTTCTCCAAAAGTCGCGATGCCTGGTTCATCTTTGCCTGCTCGAAGAGGTTGCGAACGTATCTTCCGTTGCCGAAATCGGTATCGCCACGGGCAACGTCAAACGCTTTTTCCAACTTGTCGAAAGCCGCTTTTTCGATGCTCATGCCGTTCTTTTTGCTGATCAGATCGGCGATCTGGCAAAGCTCGGTACTATCATAATCGGCAAATGGCACGTGAAATGCAATTCGCGAACGAAGCCCGGGGTTCTTCGCGAGAAACCCTTCCATCTTGTCGGGATACCCTGCAAAAATTACGACCACGTCTGCGCGATGATTTTCCATTTCCTGCACGATGGTGTTGATTGCTTCATCACCAAAAGAACCGTCACGATCATCAACTAGAGAATAGGCTTCGTCAATAAACAACACACCGCCGGATGCTTTCTTAAATTTTTCCTGAATCACAGGAGCTGTCCAACCTACATACTTTCCAACAAGATCACCGCGCCCAACCTCTACTAGTTGCCCACGGGAAAGCACCCCATTCTCACGCATGATACGGGCAAACAATCTTGCAACGGTCGTTTTCGCCGTTCCGGGATTGCCGGTAAAGATCATATGCATGGCGGGAGTACTTCTTTTAACGCCCTTTTCTTCATAGAGTTTCTGCATTTTGTAATAGTTAAGTGCCTTTTTGATGACCTGTTTTGCTTCTGAAAGGCCGATCATTTCCATCAGTTCGTCGTATGCAGTGCCTTGCGGTTTGGTTTTCACCGTCTCCTTGTGAGCAACCTCAATGTCCTTATATTGGGGATAAAGCGTGCTTTTCAATTTCTTGTTGTACCACTCATCAAACAGAACCTGCAATTCGGCAGCAAGATAGGAACGGTCGTCTTTGACGTCGTCAAACAGCTTTTTGTCGGTTCGCACGTGATGTTCTTTCGCAAGATTGCCGAGAAATACTTTCGCCGACTCTCCATTGATAAAATCTTCTCTGACCTCAATAAACGACATGCTGCCAAGATGTTCGTAAAACTGTGCCTTGACCTTCTTACACTCGCGAGGAAAGCAAAGGATCGTCAACACCTTGTTGCGATAGAGTTTTGCCATCTCACAAATGTGTTCGATAGTATCGCGCTCGGCGGATGCGTTGGAATCGTCCTCAGAATCGTCGCCAGCAAGATAACGCACTACAACAGCACCACCCTCCGAGACCTTATACAACGCCTCGTAGGTCATATGGGAATAGCTTTCGCCCGGACGAAAATCCAAAAAGGAGTAACGGCAATTATCAAGGCGAAGATTGGCGTGAAGAGCATCCAGAATGATCTTGTAGAGTTCTCGGCGTGTATCACGGTCGTCGGCTTCTACAATATAATGTACGGGATGCCCCTTTGCATAAAGAGACTTTCCGCCTGCATAGATGCGCTCCAGCTCGGGGACAAGCGTTTCATTCGCGAAAAGCTTCTTTGTCGAAGCGAGCAAATCCTCCTGTTTAGCGTTGTAATTGATGAGGTTTTCTCCAAAATCAAGGCTGCGACCAAACCTTCCGCTGATCCTGTCAAGCCCAAAACGCTCCAAGATCTCATCGTCATTCTCAATATAGCTTTGGCGGTCGGCGTTGCTCAAAAGATTTTGCAGATTTCCGAAGGTGATCTCATCGGGAAGCGCAATATTGGCGTTCAGTCCAATGCTTTTTGCAAAATTCTCCGCAAAACCAACCAGATTCATACAGTACGTGGCAATGATGCCAAAGGTGGCGTATTCGTCACCCAGATCTGATAGGAAGCAGCACCTCGTATTGTCCGCACCGTTAAACTCCGCCGTTTTTGCTGCAATCCTGTGCGAAATCTCCTTGCGCGTCCTCTTTTCGCCCTCACTCACCTCGCTCGCAATCAACTCTCCACAAATCTTGTAAAACTGCATATAAAAAATCCTCCCGAAATGTTCTTTCGAGAGGATTATATCATATTTTATGTACGCAAAAGGGGACGCGATTGGGAACGTTACGAAAACATGCAAATAAATTGATTCGATTTTTATCGGATTTTATCAAAAAATCGATATTTCATTTCTTCTTCTAGTTCATTATCAAATTCTTTCGCAAGGGATTTCAACACAGACTTAAAATCATCAAAGTATTTTTTTCCTTCAGAGTCAATATTGGCGGTGTTTTCTTTATTATTAAAGAAATCTAAAATATTATAATATGTAATTGGTGTATATTTATCCGAGAGATAACAATCCATCATTTTAAAGTTTTTCTCTGAATACTTAGGAATAAGAAGAAAGCATTTTATGTGCTTCGTAATTTCGTCTGGTTTTATATCTTTATTCAGCAAGTAAGCCACGGCGTAAATGTAATATTTGCTTAACTGCGATGCGTGTTTCTCTGGAGTGCCTTCCTCAATATTGAACGCATCGGGGCAAATTTTTCTCATAACACTCGTTATAGCTTCTTCGTATTTTTCCTCGGTGTACTTTGTTTTATCGTGATATAATTTAACGGCATCATTTATCTGCTTTTGAATTTTGTCGCTTGCTTTCGCTGTAATTCCTGCATCAATTTTGTTTTCTATAATTATTACATTATTTTCTCCGAAGAAAGATATGTCAATATTATTCTTCTCTCTGAACATTATATATTTGTCGTCAGAAAAATTTTCATCAAGCTTTAAAAATTCAGCTTTAAGAAAGGTTTTTATACTGACTTTATCTATGAAATATGCTAATGCATTGCTTAATGTCAATTCGTCTTTATCTTTGCGGATAAGCTTGAAAAAGTTAAATTCAGGAGCTGTTACTTCCGGCCGCGTATTGCCTATGGGCTTCCAAACATCTTTTTTAAGAAACTCCTTCAATGTTTTATTCGCTTGATGATTAGCGCCAATATACGCACGCATAGCTTCACTGATTTTAAAATCGGCAGAATAGATGTGATTACTCTCGTCTTCCTTTTCGTCAGAATCTTTTGTTATCAAATAAACGTCGCAATTTGTTTCCAAAACCTCGTCAGCGCAGAAAGTAGCAAACATATCTTTTTCATTATAGATGTCATCCATCGGACATTTGTTATTATATTTAACTTTAAGATCTTTTTGAAGACCATGTCTAATTTTTTTATCGTCATAGTCTGTTTCGTGTTTGTTTTGCGAACGCGATATATTTGCTCCAGGGCACAGTCTACAACCTTCAGCTTTTGCTATAACCTTGTATTTTGTTGAATTTATACTTCGCACCATAAGAACGGTGCACCCTGTGTCATTATCTATAGGTTCCAAGCAAATTCCCATAGAGTTAAGCCAAATATAGAACTTACCTTTGTCTTCGTCTGTTTTAGGATCTGCTCTTATCAGATTGATTGCCTCGTGTCCGAGATTCCCCCAAGAAGAAATATATCTGCCTGTATACATATTGTTAAGTATGATCATGTCTTTTCCATTCAATATGGCATTAGCATTATCAAGATTATATTCAAAAGTTAATTTATTGTCTGCTTCCGTAACTAGAAAGCCGCAGTTTAAATGTATCTTAGATAAAGTATTGTTTCTGGAATTAGACCAAGTACACTTTTCAGGAATTTTGCACCCAATTTCGGATTCTAATTTTTCGATTGAAAGTGTTCTCGAAGATTTATTTTGCTTATATAACCAGTCTTGAAATTTTTTGTAAAATTCCGTGTTGTTAGTTCTTCCCATATGTTTTTTCTCCGTATGATTTATTTCATTACTTAATGTATCAATATTTCTTCATTGCCACTATCAAACTTCCCTTTATCCTCTCCCTCAAGCTCTCCGGCTTTGTAACCTCAACGTGATTGAGGTACTGTAGCGCCCAATGCTCCATTGCCATAGGGCTAGCGATAAGGTTAACGCTAACCTTATCGTCACTGCCATCAACGAAAGACATTCGGATATCTTCGCCAAACCAATCGACGATCTGGTCAATGATGCACTTGTCCGCAATAAACTCAATTCGCTCCGGCTTATCGGTATACATATAGGGCATCGTTGAAGAGATTTGCTTATAATCAATGCCGTTTTCATAGCCCTTGACCTGACTGATCGGCGTCAACGGCTTATCGTAGATACGCATATTGGAGATGCGGTCGATTCGATGAAAGGTCATATTGCCCCAATAGTCGCTATATCCCATCAAATAGTATCTTTGATTGTGGAGAATGAGCTGATACGGGCTGACACGCTGAAAAGACGAACGGTGAAGCTTTCCGTCAATGGCGTACTTGTTGTAATCATACTGTACCTGTTTCCCTGTTTCGATCGCTTCGTTTACCACGTCAATATTATAAAACAGCGCCTTGTTTTCGGTCTTGCTCCACTCGTTTACCGAGTAAATGTTCTTGACGTGGGATCGGAAGTATTTATTTGACTGATTGCAAAGCTTTTCAATGAGAATTTTGGAATCCTTCGCGGTGATATGCTTACTTTGCAGTACGCTGTCGATGAGCAGCTTCAGCTCGGAATCCTCAAAATCCCTGCTTGCAATATAAAAGCCCTTTCGCGGGATCGTGCTGATGTCAATCCCTGCATCACGCAAATATGCGATATTTTTGCCGACTGCCTTTCTTTCAAGCTGAATATCATATTCCTCGTACAAATAACGAAGAATATCCTCTTGCAAAAGCGGATGATCATAATCGCTATGATGCAGAAGGATCTGCCATATTCTGATTAACGCATTCTTTTTAGGTTCTGCCATTTTAATTACTCCTTTGCGACCAATATACTTTTCCTTCTTTGAAGCATTCGTCGTCGGCATCATACAAATAGGGAGTGTAATAACATCGGTCGGCTTTTTTTACACTCCCGTCGCCCAAAATGATCAAAAAATCGTTAGGATAATTCGGGTTTATATTATTCCAAGCAACGATATTGTTCTTAAGCACATCCTCGACGTGGGTCAAAATCTCAAGTTGCTTTTTTTGAGTCTTTTCCCTTGATACATTATTTCCGTTCTTTTCTACATGCACGTATCCAATCACCACGCGCAAAGGACAATTTATGTGTGCAAGCTTAATCACTTCATCCATCCATAATCGATAATTGTTTTCGTGTTCTACCGCTATTTCTAAATTCCAATCATATTTTTCAAAATTCGGTTCAGCTTTGCAGAAACTCTTTTCTTTGCCATTACCATTGTTCTTTTTTCGCGCAGGAATGTCTATTCGCAAATACTCGGGTTGTACAGTGAGCGTTGAATCAAACTCTTTGATAATGCCTGAAATTATTTCTGTCATTTTATCGGTAAAATCTTTTGAATTATCCCAAAGATCGACCAATTCATTTCTTGTAGATGAACCTAGTTTCATCACTTTCTCGGAAAAAGCATTCCAAAACTCTTTAGCTCTCATTTTTATCTCCTTTACTTTGTTACTCTTACTAACTTCTCCCACACCTTGACCATAGCGTAGGTATCAAGCTCACAGTATTTGAGCAGGTTGTGGCGGGCGGTGGCTTGTTCGTCAAGGGGTAAGTCTTTTATCAACGGAAATAGTTCCATCGCCTCGCCGCCGTTATGTACGCCCTCAAGATTGTGGTAATCAATGCTCGGATCGTCGGGATAGATGGCGGGAAGCACGTTTTTGATTGAGAACGATCCACCATCCTCCAATCGATTATTACTTGATAGCCTATTACATTATATCACACAATTCAACATATTTCAACAGTTTACGAGACGAATTTGGGACATAACATTGTTCTTCGTTCGAACTTCGCAATCGTTTTTTGGTAACCCTTCTTATGATAACGAGTTTGTAGCCTTATTCTCTGTTTTCTCCGACTCATTTTGGGATGGTGAAGAACAAAGAAAATCCACCACAGACTCTTTGTCTATGATGGATTTTCTTTATTCGGCTCTCTCCATCGGTGATTTTGTGAACCTCCTTATGATAACGAGCCTATTCCGTTGGGCTTTTGCTTATTTATTATTTATCAGTCTTTTTTTCTGCGAGTTACGAAAAGTGTGGCAATTGATATTACCGATATTGCCACTGTTCCGCCTGCAAGGCTTGAAGCGCATCCCACCGTCGCGTTTGACTGCGTTCCGTTTGATGCTGCGGTCTCGGGATCTGTGCCGGGTTCAACAGTAGTGCTTACTTCGTTGTTAGCCTCGGTCTCCTTCTCCGTTTCCCTGTCGGTCTCGGGCTCGGTATTCAAGTCCTCCGTCTCAGGCTCGGTTGCAGGGTCGGTCTCCATCACTGGATCTGTTTCGGGCTCAGTCTCGGGTTCTGTATCAACCGCGGGCTCTGTTTCTGGAACCTCGATAGGACGGTACTCTGTCGCATAGCATACAGAGCACTGACGCTCCTCTTGTGTTACATCATCACTTTCGCGCCAGCCTGACCAGGAATGCTCTCCATTGGGCTCAATAACCTCTCCGGAGGATATCTTCTCGTTACAGCTTGTGCAATACGTATCGCCGGAATATCCGGGCTCTGCGCAGCTCTCGCTGACATATCCCTCAACTCTCGTGGAGGTATGCTGGCAGCTTCCTACGACTCCGTCATACTCCGAAATATCGGTCATCATAATGTTGAGATATTTCGTTCCGCTTCCCGTCACACCTGTGACGTAGCCTGTAACCTCAACCTTTTTATTGAGGAACGCCGCAAGCTCTCCCGTGTTTGCGGGATAGGTCACGCTTCCCGTTATATTGGCGCCTTCTATGCTAAGATTATAGTAGTTTCCTGACTTTGCAAGAGTTCCGACCACGGTTACGTAATCCATCGTGACAGAATTGAGATACTTGTTGCAATCAGCTCCGCTCAGCACCTTTGCTGTGGGATGTACGACCTGCTCGACACCTATCTTCTTTGTCGTTGAGTCCTGACCGAACTGCACCGCTCCGCCATATACGGAGGTGTTTCCGGTAACCTGCACCTTATCTCCAACACTCACTGAGGGTGCGGAGTTGAGATATACGAGCATAACACCCGTGCTATCACCCAAAAGGTAGCTCTTTGCGTTCACACCGACAACAACACCCTCTGCGGTGTATTCTTTGCCGGTTGCTCCTGCCTTGATCTTTTCTATATCGGTATGCTCTACAGTGTCGTCACCGCCATCGGTATCGCCACCCGTGCTTCCGCCTGTATTACCGCCTGCAGTACCGTTAGATGCTCTTCCCGAGGGAGTAACCATGTCTGTAGGAACCTCCTCCTCGAAAATAAGCCATGCAAACTCGGGATAGTCTATAAATACGTTTCTGTTACCCTGAATGTCCTGAATAACCTCGTTTCTACCCATCTCCCAGGTGTCAACGGGGTCAAGCTCGCACCAATCAAGAAGCACCTCAACGCTTTGGAAAACCTTTGTTATATCGGTTGCTCCCCAATCAGCTCCCCATCTTACGTAAACGTAAAGACAAATACGTGCGACGTCGCCCTTTACGTTATCAAGAGGCTCGAAATAAGTAGAGTTATAGGTTCCGCCAAGAACTCCGACTGCGGGATCCGTTCCCTTTTTCTCGGTCGCATTGCTTCCGGATTCACCGTATTTCTTATTTCCTCTTGAGCTGTTCACTCCCTTGTCGGAAGGACGGATATGGTGAAGGTCTGCTCCGCCTCCTCCGTCGCTATCGTTTTTACCACCAAGGCTTTTGGGCCACACGTGCTCTCTGTTCCAGCCGTTCCACTGGCTCATCGTTGCGCTGTATGACGTATAAATCAGTGAAACACTTCCGTCACCGTTTTCGCAATCGGTACGGTTTGCCTTATAGTGGCAGTCCGCATACGTGCTCTTATAGGTGTGAGTCGTGGTCATAAGAGTGGAAAGCGACGTTTTAAGATCGCCCGATGAAAGCTCGGAGAGATTATCGTACGTATACTCGCCCGTATAATAGCTCGACGCACTTGTTCCATCCAAAGACGTACACACCTCGTGACGTGTGCCTGAGTTGTACTCCTTTGAGTAGGTCGCAGGTGCTTCTGCCGAAACGGCAACCTGAGGTACTGCAACGATTGTAATATACACGGCTATGAACACCGCACATAATTTCTTTAATCTTTCCTTCATATCAATTCTCCATTTTTCTTGGAATTAATTATTGCATTTATACTTTTCAGATCAAGCTGACCTCAACGAGAGAATATCTCTTGTCAAAATACTGATCGTGGAAGCTGTTCCATACGCATCCTCTGGTGTAGAAGGATGAGGGAGAGACGAAATAGCTCTCACCCTCGCGCAAATGGTGCGGACCCATAAGGTTGCGCAGGTTGTTGCGGATAGTGATCTCGATCTCGTTCTCGCCAACCGTTAGATACTCGGAAATATCGATCTCATAGGGCGCCCAGAGCGTGGTGCTGACGTCCTTGCCGTTGACTTTGAGCTTGATTACGTTGATTCCCTTCTTCGAGAAGGAAACCGTGTAGTTGACGTCGTCAAGATTCACCTTGCGCGTAAAGGTCATAGAGCCGGCAAAGAAGGGATAGCCGTTCTTCTCGATCGAATTAAGCCCGATCTCGTCTTCAGCTCTCGTAATAGTAAAGTTATCTTCGAAGAAGCTTGCTCCGCGCTCGCCCTGAGCTACCTCGCCCTCGTGCCTTACCGCGAAATCTCCGCAAATGTAAACAGGCTCGATCTCCATATCGTAAACGAGCTTGTTCTTCTCGGACTCAAAGATTGCCGCCTTCTTGATGTTCTCGTATGTCTCTGCACTCTGCTCAAGCTTAACCGAAAGCTCGATCACGTTCTCACCAAGCTTCGCGTATTTTTTAACGTCGATCATTCTGAACGCCTTGTCGCGGAAATAACCGAGATCGGTCTTATCAATCATCTCATCGTTCATTCTGATGTCGAATTTCTCGGGTGTCTCGCAGACGAGGTAAAGCTTGTCGGATATATAATCTATATTGAACTTGAATTGGCAACGTACGTCGACCGCTCTTTCCAGGTCTCCGGCTCTCGGGACTATATCAAGCACATTTGCGCCCTCATCCATAAGCTCTCCGTCAAACCAATATGCGCACTTGTCAAGCGTGATGGAGTTGAGGCTCTTGTTGCTCACGTTCCACTTGCCCGAAAGATCGAGAGACTTGAGCGTTTTGGCTTCGGGTTTTGCCGCGCAAGGCGTTCCGTCGTCGATGACCATAAGGCTTCCGTAGGGCGGGAATACGTACTCGCCGCAGAATTCGAGCTTGTCACCAGTCGCGATATCAAGCGCGTATCCGCCGCAATTGATGATCGCCGCTTGCTCCGCGTCTGTCGAGTTTACGAAATAGCGAGCAGTAAATCCGTCAAATTCTCTTAACGTGTAAGTAATTTCGGGATTGTCTATAATACCGTTGTTCTCAAGCTTGTCGACCGTGGTGATGATACCGCCGTTCGCCTTGAATTCATCGAGAAGCTTTTGAGTATAAGGCAAAAATCTTATATAATCGGGAAGCACGACGGTCGTGTATTCCATCTCACCGATAATAAACTTGTTGCCCTCAACGCGACCGTGTCTCTCGATCATGGTCTCGTCTCCAAAGTGGAAAGGAATATGCTTTCTCTCAAGCTCGACCGATGCGCCGACGAGAGAGGTGTTGAGCTGTCTTATATCTATTCCCTTGTAGGTGTTGATTCCCGACGCGCCGCCGTTGATAACGAACTCGGGTGTGATCGCGTTTGCCCTGCTTGCCGCGCTCTCTCCGTTGTTGTAGCATATCCACGCGCTCGTCATATTGTGCATAAGAAGAGTATCTACCTTGACCTTGCCCTCTGCGAGGATCATGCCAACTCTCGACATAGCGTCGTTGAATATTTTGTACTCATCCCACCATGGCTGCTGATAGTACATTGCCGGCGGATAGTCTCTCTTTCTGATTCCGCGCAACGAGTAGCCTAGGAGGTGCTGACACATAAGGTTGATGCCTCGCACCATCATCCACTCGTAGTTTCTCTTAAGCTCGTCGTGACCGACGTTGTGACCGCAGAGCGCGAAGGTCTCGGACAGCACCTGCTTCTTGCCGGTCTGTGCCGCGACCGACGCGACCTGAACGGGAGTCAAGCAAGGATTTATAGGCCTGCCGAGCCAGTCCATACCGGGAATCGTGAGATACTCGTAGTGAGGCATGCACGCGCCGTTTGATGTTATCTGTATCGTCAGATTTTCCTCAAGAACAAGATGTCCCGTAAAGCCGAGACCGCGCTCAACGCACCAGTCGTAAATCTGCTTCATAAAGTTCTTGGAGAAAAGGTCTGTGCAAAGCTTCCAGAACTTGACTCTCACATCCTCGAAATTGCCCTCCTCGAGGAAAAGTGACGCGAGCGTATCGCAAAGCTCCTCGCCGTATGCCTTGCGGTATTCGTCTGCCATCTTAAGGCTCCACGGGATTCCGTTACGAGAGATCTGAGGCTCGTCGGTGAAGAATCCGTCGAATTTATTGCCGTATCTTTCGTAGTAAGGAAGATATATTTCATTGATAAAATCGGCGATGACCTCTCCGTCGAGAGTATCAACGTAGAAGGGGTTTACGTCGTAATAGAAAACGTACTTTTCGTTCTTTGTTATGATGCGGTGAGGCTCAATATCGCTCATATCCGCGCTTGCGGGACGGATGCGGAGATACTTCTGCCAATACTTCTCTCCCTTGCCGTTTACCTTACCGCCGCCAAAGCCTGAGGGCCAGCCGTTCTCGTCGTAAGCCCACGCGTGCATTCCGCGCTTGTTCGACTCGTCAACAGCCGCGCTCACGTTCTCAAACCACTCCTCGCCCATATATTCGGTCTGGAGTCCTCCGCGTGCGTGCATAAAATAGCCGCCGTGACCACTCTCATCCATTATCGCGGTCTGTCTGCGGGTCTCCTCGGGTGTGAGCTTCTCGTTCCAGGACCAGAAAGGCACCGGACGGTACTTTTTATCTACGTTTTTAAAGTCCATTTTTTACCCTCCAAATTATTTTATTTGTTAAGCGCAAGCTCAACGATCTTAAGACAAAGCTTACCGTAATCCATACCGTTTGCCGCCGCCATCTGAGGCAAAAGACTTGTAGGTGTCATTCCTGGGAGCGTGTTTGCCTCAAGGCACCAGGGCTTTCCGTCCTTATCCACCATATAGTCAAATCTCGCATATCCCGCAAGCCTTAAAGCATCAAATGCGAGCTTGGTTTGTTTGCCAACCTCATCTTTAAGCTGCTCACTGATCTCAGCGGGACATATCTCGAGTGTTTTGCCGGCTTGGTATTTGTTTGTATAATCGTAAAAGCCCTCTGTTGGAATTATTTCGATCACGGGAAGAACCTCGCCGTCAAGTATTCCGACCGTCAGCTCTCTGCCCTCTATCTTTTTTTCGATCAATATGTATTCCTCGTATTTCTCTGCAAAGCAAAGCGCCGCGTCAAGCTCGGTCTCGTTTTCAACTATTGATATTCCAACGCTTGATCCGCAGGAGCAGGGCTTTATGACACATGGATATCCGATCTTTTCCTCAAAGTAGGCTCTGTTGAAATTTTTCACCGAAACGTATATCCAATCCGGTGTGTTGACTCCTGCGCCGACAAACATCTTCTTTGAAATGTCCTTATCCATCGCAAGCAGACTTCCAACGTATCCCGAGCCTGTGTATTTTATTCCGTAATTATCAAGGGTCGCCTGGAGCTGACCGTTCTCTCCCATAGCTCCGTGGAGCGCGAGAAATACGACATCAGCCTTGCGACAAAGCTCGATTATTCCGCGTCCTATAAGCGCATCGCCGTTGCCGCTCGACTCCTTGAGCGCTTTGAGGTCGGGAACACTGTTCGTTACCTTATAGACCTCTCCCTCAACCGAGTTGAAAAGATCCTCCTTTTCAAGATCGCCCTCGTCTATACCGAGATAAACGTCGGCAAGGCAGACCATCTCTCCTTCTCTTTTGAGTGCATTCGCTATAAGACTTCCCGACGTAAGCGACACGTCCCTCTCGGGAGAGTACCCCCCCGCCAATACAAGTATGTTCATTCTGGTTTCTCCGTTTTGATATTTGTAGTCTTCTCTCTTTAATAAAGTTTATTCAGATCCTTCTTTTCGGTTCATCGAAGGATGGCAACGCGGTCGTTTCCGCCAAGATCCTTAACAATTTCACAGCTCATACCGTGCTTTTCCGCAATCATTTCAAGGTCGCTTGCCTGATCGTACCCGATCTCAAAAATAAACGCACCGCCATTTTCAAGATTATCTCTGTATTTTTCAACGATGGTTCGATAGAATATCAATCCGTCCTCTCCACCGTCAAGTGCGACTCTGGGCTCGTGCAGGACCTCGCGAGACAAGGTATCAATGACCTGACTTTTGATATAAGGCGGATTTGATATGATCGCATCAAACCTCTCGCCACCGAGCACATCGCCTGACAGCACGTCGCCCTCGATAAAGGATAGTCTATCAGAAACCTTATTTCTTTTCGCGTTTCTTTTTGCTATTTCAAGCGTTTGTGGGTAAAGCTCTACCGCTATGCCGTACAGATCAGCCCTGAGGTCGGCAAGCGCTATGGCTATGCAACCGCTACCCGTACACAGATCGGCAAATCTTGCTCCCGATGGAATAAGCTTTACCGCCTGCTCGACTACGGTCTCGGTGTCGGGTCTCGGAACAAGACAGCTTTCATTGACCTCAAAAACGCATCTTGCAAACCACCATTTGCCGATAATATACTGAAGCGGGTATCCTTGGCATCTCTTTTCGAGCGCGGGCGAAAGAATCTTGGAGTCGTATTCGCGATCGTCACTTACCGTCTCACCAAGAAGCTCTTCAACGAGAATTTCAGCTTCAATATAGGATTCTTCTATCCCATTTTGACTTAAAACGTCGCATATTTCTGAAAATCTCACTTTTTCGCCCCCTATTACCCCATTTTACTATATTATAACAAATATTTATAGATTTGAAAAGACTGTTACGTAATTTTTTTATTTTTTTATGAAAAAAGTTCTAAAACCATTCTACCTATCAAATACAGTCCCCGCATCGTAAAACATCCAAATTTCACAAACAATTCTACACCGTTTTGAATATTTTTATATAAAGTGCATTCGTAAAAATCGCTTTTTCCTATTGAAATAAAGGAAAAAGTGTGATATAATTTACGTAGACATTTTAGTTTACTAAATCGCACGCAGGTGCAGATCGGAGATATTTATGGAAAAGATGAAGGTCGGCGTTGTTGGCGCCACAGGTATGGTAGGTCAGAGATTTCTTACTCTGCTCGCAGATCACCCTTATTTTGAAGTTGTTAAGCTCGCCGCTTCTAAGAACAGCGCGGGCAAAAAATACGTTGACGCGCTGAACGGACGTTGGAAGCTCGCAACTCCGATGCCCGAAAAGTACGCTGATATGGTAGTTATCGACGCCGAGAACATCGAGGAGATGAAGGAATGTGCCTTTGTTTTCTGCGCTGTAAATATGAAGAAGGACGAGATCAAGGCGCTCGAGGAAAAGTACGCAAAGGCAGAGATCCCCGTTGTTTCAAATAACTCCGCACACCGCTGGACCCCCGACGTTCCTATGGTAGTGCCGGAGATCAACCCCGAGCATCTTGAGGTTATCAAGTCGCAGAGAGAGCGTCTTGGCACCAAGCGCGGATTCATCGCAGTTAAGCCCAACTGCTCTATTCAGGCATACGTTCCCGAGCTTACTCCCCTCCGCAAGTACGGAATCAAGGAGGTAGTCGCAACTACCTACCAGGCTATCTCGGGTGCGGGCAAGACCTTTAACGAGTGGCCCGAAATGATCGATAATATCATTCCCTACATCGGCGGCGAGGAAGAAAAGAGCGAACAGGAGCCCCTCCGTGTATGGGGTAAAGTCGAAAACGGTCAGATCGTCAAGGCTGAGGGCACGACTATCACAACACAGTGCATCCGCGTTCCCGTAACAGACGGTCACACCGCGGTAGTATTCGTAAAATTCGAGAATAAGCCCACCAAGGAGCAGATTCTTGAGGATTGGAAGAACTTCAAGGGACTTCCCCAAGAGCTCGGTCTCCCGAACGCTCCCGAGCAGTTCATCACCTATTTCGAAGAGGATAATCGACCCCAGGCAAAGCTCGACCGTGATATCTACGGTGGCATGGGCGTGACCGCAGGACGTCTCCGCGAGGATACACTCTTTGACTATAAGTTTGTCGGACTCTCACACAACACAGTCCGCGGCGCAGCAGGCGGCGCAGTCCTCATCGCAGAGCTCCTTTACAGACTCGGATATTTTGATTAATACTCAACCGTAAAATCATCACACACATAAAAGCACGGCGAGCCTCATCTCGCCGTGCTTTGTTTTTTATTGTTTAAAACATTGATTTATTGGTGTATTAAGCCTTCCCCAGCGGGGAAGGGGGACCGCGTTAGCGGTGGATGAGGAGGGCATTCTATCAAGGACTTCACGTCTTTTAAAGACATTGTTTCGTTGCAAAAGAATCTTTATGCTACAATACAAAATCCACAAAATTCCCGTGTCGAACACCTTGATGGCGACCTCCTCATCCACCACCTTCGGTGGTCCCCCTTCTCCGCTGGAGAAGGCTATTCGTAAAACTGCAATTTATCTTTTGTTCATCCAAAATCGTTTTTGCCTTTTTATTTTTTGTTTGTCATTGACACACCCGCAAAACTGTGCTATAATTGACTCAAAGAAACCCCAAAGGAGACCTTCCCATGTCAAATCAGAATCTTGATATTTACGAGGATAAGGTGCGTCTTGAAAAGCAGGACGGAAACCAAAACAAGTATTCCAAATACAGTGACCTCATCTATTACGAGTCCTCGCAGACCCCCGGACTCAAGCTTGCAATGACAGTCAGAAAGCCCGAAAAGCCTTCTACCATAATACTTACGACCCACGGCTGGCATATGAGCATGCCCGAGTGGAAGCCCAATGAGGACAAGCCCGACAGCCACCTCGTCGTCCTTGTCGATATGCGAGGCAGAGCATTTTCGACAGGCTCCCCCGACTGCAACGGACTCGAATTATACGACGTTATCGACGCCTGTGAATACGTTAAAAAGCATTACGCGGAATATATTTCCAATCCCGAGGTAGTATATTTTCAGGGCGGCAGCGGAGGAGGCGGAAACTGCTACGCTATCCTCAACAAGTTCCCCGACTATTTTGCAGCGGCGGCATCGATGTGCGGTCCCTCCGACTACATGGAGTGGTACGACGACGACCCGATCGGCGAATTCCAGGACGAGCTTGACGTCTGGATCGGACCTCGCGGTGAAAAAGGCTCCTACAACGAAGCGTACGCTTCAAGAAGCGGTCTTTACGGACTCGAAAACCTCTACACTCCCCTCTTTATCGCTCACGGAAACGCCGATAAGCGAGTTCCCGTAAGTCATATGCACCATTACCTCGAGAGAGCGAAGGAGCTTGGCAAGGATCACCTTATCTCCCACTACGAGCTTGACGGAGTCGGTACTCGCGACCATTGGACGGGAGCTACCGAGGAGCAGATGGCAACGATGAACAAAGGTGTTGATGCGGTCCGTTACGGAAACACTACCCCGATAGATCTTCCCCGAAAGGGACGCCTTATTGTTCAGGGCTACGTTGTCACAAAGCACTTCTCCGTCTTCTGCGACAGTATCGACAATATGGGCGAGATCATATACGATCTTGACGCAGATTCCTTTGAATTCAAGGGAAATTGCGGATACACCCTTATTAAAAAATGATATATTGACAAACAAGAAATCCCGTGGATAGCCACGGGATTTCTTGTTCTATTGGTGCAAATTATTTTATTTTTCAAGTGCCTCGGCTGCCTCGGATTCCGCTTTCTCTTCAGCTTCCTTCTCAGCGTCCTTTTCTCTTTCCTTGCGGCTCTTTTTCTCTTCCTTTTCCTCGTCCTCGTCGTCAAGATCCTCGTCATCCTCGTCAACCACTTTTTCCTTAACGGTTACGAGCGTGGATTCTATTCTGTGGTCAAGAACAGACTCGACCTTAATGATAAGATCATCTGTCTCAAGATCGAGAGTCGTGCCGTCGTCGGGGATCTCTCCGAGAATTCCGAAGATATATCCGCCAAAGGTGTCGCAATCCTCGGTATCGAACGTAATGTCAAGCTTATCTGCAAGCTCTGTAAGCGATGCTGAACCGAGGATCTTCCACTCGCGTGTCTCCTCGTTAAGGCAGACTATTTCCTCGACAACGATCTCGTCCTTATCGTCCATATCACCGACGAGAAGCTCAAGCAGGTCGTGGATAGTAATAACACCGTTCGTTCCGCCGTACTCATCTACGACGATCGCAAAGTAGTTTCTCGTCTCCTTCATATTGGAGAAAAGAATATCCGCCTTCATATTTTCAGGCACGAAGTAGGGCTTTTCGCTTGCTACTCTCATAGCCTCCGCAACAGTCTTACACTCCGCGCGGAAGAACTTCTTTATATTGAGCACTGCAACGATATCGTCCGCGCTTTCGCCACAGATGGGATAATAGCCGTGTCTTGAGGTTGAAAGCACCTTCTTCCACTCGTCAAGGCTATCGTCACGGTAGACCATCTTAACGTCGCGGCGGTGTGTGCATACCTCGCTGATAAGTATATCGTCAAACTCGAAGATGTTCTGTATCATCTCGTTCTCCATACTGTCGATAGCACCCGCCTCGCTCGAGGTGTCGAGCATGATACGGATCTCCTCCTCGCTCGCTGCCTCTTCCTCCTCGTGAGGGTTGATGCCGAAAAGACGGAGCATTCCGTTCGTGGTCTTGGTAAGCACCCAAACGAAGGGAGCGAAAATGTAGGACATAAAGCGGATAAATCCGCAGATGCCGAGAGATACCTTCTCCGCGTTCTTCATCGCGATTCTCTTGGGAACAAGCTCGCCAAGAACGATGCTGAAGAACGAGAGGATAAGTGTGATAAGTATGACGAAGACCTGCTCGGGAACAACAATTCCGTTACTCTTTACAAATTCTAGTGAGTTGAACCAATTTGTCAGAGGCTCTGCAAAGCTGTCAGCAGCGAACGCGGAGCCGAGAAATCCTGCCAGCGTTATCGCTACCTGGATGGTAGAGAGGAACTTTGAGGAATCCTTTGTAAGCTTCTGGAGTCTCTTTGCTTTTCTTTTTAACTTTTTATCCCCCTCCTCGACCATCTTCTCTATCTTTGCCGAGTTGAGTGAGAGAAACGCAGTTTCTGCGCTTGCGAATATCGCATTTAATGCTATAAGAACAACCTGTAATAATAAGGGACCTATGTAATCCATGATAAAACCTTTAATCTCCTGTAATTAATAGTAAAATTTCATTTATTTCAAAAACGCAAAAAAGCATAGACCTACCCGCAGTCTCCTATCATTTCAGAGATCCTTGCGTTAGGCTATGCCACCACTTATGAAATATAATGAAACGTACGTACAACAGTTAAGGCATTACACATACAAGTAGTGTCCGTACTATCGCCGTCATCCATTTTAAAATACCTTCCTTTGTTAATAGTTGATTGTTTTCGGCACGCTCTGCTACCGACTGTTTACTAATCATATCATATAGATATGTCAAAGTCAAGGAAAACGCGCCCTTATTAACAGTTTATTTACAGAATTTATCATAAAAATTCTTTTTTAACCATAGTTATCACTGTTAATCAAATATTTATTTTGAAAATAAACAAAATTCAAATGATTTTTTGTTCAATTCTATTGACAATTTATTTTTTTAATGGTAGAATAAATGGGTATGAGGGAGTAGTCGGCGTTATGGCGCAACTAAGTCAACATCATGGGTGCTTGGCACTCTGGCTTTGTTTTAAACGATGAGACTTATCTGTTGCAAAACGGATAAGTCTTTTTTTTCGAAATAGCGCAGATATTTTCTCTTCGTACAGTATATAATAATTGTAAAAAACAATGTAATAAAATACAAAAAGGAGACAAAAAATGAAAGAGTATCTTTCAAGCTCTGCCGAGGTACTTGAGTCGGTTTCCTCATCTCACAACGGTTTAAGTGAGAGCGAGGCTGCTGCAAGACTTGAGAAAAACGGCAAAAACAAGCTCGTTGAAGCAAAAAAGGAATCCCTTATCGTAAGATTCCTCAAGCAGCTCGCTGAGCCTATGACCATTATCCTCCTCGTCGCTGCGGCTATCTCCGCAGGCGTTGAGATCTACGAGGGTATCAATCACGGCTTCGAGTTCCCTGCTGACGTTGTCATCATCCTCGCCGTCGTTCTTATCAACGCGATCCTCGGTGTATTCCAGGAGAGCAAGGCGGAAAAGGCTATCGAGGCTCTGCAGGAAATGTCAAAGGCACAGAGTAAGATCATCAGAGACGGTAAGCAGATCAGCATAGCGAGTGAAGACCTCGTTGTCGGTGATATCATCGTTCTCGAGGCAGGTGACGCGGTTCCTGCTGATGCAAGAATCATTGAGTGCGCTTCTATGAAGATAGAGGAAGCAGCTCTTACCGGTGAGTCTGTTCCCGTTGACAAGAAGGAAGAGGTCCTTACTGCAGGCGCTAACGGCGACGTTGCGCTCGGTGACAGAAAGAATATGGTATTTATGGGCTCTACCGTCGTTTACGGACGCGGTAAGGCAGTTGTTGTAGCTACCGGTATGGATACCGAGATGGGTAAGATCGCAGATGCGCTCGCTCAGGCTGAGGAGGGCAAGACTCCCCTTCAGATCAAGCTTGCAGGTCTTTCCAAGATCCTCACCTGGCTCGTTATCGGTATATGCGTTGTAATTTTCGGAGTTCAGCTCCTCCGTGACGGAATCGGATTTGAGCCTATCCTCAACTCCTTTATGATCGCTATCTCTCTTGCGGTTGCAGCTATTCCCGAGGGACTTGCAACCGTCGTTACCATCGTTCTCTCTATCGGTGTTACCAATATGTCCAAGAGAAACGCTATCATCCGTAAGCTCACCGCTGTTGAGACTCTCGGATGCACGCAGATCATCTGCTCGGATAAAACAGGTACGCTTACACAGAACAAGATGACCGTCGTTGATCACTACGGCGACGATGAGGCGCTTCTTGCGAATGCAATGTCTCTCTGCTCCGATGCAGAGTTCGACGTTGAGGCAAAGACCGCTGTCGGTGAGCCTACCGAAGCGGCGCTTGTAAACTACGCTGAGACTCTCGGTCTCTCGAAGAACGAGCAGAAGGTAAAGCTCGTCCGTATTGGCGAGGTTCCCTTCGACTCCGGAAGAAAGATGATGTCCACCGTCCACAAGGATGAGAACGGCAATCTCGTTCAGTTCACAAAGGGCGCTCCCGACGAGCTTCTTAAGCGCTGCACAAAGGCTCTTGTCGGCGGAGAGGTAGTTGAGCTTACCGATGCTATCCGCGCTGATATTCTCGGTGCAAACAAGGCAATGGCAGACAAGGCTCTCCGTGTTCTTGCAGCTGCAAAGAAGGATCTCAGCGCAGCTCCCACAGAGTACACCTCTGAGGCTGTTGAGTGTGACCTTTGCTTTGTCGGTCTTGTCGGAATGATCGACCCCGTTCGTCCCGAGGTAAAGCCCGCTATCGACGAGTGCCGCTCGGCAGGTATCCGTCCCATTATGATCACGGGTGACCACAAGGATACCGCGGTTGCGATCGCTATGCAGCTCGGAATTATCACAGACGCTTCCCAGGCTATCACGGGCGCTGAGCTTGACGATATCTCAGACGAGGAATTTGAGACTGCGGTTGAAAAGTACTCGGTTTACGCACGCGTTCAGCCCGAGCATAAGACGAGGATCGTCAACGCTTGGAGAAAGAAGGGTATGGTCACCGCTATGACGGGTGACGGCGTTAACGACGCTCCCTCCATCAAGAATGCTGATATCGGTGTCGGAATGGGTATCACGGGAACAGACGTTACAAAGAACGTTGCAGATATGATACTCGCAGACGACAACTTCGCTACCATCGTTTCCGCGGTTGGCGAGGGACGCCGTATTTACGACAATATCCGTAAGGCTATTCAGTTCCTTCTCGCTTCTAACCTCTCCGAGGTGCTTACGATATTCTTCGCAACGCTCTTTGGATTTACAATTTTCGCTCCCGTTCACCTTCTCTGGATCAACCTGATCACAGACTGCTTCCCTGCTCTCGCTCTTGGTATGGAAAAGCCCGAGGCTGACGTTATGAACCGCAAGCCCCGTGACTCCAAGGAAGGTATCTTCGCGGGCGGTCTTGGATTTGCAGTTGCATATCAGGGTGTTCTCGTTACTATTATCACCATGATCTCCTACCTCATCGGTAGATTCTGGCTTGCTGATCTCCATCACGCTGAGGCTATTGCCGCAGGCACCTACTCTGCAGAAATGCTCGGTACGTCCATGGCATTCCTTACCCTCTCACTCTGTGAGATCTGCCATGCTTTCAATATGAGAAGCCTCCACGGCTCTATCTTCACGATGAAGGGACAGAACCTCTGGCTCTGGGGTGCAGGTGCGCTCTCGCTCATCCTCACAACAGTAGTTATCGAAATCCCCTTCCTCGCAAACGCATTTGAGCTTGCTCACCTCGATCTTATGGAATACGGCATCGCATTCGGTCTTGCTATCCTCATTATCCCGATAGTTGAAATCGTTAAAATATTCCACAGAATGGTAGATAAAAAGCACAATCAATAATAAATAGTTTGCCTCGGCAGAGCTTTTGCTCCGCCGAGGCATTTTTTTCTTGACTTTGTTTCAGTTTAGAGTTATAATAAGAGCAATATTGCAGTACAAAGGAGATATTTATGTACAACGAATGGTCACTTGATTGTTTTTATAAGGGTATTGACGATCCTGCGCTTACGTCCGATATGGAGAAGCTTGAGGTGGCGGTCAAGACCTACAAGAGCGTAGTTCCCACTCTGTCCTACGATGACACCGTTAAGTCTCTGCGCGAGATCATCGATCTCAAGGAGACTATCACGGTCCTCGTTCGCCGTCTTATGGGTTACTTCAGCCTCCGCCGCTCGACTAACAGCGCGGACACCGAGGTCTCCGTTCCTCAGACCAAGATCCAGATGCTCATGGCAAGCACCGCGCGTGAGAACGTTATGTTTGAAAAGTACGTTGGTGGTATTGAGGATATTGACGCTGTGATCTCGCAGGACGAGGTACTCAAGGAATACAAGTTCTATTTCAACGAAATCAAAGAGTCTGTATCGCACAATATGAGCGACGATGCCGAGGACGTTTTTGCCCGTATGAGTATGTCGGGCGGTGCTGCTTGGGGCAACCTCACAAGCTACCTCACCTCGACTCTTGAGGTCGAGTACAACGGCGAGAAGACCACACTTTCCGCTATCCGCGCTCTTGCAGAGAGCGACGATGCCGATGTCAGAAAATCCGCATACGAGGCAGAGCTTGCATCCTACGCGAAGGTTAAGGATGCTATCGCATTCTCGCTCAACAGCATCAAAGCTCAGGTCAACACCGAAGCAGAGCTTCGCGGATACGAAAATCCTCTTGCGGTAACTCTCGCACAGTCGAGAATGAAGAAGGAGACTCTCGACGCGATGTTCGAGGCTATGAGAGAGTATATGCCAAAATTCCGCGAGTACTTAAAGCACAAGGCTGCTCTTCTCGGTCACAAGAACGGTCTTCCCTGGTACGATATTTTCGCCCCTATGGGAAAAGCGGGCAGCAAGACCTTTACCGCCCCGGAGGCTCACGCTTATCTCGTCGAGCATTTCGCTTCCTTTGCTCCCGATCTTGCAGAGATGGTTGACGAGGCATTCAAGAACGATTGGATCGACTTTTACTCCCGTCCCGGCAAGTCGGGCGGCGCGTTCTGCTCAAATCTCCCCTTCTTCAAGCAGAGCAGAATTCTTACCAACTTCTCGGGCAGCTTCGGATCTGTTGTGACTCTCGCGCACGAGCTCGGTCACGCTTACCACGGTATGATGATTCAGGATCACCGTCCGCTCAACACCGGCTACACGATGCCCGTGGCAGAGACGGCATCAAACTTCAACGAGCTTATTATCGTCAACGACGCTATCGCAAAGTCATCGGGCGAGGAGAAGGTATCTCTTATCGAAAGCCAGATCCAGGATTGCACTCAGATCATCGTTGACATTTACTCTCGCTTCCTCTTTGAGGACGAAGTCATTCGCCGCCGCAAGAACACCTTTATGTTTGCAAAGGATCTTGAGGACATTATGATCGGTGCGCAGAAGGAGGCGTTCGGAGATGCGCTTGATCCCGAATACATGCACCCCTATATGTGGTGCTGCAAGAGTCACTACTACCGCGCAGGACTCAGCTATTATAACTTCCCCTACGCGTTTGGCGGTCTCTTCTCCCGCGGACTCTACGCGAAGTTTCTTGAGGAGGGAGAGGCATTCCTTCCCAAATACCGCGCTCTGCTTAAGGCGACTACCGTTGAAAACGTCGAGGACGTCGCCCTCATCGCAGGTATCGACCTCACAAATCCCGAGTTCTGGAGAAAGAGCCTTCAGGTCATCGCAGATAAGATCGATGAATTTATCGCAGAAACTTCAAAGTAATAAAGAAAAAAAGAAATCCGCCGCGGCGGATTTCTTTTTTTATAAATTGCGGTTTTACGAATAGCCTTCTCCAGCGGAGAAGGGGGACCACCGAAGGTGGTGGATGAGGAGGTCGCCAATAAAATATACACCACTGGAGTTTTGTGGATTTTGTTTTGTAGCACAAGGATTCTTTTGCATCGAAACTATGTCTTTTTACAGAAGCAAAGCCCTCAAAAGGGCGACCTCCTCATCCACCGCTAACGCGGTCCCCCTTCCCCGCTGGGGAAGGCTTAACGCACCGATAAATCAAAATTTGAATCAGTCTTGTCTGTTAACGGTGGTGTAGCTTGAGTAGAGGTACCAGACGAAGTTGCCGTCGAAGCCCTTGCCGCCGAAGCGGTATAGTCTCTCCTCCTCAAGCTCCTCGATGGTGTCTATTTCACCTTTTATATAAGCGGATATGCGCGCTTTTGTCGTTTCAAAACGGGCGAGAGTCGCGCCGTAGTGCATATCGTTCGCTTCCCAGCCAAGTGGCTTATTATGAAGCATCCACGCCTTCATATGCGCTTCCCTGAAGTCCTTCATCTTTGCGATCATCACGTCGCACTCGTCAATAAACGGAACAAGCGCGTCACGGGTTCCGCTATCGTACGCCGATTTGAGTCTTACACCGAAATTCGCTTTATTCTCAAGCAAAGAGGTCAATTTCTGTGTTACCTCGTAAGCTTCGGCAAATATACCGAGATCGCCGTGGTCTGCCATTTTTTCGCTCGCGTCCTTATAGTACGCGACGGTGTCAAGTTCATCTATGTGAGCGTCGATAAGTCCGATAAGCGGGTCGTTATAGAGCATTGCGCGACAGAGACTTACGTCGCTTCCGTCGGGATGCTGGCAGAGCTCGGTCTTAATAATATCGTCGTAATTTGCGCCGCAGGTTATACGGAAGCATTCCTTCGCACTCTCAAGGCTGAATCCACCCTTATAGTCGTAGTCGGCATACCAGCAAAGTCCCGCAAGCGAGAGGATGAGATCGCTTTCTCCTCCGTTGACCCATATCGTTGCTATGATCTCGCTGACACCCTTATGCTTGCAGGCGTCGAGCGCGGGGATTGTGAACTTGAGCGAGCGGCTGAAGAGAGGCCCGTGTCCGCTCCAGAGCCATATTCCGCCCGCAAAAAGAGTGTCCTTGCCGAACACTTCGTGGTGCTTGTCTATATTTATCGCGTAGAACTCCTCGTTGTCGCGGTAGTAGTCCCAGAATACCTGCTGTATTCCCTTCGGTACCTTTGCCTTGACCTCGTCGGAAAATTGCACGCGCACGTCGTAGTCGGTGTAATTCTCGAGGTCCTTTCCCGCAAGGCGGAAGAACATATCGCTCCACATCATAGGCTCGAGTCCCTCTGCGCGTGCCATTTCTATAACGCGCGCCATATGCTCGAAATATATATCGTCCTGATTGCGAAGTCCGTGTATCTCGAGGTATTTGCCGCGACCTATATCGTTGGTCTCGTCCATACCTACGTGAACTCGTCTCGTCGTAAAGCACTCCTTGACCGTTCTGAACATATCCGCGATGAGCTTGTACGTTTCCTCCGCTCCGACGAGCATTACGTTCTTCGTATCTCTGTACGGTGCCGCCGCGCCCCAATGAAGGTGCGTTGCAAGGTGTCCGAGGACCTGGATGCAGGGTATCATCTCGATTCCAAGCTTTTGTGCGTATGCGTCAAGCTCCTTCATTTCCGCTTTCGTATATCTTCCGCGCATATGGCCGAAATAGGGTCTGCCCTCAATCTCGTAGGTGTCCTCGGTATAGAGCATAAACATATTCTGCCCCATCAGCGCCATTTTTCGGAGCATCAGCTTGACCGTTTTTACGTTCATAACGACGTTTCTTGACATATCCACCATCGCGCCGTTGGTCTTGAATATCGGTGACTCGGAAAGAGTTAATTTCTCTTCTCCGCGTTTGATGGCATCAACGAGATATGCAAGTCCGCGGAAAAATCTCGCTTTTCCGTCTCCGTAGGTGATCGTAGCTTTATTGTTTGAGTATGATACAGAAAGGATGCTTTCCTCACTCCTTTTAGCGGTAACCACAACGTCTGCGTCATCACAAACGGTTACGCCAAGCTCGGGAGCAAGGAGGGCTATGCCGTCCACAAGCTCCTTTACACACCTGAATTTTATTTTCATAATTTGCACCTCCAAATATTTGGATTTTATAAAATTATAGCAAACTATCCATTGTTTTTCAAGCACTTTATTAAAAAACGCGGAGAAAAGTCAAATTTCTCCGCTATTTTTTATTTATTCTTCAATAAGCTTTCTGTTCCACGCCATCTGCTCCTCCGTGGGTCTGAAATCGGTGTGTGAGCAGCAAGGAATTGTTGGTTTTCCGCCTTTCAAATTATAGAAAGGTGTCTCTCGGTCGTTTTCGTATGCCTTGCAATCCTCCTCGCATCTGAAATCGGGAATATCGTAGGGCTTACCCCCGTTCAACACGGAGCGGTGGCCGAGTATCGCTACCGACGACATCGCAACCGCACTGTAAACGTCAAAGGGATGCTCAGGCTGGACACCCTTTGTTATACACTCGAGAAAATAGCGCGCGGTGAGGTAGTCTCCACCACCGTGACCGCTCTTTTTGATGATCTCCTCGTCGGGGTCGTTCCAATCGGGGGTATATAAATTGATCGCCTGCATTCCCTCGGGAATCTCCCACTCATTATAGCGAAGCATTACCTGCTCACCCATTCCGCGGAGATTCTCTATCTGTCCCTTTGTGCCGCATACGCGGTAGGAGTTGCCGTGTGCGCCAAAGCCTGCACAGCCCGTTACTCTGAAAACGCTTCCGTCATCGTTCTCTGTCATAATGATACCCGCACGGTCGCCGACAAAGCTTGACGAGGGGGCATCACCGGGTATCGGAGCAAAGCACGCATGCGCGCTTACCTTTTTAGGTGTTGCTCCCGTTGCTCGCATAACCGGACCTAATGAGTGAGTTATATAGTAGGTTCTTGGCAGATAGTTGCGCCAATGCTCGTCAAAATAGGTATATTCCTTTTTAAAGTCAAAGTTGAACGGGTTTCCGGGGTGATTATACTCCCCTTCAGCATAGAGTATCTTGCCAAGCATTCCGCCGTCAACCACTCTCTTCATCTCGCGGTTGAAGAGCATCTGGGGATAGTTTTCCGCAAGCATATAGATCGAATTGCTCTTTTCAAATGCGCGGATAAGCTCAACACCCTCCGCCATAGTTCCGTTACTGATGCACTCGCTGAAAACGTGGAGTCCGTGCTCAAAACACTTGATCGCGTAAGGAGTGTGCTCGTGGAAAAAGTTTGCAAGGATGACCGCGTCCATGTCGTGCTTTACAAACTCGTCAAAATCGTGATACACCGCAACGTCACCAACGATCTTCAGGTACTTTTCAAGTGCCGCCTTGCGTGATTCCAGCTCACATACTGCTACTATCTCGCAATTTTTTTGAAGCATAAACGCCTGCGAAAGCGTGCCTCCGCGCGATCCCGCGCCAAATACGCCTATTCTGATCTTCTTCATTGTCTTATTTTCCTTTCATTTTTTTCAAATTTTGATTTGTCGGTCTGTTAAGCCTTCCCCAGCGGGGAAGGGGGACCGCGTAAGCGGTGGATGAGGAGGTCGCTCTTTCAAGGGTTTCACGTCCTTTAATCATCTTGTTTCATTGCAAAGAATCATTGCGCCACAAGACAAAATCCACAAAATTCCCGTGACGAATGTCTTAATGGCGACCTCCTCATCCACCACCTTCGGTGGTCCCCCTTCTCCGCTGGAGAAGGCTATTCGTTAAATTGCAATTTATTTGTTAAATCGGTATAGCAAACAGCAAAAGCAGACCTACAAATGCGAGGGCAACCGATAGGAGCTCGCGCTTTGACGGCTTTTTCTCTCCGAAAAAGCAGACAAGAGTGGACATTATCATTACGCCTCCCGTCACCATCGGGTACTGTACCGATGCGTCTACGTGCGCAAGAGCTAAGACAAGAATGAAATTTGCTACCCTATTGATACTTCCCTTTGCCGCCGCGATCATTCCTATGCCGACAGTGTATTTCGGCATCTGATATCTGCCGCGCTTTGCAAGTATGATCCAGAGCAAACCCGAGATGACAATAGTCCATGCCGCGCCGTACATTGAGTATGCCGCAGCACTCGTCTTTTCAAATGGCATTTCGTTGAAAAGCTTTGAGAGGACTCCCGACATTCCGTTGAGCACGAAAATACCGATATAGTAAATATATCCTTTCTTTCCATCACCAATCTTGACCGTCAGAGCAAGTGACGCTACAATAAACACAACGCAAACTATTTTGGCTAACGTGATCTCCTCGCCATAAAAAACTATTCCTTGCGCAAACGGCAATATCATTCCGCCGAGCATTGAAAAAAGCGAATAGATCGACAGATTTGTTGTCTCAAGCGCTTTAAATGAAAGATAAGTAAATGCAATCCCGTTTATTGCAACAAAGAACGACATTATAAGCGTAAACGGGGTAAATTCAAATTTTATTCCGTTAATTATAAATAAGACTATAAGTCCCGCCACAGCTCCGATGCAGGATGACTCCATACTTGAGAGCAGATTGCTCGAGCGTCTCTTCCTGTACACGTCGTTCAGCGCAAAGCAACCGCCGAGCATCGCCACCGAAAGCATTATCAATGCGTAATACACTTTTTCACCTCTTTTTGCGTTTTACATACTCATTATAGCATCAGAAAAAAAGTATTCAATGGATTATTTCGATGAATTTATGTAAAAAAGTTAGTTTTATACTTGATTTTGTTTTTTAAAGGTGCTATACTTATCAAAAGAGACATATCGGGAGGTGAATCGATGAAAAGAAATAATATCTGCAAGTTTCCAAGTTCATCTGCTATCGGTGGAACGATTTCCGTATCGAGATTCGTAAAGGAGACCGATGAAAGTGTAATGACGTCAAAGTGCCGTCTTGACTCTCACAGGATGATTCTTGTAGTCGAGGGAAACGGGCAATTTGTGATAAACCAAGACCTGTACAACGTCGAACAAGGAACGCTTCTTTTTGTCTTTGCTGATGACGAGCTTGCTCTTTTCTCCGGCTCACCGATCTACATATATATTGACTATTTGGGTGCAAGGGCGAATGATCTTCACCGCAGATTTGACATAACGCCCCTTACACGCGCATACGGTGGATTTGATGGGCTTATACCTCTCTGGCAGGAGAGCCTCGCTCGAGCATCTGATAAAACCGTAGATCTTGCAACTGAAAGTATTCTTCTCTATACCTTTTCGCGTCTTTCCAATACGACAAGTGAAAAAAACGGAATAATCGGAAGGATCGCGGAAATTACAGAGCAGGATTTTGGCGATCCCGATCTGACGCTGTCCAAGATTGCAGAATCACTATGCTACCACCCGAAATATTTATCTCATCTTTTCAAGGAAAAGATGAGCATGAGCTATTCGGAATATTTACGCTCCGTAAGGCTGAAATATGCCGTTACCTTATTCGATCACGGCATTGACTCGATTAAAAACGTGGCTCTTCTCTCGGGATTCTCGGATCCGCTCTATTTTTCAAAGGTTTTTAAGGATAATATCGGAGTTTCACCCAAGAGCTACATAAAAAACAAATCAGGCAACAAAAGCGGCATAAATGAATAAATCGAGGTATTGACATGGTTTCACTTTCAAAAAAACATATAGATTCATACGTTGGAGACGTAATACCGCTTTATCTTTGCGGTGATGGGATAAGCAAGGATTCGCCCGTCGAATGGCGCGTCGAGGGAAACGCCGCGGCTCTGCGCGGCTTTTCGGGAAAGGGTGCGCACTCGTTTGATAACGGCGTGCTTATCTCTCTTATCAAGGAGGGCGACGGCGAGGTCGTAGCGGCGTTTGGCGGTAATGAGTATCGAGCGTCGGTTCATGCAAGACAAATGATCCACGCGTCAAGCGAGGACGAGCTGAATTTCTACGTGGGTGACATGCATTGCCACACGACCGACATTCACGAGTGCGATGTGTTTGCCAAGCACGAAACGGCAGATATCTCCGATCTTGTAAATTACGTCAAGGACAAGGACAGGATAGACGCGACGGTTATTACAGACCACGCGGACGTAACCAACGACTACGACTTTTTCCGCGGCTTTTGTCTCGTTGAGGATTGCTCGTCTCCTGTGATCTTTGCGGGCGCAGAATCCGAGATCATGTATACCGAAAATGACCGTCTTGGAATTCTTCACCGTCATTCGGGCGAGCTTGTAAGCCTTATGAGCGCGGGATATATTCATTGCGACACGTATGATGAATTTGAGCGTGAGATCTCGCTCTCCCCTGCCCCCATCGGCATTTTCGCGCATCCGCACGTGGTCGGATACAGCACGAAGGGTATCTGGAACTTTGACTTTGCAAAGCACAACACCAAGACTATGCTCCACATTATGCGAGGTATTGAGACGGGCAACGGCGGTGACAACAAGGAAAATCTCCTTCACGAATACGCCTACTCTCAGGCTCTTGACGCAGGCTTTCGCGTAAGCGTCACGCAGTCGAGCGACTCTCACGGACCCGTCTGGGGATACGACTGTCTTGCAGGCAAGACTATTATTATGGCAAAAGAAAAGAGCCGAGAGGCATTTCACGACGCATTCAGAAGCAATCGCTTCTACGCCTGCGAATCGGGTAACGTGAAGCTTTCCTACCGTGTAAATGGCAAGAAGGCTCCCGCAGATCTTGATCTCGCGGACAGATACGATTTTCATATCGAGCTTGATTATTTCAAGGACGACATTACGACTTTTCCAACTCTCTGTCAGGTCATCTCGGACTACGGAAACGTGGTTTATGAGACAGGTGTGACCGAAAACACGCTTGATTTCACGGTGACGTCCGACACGGCGAGATATTTCTATCTAAAACTCATTGACGGCGAAGGGCGAAAGACCTGGTCTACGCCCGTCTGGTGCTCGAGAGAATTTGACGAGCCCGAGAGCTTTGATTCACTCGTTCCGCTTGATATGAGCGGCTTTACTGCAACATCGAACAGCTCGGACGCCTACACGGCGATAAATGGCGACCCGTTTGATTCCTGGGAGTCCGGAGAGCATACGCCCTCCCTGCTTATCGATATGGGTGATGAGAGGGATATTTGCGCACTCGGTCATTATCCGCACGTTGTCATAAGGCAGGACAGACCCGCGGGCTGGAATACGCGCGACGAATCAAAGCATATCGTTACACGGTTCAAGATTCACGTGAGCCAAGACGGACAGAGCTTTCGTGAGGTCGCATCGGTCACTATGCAGGCGCTCGGATGCGAGAGGATAGTTAAGTTCGATAAGGTACGTGCAAGATTTGTTAAATTCGAGGTAGGCGGTAATGTCGGCATAGATTCGCGCAAGCCAAATTACGCAGATACAAACGCGAAGATCGGTAATATTACGATTTTTGAATAAAAAGTTGGAGCGGTGCTTGGCACCGCTCCTGTTTTTCACTTTTTTTACTTTAATTTGGGATATTTGCCGTTTTCAAAGTCAAGCTCGGAGAGATCCCATACGTCTTCGCTCCAGCCGAGAGTCTTTGTGTAAAACTCCGAGTCGTTGAGCTGATCAAGGCTGCATTTCTGTACTCCCTCATGCCTTGAGTCGAATGCGTACAAAACATTGGTGTAGCAATTCTCTGCAACGATCTTTTCAATTCCGAATGACGGTTCACCGAGAATTATTCCCGCACCTTGGCGTTCACTCGTGTCGCTGACCTTACCGACGTTTACGCAATTCTTAACGAATACGTTAAGTCCTGTGTCTCCTCCAGAGTAGAATATTCCCGATACACTGTATCCGCTTACGTCTCCGAAATTGATGCAGTTTTCGATAATACAAGTGCCGCCGGATGAGCGAGACCCAAGTATTCCGCTACCGTGGCTTATCGAGCCGTAGTTTACACAGTCCTTGAGAGTACCGTCACTTCCGCCGCCCGAGATTCCTCCCGCCAGAGTTCTTCGCGCATCGTCCTGTACAATGTCACCGTAATTCTGGCAACGTATAGCTGTACCAATGGCTCCGCCTATTCCACCGGTGTACCCATTTTCGCAATCTACAGTCTCATTTGATCTGACCGTGATCTTACCGTAATTTATGCAATCCACCACATACGTTAGATTTGCTCCGACTATTCCGCCGCAATGGCTTTCGTGCTCCTCACTCTTAAAAAAGACCATATCGCCATAATTGATACATCCCTCAAGCGTGCCTCCTTCTCCAGTAATCCCACCTACACACCAACCATTAGCCGAAGTAATGCTTGCATAATTGACACAATTCTTAATTATTCCCGCATTCGAACCAATTAATCCTCCTACACACGTATCACCCGTCACGCTTATCTCAGATGTCTCGTCTATAGAGCAGTTCATAACGATACCTTTCTCGCTTCTGTCTGCGATAAGTCCTCCATTTGCACCGGAAAGCGTTGTCATAACGTACGTGTTCTCAAACCTTAAATCCGTAACCACTCCGTAAAGGGTTTTGAAAAGGCCAAATCCCCGTCCTTCTCTGAGAGAACCGACTAAAGACATATTCTTGAGAGCGTGTCCCTTTCCGTTCAGCACTCCGTTAAAATCACGCGGAGTCCATTTCACTCCCGAAAGGTCTATGTCCGCTGTCAGCTCGTAATATCTTCCTTCCTCGGAAGAAGCCAGCATATCGGCAAACTCCTGCGCATTGGATATATAAACAACGTCATCGTATCCTAACTCGTGGCATCTGACATAGACATTTTCAGGAATTATCTCCATAGTGATGCTTTGGCTTTCTCCGATCACGTAAACGCTCCATATTGCATTTCCGCTCGCAGAATGCGGATACTCTACTGCATATTCATAATCACTTACTTTAATAATATCCTCAGACGTAAAGATCAGTTTTTCGTTTATTCCCTCAGTTTTAAGCTCAAGATGCGTTACTTCATAAGGAGTATGACTGCCAACGGTGATCTTGAAATACTTTTTGTCGCTCGGGAAGAGCCAGTATACAGGCTCGAAGCTTTCATTTGTAAACTCCATCTCCGCTATATTTACGTTTTCCTGAATATATGCGTTGACCGACATACCGTCTTCAAGCATTACGTCGTACGAGTCTCCGCTCGGCATCATTATGCTCAAGCCCTCAAGCGTGAAGCTCACGTCACCCACCATGCTTTCATCGGTCCAGAATTCTATAGCAATGCTGTCTGCTTCGAATAAGCTTACCTGTATTTCATATTTTCTGCCGTTGACGATGGCATGAGTGACTCTGGCGCCGTCAGGATTGTCCAATTGAGCGTCTAAGAATATCTGACAGCCCTCAAACAGCACATCCTGTGTGTTAGCTAACCTAAACCTAGTTACATTTATGTACGGTCTTGTGTTGAGCGAATATTCAATTCTCTTTTCCTGCATTCCCTTACCGTCGTTCAAGTCAAACTGATACTCTATTGCCACGGTATACTTTGTGTAAGAATTCAGCGAATTGAATTCAATTTTCATATCGGTATTCCTTGCAACAAGCAATTCACCGCTGTAAAGCTTTACGCTATAAGACACAAGTGTTTTATCGGTATCGGTATGATCATACGAGCCGATTATTGTGAAAGTATCAGCCGTTATATCATTAAACTTGAAGACCGGCTCTGCTTTTGCAAGCGTTTTTATTTCAACACTCTTTTCAGTAATGTGACTGCCGCTACCGTCATTAAGATCATACTGCGCAACGAGCATATAAGTATTATTCGAAAGAAGTCCGTCGATTCTCGTGTCTGTTACGGGTATGTCTCTTACCTTCTCACCACCCCGGAAAAGTGTCAGAGACGTAAGCGTCTTATTTTCAACAAGATCGTTCCATTCAATTAAGAATTCCACTCCGTCCTGTGACGTATCCTTAATATCTATGACAAATATGCTCTCCGTCCTGAACTTTCTTGACAAAAGGACGTGATCCGCCATTCCCTGTCCGTCAAGTGAATCATAGTGTGCAACAACTCTGCACTCATATTCGGTATCCTTTTCAAGAGACTCGAAGATCACATTCTCTCGCTCAAAATTCGAGATGTCCTTTCGAGAGACGACATTGCCGTCCTTCAAAAGCTCCACCCATACGTTTCCGCCGGACATTTCTATCATGCCGAGCTCATCGGAAAGCGAAACGTCAAATCCTATACTGTCAAGTCCGATCTTCTCCTCGGTTATCTTGGACGCAGGCTGTTTATCGGTATATACGCCTATCTTTATGGTGCGGTTGCCCTCCATAACGACGTCCTTAATCTCGGTACCGTCAACGTACTTGATCGCGTCGATAGTATATTCAATTATACCCTCGGCATCGCCGACGTTGCATTTAAGAATGAGGTTCTCCATATCCGAGCCTTCCTCGAACATATATGAGGAATACTTCTTTCCGTTAAGCGTAAAGGAAAGAATCTCGTAGTTGTCGGGATTGGAAATATGTACCTTAATATAGAAATCTGTATTCGGACGGGTATAGAAGACTATCTCCTGCTCGCCTATCTCAAGGCTCGAGGACTCTGCCTCGGTCTCGGCGGAGGTATCTTTACCGTTCTTGTCGTTACCGTTGTGATTTCCGTTGTCTCCGTCCTTGAGCCAGTCAAATCCCTGGTCGGAGCTGCCTGCGGACAAGAAGCTAATGCTCATTCCACCCGCGTTTACGGTTGAATCATTATTATACGCGTGAGCGGTCATTCCCTGGTATATCGGCACCTGCTTTGCATCGGGGCGACCCGAAAGGATCAAAAACATTGACACAAGCGCCGTCAGAAGCAGTGCCGCCGCGGCGATAGCAGCGATCGTTCGGTTACGGACGATCTTTGACTTTTTTCTGAGTAATCTTATTCTCTTTTCGGTATTCTTCTCAATGATATCGTCATCTATTTTCGATATAGTGTCGAGATCCATCTTCTGCTTTTTGTTCATACTCATACCTCAATGCCCCCCTCCTTAAGTCGTTCTCTCAGCTCCTCGCGCATCTTAGAGATAGCTCTGAAAACCGTTCTCTCGCTTACGCTGAGCATTTTTGATAGATCGTCTATTGTATCGCAGTAATAATATCTGCACACAAAAATAAACTGATCTCTCTCGTCAAGCTCGCGCAAAAACTTGTTTAGCTCCTCCGCAACTGCGGAAACCGCCGCCTCCTCTTCAAGCGAGCCGTCATAGGAAAGTGTGTCCCCAAGCTCCTCAAGAGAGCTTACAAGCTCCGAGGGAATGCGCTTTGACGCGCTCCTTTCCCTATATCTGTCAACTGCGATATTTCTAGTAATTCGGGAAAGAAAGCCCTGCAGCGAGCCCGGTCTCTGGGGAGGAATAGAATTCCAAGTGCCGAGATAGGTATCATTGAGACATTCCTCACAGTCAAGTCTGCTGTGAATTATGTTATAGGCAATTGTGTATAAGTATTTACCGTATTTTTTATCTGTTTCGTCGATTGCCTTTTCGTCTCTGCTCCAATAAAGATCAACAATTTCTTTATCTGGCAGGTATCCGCTGTCAGTCTTGTTCCGAGCCATAGTTTTCTCCATTCCGCCATAAGGCTGTATAATCATTTGGGAAAGTTCCCCTATAATTACTGTCGTATTTTTTTCAAAACACTGACATTTTCAGCCTCTTTGTCTACATTATACTCTAAAAATCACTTATTTTCAACAAACAAAGACAAAATGCTCCCTCAGCCGCATTTTACGACCGAGAGAGCATTTATTTTTATCAATTTGTGAATTCTTTGACCGCCGGCCAGATCAGATCTTCCATCCAATAATGGCCCTTCGGTGTTACGAGCAGATATCGATTATTTTACTATCAAATCCTGCATTGCTATGAAGGTCTGCTCTGTAAAGGGATCTGTAAGGCCGATCTTTGCGAGCGCACTCTTGAATCCGTCGTTCTCGTCTGTCTCCTCAACGAGCTTGCGATACATCTCGCGTCCTGCAGCCTCGTCCTTATCCGCGATCGAGAAAATATTGAGCGCGGAGATAGAGGAAGTAGCGTAGCTTATATAGTATACGGGAGAGTTCGGGCAAACTGCTAACCAGTATTCATTGATATCGGTTATCTTACTGTTGATGTAGTGAGTTCCACCGTAAGGCAGACATACCTCCGACATGATCGCTTCAAAGTCCTCAAGCGTATAGCCTTCAACACTTTCAAGACTGTATACTCTCTGCTCAAAATCATCGATAATTACGCATATGAGTATCATTGCTACGGTATTGTATACGTTATATTCACTGAGTGCGTTGTATACGGGGAGCGGGATCTGAGTGCTGAGGTACTTCAAAAGCAGATATTCGTTTGCCTGAGATTGTGTCTCGGCAAGGTCGTAGCTTGTAACGTGGGGGGTGTGGAGAGAAGCGTAATAGTGTCCCATCTCGTGAACTATCGTAGAGGTGCTCTGTCCATTGCTTCCAAATAGGCAGAACGGGGTTTCAAGATCCTCAAGATACGTCTGATATGCGGACTGGTGCGAGTTCTGCGAGCTTGCGAAGATCATGTTTCTGTTCTCGAAGAGGCTCTTAAATCCCGCTCCTGTGCTGTTGTCAAACGAATTAACGTATCCCTCAAGATAGTTCTTGTCAAGAGTATCAAAGGGCTCGTAGAGGAAATCGACCATAAAGCCCTGGGCATTTCTACCAAGATTTACATATTTATTATACCAGCCGTCGCTGAGCGCGTTGAAATTGGGCACGAAATACTTCATAACGTATCCCTTGAATGCCGCGATATCTTCACGTGTATAGTCTCTGCCATATACTTCCTTTGTTGCGTAATCGTAGTAATTATCGTATCCCGCAAGCTTAGCTATACGGTTGTTATTTGTGACGATCTGTGCATAAAGCTCTGCAGTTCTCTTCTCTGCATCGGGTCCGCTAAGCTCGTTTAGCTCAACGAGTATCTCCTCGTTCTTCTCACGAAGCTCCTGAGATTCGGGAGTGTAGTTAAGAAGCTGGCTGATCTCCTCCTCTGTCCAATCAGCGAATAGCTCGTCTCTGATGGGAGACTCCAGATATACGTTACGGCAAGACTCCATGTAAGCGTTGTAAAGATCTCCGAACAGATCGTAGTTATCAAGGTATCTGCTGGATGCCGCAGTGTCATTTCTGTTGAGATCGTAGATTATGTTTGCAAGGCTTATCTGGGTGTCGATGTAGTAGAATTTGTCCTCAAACTCCATATAGGTAGCGTCTACCTCTTCGTAGTTGGAGCTTGTCTTTGCAATTGACTCAAACTCCTCAAGAAGAGTATGCGCATCCTCAAAGTCGGTGCTCTGGAGAGTAATCATGCTCTCTATCTCGTCGCGTGTTCTCGAAATCGAGAGTCGGTAATCCGAAAGAGGTGCGTCCGTCTCGGGCTCTGTGGGAGCCTCGGTTACGGGCTCTGTTTCTTTGTTGCCCTTGGATTCAGCTTCGGGCTCGGTCTCATCTTCGGTAGCGGGCTCGGTAACTGTCTCAGTGGAAGCCGCCGTTTCCTTCTTGTCGCCGCTCTCTTTATTATTCGAGCCTGTGTCGCATGCTGTGAACAGCATTATCAGCGCGAGCAAGAGCGCTAAAAGCTTTGTTAAGTTCTTCATTGTCATTTCCTCCGTTTTGACTTGGATTAAAAATCGTCAAAGTTTATTTTTTCTTTTTGTTGGTTTCCCTTGTAGCTTCCGTCATCCTCGTCCTTTTTCTTGCGGTTTTTCATAACCTTTACGATGATAACGACCGCGATCACGATAAGAATGATCGCTAATATCAGGCTGAAATAGTCAAAGTGCCTCGGAAGCACCTCCTCGGCGTCCTCAACCACCACTACGATCGCGATTCCGGTAGAGGCGGTAAAGTCCTCAAGCGCATCGTTGACTACCTTATCATTCATATTGATGGAAGTCTTGTTGGTAAGATGAGACTTGTATTGGCTCTTTGAGCTGTCACAGTAATACGGGTCTTCAAGCTTGAGAGACTCGATATTTCTTTGCATCTTGCGAACGACCGAGGATATTCCCTTGTCGAGCGAGTACTGATAAGTGCCCGAGGCGTTGATGCCCGAATTCTCAACGGCATATCCAAGCTCTGTACCAGAGCCGCCGAACATGTAGTTTATATCATCGTCAACGTCATCTCCGACCCACGCGATATACGCGTATTCATAATACTCCTCGTCTTCAACGAGGAAAACAAGAAGAATATGATCCTCGTAGTCCTGCCCCGCGTATGCGCTCTCATCTCCAAATTCAGCGGCATACTGCTGATTGGCATAATCCTGGAAGTCCTTTTCGTTGTACGTGATCTGACCTCCGGTCATAATGCTGTTAAATGCAGAGCTGAACGTAGACAGCAAAAGTATTGCCGCAAAAAGCAAAATAATGATCGGTGCGATAAGCAGACCAAGCAAGCCGCCAAGACAGCCTCCACCGCCATAGTAATAACGGCGCGGTCCGAAATACCATCCTCCGTGATAATGCGGTCTGTGATGATGTCCGCCAAACCCACGGCCTCCGCCGCCGAAGCTTCCGCCTCCGCCGCCAAATCCGCCACCGAATCCGCGGCCTCCGCCGCCTCCTCGTGATCCTCCTCCGGGTCCCGGCATATATTTTCCCTCCTTATACTTGAATTAATAAGGATTTTTATCCTTTTTTCTATTGTACCACCTTTTATTTTGTTTTGCAATGGTTTTTAAAAAATATTTCCTCTTTTTATAACGAAAAAATCCGCATAGGTAAACAGGTGAATACGGGATTCAAACTATTTTCCAAGCCTACTGCTTGGAGGTGGGTTTCTCTGTACTCTTCGGCTCCGCCAAACACAAGAGGACGGTCTTTATGACCGTCCTCTTGTGTTTGTGTAAGGACTATAAAAAAGATATTTTAGCATTTTTGCATTAAGGTTTCGAACTCTCACAAAAGGTGTATCGACTTTGTCGATTTGCTCTTGTTGATGTGGAAGCAAAGAAACTACTCTTTATCTGTGTTTTCTGCGTCAAGCATATGTAACCAATAGACGGGCGTACAACTCCACGCGTGACAAGCACTATTGATTTCAGGTGCATTATACGGTGATTCAAACTGATTGTCAGGATTAAAAATTTCGGGACAACGATCAAAACCGCAAGCCACAATTTTACCCCAATACCCTTTCAGGAAATCGAGCGCTTTTTTCTTGAGATTGCAGCTATATAATGCCTCAAGGTAATAGTGCATCATATACGGCGTTCTCATCGTAAAGGCGGTTTTCGATGTTTCAATGTTCTTCAACACCTTTACATTTTCGTCTTTGGTCAAAACACCACTAAGAACTGCCCACACCTGCGAATGCCATGAAATCTGGTTGGATTCAGTTACAAAAAGACCTTCTTTTTCGGAATAGAAACCGCGAAGTGCCATTTCTGCCTTATCAATCTCCGCTTTTATCCAAGTGGCATCTTTCTGAAGCTTTTTGGCGATTGCATAAAGCTGTCTTAAGGTATAAATATACACACCTATTATCGCCACACTCTTATCTAAACCGTCACACCAGTCTATAAAGGGGGTTACTTTCATCGTTTCAATTTTTGCCCCAACGATCTGTGCTTGCTGTAATGCGATATCATACAATTCTACAGGCAACTCCAGATCGCCGCAATTCTCCATATAATCATATATGCAAGAGATGAAAAACAATGAATAATCATCGAACACCCAGCCATCCACGTAGGGAGGGGAATCAGGAAATACATACGGCGCCACAGCCCCGTCGATTCTGTAACCCGCAAACAGATAAATGCATCTTTTGATAAGATCAATATTTTTAAAACTGACATAATCGGTCAGCGCCTGCAAACGCAAATCGCCTATCCAAAGGCGCCTGTCACGCTTTGGGCCATCTTCGAAAACATCCTGTTCACAACTGCACAGCGTATCCAAAGAAATATCATAAATGCGTTTAAGAAACGGATCGGATATCGCAAATTCTGCTGCACTTTCTCTGCTGACACTGCTGACGCAGTCGCAATACAGTTGCTGAATCTCAACTGGGAATTTGGTTGCGTTATCTATGCGTTCAATGCGCACATACCGAAACGCATACCGACGCTCCAGCTGCACGGCACACGGCAAAAACACGCTTGTTTTTACCTCGTTTTGCAGCCATCCGTCCCCCAAGGTGCCGTGATATTCATCAGAAGGCACGGTAAGCTCCAAAGGCATTTCACCAAAGGTGAATTTTAAACGAGGCGGAGAATCTGTAATGGTGTACGTGTGGTTAACCGTATAGTGCAGATATCCCACACAATGCTCGCCAAAATCCAGTGTGACGCTGTCCCCTGCATTAAGAAGAATCGGTAAATTACACTTTGCGTCCTTTACGGCGCGCACTTTTTGAAACGCCAGTTTGTCCTCTTCAAAATGTACGTATGAAACAGGCACCACAGTTTTATGATGCAAAGGTTTTTTATGCGCTTTTGCTTTTTCAGAAAAAATAGTGTATTTCATGATACCCCTCCATTTACTTTGTCAGGCTTTACATAAAGGCATTAAAACTTGTTCAATTTTTCTCTTTGCGCTCGGTAGCTTGTATTCGGTTTTGCGAGAGTTCGGCTCACTACAGAAAGGGAAAAATACCTTTTTCACATCCACAAAATCGCTTGTTAAAAATTCGACCGTAGAAATGGCGAAACCCCCGATAAAATCGAGGGTTTCTTGGGCAATACCTTTTTCATTGTCCTTTGATGGCGGAGGCAGAGGGATTCGAACCCCCGTGGGGTTGCCCCCAAACGGTTTTCAAGAC